>JAEWYT010000178.1 GCA_023458595.1 Pseudomonadota bacterium
CGCCGCCGCACCGATCACGGTCGAGACCAGCGGGCAGGGCATGCTGGACACGGTCGACCAGCTGACCCTGGAAGACCGGGGCGGCCTGCTGCGCTACAACGGCGAGCGCTGCAAGGGCTGAAAAAGCATAGCTGGCAGCGCAGGATAGACAAGCACTTCAAATACTTTTTGTATTGAAACCAAGCAAGCACCTGCGCTGGCAGCTCTTATTGATATAAAACCAAGGAGACACCCCCCATGCTGCTGACCGAAGACCAGCAAATGATCCGCGAGGCCCTGCGCAGCTTTGTGCAGGAGCAGATCACCCCCCACGCCGCGCGCTGGGACAAGGAACACCATTTCCCCCAGGACGTGCACCGCGGCCTGGCGGCGCTGGGCTGCTATGGCATCTGCGTGCCCGAGTCGTACGGCGGCGCCGGCCTGGACTATGTGAGCCTGGCCGTGGTGCTGGAAGAGATCGCCGCCGGTGATGGCGGCACCAGCACCGTGATCAGCGTGACCAACTGTCCGGTCAACGCCATCCTGATGCGCTATGGCAGCGAGGCGCAAAAGCAGCAATGGCTCAAGCCGCTCGCGCAGGGCGACATGCTGGGCGCCTTCTGCCTGACGGAGCCGCATGTCGGCTCGGACGCCTCGGCGCTGCGCACCACGGCCACCCGCGATGGTGGCGATTACGTCATCCAGGGCGTCAAGCAGTTCATCACCAGCGGCAAGAACGGCGACGTGGCCATCGTGATCGCCGTGACCGACAAGGCCGCGGGCAAGAAGGGCATGAGCGCCTTCCTGGTGCCCACCAACAGCCCTGGCTATGTGGTGGCGCGGCTGGAGGACAAGCTGGGCCAGCACAGCAGCGACACGGCGCAGATCAATTTCGACCAGTGCCGCATCCCTGCCGCCAACCTGATCGGCGCCGAAGGCGAGGGCTACAAGATCGCACTGAGTGCGCTGGAAGGCGGGCGCATCGGCATCGCCGCCCAAAGCGTGGGTATGGCGCGCGCTGCCTTCGAGTGCGCGCTGCAGTACGCCAAGGAGCGCGAGAGCTTTGGCCAGCCGATCTTCAACCACCAGGCCGTGGGATTCCGGCTGGCCGACTGCGCCACGCAGATTGAGGCCGCGCGCCAGCTGATCTGGCATGCGGCCAGCCTGCGCGATGCCGGCCTGCCCTGCCTGAAGGAGGCTGCCATGGCCAAGCTGTTCGCCAGCGAGATGGCCGAGCGCGTGTGCAGCGCCGCCATCCAGACCCTGGGGGGCTACGGCGTGGTCAGCGACTTCCCGGTCGAGCGCATCTACCGCGATGTGCGCGTGTGCCAGATCTACGAAGGCACCAGCGATGTGCAGAAGATCTTGATCCAGCGCGCGCTGGCCTGATGAGCATCGGGGGGGGTACCGTACTGGGCGCTGCGCGGCCAGGGGGGCTCACCGCCGTTCAGACGTCCTGCACCGGCGGGCGGGTGCTGCGGCGCGCACGCGGCTGGGCCCGTGGCAGCTCCATCCCCAGGTCGCTCAGGCGCTGCTTGATGAACAGGGCCGGCACGGCGAACACATGCTCCAGTTCGCCCATGCTGCGCGCCTGCATCTGCTCGACAGCGTAGCGCAGCGCCGGCTCGGGCATCAGCAGGCGCAGGGCAAAGTCGTTGGCTTCCAGGTTGTGGGGCACACCGAAATCCAGCCGGAAATCCTCGGACAGGTGCAGCTCGCGCTGCATGCCGGGGCGCAGGTGGTGCAGGGCCACGTGCGCCAGGGCGTGGGCCACCACATAGCGCTGGTGCAGGTGGGGCAGCTGGCGTGACAGCTGCAGCTGGGCCTGGTTGCCTGCGGTGATGGACAGGCGGGCACTGCAGGGCACGCTGTCTTCCAGCGACAGCCGCACGCCCATGCTTTTGACGATGTGCGCAATGTTCACCGGGACCGTCTGGTCCCAGTGCAGCTTGAGGATGCCTTCAGCCAAGAGTGCCATGTGTTGCATTATCGCTATCGGCGCCGCTGGGGGATACCGGTCTGCCACCATGCACTGGCGGTGGTGCTCAGGGCGTGGCCACCGCCTGCTGGCCCGTGCGCATCTGCCGGGTGACGGGATCGATCTGGGCCGAGGGGATCTGGTAGTGCTGCGCACCGAACAGGTCGATGCCGCACTCCAGGTTTTCAATCCAGCAGTAAAAGTCCTCGATCGCCCGCTTGCCGATGATGGGGGCGCCGTGCTGGGGCACCAGCATCTGCACGTCCAGCTGGCGGGCCATCTGGGCCCACAGGCGCAGGATTTTGTTGGACACCATGTAGCGGCGGTGGAAGGCTTCCATGCGCGGGATGTGGCTGGGCATGTGAACCACGGGTTTGCGTGCCTCGGCCCCGGTGGTCATGGACACCGCCAGGTCGCCGGTGAAGAGGATGCGGCTGATCGGGTCGTAGAAGTGGAAGTTGCCCTCGGAGTGCATGAAGTGCGCCGGCAGCAGCAGCAGTTCTGTGCGCCCCAGCGGCAGGCGGCCGCCGCTGTCCGGCACCCCGATCACGCGGTCTTCGGTCTTGCCCACTTTGGTGAAGTGCGGCGCGAAGCGTTCCCAGACGCGCGAGATGACCAGAGAGGCCTTGGTGCTGCTCATCCAGCGGTCCAGCGACGCGATGATGTCCGGGTCGGCGTGGGAGGCGATGACGTAGGAGAGCTTTTGCGGCGCAAAGTGCCGTGTCATGCCCATGAACAGCTCGTTGAAGGCCAGGTTGCCGCCGGGGTCGATGATGGCGCCGGTGCCATGGTCGACGATCAGAAACTGGTTGCACTGCACGGCCTGCCCATCTTCCTCCATGAGGTCGGTGAACATCAGGCAAGCGTGGGTCTTGTCACGGTAGAGTTCTATGGCCATCTGCAGGTGCGATGCGGAAAAAGGGCCCACTGTAGGATACGTGGACCGGCCAGTGCTTGATCAAGCGCAATCCACTGTATGCTGCGCACCCGGCCGGTGGGCGCAGACCGTCGCCCAGCCGCCGCAGGTTCAGCGTGCCGGCGCAGGTGGCGGGGTGGTGCCCGGCGCAGGGGTGTTCGGCAGCACTGTATCGGGCAGGGAGGCACGCCCTTGGGCCGCGGGGTCGGTGGGCAGGTACAAAGGTCCGCGCTGGCCGCAGGCTGCCAAGGCCGCCGTACAAACGGCAAGGGCAATGCACCTGACTAGAATTTGGGGAGCATTCAACATGAGTGGATTGTAATGACCGACCTTGAATATTTAGACAGAGCCGAGCAGTTGCTGCTGGCCGTGGAGCAGTCGTGCGATCGGCTCAACGATGAGACCGACGCGGACATTGATGCCCAGCGCGTGGGGGGGATGGTGACCTTGGTGTTTGCCAACCGCACGCAGATCGTGATCAACCAGCAAAAGCCGTTGCATGAAATCTGGATGGCGGCCAAGGCCGGTGGCTTTCACTACAAGTTCGATGGCCAGCACTGGCAGGACACCAAGGGCGGCGGTGAGTTCTTCGAGAACCTGAGCCGTTTTGCCAGCGCCCAATCGGGACTGACTTTGGCATTCACCGCCAAGACGGTCTGACGGCTGGCGGGTGATCGCCAAGCCCATGAATGAAAAAAGCCCGGTGGGTGACCACCGGGCTTTTTTGTGGGCGCATCAGTTGCGGAACAGGTCCAGGATGCGGCTGCGCTCTTCTTGCGGAGGCGCTTCCGTGGGCTGATCGGGGTTGAAGTACCCGGGGTTCATGCCCAGCGCGGTCACGCCGGCGCCGCCAGCATATTCCTCGTAGAACCATTGGGGGCGGCGGGTCCGCGCCGGGGG
>JAEWYT010000179.1 GCA_023458595.1 Pseudomonadota bacterium
GAATCCCTGCCTGGTGCTCCTTCAGCACCGCAATGATCTGACCCTCACTGTATCGGTTCTTCTTCATCTCCGTCTCCTTCTGACGGAGTCCAGTTCAAACCGAGGCACTTCAGGGGGCAACGTCACACCCTGACAATCAGAGCCTAGTGGGCTGAACCCGTGCCGGCTCCTCTTTGAAATGTCGGGCTCGAGTGAAAGAGAAACTTGAACGGTCGAATCAGGATCTCGAAGAGGCCCGATTCACGCTCCGGGCGGCACGCTTCGTCTTCGACCAGATTGATCGCTCCCTGCGCAGGCGTGCCGGCTACGTCTCGCGCAATACGTGGATTCTCGAAGCCATCAGCGAGAAGCTGCAGCGGGAGATGCTAGACGAGGAGCGTTGATCAACCCCGGGCGGTGCGTCGGTGCGGGTCGAAATCGGCGATGTGGATGCCATAGCGCCGAGCGAGTTCATCGAGACTGGCCAAGAGCCTGGTCGCGAATTCCTGGGCTTCGTCCGGCAGCACGGCTTCGCATTCGATCCCGAATACGCTCTGAAGTACTTCGCGCGCGGTCTCGGTTAGCACCAGTGCGCCGTCGCCGCGGATGATCTCGATCCCTTCTGCTCGCTGGCCTGCGCAATTGACTTCGACGGCTTCGTCCAGCGCAATCTCGGGCGGCAGGTCGATGGTTGCCCCCAACCGGCTGACAAAAATGGGATAGCCGCCGGGCAGCCCGGCTACACCGGGGGCATGTGTTCGCACGGCCGTCGTCGACAGCAGTCCGCGAAGCATCCGTGTCATCGAGCCGACGAGGATCGCTGCAGCACCCGAGCCTCTCGGAATGGGCGCCTCCTGGGGTATCCTGCGCCACAGGTCGTCCACGTCGATCTCGCCGCTCCGGTCCACCCCGTCGACAAACGTCCGGAGGATTGGCCGCAGGCTGCCGATCGGATTGCCGGTGAGGATTCCGGACGAATGGAAGTTGTGCGCGACGAGCGTGAGGGAAACCGCTTTCGCGGAGACGCCGAGATCTCTCGCGATGACGCGCCGGGCGGCGGGGGTCAGCAAGTCAATGTTCCCGGCGCCGACGATCCGGCCGGCGCCGCTTCGTGCCAGGGCAGGATTGACGACGTCCGGATAAGCCGCGTTCACCAGAACGGCGTCCGAGGCCGCTTCGTCGCGGGCTGCAGCGATGCGGGCCGTCAGAGCGAGATGGCCCGGCGCCCAAAGGCCCGGCCCGGCGCCGACCATTTCGAGGCGTGTACGGATCAGGGCGGGTAGCAGGCCACGGGCCCACCAGGGAGAACGGGAAGCCGTATTGACGATGATATCTGGTCGGATCCTCCCAATCAGGTCGACAAGGCGGTCTCTCTCCGAGAGGTCGAGGCATTGCAGATCGATATCGGGAAACCGCTCGAGATAGCTTGCCGACAGGCGAGCGGCGGAGACCTTGGGCTTGGAACGCGCCTCGTCCCTGCTGATCACGACGACGCGGGCGCGATCCGGAACGTCAGCCGCCAGCGCGTAGAGTAGCCGGGTGCCGACCTCGCCGAGTCCGACGAGTACAAGGCTGAAGTCCTCTTCAGGCCATGCGGGCAAATCGCCGGGACCCGATACCGGCCGCGCCTCTGATCGCATCGTTCGCATATCGACGGCAGTAGGTCATGCCCGCCTCGGCAATTCAAGGCGCCAAAGTGACGTCGCTTTGGCGGCTTGTCCCTGCCGCGACGAGCGCATCTTCTGTCGGGATCAACAGAGGAGGACTCGTCATGCAGAATCGTCGCTCCATCCTGATCCGCGGGCTCGCCTGCGCGACAGCCCTATTGCTCCCCGTCGTGGCGGACGCTGCCGATCCCGTGACGATCGGTTCGAAGAACTACACGGAAAGCATACTAGCCGCGCACATGATGGCGGACGTGCTCGAGGACGCCGGTATCCCGGTGACGCGCCAGATCGGCCTCGGCGGGACCGGCGTCATCCACCAGGCGCTCGTGTCGGGCGAGATCGACGCCTACCCGGAGTACACTGGCACGGCCCTTCTCGTGCAGCTCAAGATGCCGGTGAGCAGCGATCCCGGCAAGGTCTACGACACGGTTAAGTCCGAGTACGAGAAGCAGTTCGACAGCACCTGGCTGACGCCCTTCGGCTTCAACGACACCTACGCGCTCGCCATGAAGCGCGCGGACGCGGAGAAGCTCGGCATCAAGACCATCTCGGATCTCGCCGGCAAGGCGGGCGACCTGACGATCGGCTCCACCCAGGAGTTTCTCGTGCGCCCCGACGCCCTTCCGGGACTGGAGGAAGTCTACGGCATCAAGTTCGGCGACAGTCGCGGCATGGACCCGGGGCTCGTCTACCAGGCGGTCTCGTCGGGTTCGGTCGATGTCATCTCGGTGTTCACGACCGATGCCCGGATCAAGGCGAACGACCTCGTCGTCTTGAAGGACGACAAGCAATTCTTCCCGCCCTACTACCTGACGCCGGTGGTGCGGCTGGATGCGATCAAGGCCGACCCGGCGGTTGCGGACGCCTTGAGCAAGCTCGGCGGGAAGTTCACGGAAGCCGAGATGATCGAGCTGAACGCCGCGGTCGATATCGACAAGCGTCCCGCCGAAGAGGTGGCGATGGAAGCGCTGAAGGCGAAAGGGATCATCGAGTGAGGGCTAAGAACCGGATCGCGACGGAGCACTCTCTATGACGGCGCATCAGTGCGTGATGATCATGGGCCTGGGCGAGCTCGGAGGCCTCGTCGCCGAACTGCTCGCCCGGTCTCCCATATTCCGCGGTCGCATAGTCGGCGTAGACATCGACGCCGACCACGGGCTACGCAAGATGAACTCGGTGCTGCAGGGAGCGCTTTGCTGGGGTCACGTTCCCGACGTTCGTTTCCGCGCGGGCAATCTGGCGGACGTCGACGCCACAGCCGAGCTGATCGCGGAAGAGCGTCCAGATCTGGTCGTGAACGCCACGACGCTCGCGAGCTGGTGGCTCCGCGACCTACTTCCCGAGGACGTGAAGGCGCGGCTCCACGCGGTGGGCGCTGGATCCGGGATCTGGGCACCCGGTCATGCGGCGCTCGCCTATCGGCTCATGAAGGCGGTGAAGCAGTCGGGCGTCCCCGCCGCGGTGATCAACTCGGCCTATCCCGACGGAACGAACCCCGCGCTGGCCCGTGCCGGTCTTGCGCCTCTCGTCGGCATTGGCAACGGCGATCTCCTCGTCGCGCCGGCGCGCCATCTCGCGGCAAAGGAGCTTGGGGTGTCAGCTGCCCGCGTCGATGTCCACGTCATTGCCCATCACTTCCACGCGTACAATGTCCTGATGCATGGCAACAGCCGCGGACTGGACTTCGTGCTCCGGATCGGGCTGGACGGATCGGATGTTACGGACATGATCGATGTGCCGCGGCTCCTGTCCCGCGTTCCCGACGCGGCGCGCATCCCCGGCGCCTCGGGCGCCACATGGGTCGTCGCGGCCTCCGCGATGGGCACAGTGACAGCCTGGCTCACGGGGTCGGGGGCGGTCGTCCACGTTCCGGGGCCCGACGGCATGGTCGGCGGCTATCCGGTGGTCCTGTGGCCCGCCCCGACCCTGGCGCTGCCGAAAGGCGTGACGCGCGACGAGGCGATCGCCATCAATGTCGCCGCGCAGAAGGCCGAGGGTATCGAGTACTTCGAGGACGACGGGACGATGGTTCTGACGGACGTCGCCCGGCAGACGCTGAAGGATCTGTTCGACTTTGATATCGACCGGTATCCATTGTCCGACAGTCTCGAAATCGCCCGCGAGCTTTCGGCCCGCCTCCGTCAGCTGGGAGAAAGCCACGGGATCGCGATGAAGGTGCACTGAACGTTGGCGGACGGTATCCCAGACACGTTTGCGGTGGAGCTTGCCGGAGTCGGAAAGCGCTTCGGCGACGTCCATGCTGTCAGGGATGTCTCTCTATCGGTTCGGCGAGGGGAGATCTGCGTCCTTATCGGCCCGTCGGGCTGCGGCAAAACGACGACGCTGAAGATGATCAACCGGGTGGTGCCGGCCGATACCGGCACCATTCGCGTCCGCGGCGAGGATATCCGGGACATCGACGCAGTGAAGCTGCGCCGCAGCATCGGCTACGTCATCCAGCAGGTGGGTCTCTTCCCCCATATGACGATTGCCGAGAACATTGGACTTCCCCTCCGGCTGGAAAGCGCGCCGCGTCAGATGCGCCGGGACCGGGCGGCTAAACTGCTCGCACTCGTCGGGCTTTCGGTCGAGCTCCTGGATCGCCACCCCGCGCAGCTGTCGGGCGGACAGCAGCAGCGGGTCGGCGTGGCCCGCGCGCTCGCCGCCGATCCGGATATCATCCTGATGGACGAGCCGTTCGGCGCAGTCGACCCGCTTCTGCGGCCGCAATTGCAGGTCGAGCTCCGCGCCATCCAGAAGCGCCTGGGCAAGACGATCGTCCTCGTGACGCACGATCTTTCCGAGGCGTTCGCGCTCGCCGACACGCTGGTGCTGATGGACCACGGAAAGGTCGTTCAGCAGGGCAGTCCACGCGACTTCCTGCTCGCGCCGGCAGACCCGTTCGTCAGCCGGTTCCTGCAGCAGGTGGGAGCGTCGGAGGCCTTGCGCGTGACGCGGGTCGCCGATCTGCCGCGCGGTCCAACCGGCATGCCGGGCCCTGCGGTGGACGTCGGCCCCGAGGCGACAATCGCCGACCTGCTCCAGCAACTCGGCGCAGCGTCGGATGTGCCGTCGCGGATCGACATCGTCCCGCCCGGCGACGGGCCGGTGTCGATCAACGCAGTGTTCAGCGCCATAGCGTCCGCACTGCGGCGGGAGGACGTTTCGTGACCTATCTGCTCTCGCATCCCGCGCAGATCCTCTGGCTGCTTCTCCAACACGCGACCATCGTCTTTGGAGGCATTCTGCTCGCCACCGCCATCGCCCTGCCGCTCGGCATCCTGATCGACCGGGTGCGCTCTCTCGAGATACCGGTGTTGCTCGTGACGGGGCTTCTCTACATCACGCCGAGCCTGGCGCTCTTCGCGTTCCTGATTCCACTCACCGGGCTTGGAACCGATACGGCCGTCATCGGCCAGGCGGTCTATTCGCTGCTCGTCATCACGAGGAATACCGCAGTCGGGCTCGCAGGCGTCCCGGCGGCTCAAGATGAAACCGCGACAGGTCTCGGTCTGTCGGAATGGGAACGGTTGAGGCTGGTTGAGCTGCCGGCGGCTCTCCCGCTGATCGTCGGCGGTATCCGCGTCGCGGCGGTGATGGGCGTCGGGATAGCGACGATCGCGGCGTACATCGGTGCCGGCGGCCTCGGCAAGCTGGTGTTTCGCGGAATCGCCACGCTCGACAGCCAGATGATCATCGCCGGAGTGCTGCCGATCGCTCTCCTCGCGCTTGCGCTCGATGCCGGCCTGCGTCGGCTCGAGCGGATCTCGGCCGGGCGATGACTAGCGACCTCGTCGGCTTCTTCGTCTCCCATCAGGCGCAGGTGCTTCGTCTCATCGGAGACCATCTCGCGCTGACAGGGATTGCCGTGGCGTTGGCGGCGGCGATCGGGATTCCGGCGGCGATCGCATCCCTCGGCACGATGGCGATCGCACGGTGGTGCCAGGCGTTCGCCAATCTCGCCCAGTCGATCCCGTCGATTGCCCTGTTGGGGGTCGCCGTACCGCTATTCGGCATCGGCTTCGCGCCGGCCCTCTTCGCCCTCACACTCCGGGCGCTGCTGCCGATCTACCTGAACAGTTACATCGGCCTGCGAAACATCGAGCATTCGCTCCTCGAGGCCGACCTGGCTCTCGGCCTCAGCCGGGGGCAATCCCTTCGTCTGGTCAGGTTGCCTCTGGCGCTTCCGGCGATTCTCGGCGGCGTGCGAACCGCGGCCGTCGAGGGAGTCGCCGTCACGACGCTTGCCGCGTTCGTCGGTGCGGGGGGACTTGGCGACCTGATCCTCCAGGGGATTGCCATGATGGATCCCGTGCGTCTGTTCGCAGGCGCCCTTCCGGCGGCGCTCATGGCGATGACGATCGAGATCGTGTTGGCCGTGGTCGAAAAGGTCGCCGCGCGTCGCCTTGGCGTCGCAGCCAGGTCCGGATAGGGGCCGGGCGCGGCGAAGGCTCATACACCGCATACCCGTTTGCGCGACAGCGAGTCCGCCGTTGATGCCGAACTGCGAAGTGGAGAACGTTGGAACCCGGTTCCTACCGCTCCGCCAGCCTCCCGAAGACTAATCCACTGGAATATAGGCAGTTTATGCGATTCGTCTGGCCTTTCGGCTCGGATCTGCGCGGAACTCTGTGCAACAAAGAGCGCAATATTCGGGTTCGGGGTTCGACGAACGTGACGGATTTCATCGGTCGAGGATCGGGCTTCCGTACTGCGTCCGCGGGGTGCCGGCGGAGTAAACGGCGCTCAACGTTCGGGGCATCGTCAAGACGACTACCAAGATCCGCATCGCAGACGATCCGCGGGGCATCCGGCAAGGCGCGTGCCGCAACAGCCGAACGTGGAGACCGGGGCCCACTGGCGCGGCCTGGTGAGCGGCCGAGCTGCGGAGGCCCGGCGCAGATACGACGCTGCGAGGGTCCGCGCCCGTTCCTTCTTCAGCCGACGGATCTCCGCTGTCTGGTCCTCAACGCTCGAACTGAACGACGGCGAGAACTTCTTCTTCCATGCGTAGAGCGACTGCCGGCTGACCCCAAGCCGCTTCGAAACCTCCGCAACGGGGTAACCCCGCTCGGTGATCTACGCGACTGCACAGCGCTTGAACTCATCACTGAAATTGCCGGTCCCCATCACGGCCTCCTTGCCTAAGAATTGAGGAAGAAAGCGTCCACAAATCTGGGAGCTATTCGGTTCGCGCCTTCCTGGAATTAGCACCTTCCCGGAATTCACGGTCGCGCACTTCGCAAACGAGTTCGAACCGCTGCCCAAAGATCCGACGGCTCCCGGAGAAGATTAAGCCGGTCTCGCGGGACCGGAACGCGCATGCATATGGATGCCGCCGCGGCGGGACGAATCGCGAAGAAGCGATCCGCGCTGGACAGAAATCGTCGCGGGCGCTAGCGTCTTGATGTCATTGGTTGAAATTAGGATCAACTGGTGACATCTCGACATTGTTGCTGGAGCATTGATGTCCCACGTTCCCGCGCCAATCGTTCCCGACGCGTAGAGGTCCAATTTGTCCGCGATCGCAAGTGCATTGCGCGCCATTGTCGGCGACGAGCACCTTCTTCAGGACCCGGCGGCAATTCAGAGCCACGTCATCGACTGGCGACGCCGCTTTACGGGCGAGGCGCTCTGCGTGGTGTTTCCCAAGACCGCGGAGGATGTGTCCCGCGTCGTGAAGACCTGTTCGGAGATGGGTATCGCAATTGTCCCGCAAGGCGGCAATACGGGTATGTGCGGCGGCGCAGTTCCGCAGGCCGGGCAACCGTCGGTTGTTGTCGCCATGCGGCGCATGAACCGCATCCGCAACGTCGATCCGGTCGACGGCACCTTGGAAGTCGAGGCCGGGTGCACCCTTGGCGCAGCCCAAGCCGCGGCGGAAAGGGTTGATCGGCTCTTGCCGCTATCCCTCGGCAGCGAAGGCAGTTGCCAGATAGGCGGCAACATCGCCACCAATGCCGGAGGAACGTCGGTGCTGCGGTACGGACCGATGCGCGATCTCGTTCTGGGGATCGAAGCCGTCCTTCCGAACGGAGCGGTCTTTCGGGGACTGAACCGACTGCGAAAGGACAATACCGGCTACGACCTCAAACATCTGCTGATCGGATCCGAGGGCACGCTGGGCATCGTCACGGCCGCCGTGCTCAGGTTGTTTCCGCGGATGCCGGCCACGGCGACGGCTTTCGTCGCGCTTGGGTCGCTGGACAAGGCGCTGGACATCCTTGGACGACTGTCGGTGCGGTTCGGCGGACGAATAGCCAACTTCGAGGTCATGTCGGCCGGTCAGTACGACCTGGTGCTCAAGACGTGCCCCGAAACCCGGCCGCCGCTTCCACCCGGTCATGCCTGGTACGCCCTGCTGGAGGTGGACAACACCGGCGACGCGAACGATCTGCCGCGCCTGCTGGAAGGCGCTCTCGCCGCCGACATCGAAGCCGGTCGAGTGGAGAACGCGGTCGTTGCCGCATCGGTTTCACAAGGCAAGGCCTTCTGGTCGCTCCGCCACGCGGTAACCGAGGCAAACATGAGGGCCGGGTACTCGGTATCGCACGATACATCCGTGCCGGTTTCGGCGGTCCCCGCCTTCAACCGGAATGTGGAGGCCGCGCTGAAAGCGGCTCTTCCAGACGCATTGGTCAATCATGTTGGCCATCTTGGCGACGGCAACATCCATGTCGTCGTTATCCTGCCCCGGGACAGCTACAACGGCAGCGGGTCGATCGAACGCGCCTTTCGCACGGCCGGCGAAATCGTCGACAGGGAAACGCTCGCGCTCGGTGGCAGCATCAGCGCCGAGCATGGGATCGGGCAGAGCAATGTGCGCAGGCTCTGCAGCGCGAAAGATCCGGTCGCACTCGATCTCATGCGCCAGATCAAATCCCTCCTCGACCCGCAGGGCATCATGAATCCAGGAAAGCTCTTCTGACCCGAAGCCCCGATATCGGCTGGCGCACATGACCGCATGCGGGGCCTGTCGCCTGTGCGCGATCACGGGAACGGCGACATCACCAATGATCAACGGGCGGGACGAGATGCGGCGCGACGCTCGCGTGCCAGGACCGCGGGCGACCATCACTCCGCCGTGTCCGTATCTCGCCGATCCGTCCTCGCCGGCACTGGCAACGGCTACAGGTCCAGCGACGACGTCTTCCGCACCGGCCTCCAACCGGAACTGGAGGCGGCGAAAGGTATCGCGTCATGAAGCGCGAAACCGTGATCTGTCGCCGGGCGGATATATTTCCTGCAGCGGCGATGTCATCTGATGATATCGGAAATCTTGCGCGCGCAGGCGGTCAGCTCTTTCAGGTATTTTGGCTTTCCGGAGTCTATGATGTTGTCCTTCAGCCCCCCTATGCTGAGGGCGGCAGCGATACGGCCGTCTCTCGAGAATATGGGCACGCCCGCGGCAGCGAGGCCGATCGCGACATCGTCCTCGGCGACGTCCCAACCGCGCGATCTCACGAGTTCCAGCTTGTCCCGCAATTGTTCGACGCTGGTCTCCGTCATGGGGGTCAGCTTCGGGAAATCATCTCTTTCCAGCCGCCTTTCAATCTCGTCCGGCGGTTGGAAGGCAAAGAGCACGCGTGGCGCCGCACCCGTATTCACCGCCTGTCGGCCGCCTACGTTCCACCAACGAACAAGAATGGCGCGATCGCCCTGCACACGCGCAATGCAAACGGCCTCTCCCCGCTCGTAGATAGATAGGAAGACGGTCGTCTGGGTGTGGTGGGCGAGATCCATCATGAACGGAGTGGCTTCGCCAGACAGCCCGTTGAAGACCGGGACCGCCTCAACGAAATCGAGCATACGCGTGCTCAAGGAATATTCGTGCGAACGCTGATCCTGCACCACGAGATCAAGCCCGATCAGCGTGAGCAGAAGCCTCCTCGTCGTCGCCTTGTCCAGCTTGGTGATCCTGACGACTTCCGTCAGAGACAGATGGGGGCGGTCCACTGAAAAAGCCCGCAGCACGGCGACAGCACGCACTACGGCCCGGACATTCGATGATGAAGGCTGGTCGTCGACTTGACCTGACAAAGCTACCTCTTACCCGACCCGTACGACGACCTTTCCGACGTGCCTGCCTTCGAAGAGGCTCAGAAGCGCCATCGGAGCACTATCAAGCCCCTCGAAAACCGTTTCGTCGAAACGAATGTGGCGCTCCTCGATCCACTTCGCCAATGCCGCCAGTCCTTCCTGATACCGAGCCCTGTAGTCCAGGACGCGAAATCCTTCAAGTCGAGCCCTCCTGATCTCAAAGTTTTTCAGATTCCGCGGGCCCCGGTCCAGTTCGTCGTCTTCATATTGTGCGATCTGGCCGCAAACGACGTAGCGACATCCGACATTCATCCAACGCGTGACCGCGTCGAATGTCCGGCCACCGACATTGTCGAAATAAAGGTCAATGCGGTCCGGGCAGGCTTCTTTCAGGTCTTCATGAAGGTCAAGGGCCGTCCGGTGGTTGATCGCCGCGTCGAATCCCAGTTTCCGGATGATGTACTCGGCTTTCTCATCCGAACCGACGATGCCGACGGTGCGACAGCCCTTCAGCCGGGCGATCTGTCCCGCGACCGAACCGACCGCACCGGCGGCACCGGAAACAACGACCGTCTCGCCCGCGACGGGCCTGCCGACGTCGAGCATCCCGAAATACGCGGTCATCCCGGTCATTCCCAGGACGCCGAGGGCCGTCGAGACAGGCAGCGTGCTTTCCGGCACGCGCCGCGCCTCGACAGCCCCGACGGCGGCGTATTGCTGCCATCCGAAATAGCCCTCGACGACATCACCCTCGCGAAACCGGGAACTGCGCGACCGGATCACTTTTCCTACGGCACCGGCGAAGATAGGCTCGTCCAGTTCCTGGGGAGCGATGTGGTCATATACGCCGACCATGTGGCCGCGCATAAAGGGGTCGACAGACACAAACTCGATCGCCACCAGGATCTCGTCCTGGCCGGGCACGGGCACATCGACATATCTCGAGCCGAAGCACGAGCCGTCCAGTCTCCCGGTCGGTCGCGCCCGCAAACAGATCTGCTGGTTTCGGCCGCCGACCGCCATCGCGTGCCTCCTTCAGGCGGACGCGCGCAATGCACGTGTCCGTTCCGCGTCGACAGATCGTCCATCCGGAGCCAGCGCGACCTTGTATATCGACTGCGCGGCCGTCGCGGAGACGATCCCGTCGCGAACATCGCGCAACACGCATTGCGAATCACGGTGCGATGGATTGCCGACGCCGCCACCGGCCGGAGACGAGAGTACGATGCGGACCGGCGGAAGCCCGACAAGGCTGTATTGCGGCGGCGTGAATTCCTTGCCGGTCCCGTCGAACGTGGTGCATTGCCCGGCAGCCCCCGCAAGCCCTCCGGCTGCGCCAAATCCGGAAGGATCGAAAAGCCCTTCGCCTCTGAAGGAGTAGTTGGCATCTGTCAGTACGTCGGCTTCGTATTCGATGCCCGTGCCACCGCGCCACTGTCCCGGTCCTGCGGCGTCGCAGCGAAACTCATGACGGTGGACATGGATCGGATAGAGCTGTTCCCAAAGCTCGACATTGGGCAGCGTCAGCCCGCCCAGTGTCGAAAGATGTGCGATCTGGTTGAGCCCATCGCGGTTCATTACGGCGCCGCCGCCGGACAGGCCGTTCCAGTGATAGAGGACGTAGGTCGTCGCACCGGCGTCGTCGACACCGGCGGAAAGCGGTATGATCGCCTTGCCCCAGCCCGCAACCGTCTTGGAGGGAACCGCTTGGCTCAAGGCCTTCCAGCAGGCCTGGATGATGTCATGGGCAGGAAAGGCGGTCGCAAAAGTCGTCGCCGCGGGCGGCTTCGGGTTCAGCGTACATCCGTACGGAATGATCAGCTTCACGCTGCGAAACGTTCCCTCGTTCCTCGGCAGGTCGGGATCGAAGAACGACGACAGGCCCGTATAGGTCGCTGCATGCGTGTTGGCGAAGGAACTGTTCTTGAAGCCTTTGATCTGGGGTGACGTGCCCGTGAAGTCCACGGTCAGTTGATCGCCAGAGACGGTCAGGGTGACCCTGTAGCGGATTTCGGTCCGGGTGAAGCAGTCATTGTTGCTCACTTCCTCGCCGACATAGACCCCATCGGGCAACGACTCGACCTCGGCGCGGAATCGACGGTCCGCATGGTCGAGGATGCCGTCGAGATACGCCATTCCCTGCTCGTGACCGAGATCGTCGAAGATTGCGGCAACGCGCTCGCTGCCGATCTGCGTAGACCCGAGCATGGCACGCAGGTCACCGTCGAGGAGGTGGGGCGTGCGCGTGTTGGCGAGAAGCATGTCCCAGACGTCTCTGCGTATCTCGCCTCTCTCCACCACACGGATCGGCGGCAGCCGAATGCCTTCGTGGAAAATCTCCGTCGCAAGCGGATTGTAGGTTCCCGCAGCGCCGCCGCCGATGTCGGACTGGTGTGCACGATTGCAGGTAAAGCCTACGACCGTGCCCTGCGAAAAGACCGGCCTCGCGATCACCCAGTCCGGCAGGTGGTTTCCCCCCGCCAGGTAGGGATCGTTGAGTAGAAACGCGTCACCCTCGTGGATGTCCTCTCCAAAGGCCTTCAACAACCCACGCACGGCAAAGCCACCGCTGCCGGTATGGACCGGGCAGCCGTCGGCCTGTGAAACGAGATATCCCGTCGGTCCGGTAATGAAACAGGAAAAATCATGGCTCTGGAAAATGGGGCTGCGCGCCGTCCGCAACATTACCCAGCCCATCTGCCGCGATATGTGGTCGAGCCTGTTCTGGACCAGAGCCAGCGTGATCGGATCGTAGGTCATGTACCGGGGCCCCTAGCTAAGCTCGATTACGAAGTTGTCGGCAGCGTCGACGAAAAGACGATCGCGCCCCGACACCAATACGGTCGTGGTCGGTTCGCGAACGATCAGCGGACCTGACAAGCGGACGCCAGGAGTGAGATCCCGGCCGTCATAGACAGGGGTGGGCTGCCACATCTCCTCGTCGTTGATATAGACGTCGCGCACCTCCAGCGGTTTCGGCTCCCCCGTTGCCGCTGTTCGCGCCGCCGGCATCAGCGGTGGGATTGTGCCGATACCGGCGACCCGCAGCGCGGTGATCTCCATGGCGCCTTCGGGCTGGGTGTGGCCGAACTGCCGGCGATACTCGCCCTCGAAGGACGCTCTGACTTGCGCGGTATCGAACGCTTCGGGATCGAAGGCGATCCGCACGGAGGACAGCTGGCCTTGGTAGCGCAAATCGGCCTCCCATTTCAGAACCACCGTCGATTCCTCGAATCCCTGCCGGGCCAGCGCCGCGACCGCCTTGTGTCCGAGCTCAGCGGATATCCTCGCGATTAGCGGGCCCGCGTCTTCCAGCCGGACCGGATAGAGGACCTGGAAGAAATCCTGCCTGAGATTGGAATGGAGCATTCCCAACGCGCAGAAAGCGCCCGCCAGGCGGGGAATGCAGACCGATTTGCAGCCGATCATCCGGCCGACCGACGCGCCGTGGAGCGGCCCCGCGCCACCCGCGGCCACAAGCGTGAAGTTCTTCGGGTCGTAGCCCCGCTCGGTGCTGATACGTTCCACGGCATGGAGCAGGTGTTGCTCCAGCAGGCGCAAGATTCCGGCCGCCGCGGACGTCTTGTCGAGACCGAGCGGCCTCGCGATCTTGGATTCGACCACCTGATGCGCCTTCTGCGCATCGAGGACGATCGAACCTTCGCCGCCAATGGGACCGGCCGCCAGCCGGCCAAGGACAAGCTGAGCATCGGTGGCCGTCGGCTCCGTTCCGCCCAGTCCGTAGCAGGCCGGCCCCGGATTGGCGCCCGCCCCCTGCGGCCCGACAACCAGCATGCCCGCCGCATCGACGCTGGCGATCGTGCCGCCCCCGGCCCCCACCGTATGCACTTCTATGGACGGGATGCTGACGTGATACTCGTCGATGATCAGTTCGTCACCGACGGCCACATGCCCGCCGACCAGCATCATGACATCACAGGATGTGCCGCCGATCTCCATGGAAATGAGGTTGTCGCCACTGGTTTCCGAGAGGAGGTTCAGCGCACCGACGCCAGCGGCCGGCCCGGATAGAACCAGATTGACGGGGCGATCCGTCACCTGGTCGACCGAAACCATGCCGCCGTTGCTCTGCACGAGCAGGAGCGGGCGTCTCAGCCCTCTGTTCTGCAGCGCCTCGTTGAGGGTCTTCAGGTAGGTGACGACACGGGGCGCGATATAGGCGTTCAGAACGGTCGTCGAAGTCCGCTCGTACTCACCCAGGATCGGCGCGATGTCGGTCGACACGGACAGCCAGTCGAAGCCGCCCTTCTCGGCGACGACCTCGGCCGCGGCCTTCTCATGGACGGGATTGACGTAGGCATTGAGGAGGGCGACTGCGAGCGACTCCACTCCGTCGCCGGCCAGCTCGTCGAGCGCCCTGGCCAACGCTTCCCGATCGAGAGGAATCCGTTCGCCGCCCTTGCTGTCTATACGACCAGCAACCGGCCGACGCAGATAGCGCGGCACCAGCACTTCCGGATAGGGCGCGCGATGGTCCCACTGATGGAAACGGATGCCGCGCCTGATCTCCAGGCTGTCCCGGAAGCCCTCCGTGGTGATGAGCCCGACCTTGGCGCCTTTGTGTTCGAGTACCGTGTTGGTAGCGACCGTCGAGCCATGGATGAAAAGGCCGCAGCCGGCCAGAATTTCCGATTGGCCGAACCGAAAGTGGCGTTCCGCAGAGGCCAGCGTCGCCAATACGCCCTCCGCCGGATTGGATGGAACCGATGGCTCCTTGAACACGAACATGTCGCCGGCCGCATCGACGAGGATCATGTCCGTAAAGGTTCCGCCGATGTCGACGCCGATTCTCCACGGCTTCGCCGGCGCCTTGTGCGCTACGGGATTTTGCTGATTGTCCATTGTAATTACCTTCTCGCGGCTTGCGCCATTTCATACGCCCAGGAATGCCTGTTTGACCCCCGGGTTTTCGACAAGTGAGGATGCAGAGTCCTCCAGCACGACACGCCCGGTCTCCAGGACATAGCCTCGATCCGCCAGCCTGAGCGCCAGCTCCACTCTCTGTTCGACCAGCAGGATGCCCAGGCCCCGCTTGTGGAGGTCGACGATGATGTCGGCGAGAGTGTCGACCACGACCGGCGCCAGGCCGAGGGACGGTTCATCGAGCATCAGGAGTTTCGGCGCCGACATCAGACCGCGCGCGATCGCCACCATCTGCTGTTCGCCGCCGCTCAACGTACCGGCGCGTTGTTGCTGGCGCTCCTTCACGCGCGGGAATAGTTCGAAGCACCGTTCGCGGCGCTGCGCGTAGGGCGGCGCATCGGCAGGGGCACGGACGGCTCCCAGCTCGAGATGCTCCATGACCGTCATTTCGGGAAAGAGCAGGCGTCCTTCCGGAACGTGGGCGATCCCCATAGAGAGAAGCTCATGCGGCTTCCGCGCATCGATACGCTCGCCCTGGAACGTGATTGCTCCCCGAACGGGCTTCAGGAGGCCGGAGATGGCGCGCAGACACGTCGTCTTGCCGGCGCCATTGGCACCGATAACGGTGACCATCTCTCCTTTGCCGACACGAAGCGAAACGTCCGAAAGCACCTCTCGCACACCGTAGCGGACGGTAATTCCCGATACCTCAAGCATTGGCCGTCTCGCGTCCGAGATAGACCCTTACAACAGTGGGATCATTGGCCACCTCGTGCGGTTGGCCTTGCGCGATCACCACGCCGTGGTCGAGGACCGCGATCCGATCGCAAACGCCCATGACGACCTTCATGTGATGTTCCACCAGCAGGACGCTGACGCCTGTTCGGCGGATCTTGCCGATGAGTTCGATCAGCCGCCTGCTTTCGTCCGGACTCATGCCGGCCGCCGGCTCGTCGAGCAGCAGCAGCTTCGGCTCGGCCGCCAGGGCGATCGCAAGTTCCAGACGGCGCTGGTCGCCGTAGGAAAGGAATTGCGCCTCCCTGTCCGACAGCCCGGACATTCCGAGAAAGTCGAGGATGTCCGCGGCCTTGGATCGCGCGCTTTCTTCCTCGCGCCGGTATGCGGCCGTACCCAGCAGGGATCCGACGACCGACCCGATCATGCGCCTGTGCATCCCGACCCTGATATTGTCCATGACGGTCAACGTCGGGAACAGGCTCGTGATCTGAAAGGTACGTGCAACCCCGAGCTGCGCCATACGATGCGGCTGCAGACCGGTACAATCCAGGCCGCCGAGCAGAACCTGCCCGGACGTGGGCTTGAGAAGCCCCGCGATCATGTTGAACACTGTCGTCTTGCCGGCCCCGTTGGGTCCGATCAGTCCGACGACCTCGCCATCCGCAACCTTGAAGGCAACGTCCCTGGCGGCGAACAGGCCGCCGAAAGCGCGTGTGAGGCCGACAACTTCCAGAAGCGCGCCCATGGCATCACCGTCGCTTGCCTGTTGCGGCGCGCTGCCCGAACAGGCGGGGCCACAGCGAGACCACGCCACCCGGCAGGGCTATGACGCAAAGCGCGAGCAGCACGGCGAACACCAGCATCCGCATCGAGCCGCTGGCACGCAGTACCTCAAGAAGCGCGACATAGACGAATGCGCCGACCAGAGATCCGACGACCGTTCCCTTGCCGCCGACGATGACCATGACGATCATCGGCGCCATGTAGGCGAGGGTCATGAGGTCGGGCGTTATGACGCCCATGTAATGGGCATAGAGACTGCCGGCGATGCCGACCATCATGGTGGCCAGGACAAATGCCAGCAGCTTGTATGCGAAGACGTTGATGCCGGCGGCGGCAGCGAGAACGTCATTCTCGCGAATGGCCAGGATGGCCCGTCCGGTCTTGCTCGACAGCAACGCGTTGCAGAAGTAGAGGAAGAAGGCGACGACCACCAGAACCAGATAGTAGTAGGTCTCGGCCTTCGAGAAGTCGAGCCATGGCGCCCAGGCAATCTCTGGACGCGGCACGCGCGTGATGCCCAGTGGACCGTTGGTAAAGTCGATCCAGTTGATGCACACGCTGTGGATGATGGCGCCGAAACCGAGCGTCAGGATAGCGAACTGAGGGCCCTTCACTCGCAGTGCGACGTAGCCGACAACAAATCCGAACAGGCCGGAGACGATCGGCGCGAGCACCAGTCCACCCCAGAACGAGTAGCCGAGAAAGACGGCGGGCATGGCCGAGGCGTAGGCGCCGATCCCGAAGAACGCGGCATGTCCGAACGACAGTTCGCCGAGATAGCCGACGATGAGATTGAGGCTGATGGCCATCAGCGAGAACAGCAGCCAGAGGATGAGCAGGTGCTGGATGTAGTTTCCGAGGCCAAGCAGCGGCAGCAGGCCAAGGGCGGCGATTCCCGCCCAGGCGACGGTTGAGGAAGTCGTGCCCGTCATCGCTCGCCCGCCTTCGCGCCGAAGAGGCCATTGGGGCGCCACAGAAGGACGAAGACGATGATCGCGTAGCCGATGGCGTCCTTGAACGCGATCGCGAAGTAATTCGCGCCGAGCGCCTCGACCACCCCCAGCGCAAGCCCGCCGACAACCGCGCCGGGCATGCTTCCCAGTCCGCCGAGCACCACGACGATGAAGCCCTTGATGACGGCCCATTCGCCGATGGTCGGAAATATCGCCGCGGTGGGCCCAAGCAGCGCTCCGGACGCGGCCGCCAAGCCGCAAGCGATCGCAAACGTCGATGCATATATCCGGTCGATGTTCACCCCGCTCAGCGCGGCGCCATCGCGATTCTGGGCGGTGGCCTGCATCATCTTGCGCAGGGTGGTGAACCGTATGAACAGATAGATCAGTCCGACCAGCGCGATGGCGGCGGCCACGACGATTATGCGCTGGACGGTGAGAAAGACCTCGCCGAGCTCCACGATCATGTCGGAGTAAGGCGTCGGGACGAATTTCGGATCCGCACCGAATACGACCTCGCCGCCATTGGCGAGGATGAGGCCGAGCGCCAGGCTCACCATAAGCACGCTGAACTCATGCTCGCCGCGCAGTGGCCTGAACAGGAGCTGGTTCGCCAATATCCCGATGGCGGCCACGATGACCGTGGAAAGCAGCACCGCCACCAGGTAGGGAACATTGAGCAGCGCCATCACGTAGAAGGTGATGAAGGCCCCGAGCATGTAGAACTCGCCATGGGCGAAATTCACGATGCGCAGCACGCCGAACACAAGGGAAAGCCCCACGGCGATCAGCACATACCCCGCACCGTTCACGATGCCATTGGCGACCTGCTGAAGAAATATATCGATCACGGACATGGCGCCCCCCGCACGTGGAGAAAAGCGGGACGGGATGCTTCCCGTCCCAGTCGAGCTCAGTTGGCTCGGGAGTGCGTCGTGATCAGACCGTCGTTGACCTGGACGATGTAGCTGTTGATGTAGGCCTGGCCGCGGTCGTCGAACGTCACGGGACCGATAACGGTGTCCCATTTGTTGTCGCGGATCGTCTGGGCGATCTTGTCGTAGTCCGTCGAGGTGCCGGCTTTGTCCATCGCCTTTATGACGACTTCCATCCCGGCCGCGGTCAGTGCCGCGACGAACGAGGTCTCGTTCTTGAACCGCTTGGCGTATTCGTCACGCCAACGGACGGCGAGCGCGTCATTCGGGTCCTCGACGTAGGGCGAGACGCTGAACACGCCTTCGATCGCCGATCCGGAAAGTTCCACGAGCTTCGGGCTGATATTGCCGCCAGAGGCAATGATGGTGCCGCGGTATCCCAGCTGCTTGAGCTGCTTGTAGATCGTGGCGCCCTGCGAGATCGCATTTGCGGCGACATAGACACCATCGGGGCCGATGCCCCGGATCTTGCTCACCTGGACGGTAAAATCGGTATCGGTCTTCTGAAAGAACTCGACGCCTTTCACTTCAATTCCGCAATCGGTGAAGTACTTCTCAAAATTCCCAGCGTCGTTTCTGCCATAGTCGTCGTTTATCGCGAGGATGGCGACCGACTTCAGCTCCATGTTCTCGCAGATGAACTTCGAGAAATTCGCCCCCCGCATCAGTGTCGTCTCGTTCATCCGGAAGAGCCACTTGTGACCCTCCTTGGTCACGTTGGGGTGCTGGGGCGCGATTGCGACATGAAGGATCTTGTCCCGGGTGACCTCCTTCATCGCGAGCGCGACGGGAGAGAACATATTGCCGACGATGGCATCGACCCCGTCCTGATCCATCGCCCTGCGTGCGGCGCTCGACCCTTCTTCCGGCGAAGACTTGTCGTCGTACTCGACGATCTCGACCTTGCGCCCCCCCAGAATGCCGCCGTCTTCGTTGATCATATCGACGACGGTTCTGGCGCCTTCGGTGCCCAGTTGCCCTTCAAATGTTCCCGCGCCGCTGAGGGGAAGTATGAGGCCAATTTTGACCGAATTACCATCCTGGGCATTAGATACATTTGGGGTAATTGCCGCAGCGGCGAGTGTAATTGATGCGGCAAGCGCATATCCTATCTTTCTCATGCTATTTCCTCCCGTTTTATACGCAGATGTGCCATTTCGTCGTTACATTTGACTGTATATTCGAGCCTATCGATGTACGAATATTGTGTCAACAGACAATCTTTGGTTCGTATAATGAACCACCCAAACCAAGGAAATGAGAGGGAGGCGGCCGGGAGTTCGACAAAGACAACGTCGGAGAATCCCGCTACCGGCAGGGCAGCCGGCGGCGACCCCGGTCCTCTTCCGGGGCAGCAGAGCGGGTTGCACGTGCTGGCCGGTGTTCGCGCCAATCAGACGATATGGGTCCGGCGGATATCTCCGACGCGCGTCGTCCAGCGGCCATGCGCTGAGCATGACTTCACCGGTGGCGCTACGGTCGGGAAGGATTACGTCCGCGGCGGGGCTATCTCGAGAAAGCGGAGAGGTCTAAGTCCGGACGGCTGAAAAAGCATCCGGCGTGTCTGGTCGGGCCTCGTCTGGTCCGAAAGCGCTCGGGTCAGGCATATCTCCGGCCTTCTGAGGCTCGTTCATTGCACGCCGGCGACACGCCGCACTTCGCGCAGACCACGACGCCCGATCGTCGCCGGGAGATTCAACGGCCGGGATACGCTTGGGGGTGCGGATCGCTCCGGCTCGACCGGCGCTTCCTGGAAATCAGGAGGCGGTCCCCGTCAGAAACGCGTCATACATCGCCAGCGTTTGCGCCGCGGCGGCCGGCTCGGGATCGGGCCACCAGACGGTTGTCAGCGTCTCTTCGACGATCACGAAGGCCTCCGGACCGAGCACCTTCGCTTCCGGCAATCCGTCCTTCAGCATGTCGTCCGGGCCGGCGCAGACGAGGGCCGGGCGCTCAAGCAGCGGGATACGGGCACGCGTGTCGTAGGAGAAGGCCGACCGGTATGCGCCGTCGTAGGTCTCGCCGCTTTCCAGTATGCCGATCGCGTATTTGTGCAGCTCGTCGGCGCTCGGCACGCCGAGAGCCCGCGCCGCGCAGCGATCGACTCGGTACCATGGCCAGAACATGAACAGGTCGCGGCGCCAGTTCCAGACCAGCGGCAGATGCAGGCCCCACTTGTCCGGCCGGATCTCAGGGAAGTAGTTCGCGAGCAGGTCGTCCTGGAAATCCTGCGAGATGAAGACGGGGCCTTCCAGCACCAGGCGGCGCACCCGGTCCGGCGCGATCACGGCAAGCTCGAGCGCGACGAGCGAGCCGGTATGTGACCCCCAGACGTCGACCTGGGAGAGGCCCATCGCATCGAGCAGGGCTATCATGTCCTGGGCGAGCGTCTCGATGGAGACAGGCCCCGCCGGCTTGTCGGAGAGCCCGTTGCCGAAATAGTCGACCGCGAAGACCTGGCGGCCGGTCGCCAGCCCGGTAACGACCGGAGCGAACTGCGCCGAGGACCCACCTCCCGTTGGGATGACGAGGAGCGGCGTGCCCGCGGCTCCGGCGCGGCGCAGGTGCTGCCGGCCGCGACGGGTTTCAACGTACTCGTGCCAGATCGTACCGTCCGGGCCAGGCGCCGTCCTCGGCGGCGCCGTGTCGGCTGTCGGCAGGTCGAGCCGGGCGAGGGCTGCAGGAAGATCGGCGGTGCGGGATATCGTCGTGATGCCGGTACCGACCGCCCCGCCCATCGCGTTCGCACAGGCCCGCCACATGTCCGCGAAGCGGCGCGGGGCCACAGCCGCCGCCACGAACGCCTCCGACAGTTCGGTATCGCTCGGCAGAGGCTCGCCTTCGGTCGCGGGAAGGCCCGGATTGGAGGGTTCAAGAAGGTGCCGGTCGCGGAGAAATGCCCACAGGGCCTGGAGGTGCGTCCCATCCTGTCGTGGCGCCAGATCGCCGGGATCGATCCCCGCCTTCGCCCAGGCCGCCGCCGTATCCGCACCCACGAACAGGGCCGCCACTGGCGGGCCACCGGCCAGGATCGTCCTCAAGAGGGCCGCGACGGCGCAGGCGAGTTCGGACCCGACGAGCACAAGCGGTTCATCGCCGAGCCACGCCAGCGCATCGGCGAGCGTCCGCGCCGCGGCGTCGACGGTCTCGCCCGAAGCGGTCGACGATCCGCCGATACCCGGGAGCTCGACGACGGTGATGCGCCAGTCCGGACAGAGCGTGGAAAGGCGCCGCGCCAGACTGGATGCGGCGGTGGTCAGCCCTGCAAGCGCAACGAGGTTTGGTCCTTCACCCGCGAGCCAGATCCGGACCTGGCCGCGCGGCGTCGAGACATAGTGGGGAACGGGATCGGACATCGCTTCCAGCCTTATGCGCCGAGATAGGCGGCCTTGACGCGCGGATCCTCGAGCAGCGCGTCCGCCCGGTCCTCGAGGACAACTCGGCCGGTTTCCAGGACGTAGCCGCGCTGGGCGAGGCGAAGGGCGAGATCGACGCGCTGCTCGACGAGCAGGATGCTGATCCCGGTTTCGTGCAGGCTGCGGATGGCGTCGGCGAGCTGGTCGACCATGACGGGCGCGAGACCGAGCGAGGGCTCGTCCAGCATCAGGCAGCGCGGGTTGGCCATCAGGCCGCGGGCGATCGCCAGCATCTGCTGCTGTCCACCCGACAGCGTGCCGGCCTTCTGGTCCCGCCGCTCCAGGAGGATCGGGAACATCTCGTGGATCCAGTCGACGCGTTCCGAATAGCTGCGGCCACCCTCGCGTGCCCGTATCGCGCCGAGCTCGATGTGCTCCGCGACGCTCATCTCGGGAAACAGCAGCCGACCTTCGGGCACCTGGACGACGCCGTGGGCGATAATCTCGTGCGGTTGCATCGTGTCGATGCGCTCACCGTCGAAGACGACCGATCCGGAGACGGGTCGCAGCAATCCCGAAACCGATTTCAATGTGGTCGTCTTGCCCGCGCCGTTGGAGCCGACAAGCGTGACCACCTCTCCTTCGCCGACCGACAGCGACAGGCCGTGGATCACTTCGCGGCGCCCGTAACGCACCACGATGTCTTTGACCTCAAGCACTGACCGCCTCCCGACCGAGATAGACCCGGATGACGTCCGGATTGTTGACGACCTCCGAAGGCGCGCCCTCGGCGATCTTGATTCCGTGGTCGATGACGACGACGCGATCGCAGACACCCATGACGACGCGCATGTGATGCTCAACGAGTAGAATGCTGACGCCGCGGTCGCGGATCTTCTTGATCATACCGACCAGGCGCTGGCCCTCCTCCGGGTTCATGCCGGCGGCCGGTTCGTCGAGCAGCAGCAGACGCGGCTCGGCGGCAAGCGCGATGGCGATCTCGAGCCGCCGCTGTTCGCCATAGGAGAGGGCGTCGGCCATGACATGCGCGCGCTTGTCGAGTTCGACGAACCGCAACGCCTCCATCGCCGAGTCGCTCACCGTCGCTTCCTCCGAGCGGTAGGCGGCGCTGCGCATGATCGAGGCGATCCAGCCTGTCGACTTGGTGCGATAGGTCGCTGCCCTGACATTGTCGAAGGCCGACAGCGCCGGGAACAGGCTGGTGATCTGGAAGGTCCGCGTCATGCCGAGGCGCGCCATGTGGTCGGCCCGCATGCCGGTGCAGTCGGTTCCTTCGAAATGCACCGTTCCGGACGTCGGCGGCATGGAGCCCGCGATGACGTTGAAGAACGTCGTCTTGCCGGCGCCGTTCGGACCGATGACGCCGAGGATTTCGCCGAGGCCGACAGTCAGGCTGACGTCGCTGACGGCGGTGAGGCCGCCGAACGACTTGGTCAGCCCGATTACCTCGAGGATCGGTTTGTCACTCATGACGCGCCTCCTTCCTCGGCGGGCCGGGTCGCGGCTTCGCTTTCGCCGAACCAGCGTTTCCAGAGGCTGACGATGCCGCCCGGCAGGAAGATGACCGAAAGGGTCAGAAGGGCCGCGAAGATGACGAGCCGCATGGGGCCGACGGCGCGCAGCGCCTCCAGCAGGCCCACGTAGATCAGCGCGCCGATGATCGGTCCGGCGATGGTGCCGCGGCCGCCGACGATGACCATGATGATAAGAGCCGCCATGTACTGCAGGCTCATCACGTCGGGCGTGACCACGGTAAGATAGTGGGCATAGAGCGCGCCACCGACGCCGGCGACCGCCGTCGCGACGACGAAGCCGAGGAGCTTCATGCGGAACACGTCGATGCCAAGCGAAGAGGCGAGCGGCGCGTTTTCGCGGGTTGCGATGAACGCGCGTCCGGTGCGGCTCGACATCAGCGCGTAGCAGGCGTAGGCGAAAGCCACCACGAAGAACAGCGTGACGTAGTAGTAGCCGCGCGCGCCGGTGAGGGCGAGGAAGTCGCCACTGACACTCAGGGGCTGGATGTTGGAGATGCCCATCGGCCCGCGGGTCAGGTCCACCCAGTAGTTGGTAATCGTGTAGATGATCGAGCCGAAGCCGAGCGTCAGGATCGCGAACTGCGGCCCGACGATCCTCAATGCCACGTAGCCGATCGCGAAGCCGAAGGCCCCCGCGATAGCTGCGGCGAGGACCAGCTCGACGACGCCGGGCAGTCCGGCGTGCATGCCCAGGATCGCGGCGACGTAGGCGCCGATGCCGAAGAAGGCCGCGTGGCCGAAACTCAGCTCGCCGATGTAGCCGATGATGACGTTGAGGCTCAGCGCCAGCAGTGAGAACAGCATCCACAGCACCAACAGGTGATGGAAGTAGGTGTTGGTCGTCAGAAGCGGCAGCACGATCGCGACCGCCGTCGCGACAAGAGGAAAGTAGCGTCCCACGATCAGGCCCTCTGCGCGGTGCCGAACAGACCCTGGGGGCGCCACAGCAGAACGCCGATGATGATCGCGTAGCCGATCGCCTGCGCGAAGCCGAGGGAGATGTAGCCGCCGGCGAGCGACTCGACGACGCCGAGCAGCAGGCCGCCGATTAGCGCGCCCGGGATGGACCCGAGACCGCCGAGAATGACGACGATGAAGCCCTTCAGCACCGCCCAGCTGCCGACTGTCGGGAAGATCATCGCGGTCGGACCGACCAGCGCGCCGGCCAGGGCGGCCAGGCCGCACGCCAGTACGAACGTCACGGTGTAGACGAAGCGAATGTTGACGCCGGTGAGTGCCGCACCCTCCGGGTTTTGTGCGGTGGCGCGCATCATCTTGCCGACGCGGGTGTGCTTGATGAAAAGGTAGAGCAGGACGAGGACGACGGCGCCCACGCCGAAAATCAGGACGCGCTGCTGGGTGACGACCAGCTGGCCGACCTCGACGACGTTGTCGGCAAAGGGGCTGTTCACATATTTCGGGTCGGCACCGAAAAGCAGCTCGCCGCCGTTGGTCAGCAGCAGGGCGAGGCCAAGGCTCGACAGCAGGACCGTGAACTCGTGCTCGCGTCTCAAGGGCCAGAAGAACAGGCGGTTGGCCAGGATGCCCAGGACGGCGACGCCGAGCGTGGCGACGACGGCGGCCGAGATGTAATCGAGGCCCAGGAGCTTCGCGGCGAAGTAGGTGAAGAACGCACCGAGCATGTAGAATTCGCCGTGCGCGAAATTGATGATATGCAGCACACCGAAGACGAGGGTGAGGCCGGTCGCGATCAGCACGTAGGTCATGCCGTTCACGAGGCCGTTGGTGAGTTGCTGCGCCAGTACGACGGTGTCCATTTTTTTCTTCCACGCTCTGGCGGGGGGGCCCGCGACCGCAGCCGCGAGCCCGTCTGGACGAAGGTGGAATCAGCCCTTGACGGACGTGATCTTCCCGTCCTTGACCTGGATCAGGTAGATGTTCTGCATCGCCTGACCGATGTCGTCGAAGGTGATCGTGCCAAGGAGCGTATCCCACGAGTGACCGCGCAGCGCAGCGGCGATCTTTTCATAGTCGCGGGCGCTGCCGGCTTCGTCGATCGCACCGGCGAGCAGTTCGACCGCCTGGGCGCCGAGCGAGCCGATGAAGGAAGGCTCGTTGTCGAACATCTCGTTGTACTGCTCAACCCAGGCCTTGAGCTTCGGATTATTGCTGTCGGGCGCGAACAGGGAGACAGAGTAGACGCCTTCAAGCGCCGGGCCGGAGAGTTCCACCAGCTTCGGGTTCATGTTGCCGGCGGACGCGATGGTGGTGCCCTTGTAGCCGGTCTGCCTGATCTGGCGGTAGATCGTCGCACCCTGCGCGGTGTTGATCGCCGACACGTAGATGGCGTCGGGGTTCAGCGCCTTCAGCTTGGTCAGGGCCGTCGTGAAGTCGGTGTCTTCCTTGTTGTAGAACTCGTTGCCGAGCACCTCGATACCGCAGGCACCGAGCAGCTTCTTGTAGTTCTCAACCTCGAGACGTCCGTAGTCGTCGTTGATGGTGATGAAGGCAATGTTCTTGATGCCCATCTTGTCGCAGATGAACTTCGAGTACGTGTCCGACATCATCCCCGACGTCGCATTGAGCCGGAACAGGAACTTGTGGCCTTCCTTGGTCGTGTTGGGATGCTGCGTGCTGGTCATGATGTTGATGATCCGATCACGCGTCACCTCCTTCATGGTCAGGGCCACGGAGGAGAACCAGCCGCCGACGATCACGTCGACGTCGTCCTGCTCGAGCGCGCGCTTGGCAGCCGACACGCCTTCTTCCGGATTGCCCTTGTCGTCGTACTTGATGAGCTCGAGCTTGCGGCCGCCGAGGACGCCGCCGTTGTCGTTGACGATCGCGACCATGGCTTCCATGCCTTCGACGGCGAGCTGGCCGTCGAAGGCGCCTGCGCCGGACAGCGGCGCGATCGTGCCGATCCGGACCGGCGCCTTGTCTTCGGCTTGCGCCGTTGCCGCGCCGGCCAGAAATGTGGCGGCGGTCGCCGCCAGAAGCAGTTTACCAAGTTTCATTTGTCTCCTCCTTGGGGACTGGCTGCGATGAGGTTTTATCGGGCGCGCGTCAGCCAGCGCGCAGATACTTGAGCTGAAGCTCCTCGACCCTCGTGAAGCCGATGAAGTCGATGAATTCCTTGTGGTCGGTGACCTTGTGCGGAAGGTTCCTGGAGCTGCGCGTCCTGGCGAGAACCTCGAGATTTTCCTGCATGGCGCGGGCGGCCGTCATCAACGGCACGAGCGGGAAGGTGGCGACGCCCGCGACTTCCTCGATCTCCTCTGGCGACAGGTCTTGCTCGAGCCAGCCGAGCACCTGGAGGGACAGCGGCACACCGCAGCCGGCCCGCATCGCGCGCAGGCCGTCGATCGAGCTGAAGCACTTGGAGATCGGCTGGATGATGTCGGCGCCGGCCTTCACGTAGGCCTTGCCGCGCTCGATCGCCTCGGCCGCATCGACCACGTCGGTGCGGGCGATGATGAGCATGTTCGGATCTTGCCGGGCGGCGACGGCGGCCTCGATCTTGGAGATGCCCTCGTCGAGCGGAATCACCTCGACGCCGGCGACGCAGATCGGGCAGCGCTTGGGCGCGACCTGATCCTCGAGGATGACGGCGGACACCCCGGCGCGCTCGAACTCGCGAACGGTGCGCATAACGTTGATGGCATTGCCGTAGCCGGTGTCGATGTCGGCGATGACGGGAATGTCTACCGCATTGACCACGTTGCCGGTGACGCTGAGGTTTTCAGACATCGTGTAGAGCTCGGCATCGGGCTGGCCGAGGAACGAGGCCGCAATGCCGAAGCCCGAGGTCAGCAGGGCGTCGAATCCAGCCTTCTGGATGTACTTCGCCGACAAGGCGTCGAAGGCGCCGGCCGCCCAGACCGTCTTCTGGGCGAGTACGCGCGATTTGAAATCAGCGGATCGTGCCATGGTCGTCTGTCTCCTGGTCCGGCGATCAGGACGCCGGGGTCTGCTTGAGGTAAGGAACGAGGCCACCGGCCTCGAGCATCTGTGCATCTGCCCTAGCGAGCGGTTCGAACGGCAGTTCGGTGCCGCTGGTCAGGTTGCGGACGACGCCCGCCTGCCAGTCGACCTCGATCTCATCCCAGCGGCTGACGAGTTCGCGGATGCCCGGGCAGCTCGCCTGCGGGAACCCCATCGAGATCTCGCCGCGCCAGTAGCCCGGCGAGAAGGACTCCGCGATGACGCCGGAAATCCCGAGGTGGCGCAGCGCCTTCATCGGCGGATAGTGCGGATGGCCGTAGCCGAAGTTGTGGCCGCCGACGATCAGGTCTCCGGGCCTAACCGACTTGGCGAAATCCGGGTCGTAGGCGTTCATCGCGTAGGACGCGAGCTCGTCGACGTCCTGGATCTTGATGTTCTTCACGCCGACGATCTGGTCGACGTCGAAGTCGTCCTCTTCGAAGATGAAGGCGACGCGGCCCTTGAGGTTCTTCAGCGTCATGGCGGCCCTCACAGGTATTTGCGCGGGTCGGCGATCCGGCCCTCTATCGCCGAGGCCGCCACCGTCGCCGCGTTGCACAGGTAGATTTCCGAGTCGGGGCTGCCCATCCGACCCTTCACATTCAGCGTGCCGGTGGACACCGCCCGCTGGCCTTCGGTCATCGTCGCGATGCGGCCGAAGCAGTAGTCGCAGCTCGACGAAGAAACGAAGGCGCCCGCCTCGACGAGGGTAGAGACGTAGCCGCGCCGCGCGGCTTCGGCCATGATCTCCTGGCTCGTCGGGATGACATTCAGCATGAAGCCCGACTTGACCTGCCGGCCTTTCAGGATGCGCGCCGCTATCTCCATGTCTTCGAGCCTGCCGGAGGCGCAGGAGCCGAGATAGCCGTTCTGAACATCCAGTCCGACATACTCGGACAGGTTGCGGGTATTCGCCGGCGTCGGCGGCACGACCACAATCGGCTCGAGATCGGACAGATCGATATCGTGAACCGCCGCGTACTCGGCGTCAGGGTCGGAGTAGACCGGCTCGAGTTTCTTGCGGGCACGCGGCAGGGCGTAGTCGAGACGCTGCTTGTCCGGGTTGACGATCGCAGTCAGCGCGCCGGTGAACATGGCAAGGCAGGTAATCGACTGGATGCCCTCGGTCGTCAGGTGTTCCAGGCCGTCGCCGCCGAGTTCCAGAACCTGGAAGCGGCAGGAGGCCGGACCCAGGACGCGTACCATGTGGTGGAACACATCGCGGGCCATCACGCCGGGCTGCAGCCTGCCGTGCAGGTTGATCCGGACCGTATGCGGCACGCGGATCGAGACCTTCTCGCGCACGAACGCTTCCAGGACGTTGCGGCGCATGCCGATTCCGAGCGTTCCGAACGTGCCGAGCTGGCTGATGTGACCGTCGAAATGAACGACGAAGGCGCCGGGCGTCGCGTAGCCGACCTCGGCGGCGACCTGATGGCCAATGCCGCGGCGCTCGAACAGTTCGACGCCGTTTTCCGCACACCAGGCGCGTGTGCCCTGGTGCAGTTCCTCTTCCTTCGGCGTGGCGACCGGCACCATGTGATCGATGAAGATGCCAAACCGCTCCGGCTCGGCGACCCTGTCGATGCCGAACTCCTCCTTCATCTGCCTGAAGTAGACGTCGGTGTAGCCAGGGAAGTCGTAGGCCAGCACGAAGTCCGGCTTGGCCATGATCTCGTCGCCCGCCTTGACCGCATCCCGGCCGGCGGCGCGCGCGAGGATCTTCTCGGTAATGGTATAGCCCATGGTTTCCTCCTGCGGACGCCTCCCGGATCGGCGCCGTCCGTCTTGGCTTGGGTCAGTCGGTGCGAACGGGTGCCGCCAGTTCCAGCGAGCCCGGATTCATCAGGCCCTTCGGGTCGAGTGCCCGCTTGAGGCTTTCCAGCAGGGTCCAGGTTTCCGGGGAGAGCACCGACTTGTAGGGATAGTCCCGCGCGACCTGCCAGTTGACGCCGCCGAGGCTGATGTAGAGGTCCTGCGTCGCGTCGCGCAGCTCGACCACTGCCTCGCGTGTGGCAACGTTCGCCGGGCGGTCGATCCACTTCCTGACCACATCCTCCCCGACGCTCTTGGCGTGAAGAGGCGTGATCTCGTCGTGCCAATAGAAGGCCGGCTCGATGAAGAACTCGCCGCCCACCGTCAGGAACATCACGGAGTAGACGATCCCGTGACGCTCCATGAAGTCTCTCTTCTCCGCGAAGAAGGCGTCGTTCGCCTCGACGACCTTCTTCCAGTCGCCGAGCGGGAAGACAGCGTGGATCGGCACCCAGCGCTCGCCGTCGAGGCCGAGCATGCCGCGGACCGGGCTGAACGGCTTCGACCGCATCACCTTTGGCACGGTGTTCTCGATCTCGACGCCGTAGGTGTTGCCAATCTCGCGCGCCCGCTTCATAGAGGTCTTCAATTCGTCTTCATTGCGGGCTTCGAGAACAAGATGCAGCGTGTATTCGTGCTGCTTGAGGAAGTTTGCGCCGCCGGCGGCGACCGCTGCGGCATCCTTCAGGCCACCGATCAGTGTCTTTCCGGCCTTGGCGACGTTGCCCAACGTCTTCAGGCCGTCCGAAATGCGATTGACGCTGGCTGAATGGGATGCCTTCGTCCGGTCGATACCGAAGCCCTCGGACACGAGCCGCTCGCGCGCCATGGCCACCTGGGCTGCCGCCAGGTCTATGCTGGTCTTGAACCCGAAGGACAGGTAGCCGACCGCCTCGGGCCGGGGCCACAGGCGAAGCGTCGCGGACACCTTGAGCCCCATCGCCCCGTTGTCGCCGAGGAAGATGCCGGTCATGTCGGGGCCGCCCTCGCGCGTGAACGGCCGGGCATTGGCCCGTCCGCCGGAGCCGGTCTTCACGACCGTCCCGTCCGCGAGCACAACCGTCACGCCGATCACTGATTCGGCGACGGTGGCGTTGAGGGTTGAACCGAAAAAGGCGCTGTTCTGGGACAGCGCCCCGCCGACCGTCGCGTTGACGCCGGACAGTGGACCCCAGTAGCCGGTCCGAAGGCCCGTGCCTTCAAGCGCTTCGTTGAGCTTCGCCCATGTGCAGCCGGCCCCGACCGTGATGTAGAGATCGTCGGAATTGACCTCGATCACGTCGTCCAGCTTGCGGGCGTCGATGACGATCGCCTCCTCCTGCGCCGGCAGATATCCCTTTGTGTAGGACATGCCACCGCCGCGCGGCACCACGGCGATGCCGCTTTCGGTGGCGATCCGCACCGCCGTCGCCGCATCCGCCGCAGATCCCGGCATCACCACGGCAAGCGGGCGGATTCCCGGCTGCCAGAAGATGTCGTTGGCGTAGTAGGCGCGGGTCGCGTCGTCGGCCATGACCGCGTCGCCGAGAGCGGCGGCCAGGGCGGCGATGCCGGGATGGGTCGTTTCGAGGGTATCGAGGGATGCGGTCATTGTTCCGTGGTCCGGTCAGTCTTCAGGGTCGACGGGTTCGAAGCGATAGCCGCCGTCGGGGTCGTTGCGACGCTTGATGCGCCCGGCGTGGGGTGCGCCGAAATGAGCCGGGAAGATCAGCGCCTCGCGCTGCGCGCAGCGCTCCAGCACCTTCGCCCGGGTGATCGGGGCCAGGTCGTTATTCTCGCAAAGAAAACAGTTCAGCGTCGGCTGGTAGATCTGCATGGCGCGGTGCATGCAGTCGGCGGTAAAGATCGCCGTGTCGCCGGCGGATTCGACCTGCATGATGAGCTGGCCGGACGTGTGGCCGGGCGCCGCATGGAAGGTGATGCCCGGCATCAGCGCGTCGCCGTCGCCGACCCATTCCACCAGGCCGGCCTCGACGATCGGCTCGATCGAATCCTCGATCACCGGAACGCCTTCGGGCTGGGCCATCGCGGTTACGCCGCCGGGCTGCCAGTTCTTGTATTCCTCGGCACCGAAAACATAGCGCGCGTTCGGGAAGGTCGGCACCCAGCGGCCATCCTCGAGCCGCGTGTTCCAGCCCGAATGATCGACGTGCATGTGGGTGTTGACGACGATCGTCACGTCTTCCGGCTTCACCCCGGCCGCGGCCAGATGATCGAGATAGGCGGGGGAATTCAGCAGGTGGAACCGCTCGAACTTCGGGTCGGTGCGGGGCTTGTCGTTACCGGTCGCGGTGTCGACGAGGATGATCTCGTCGCCGACCCTCATTAGCCATGTGTGGATCGATGCATAGGTTCGGCCGGTCTCGGGATCGAGCCGATCCATCTCGCGCAGTTCCGGGAACGCGTCGAAGATCGCCGGATCGTAGTCGGGGAACTGAAGGGACGGCGGATACCCGGGAGAAGAGAACTCCTCAACCCGTTCCACGATCACGTTCCCGATGCGCCAATGGGCCACCTCGCACGTCTCCCGTTATCCCTAGTCATGTCTTTCTTGTTGCTCGGGATAGAAGCACGCGCGTAATATTTATGTCAATCTACAAAATTCATTTCGCTATGCGAAATGGTCCACTTGTGCTTTTTTGCGGTAAGAGCCGGGCGAATGGTGCACCCTCTGGCGTCGAAGCGGCGCCGCGAGCTACACGGACGAGAAAAAGGAGAGCGAGGCGAAATGGGGGTTTCGGGCAAGGGCGCGGCGGCAGGCGCGACGCACGGCATGAATGTCCGGGCGGTCGTGCGCGCGACCGACATACTCAAGACATTCGGACTACGGCCGCTTCAGACCCTTTCGGAGGTCGCATCGGCCGCGGGCCTCGACAAGGGAACGACCCGACGCCTTCTGGTGACGTTGATGAATTGCGGTTTCGTGGTGCAGGATCCAGTGAACCAGCGCTACGGCCTAGGGCGCGCGGTCCGGGCCCTCGCGGTCAATGTCATCGACGACTTCGATCTGCGGTCCATCGCCGTGCCCGTACTGGCTGACATCGCCGCGGAACTGCATCTGACGACTTTCCTGTCCGTCTATCGCGATCATTCCGCGCTGTGCCTTGAGCGCCTGCACGACATGCAGGGCATGGAAGTGCGCTGGTGGCCGATTGGCGGAACGTTGCCGATCAACAGCGGTGGTGCGCCGAAGCTGCTGCTGGCGTATCAGTCCGACGAGGAGGTCGATGCGATGCTGTCGCGGCCGCTCGAGGCCATGACTCCGGCCGCTACGACCGATCCCGAGGAACTGCGGGCGCATCTGCAGGTGATCCGCGCGCGAGGCTGGGAGTTCGCCGCAGACGACGTGTCACTCGGCCTGGCCGCACTCGCGGTGCCCGTTCTCGACGCCGACGGCCAAATCGTCTGTGCGCTCTCGATGGCGGGGCTAACGCCACAGATGATCGGCAAGAAGGAGCCGGCCCATCTACGGCGAATGCTCGCCGCAGCGGAAACCGTGCGCCGATCCCTCGGCTGGTAGGGGAGAATGGCTTGAACCGCCACGCAGCTCTCGCCGCGCGGCGCGGCAACTGCCACGACAATGCTGTCGCCGAGAGTGTCTTCAACCTGCTCGAGCGGGAGCGGATACGGCGTCGAACCTACAGGACCCGAGCCGACGCACGGCAGGACGTGTTCGACTACATCGAGATGTTCTACAACCCGAAACGAAAGCATGTCAGAAACGGGATACTGTCGCCCGTCCAATTCGAACAGCAGCAGAAAATGAAAACCGAGGGCGTCTAGAAAACGCGGGGCTGTTCACTCCTCCTCAAGCTGCTTCAGCCGCCGGATCTCCGAAACGCCCATGCCAGCACAAATCTTCTTCCATCGATAGAACGTGGCTTCCACAACGCCCATTTTGCGGCAGATCTCGCCAACCGTCGTCCCCGCTTCCGCCTGTCTCGGCGCAGAGGCAATCTGCTCGTCAGCGAGTCGCCTCTTCGGCCTTTGGACACTCCTCCATCGTCTGGATAGGGCCCGAAAACTCGCATTCGGACCGGATCAGTTCCTCGGGTCAGGACCCCCAGATGGCCAGGACCGGCACCATCGGCATGTATGCGAGTTCCGTTCGCGCGAGATTGGCTTATTTTACTCCGGGACCTGTCCGATCTATGGGGAGTGGCTCGAACCCGTCTGCAAAGTGCTCGACCAAAAACTCGAGGAAGGTACGCACAAGCCGCGGGATGTTTCGGTTCACGTATATCGCATGTATCGACAGGCCGACGGGCCGTGGCCCGTCTGGCAGCACCACTCGTAGCCTGCCCTGTTCGATGTCGGCGCTCACCATATAGAACGGGTGCATCGAAATTCCGGCTCCCAGCAGGGTTGCCATGTGAAGGGCCGAGCCGAAATTGGAGCGAATGCTCCCGGTAACGGGAACCCCCACGCTCCCAGCCCCTTCACCGAAGGTCCAGATGCCGGTCGGAGACTTCAGGGAATGCACAAGACAGTTGTGGCGACGCAGGTCATCGAGTGCCTTCGGCATGCCATGCACGGTCAGGTATTCGGGCGCTGCGACAAGACACTGCGGCACTTTCGCAAGGATGCGAGAGACATAGCTGGCATCCTTTAGCTCGGGGGCGATCCGCAGCGAGATGTCGAGACCGTCTCGAACCAGGTCAAGATTGCCATCGTCGAGCCGCAGAGAGACGTTGACGTCCGCATGGAGAGCGGTAAAGGCGTGGACGGCAGGTATCAGATGATGCGCTCCGAAGGCCGGCGGAACGCCGACCGTCAACTGTCCGCGCAGGTCCCTGGATCCGGCGCGCACGTCACCTTCCAGATGCTCGTAGTTTCGCAGCAGCCGGACGCCGCCTTCGAGCAAGACCATACCGGCCTGCGTCGGCGCGACATGGTGCGTGGACCGCATGAGGAGAGGAACGCCCAATTCCCGCTCGAGCATTCTGACCTGTTTCGACACGCTCGAGCGCGAGATGTGGAGATTGCGGGCGGCCAGCGTGAAACTACCGGTGCGCGCAACTTCCACGAAAGTCCGGACTAGCCGCAATTGAGCCATTGCCGGGATTTCCACCCAGTCTCACGGAGTGCGTTGCTCACTGCATGTTCGGCAAGATAAGGGCGATCTGCGGAAATGCGAACATAAGCAGGATAAGCAGCACGTTGACGATCCAAAACTGCGCCGCACCGACATAGATGGTCTTGAGGCTAACTCCGGGCGCAGCAGCTTTGACCGCGTAGAGGTTGAGCCCAACCGGTGGCGTGACGATTGCGACCTCCATCAGCGAAACGACAATGACGCCAAACCAGATTGGATTCCAGCCGACGGTCTGAACGATCGGCATCACCAGCGGTATGGTCAGAGCAAGAAGGCTCGACACCTCCATGAACATGCCGAGGAAGATGTAGATCGCCATCAGCAGCAGCAGCAGCGCAAACGGGCCCAACCCCATCTCGAGAATCGATTCGGCTATCAGATCGCTGAAGCCGTTGAGCGCCAAGAAGCCGCTGAAGACCATCGATCCGATGACAACAATGAAGACCGAGGCCGACATGTTGACCGCATCCCGGCACGCAGTGAAGAACCGCCGGAAATCGAGGCGCTTTTGCAGAACGCAGATCAGTGTGACGAGAACCACGGCGACGGCCGCGGATTCCACCGGCGTCCAGATGCCAAAGAGAATGCCCATGATGACACTGGCCACGACAAGCAGAAACGGCAGGACCGCAGGCAGGCTCACGAAGCGCTCGTTCCACGGGAAGCGCGGCCCGGGTGGCCCGAGTCGCGGATCAATCCGGCATCGCACGATAATCAGTGCGATATAGCCCGCCGCGAGCAACAGACCTGGCACGATGCCGGCCACCAGCATCTTACCTACCGACTGCTGCGCGAAGATCGCATAGAGCACGAGCGTGATGCTTGGCGGGATCATGATCGACAGCGTTCCTCCGGTCGCAATCGCACCGGTAGACATCCGTTCGTCGTAGCCGAACCTGCGAAGCTCCGGCAGCGCGATGCGGCTCATCGCCCCGGAGGTCGCCACACTCGACCCGGTGATCGCCGCCATGCCGGCACAGGTACCGATGGTCGCCACGGCCACGCCGCCGGGAAGACGCCCGAAATTGCGATAGAAGAGCGAGAACAACTCCTTCGTTATGCCCGCCGACGACGCCAGCGATCCCATCAGGATGAACAGCGGGATCACCATCATCGTGTAGGAACTGGATATGTCCACGGCATGCAGAAGCAGCAGGTTGAGGCCCGAAGTCCAGTTGCCCAGGAACACATAGGATCCGACGATACCGACCAGAGCCAGAGCCGCGCCGATGTGTACGCCCGCAGCCAGGAGGCTCACGAGGAGCACCATGGCGACGACAAGCGACAAGGTTCCGGCGTCCATCTCAGTCCTCCGCCGTTTTCTCGTCGCCGTCGGCGGACCCGTCCTCGCGGCCGGCAAACCGCAGCACGATCTGCACCCCTTGGAATACCAATGTGAGCAAGGCGAAAGCCGCGCCTGCCCAGATCATGGCGAGTGGGATCCAAGTCGGGATCTCGATCATGCCGCGGAGTAGAAACCTGCCGTTGTAGGCTTTCTGGAATTCCTCGGTCGCAATCCAGAGCAGTAGGCCGAACACGATGAGGCCGGTCGCCACGTCGACCATTGTCAGCAGCGAGGAAAGGCGTCCCTGCGCCCATTCGAACACGATGTCGACGCGCAGCTGCTGTTGTCGGAACAAGACGAGGCCGAGTGGCAGGAACGTCGCCATGACGAGAAGAACGCTCGATACCTCGAATACGCCGACGATCGATCGGCCGGTTAGGCAGCGCAGCGCGACATCCACGCTGACGAGCACGGAGATGGCCATCAGCGCGAGGGCGCCGACCATGGATGCCAATTCCAGAATTCTGTTCAGGTATCGCGCCAGGCCACTCATGGGATCTCCGGGGCTCGGATCCGATCGGCGCCGTTCGACCGGGCGTTCGAAACGGCGCGGGCGCACCGACGTCCGGTGCGCCCGCGCAAAGCCAAAGCGCCTATTGCCCCTTCACGTAGGAGTCGGCGATGCTCTTGTACTTGGCGATGATCTCCTCGCCACGGAGGCCGTTCTCGTTAAGGACGTCGACAGCGAGGGCGAGGAAGTCGGGTGCCTTGGCGGCGAGCGCATCCGTATCGGCCTGGCTAAGGTGATGAATGCTCACCCCGGCCTCCTCCAGCTGCCCGAAGGCCTTGCCGGCGAACTCCTTCACCTGTTCCGAAGCGATCGGCGCCATGTCCGCGGCAACCTTGGTGACCGCGGCCCGGATGTCGTCGGGAAGCGCGTTCCAGTCCTCCAGGTTCACCACAAAGGCAACCGGTGCGATCGCGGTGAAGGCTCCGGCCCCGGGGCCGGTGGTTAGAAGGTTCTTGGCGACCTCGGGAAACTTGGCGTTCAGCATCGCCGGCGGATCCGTCATCGCGCCGTCGAGCACGCCCGTCTGCAGGCTCGTGTAGACTTCCCCGAAGGCAACGGAGAGCGGCACGGCGCCGGCGGCCTCCATCAGCTTTGGCAGGACATTGCCCAGTGTACGGATCTTCTTCGACTGCAGGTCGTCAAGTCCGGTGATCGGTTCCGTCGATATGATCGCGTAGGCCGGCGAAGGAACGAAGAGCAGCGGCTTGAGACCCTGCTTCTCGTATTCGGCCGAGAACTCCGGTACGTCCTCGAGAAGCGCCGAGGTCAGACCCGCCACCTGCTCGAGCGTCAGGCTGTTGCCGTAGCGCAGGTCGACGAGGCTCGCCAGGGTCGCCGAAATCGGCAACTGGCCGGGAAAGAACGACACGACCGTCGAGCCGAGATTGGCAACCTTGCCGCGCACGCCTTCGATCGTGTTTTCCGGCTTCAGCAGCGCGCCGCCTGCGACATGTCGGATCTTCAGGCGGCCATCCGTCTCGGCTTCGATGCGCTTGAAGAACTCGTCGGCCAGCAGGCCGGTCTGGAAGTGGTCCTTTGCATAGCCGTTGGAATAGACCCAGTTGATCTGCTCCGCAGTGGCATGGCCCGCCCCGAGCAGGAGGGCTGCCGCGGTGGCGGCGGCCGCAACCGTTTTCTTTAGCTTCATCGCATTTTTCCTTTTGCCAATGACAAGCCGATTTCATTCCTGAACCAGATCGTGGATCGGAACACCCATCGGATACTTTTCCGTCTTTTCTTTCGACACGCGGAAATTCAGAAGCGCGCCCGGGGTGCGCGCGAGCACGATCGTGAAGTGCGAGATCGGGTGGACCGAACGCACGAGGCAGCCCTCTATGAGATGCCCCATGTATGTCTTTCCGGCATGTGTCACGGTCAGATGGATGTGAAGGTTTGGCTCGCCTTCCCGATAAACGATGCCGCTCACCTTTTCCGAATCATACGTATCTCGGGTCTTGCCGATCGTCCCGACACCGCTGCATTCCATCATTCCCTCGAATTCCATGACGCCGGGAGGGGCGTCCATGTCCGTCTCCTTGATCGGCATGCTCAAGCGGGCCTTGCGCAGCCCACCGACTATGTTCAGCACGACGCCGCTGCCGATATTCTCGCGCCGGCAGATTTCCATGATCTCCAGATAAAGGTCCGCGTCCGGCTCCAGCTGCGCCCAGATCACGTCGCCCATACTTGCATTGGCCAAGATCGAAGCCATCCTCACTCCTTCATCAAAAAAGTTGGCTCGCCGCCTGGGCGGGCGCCCCCAATCCGACGCCCGAGCGCCACCGACATAGGCGGGATCGTCCGCCTCGCATACGACCTCCGAGATCCGAACGACGACGCCCTGTCCCGTACTGACCGCCCCCTACCGACCGCGATGGCCAGCGGCTACGAGAGGCCCGGTTACTGTTAGCGCGGACACAAGTGTTTACGCCACGGTATCCGCCGCTCTTGTCCTGAGTGATGTTATCGCTAACAATAGTCTTGTCAAGCCGTCGAATAGCTTTCGCGGCAGGCCGTCAGCGGAAGTCGAATCGTGGTCGCGGATCGGTGTTTCCAGATCGTGAACACCGAAGTGCGGGTTGCGGTCGTTCCACTCGCTACCGACTGAGGCCAAGAATTGGGACAGCATCACGAACGCATCGGATTGGAGTGCTTAGATATGAGAATAGTGCCGTCGGGCGCCGTACTCGGGGCCCGCATCGAGGATCTCGACCTTTCGAAACCACTGACTCGCGAGCAGGTGGTCAAGGTCGTCGAAGCGCTGGGCGAGTATGGCGTCGTCAGCTTTCCCGACCAGAGGATCGACGTACCGCAGTTGAAAGCGTTCTCGGCCAATTTCGGCGAATTGGAAGTGAACGTCGCCAGCGCGTTCCAGGAAAGGGACCATCCCGAAGTGATGATCCTCTCCAACATCGTCGAAGACGGCAGGCCGATCGGGCTCGCCGATGCGGGGCAGGATTGGCACACCGACATGTCCTACAGCAGTACGGTAGCGTTCGCGAACGTGCTCTACGGCATCAAGATTCCCCGCAGGAACGGCACACCGCTCGGCTGCACGGCGTTCTGCAACATGCATCAGGCCTACGAAACCCTGCCTGACGCTATCAAGCAGCGAATCGACGGACGCACGGCGACCCACGACTTCAACAAGTTCTGGGAAATGATGCGCACGGAGAAGGGCAGCACTCGCCCCCCGCTGACCGAGGAGCAGCGGCGCAAGAAGCCGCCGGTCTCACAACCGATTACGCTGGTCCACCCGATCACCGGGCGCAAGGTGCTTTATGCGAATCCGGGTTATACCGTATCCATCGACGGCATGGACTCGGAGGAAAGCGACGCCCTCCTAAACGTCCTGTTCGAGCATCAGCTAAAGCCCGAATTCCACTACCAGCACATGTGGGCCGAGAACGACGTCCTCATGTGGGACAATTTCGGCACAATCCACAACGCCGTCGCCGACTACCGGCCAGACGAGCCCCGGCTGATCAAGCGTTGCCAGGTCATGGCGGACAAGGTGCTGGCGAATGCCTTCGGGCTACGCCTCACGGCGGGCTGATGGCGGTTCGTCAGGCGCTCAGGCGCCTGACGATCTCGAATCCGCAATCCACGACGGTCGGCCCATCGTAGTTGCCGGCAATCTTCTCCATCAGGATCGCCGCCGCGCGTCGGCCGATTTCGACGCGCGGCACATGCACGGTCGTCAGCGACGGAACCAGCTCCGCCGCTAGTTCGACATCGCCAAAGCCCGCCACGGCGATATCGTCCGGAACCTTCAGTCCGCGGCGCAGCGCCTCCATCAGACAGCCCACCGCCAAGGTGTCCGAGGAGGCGAACACCGCATCCACATCCGACAGGTCGTCAAGGACGTGCCGCATCGCTTCCCTGCCGGCATGGACGCCGAACGTCACCTTCATCTCCAGCGCCGGATCGCTCGCCAGTCCCAACTCGGCCACGGCAGCCCGATAACCCTCCAGGCGCTCGAGCGAACGGTCGTTCATCGGCGCGTCGATGGAGACGAAGGCAATCCGTCGGTAGCCCCATTCGTGCAGAGAACGCACCATCTCGCAAGACGCGCTGAAATTCGAGAATCCGACGCTGACATCGAATGGATGCTCGGGCTTGTTCCAGACCTCGACGACGGGAACGTCCGCATTCGCGAGCAGCTTCCTCGTCGTGGACGTACGCAGGCCGCCTGTTAGGATGATCCCCGCGGGGCGCCAGCCGATAAATCCGGCCAGAAGCTCCTCTTCCTTCACGACATCGAAATTCGTCTGTCCCAGCAACAGATGGTAGTGATTGTCGTGAAGATGAGTGGAGATCGCCTCGATCGTTCCCGAGAAGACTGAGTTCATCATCGTTGGAAACAGCGCAACGATGACGGGCGTGTGCTGAGAGGAGAGGCTGCGCGCGGCATAGTTGGGGACGAAGCCGCAGATCCTGATCGCTTTCTCGATTCTTTCCCGCGTGTCCTGCGAGACCTTGTCCGGCGTGCGCAGGGCCCGCGAAACCGTCATCGTCGTGACATTCGCCAACCGCGCCACGTCAGCCATCGTCGCTACCGGGCTGCCGCCCCGGCCCGACGCAATCCCCTTTCCTCGTGTCCCGTTCCGCCTGCTCATGAATTGCCGCCCGCCCACCTTGTGACAGGGATACCCTAAAATGTACCTTGGAGACGAGATATCTCTAATGTGTTATCGTTAACATAGCGCCGAATTACAAGACCGACCACCCGATTCATGTTGGGTGACCAGCGGCCAGCACCTGTGGGATATCACGATGAACGATCTGAGCCCCGAGGAAACGCAAGCGATCGAGGCCGCTTGCATCCGCCTTTCCAACGCTTTCGCGATCCATCTGGACGACAGGCGCTACGAAGCGGTTGTCGGCCTGTTCACAGACGACGCGCGCTACCGTCCCGGCGAGAAGGTCTATGTCGGTCATCGCGGCGTACGCGACTATCTCCGCTCGCGGCCGGAGACCCGACGGTCGAGGCACGTCATCAGCAACCATCTCGTGGACGTGATGAGCGCCACCGAAGCGCGAGGTCGCTGCGTCGTGGTCTATTATGCCGATGACGAAGGCACAGCCAATCGCCAGCCAGCGCCCTTCGCCGGGCCCAGACTCGTCGCGGATTATTCGGACAGGTTCGTGCTCACTGTGGACGGCTGGCGGATAGCCGAACGCCTTTGCGACGTGATTTTCGAGCGCTAGACTGCGCGCCCCGGCCACCCCGGCGCAATCGAACGGCAGTCCCTTGCCTGCAAGCCGTCACTCGGCTGCAACGGTACGCGCGAGCTCTGCGAATTCATCATCGTTGACCGCACGCTTTAGCCGAACGGCCTCGTTTTTTACTGAGGTCAGAACCCGCGCCATCTGATCGTCCGTGAGGCCGATGCCCAGCTGATCCGCCTTGTACTTGACCGAGACCAGACCACTCTTCTTGCCGAGCAGGATATCGCGGGTCTGGCCGACAATGGCCGGATCGTAGGCTTCCGCCGTGAACGGGTTCTTGAGCACGCCGGCCACGACCATACCGGCCTCGTGGCGAAACGCGTTTTGCCCGACGACTGCCTTGTTCGCATGGACGGCAATGCCGCAATGCCGTTCCACGAGCTCCGAGATCGCCTTCAGACTCGCAAGCCTGACGCCGGTGTCGTGGCCGCATAGGATTTCCAGCGCCATAACCACCTCTTCGGTGGAAGCATTGCCGCAACGTTCGCCGATGCCGTTGATGGTCGTCGAGGCATAGTCGGCCCCCGCCATCAGGCCGGCAAGGGTGTTGGCGCAGGAAAGCCCGAAATCGTTGTGGCAGTGGATCTCCATTGCTAGGCTCGGCGCCGCCTCCTTCACGTTCTCGACAATGAAGCCGATCGCCTCCGGCAGCGCGCACCCTGTGGTGTCGACGATCCGCAGACGATCCACGCCATCGAGTGCCGCCAGCTCCGCCGCGACCTTGCGAAGGAACGGCAAGTTGGCGCGCGTCGTGTCGAAGGGGCTGAATATCACGGCAAGTCCCTTCACATTCGCGTACTCCACCAGCGAACGCATGCGGGCCAGATAGTCGGCCTGCGATATCCCCTTGAGCTTGTACTCCCGCTCGATATCGCTGATCGGAAAGCTGAGGCGCACGCCCCACACGCCAAGGTCCGCGGCCATGTCGATATCGGCTTCCAGCCCACGGCACAGGACGCTGATCTTGGCGGATAGGCCGAGCGTGCAGATCGCGGCGATTGCCTCCTGGTCCTCCTGGCTGCTCGCGACCGTCCCGGCCTCGATCTCGTAGACGCCAATCCCGTCAAGCGCCTGGGCGATCTCGACCTTGGCGGTACGGTCGAGAACGATCCCCGCCTGCTGTTCGCCGTCACGCAGGGTGCAGTCGGCGACGCGGATCACGCGGTCCGACAGACGCGAAAGACCCGCGACCTCGTTGAAGGGACTAGGCCAACGGCCGTTGGAGGGAGTGAAATTCATGACACGAACCTTTTGACGATCGGGGCACAGTGCCGTTACCGGCGCGCGGCGGACTACCGCTTCGGACGGGTCCCAAAGAAAGCCGGGTACCGGCGCTCGCTGCGCGGTTCTGAAAAACGAGGCCTAGACGGTGATCAGGTAGTTTCCGTGATCGGAGATACTGGCGACGGCCCCGGGCGGGATGACGATCGCGGTCAGAGGCTCTTCGATGAGTGCCGGCCCTTCTACGACGTGGCCAGCGCCAAGATCCTCTCCCCGATAGACGGGGACGCGGTCGACGCGCCCGACATCGTGGAAATATGCCGAGCGGTGCTCCGCGACCCGCGGCTCGCCCCTCCCCTGCCCGATCGTCTCGAGCAGCGTATCCGGCTGGACGCCGATCGCCCGTGCATTGATCTCGACGATCTCGACCGGATCGTCGGCGCTTCGCACGTTGTAGAAGCGCTCGTGCAGCTGATGGAAGTCCTCCAGCATGTCCGCGACATCGTCGTCGTTCGAGAAATGGTCGACACGCAACGGCAGGGTCAGCTGCCAAATCTGCCCCGGATACCGGGCTTCTGCCGTGATCTCGATCCTTCGGGCGGCGGGCGCGACGCCCATCCGGTCGAGATAGGCTTCGGCGTCGCGCTTCAGGTCGGCGAGAACCGCGTTGACCGCACCGAAGTCGAATGCCTTGGACTGCGCGAAGATGCTGCGGCCATACTGGTTCTGCACGTTGCTGGTCAGAATACCGAACGCGCTCAGCACGCCTGCAAACCGCGGCACAATCACCAGTCTGATGTCGAGTTCACGGGCGATCGTCACCGCGTGAAGGCCAGCCGCGGCTCCCCCCGCAACCATTACGTACTCGCGGGGATCAATACCGCGCTTGATCGTGATCTCCTCGATGGCCCCTACCATGGACTGGTCGCAGGTCACGCAAACCAGCTCGGCAGCCTGGTCGAGTTCGACTCCCAGCGGACCGGCAACATCCGTTGACAGGGCGGTCTTTGCGGCATCGACGTCCAGCGTCATTGTTCCGCCGGCGAACGTCCTGGGATTGAGATAGCCGCGCACCACATTCGCGTCCGTCACCGTGGCGCGCGTGCCGCCGCGACCGTAGCAGGCAGGTCCGGGCCGCGAGCCGGCGCTTTCCGGACCCGTGTGCACGAAACCACCGGCATCGACACGGGCGAGGCTGCCGCCTCCCGCGCCAATCGTTAGGACCTCAACGCTCGGAACACCGAAACTGTGTCCTGCGATAACGCCGTCGCGATGCGTGGAGATTTGCCAGTCCGATACGATACTGACGTCGAAACTTGTGCCACCCATATCAACGGTGATCGCATTGCCGCTCTTGACGTCTTCGACCTGGGCAAAGCGGCGGCCCGATTCCGGCGCCGCCGAAGGACCGGAGAAGCACAGATAGATGGGTTTCTCGAGAACGTCCTGTGGCGAGGTCTGCCCACCGCTCGAGGTCACCAGAGTGAGTACGCCGCTGAAGCCCTCGGCGGCGAGGCGGTCGGCCAGTGTCCTGACGGCCTCCTCGACGATCGGCTTCAACGAAGCGTCGAGGGCCGTCGCCGACGTCCGACGATACTCGCGGATGCTCGGGCTGACGCGGTGGCTGAGGCTGAAGGGCAACCCCGGCGCCAGCTCCTCGATCAGCTGACCGACGCGCTCCTCGTGGCCGGAATTTGCCACAGACCACACGAAGGCCACGGCGATCGCCTGCACGTTCTGGCGGAGCAGTTCCCGGATGGCCGAGCGTACCTCGTCCTCGTCGAGAGGGAGCACCACACCGCCTTCGGCGTCGATCCGTTCGCCGATCTCGATCGTCAGGCTGCGTGGGATGTAGGGTGCGGGGTAGTCGACATCGACGTTATAGGTATCCTCCTTGCCGCCCTCACGGATCAAGAGGATGTCGCGGTGCCCCTTGGTGCACAGCAGCCCCGTCGTCGCTCCCTTTTCTTCAAGAATGGCATTGGTGGCGGCCGTGGTTCCGAAGGCGAACTTGCGGCAATCCCTCATGACGTCCGCGCTCGACAGTCCCAGCGCCTCCGCCGCCCGGCCGATGGCGTTGAGCGTTCCGTCAACAATATTACCGGGTGTAGTCGGCGACTTGACGGCCTTGATCGTTCCCGAATCCGACTTGATGACGAGATCGGTGAATGTTCCACCGACGTCCACGGCGATTTCGTATGCCATTTTCAGGCCGCTCCCAGTTCTTTCCTACGGCCAGAGGTGGCGAGTTCGTCCACTTTGAGCTCGTTGCCGGCACCCGTCATCACAACGCCGTAGACATCGCAGGCGCGCTCGCCAGAGATCCATCCTTCCCGGTAGTCGCGCAGGACTAGGCCCGGCTCACGTTCAAGCGGATCGCCGTAGCCTCCACCGCCGCACCCTTCCGATACCAATGCCTCGCCGGATTGCAGCAGATACTCTCCAGTGGAGGGCAACTCGACCTCGGTTCCGTCCCTGCGACGCAGTCGCACCAAGGTCGGCGCGCCGGCTCCGCCACCGCGAACGCCCGGCGGCGGAAACTGCCGGGCCGCGGCTCCGACCGAGAACCGCATGGGGTTGCCGCGCACGACAAAGACGCAATACGCGCCGGGACCGCCCTGTTGCCGGCCCGCCCCGCCACCGTCCTGGCGGATCGCCAGCGCTTCCACGAGGATCGGCTGCTGCTGCTCGACCACTTCCACGCTCGACTGCCAGAGAATGCCCTGGGAGGAGACGCTGCCGTAGGTCAGCCACCCGTCATGGCGAGCCAGGGCCGGACCGCCCCAGTAGCCCATGATGACCTGGTTGACGAACGCGCGGCCGTCATGCCGGAAATCCTGGCCGCTCACCACGGAGCTCGACGCCGGCAGGCCGATCGTGCCGTAGGCCGAACCCGCGCCGTCGATCAGTTCGGCGAACAAGGCCTGTATGTGCGAGCCGAGGAGATGGCACAGATGCGTTGTCGCCGATGACGTCGCCGCCGGATATCTGGGTTTTCCGACAAGGGCGCCTTCGCGCATCTTGACCTTCACGCGGTTGAACGAACCCGAGCAACGGGGAATGTCGGAGCCGAGCTGTGCGAGCACGTTCATTCGGCACGTCGCCAAGGTCGTGCTCTCGCTCATGTTTATGCCGACCGGCAGATTGTCGATGTTCCCGGTCAGGTCGATCTCGATCTCGCCCGCCTCGGGGTCGATGACGAGCTCCGCGGAAAGCGGGATGCCGTCCGGATAGTCCTCCAGCATCGAGTCGTAGTGCGCCGTACGCAAAATTCGTCCGGCGGGAAGCTTGCGGATCGCCTCGACACACATTGTCTCCGCATAGTCCTGAAACTTGCGCAGGAAGTTCAGGACGACGTCGCGACCGTATTTCTGGCACAGCTCCTTGAGACGCTTTTCGCCCGTGCGCACGGCCGCCAGGCAGGCGAGATAGTCGCCGTAGAACTGCTCGGGCGCCCGGATATTCGCCTTGCAGATATCGATCACTTCCGAGACGTCGCCGTAGTCGCGCTGGACCCGCAGACAAGGGAGCTTCAATCCCTCCTGATAGACGTCGCGCGAATCCGGGCCGTAGGTCGTGGCAGTGGGAAACCCGATATCGCCGAGATGAGCTCGGGCGATGGTGTAGAATACCAGCTCGTCATCGAGGAAAACGGGAACGCAGAGCGTGAAGTCGCCGCAATGCGTGTTGCCGTGGTACGCGCTGTTGTTGACGAAGCAGTCGCCGGGCTTGATGGCATCACCGAACTTGGCCTTCACGGCCTTGGGTATCAGCTCGATTGCACCTACGTGCACGGGCAGTCCCAGCGCGACGCTCACCGAGCGGAAATCCGCGTCCGTGAGGCTGCACGAAAAGTCCATGGCCGTGTTGAGAACCCCGGAACGCCCTGACTTGAACAGCGCGTTCACCATCTCCCGGATGATCGCCTCGAACCGGCGACGCAGCACGATCATCGTGAAGAGATCGACATCGTCGGTCGTCGCGGACTGGGTGGAACTCAGCATACGGCCTCCGCTTCATCAAATGTTTGCGCGACTCCTACGCGGGACGGATCGCATTGGCCATTCATAGTTTTTGATGTAGCGTATCGTTGCGAATGATGAGCTCGAACGCTGCAGCGCCCCGCCCTTGGTCCGCTCGGAAGCCGGGGTTCGCACTACGGGCACGGTTCCCGTACATTCATTCTACGGCCGACGACCACGCAGTGATTTCTTGCATTCCCGATCGTCGGCCTCACGGAGTCGGCATAATTCACTTCGCATGGCACGCCACGAGGCCTGACCGGCAGGGATACCGCTTATGCTGATCACACTGGACGTGCGGCAGATCCGCTATTTCATTGCGCTCTACGAAGAGGGGAGCATCACGCGCGCAGCGGAGCGATTGCATGTGGTGCAGCCCGCCGTGAGCATGCAGATACGCAAGCTGGAAGCGGAATACGGGCTGACGCTATTCGACCGTACGAGCCAAGGCGTCCTGCCCAACGAGATCGCCAGGCAACTCTATAAGATCTGCCTCGGCATCATGGACAACATCGAGGCGGCCCACCACTTCCTCGTGGATGCCAACGGGCGCGTGATGGGAGACGTCGCGGTAGGTATCCCGCCGACCCTGGCGCTCGGCACGGTCGCACGCATCGTGAACCGGTACACCGCGAAGTTCTCGGCGGTTAAGCTCAGGATCGTGGAAGGCTACAGTTCCAGCATCGTCGGCTGGCTCGAGAGCGGCGAGATCGACATCGGAATCCTGACGACGGAGTATGGCGAAGCGAAGTTCTCCTCGCGCGCACTGATCGAGGAGGAGATATTCGCGGTTGTTCCGAGCGACCACCCGATCGCTAAAAAAGACGTGGTCACGGGCCGTGAATTCGCGGCGTTGAATGTGATCCTTCCATCGGAACCAAATCTGTTGCGGCGCCTGATCGACACGTCTTTCGCCGACGCCGGAATCGAATTAGCTCCCAATCTCGAGATCGATTCCCTTACATCGGTGCTGGAACTGGTCAGCCACGGCTACGTTACCCTGCTGCCGGGCCACGACATGTCCGATCTCCTCCGTCGCTTCGGCCTCCAGGCTATCCCCGTCCACGAGCCCGTGACCAAGCGCAAGCTGATCGCCTGCTACAGTTCCCAGAAACTGCTGTCGAAGGCGGCCGAAGCTCTCATCGATGTCTTGCACGAAGACCTCACCGCCTCGGGGCACCATGAGGACGCCCTTCGCCCGCGCATGGCTTGAGACCGACGATTCCTGCAATCCAAGTCTAACCCGGCGCCGTTGAAACCATCGATGTCCGTGCGGCGATTGGACGGTGCCAGTCTGCAAGGCGCGGATGGTTCGTTTCCCAGTCGACCTCCGGTAGCCGGAAGTTGACCCAGCCGAGTGCGCACGCGACGGCGATCTGACCAAGATCGAGCGGGGCGCTACGCCACTGCGAATCTTCGTCGAGCCGGGCGATGGCGGCCAGCATCTTCGCTGACTGCTGGTCGACCCAATCCTGTGATCGGATCGGCGCGTCGCGCATCGTTTCCTGGCGGACGAGCAGACCGGCATCCAGCAGCCCGTCGGCCAAAGCCTGTGTCGTCAGAATCCGCCACCGGCGCGCCGACGGGAGGAACCGTCGGGCTTCGGCATGCTCGCAGCAGATCCAATCGCAGATCACGCCGGAATCGAACAAGCCGCCATCGGCGGCGACGAACGTGGGCACCTTGCCGAGCGGATTGTAGACCCGCAAATCGGTCGCGGTATCGCGCGGATCAATCTGCTCGAAACGGACTCGTTCGGAAAGGTCCGCCTCGTGCAGCAAGACGCGAACCTTCCTGACGAATGGCGAATTGAGAGAGCCAAACAACTTCATCGAAGTCATACGCTGGCCCGGTCCTGGTTTGAGTCGCGGCGACAGCATGCCGGTATCATTCGTAGGCCACCCGCGGCAGCCACATGGCCAAGTCCGGGAAAGCGATCAGGAGACCGATCACGGCCAGCATGGTCACGACGAAAGGTGCCGCGCCGATCATGACGTCCGACAAGGCGCCTCTGCCGCGAACGCTCTGGACGACGAATAGATTGACTCCGACCGGCGGCGTGATGAGCGCCATCTCCAGCAGCAGGGTCATCACGATCCCGAACCAGATAAGGTCGAATCCGGCCGCGGAGACGATCGGCGCAACGATCGGCACGGTGATCAGCATCACCGACATGCCCTCGAGGAAGCATCCCAGCACGAGATAGAAAACGACCAGTATCAACATCAAGGTCAGTGGACCGAAGTTCAGAGCCTGGACGAATTCCGTGATCGTGCGTGAAATACCCAGGAAGGCGAGAACGAAGTTGAGGATCGACGATGTCAGGATGATTGCCACGACCATCGCAGTCGTCCTCATCGTCCCTTCGAGTACCTTGCGAACCATTTGCAGGTTCAGAGCGCCTACCTTGGCGGCGAGGCCCAACGCTCCGACCACGCCGAAGGCCGCCGCCTCCGTCGGTGTCGCTATACCGAAATAGATCGTCATGACGACCAGGCCGAATATCACTAGGGGCGGAACCAGGTCGGGCAACACGGCGATGCGCCGCTTCCATGTCGAGGACGGTGGGTTGCCCCCCATCGACGGCCGAAACAAGCAAGCGAGAGCGATCGTCAGCATGAACAGGCCGGCCAACGCGAGACCGGGCACGATACCCGCGAGATAGAGCCGCGGGATCGACGTGTCTGTGAGCACCCCGTAGATGATCAGGATGATCGAGGGCGGGATCAGAATTCCCAGCGTGCCGCCCGCCGCGATCGAACCGAGGAATAGGCGTTCGTTGTAGCCGCGCCGCGCGATCTCGGGAATGGACACCGTTCCCAGCGTCGCCGCCGTGGCGACACTGGAGCCGGAGGTCGCCGCGAACAGAGCGCTCGCACCGATATTGGCGTGCATGGTTCCTCCTGGTAGCCAGGACAGCCATTCCACCAGCGCTCCATACATCCGCTCCGCGAGACCGGAGCGCACCATCACCTCTCCTAACAGGACGAAATAGGGAATGGCGACCAGCGATTCCGACGCCATGCTGCGCCAAGCGACGTCGCCCAACATGCGGTCCAGCGGAATCGGCGTGAAGAAGATGGCCAGCGAGAACGACATGAGGCCAAGGGCCGCGGCGACCGAAACGGAGAGCGCCAGCAGCAGGAGCAGTACACCGAACCCAACGGCGATCATTTCAGATGCTCCAGTTCGGCCTCGACCTCGTCCGTCGGCGACAACGCCTGCGTCGAGCGGGATCGCAACGCCTGGAGACCGAGCAACACGCCCGCCAGCGTCGTGACGACCATGCCGAAAGCCCATAGCGCCTGCGGAATGAAAAGCTGGGTCCGATTGGGTGTCGGCGCGCGCGCGTTCGTCATGTAGGATTCCCATGCGAGCTCCGTCGCACGGTATGCGATCGCGCCAAAGACGATGAGGAACACGAACCACGCAAAGACGTCGAGGACGGATCTCGCCCGAGGCCTGCAGGCGTCGCGCAGCATCGTGATGCGGATATGAGCGCCTTCGACGAGCGCCCATCCCAACGCCCAAGCGGATGAGATCGCGAACAGATAGGAAGATATTTCGGTGACGCCGCCGAGCGAGAAACCGGCAAATTTGCGGACCAGCGTTTCGGCCGTAATCACGAAGGACATGATCACCAGGGCACCGCCGGCCACCCAGACCATCACCTGCGCCATCCTTACGGCGAAGCCGGAAATCCTGTTCTCGGTGTCAGAACGCATGGAGCGCCGCTTCTCCGATTAGATGTTCCCGTTGGCACAGCACTAAGTCGAACTCCGCACCGACAAATGACGACGTATGATCGACCGCCGGAACGCATACCGCGCGCTCCGGGTGGGGCGCGCGGCTGAATGACGATCCGTAATCCGTCGCGTTACTCGGCGATAGAGACACCCACCGCAGCACCTGCGGCTTCGTTCCACGCCTTGACGCAGTCGGTGCCGCAGCGATCACCGTAGCGCTTTAGAACGAACTCCGAGAGAATTCGCTCTCGCACAGCGGCATCCCCCTCGCTCGTGCGCACGAGCGTCATTTTCGCCGGCTCACCGTACTTGCAGGCCTCACCGTCGAGAGGGTCGCCGGTCAGGCAGGCAATGCCCTGCTGCTCGTCCGACTCGGTCAGCGCCCAGGTCCGCTCCGCGTATTTGTCCGCCTCCCGCTGGAGCAGCGTGCGTGTCGGCTCATCAAGTGCCGCCCAGCGCGATTCGGTCATGCCCAGGAAGGCCATCGCGCCGCCGATCGGCATCTCGTAGATGTAGTTGACGACATCGAACCACTTCGCATGGTACATCGCCATCGCGCTCGCCAGGGCGCAGTCGACGACACCGCGCTGCAGGGCAGTCGGCACTTCGGCCAGCGGCATCGAAACGCTGATCGCACCGAGGCCGTCCATCAGATCGCTCTGTGTGGTCGCGAAGACACGCACCTTGCGGCCTTTGAGGTCTTCGAGGCTCTTGAACTCCTCACGGCACGCGACGACGGGAAGCGGGAAGGGATAGCTGGTGATCAGCTTGATCCCGTGCACATCGCTCATCGCAGTGTCGATCACCGGCGACAGCGCGTCGACGACTTTCCTCTGCTCGCTCGCGTTGCGCGAGACGAGGGCCAAATCGAAGCCCTCGAAGACCGGATTGCCCGAGACGATATAGGAATAGAGCGCGAAGCCGGCATCGTAGGCGCCGGTGGACAGCAGCTTGATCGCCTCGGACCCGCTGAGGCCGAGCTCGTCGATCGCCTGCATGTCGGCAGTGATCTTGCCGCCCGATGCTTCGGGGATCGCCTCGTTCCATAAGGGCGCTTCATAGTCCTTGTACATGGAGGCATTGCCCCAGGTACCGATGACCTTGAACGTCTGTTCCGGAATGTCACTGGCCTGGGCCACCGTGGCGGCGAGTACGCCGAATGCGCCCGCTATGAGATGACGATACTTCATTCTCTTTCCCCTGCGTTTTAGCTGCCGAAAGACTGAAGTCTGCGTCTGGCAAGTCAATTCAGACCTCTTTATACGCAGCATCAGGATTTGTTTGGCGCGCACTCGGAGAAACCTGTAACCCCCTGACGAGGCGCTATTTTCCAGAGAACTGACACCCCACCGACGCCACGCGCACGACAGTAACTCAGTCGAATTCCAGGAGATTGGGGGTGATGTCGCCGATGCACGTCACACCGCACAGTTGCATGGTGCGCCGCAACTCATCGCGCAGGATCTCTATGGCCCGCGCAGCGCCCGCCTCGCCGGCGGCGCAGACCCCGTAGAGCGTCGGACGACCCACCAGGACCGCCTTCGCCCCCAGCGCCAGCGCCACGACGATGTCGGAACCGCGGCGGACACCCCCGTCGACCATGATCTCGACGTCGCGTCCCAGCGCCCGGGCTATCGGCACGAGCGCGTCGAGCGTGGCATGCCCCGCATCAAGCTGCCGACCGCCATGGTTGGATACGACGACGGCGTCGCATCCCATGCGGGCCGCCCGCTCCGCGTCGGATGCCCTGACGATACCCTTGACGATGAGCTTGCTCGGCCAGATGTCGCGCAAGTGGCGCAAGCCGTCCCAGTCGAACGACGGGTCGTAGTTGCGCCCAACGGACGAGGCCAGGGCCTTCGGATCCTTGGTCGCGGCATCGAGCCCGATCAGGTTGTACATCGGCGGCACGCCCCTTACGAGCATCGGAAGCGACCAGCGCGGATGAAGCGCGAAATCGAGTAGATTGCGCCGCGTGAACCGGAACGGGATCGAGAAGTGGTTGCGGAAATCCCGCTCCCGCTTGCCGCCGACAGACAGATCGACGGTTATCATCAACGCCTCGAAACCCGCGGCCTCGGCGCGGCGAACGAGCGTCTCGGTAAACGAGCGGTTCTTCAGGATATAGGCTTGGAACCATTTGCGGCCTTGTGGGATCGCCTCGGCGATCTCCTCGATGGAAGCCGTGGCCGACGTCGACAATCCGTAGGGTATCACCGCCCCGCTCGCCGCCCGCGCGATCGCCACATCGCCCTTGTGCCAGCCGAAGCCGGCGACGCCCGTCGGCGCGACCGCCACCGGCAGCGCGGAGGGCTTGCCCAGGATGTCCGTCTCCATCGACACGTCGGAGACATCGCGCAGGACATAGGGAACCAGGGAGTGGCGACTATAGGCGGCCCGGTTGCCGTTCAGCGCTCTTTCATCTTCCGCGCCGCCATCGAAGAAGTCGAAGATGGCCCTCGGCAAACGCCTCCTCGCCATTCTGCGCAAGTCGTCGATCGAGTAGGCGCTGTTTCGTTCCGACGATGACAGGAGCCGCATCGGGTCCTTTCTCCAACTTACCAATCACTGGCAATGCCGACTCAGAGCGCTACCCCGCACCGGCGGCAAGACAGCCCCTGACGAGCGGCCCGAAGCAGCTGATGTTATCGTTAACATACACTGGATGCAACGACCTCCTGGCCAGTTCGGCTAAATGCCCTCGCTTGGGGATCGGCATTTTGCTTGAGAGCGGGGTCGGTCCACGAGGCCATCCAGGTACTACGAAGAGCAGATCATCGAGATCTAAAAGGAGTGCCCGCTAGGTGCGAGACAAACGCTACCGGCTCCAGCACGCCTGGAGATGGAAAGTTCCAATCTGCCGATGTTTGTGCCGGTCTCGGCTTCGCACCTCGTTCCGACCGAGACTTTCCTAATCCGTCTGGAGCATGAATGCATGGTGTTGGCCGCCGCACACTAACGTTCGGCGCGTTTTGCCATCAAAATGACTATCGCCTGCCTGCGTTCCGCGCCGACGGGAAGCGCTATGCCATCGCCGATCCAACGCACGAGTAGCATCGCGAACTCAAACGCCGGCGCGGTCGCCCGTTCGATCCCGAGCATCCCGCTGACGGCGCAATTCTCACCCGGATGCAAAAGCTCGCCGAACGCCGCGCTCTCGGCACGGCGGGTTTCGCAAAAAGACGTAGCCAGAAACCCTGAACTTCACGAATGAGCAGCGGTTCTCGCCAGAGGCTTACGCTTCAACACAGTGAAGCTAGGGGAAAATCGCAAACACGCCATCCGCGCCACGCACGTCCTCACTGGGCCGTTGCGGCTTGCCTGATCTCCAAATCCAGTTCCCTGTTCGCGCACTAGGAATTCCCCGTTTCCCTGAGCAGGGAATTCGCCGCCAACACATTGATATTGCCCCGGAGTTGATCGGCCACAAAGCTGCGTCGGGCGCTAAAGCCGAGCAGTTTCCCTGTATTCTCCCTGGGAACAGCGCAAAATCAGCTGAGAAGGGTTTGCGTCAGACTATCACCACCGCCATACCCTTCGAGTCCCCGACAGTACTCTGGGCGGCCGACGCGGGCTTCAATGACGCAGCGGGAATATGTCTCTTGCCAGGTACCTGCCGGCCTTCGGCGATATCGGTTTCATATCGTAGAGGCGACGGAACAGCGATCGGCAGGAGGCGAGTACCCGTTTTCAGTCTTACGCATATGACGTCTCACCGAATTGGATACGGGCGTCATGTGATCAAGATACTTCACACGGCAGACATGCACCTCGACTGACCACTGAGATCTCTCGCGTTGCAGCCCGCAGAGCTTCGAGAAAAGGTGCAGACAGCGACGCGTATGGCTTTTGCGGGGAGCGCCCTCGGTGAGGCGGATGTGCCGCGCTCCTGATCGCAGGGGACCTGTTTGATGGGGCAGCGCACGAACCGCGGTGCGGCGACCGGCCGAAATGGGCGCCCGATGCGGCCGGCTCCCTTGCGACGCCCTTACAACCACATCTCCTGTTGCCGGTCGTAGGCGCCCGCCCGCAGGTCCTCGGCTTCCTCGATCAGGACGCGCTTCTTGATCTTGCGGCTCGGCGTCCGCGGGAAGTCGTCGACGTAGGCGATGAACCGCGGGATCTTGAACGCCGCAAGGTGGGCCTTGCAATGCTCGAACACCGTCTCGGGCGGGCACGCATCCTGAGCCACTCCGGGTTTGAGGAGGAGATAGGCCTTCACTTCCTCGCTCCGCATCGGGTCTGGAACCGGGACGACAGCGGCCTCCTCGACCTCGGGAAGAAGACGCAATACCGCTTCGACTTCCTGAGCGGCGATGTTCTCGCCAGAGCGTTTGATCATGTCCTTGATGCGGCCGATGATGTAGTAGTAGCCGTCCTCGTCGCGGCGGAAGACGTCGCCGGTACGAAACCACTGGCCCCTGAACGAGTCGGCGTTCGCCTCCGGCCGCTTGTAGTACCCCCACAGGATCGACCGGCCCGACACCCAGAGCTCGCCGGACTCACCGTCGGGCACGTCGTTGCCGTTCTCGTCGACGATGCGCAGCCGGCGGAACGGGGCGGGCAGGCCGCATGTGCGTTCGAGGGCCTTGGCCTCGGCGCCGGCCGGCACGAGCGTCGCGCCGCCGATCTCGGTCATCCCGTAGCCCTCGCGGGCGACGACGCCGAACCGCTCCTGCACCTCGCGGCGCGCCTCGCGACTCCAGCCGTAGATCGACACGTACTTCAGATGCAGTTCGCGGTCGGCGGGAGACGCCGGACGCGCCTTCAGGGCCGGTTCGGGAAAGATGCAGTAGTTGATCTCGTAGTCCTTCAGCCAGTCGTAGAACCTGGTCAGGCTGATACGGCGGGCGACATGCGCCGTCCCGCCGAGGCGCATGATCATCAGGAACTGCCACATCGGATCCATGTAGAAGAAGGGCGCCCAGATCAGCGAGTTCTTCACGCCGCCCCACTGGTCACGGAACGTCGCCGCGTAGTGGCCGATGATCACCCAGTAATCGTGGGTGAGCATGCAGCCTTTCGGGAAACCGGTCGTCCCGGACGTGTACTGGATGTTCAGAAGGTCGGTGCGGGACACTGCGCTCGGCGGCTCGAAGGGGACGGTGCCCTCGTCGAGCAGGGCGCGCCACTGGGGGCGGCCCTCGATTCTGTCGCCGTGCACGATGACACGGGCGTCGTCCATCAGCGGCGGACGGTTCTCGATGGCCTCATAGGCGCCGATCAGGCCGGCGTCGATGACGAGGAACTGGGAATCGGAATCGCTGAGGACGAAGTGAAGCTCGTCCGCCGTATAGGCCGCGTTGACCGGGATCATCACGGCGCCGATCCGTCCGATCGCCACCCAGGTGATCGGGAAGGCCGGGACATTGGGGAGCATCACCGCGACATGCGTGCCCTTGCGCACACCGAGCCGGACGAGGCTCGAGGCGAGGCGGTCAGCATATTCGTCGAACTGGCGATAGGTCAGCGTCTCGCCTTCGTCGAACCAGTTGCCGAGGACCTTGTCGCCGTGCGCAGCGGTGCATTCGCGGACGAACTCACCAAGAGACTCCGGTAGGATCGTCTCCTCGAGTTGGGGCCGCATCCGGTCCATCTCGGCAACCCCTGGATCAATACTCATCTGGGCCTTTTCCTGATTGGTCGTTTGTGAGCCTGAAGAAGCGCGGGTCTATTCGCTCAGCGCATTCCCGCCGGCGAGTGGCGTCGCCGAGACGCCGGGCTGGCTCAGGTAGGCGGCCCGCTGCAGACGGTAGAGATGGCTAGAGAAAGCGATTGCCTGCTCGCGCGGCAGGTCCTGCGCGCGCTTGAAGACTTCCATCTCGACACGCACCGCCAGCGGCGGATGCGAGGCGATCTTCTCCGCCACTTCCATCGCCCGTTCCATGAGCTTCTCGCGCGGCACGATCTCGTTGATGAGATCGTGCTTCAGCGCGTCTTCGGACGTGAGCGGCTCGCCCGTCAGAAGCATCCACAGCGCGACGGCCGGCGGCAGGTGCCGGCCGAGCTGCGTGGTACCGCCGGCGCCGCCCATGCCGTAGGCGATCTCGGGGAAGCCGAGCTTGGCGCCGGGCACCGCGATGCGGATGTCGGTGTGACTGAGGAGATAGATCAGGCCCATACCCATCGCCGCGCCATTCACCGCACCGATGATCGGCTTGAAGCGCTCGATCGTCTTGAGCTCGCGCTCCCAACCGGGACGGAACTTCGCGTTCTCTTCCGTGGAGGGCCAGAAGTGCGCCTCGGTGTTCTTCTCCGGGGAGCCGTAGCCCCAGTCGCGCTTGATGTCGTCGCCGCCGCAGAACGCGCGCTCGCCGGCGCCGGTCAGGATGCCGACCCCGATGTCGCGGTCGGCAACGAAGGCCCGCAAGTGGTCGTGGAACTCCTTATGCATGGCCGGCGTGAGCTGGTTCACCTTGTCGTTCTCGAGCGTGAAAACGGCCACGTGTCCCCGGCGTTCGTACTTTACGGGCATTAGACTGGCTCCTTGCCTCTCTCTTGTGATGTCCGGTGTTTCATCTGCATTCAGCCGTCCTGAACCGAGGCGGCGCGGCGGCGCAGCAGCTCTGCGCCGATCATGGCGATGGTCGTCGCGACGATGAGCAGGCTCGCGACGGCGGCGACGGTAGGACTGATCTCAAGCCTGAGATCCGCCCAGATCCGCATCGGCAGCGTCTCGTGGCTGCTCATCAGGAACTGGGCAATGATCAGTTCGTCGAAGGACACGAAGAACGAGAAGACCGCGGCAGCAACCATCGCCGGCAGCAGGCTCGGCAGCGTTGCTGCCCGGAACGCGCGGAAGGGGCCGGCGCCCAGGACACGGGCAGCCCGCTCCAGGGTCGGATCGATCTGGCGTATCGAGGCGCCGACGATCAGAACGACGAAAGGCAGGGAAATCGTCGCGTGCGCGCCGACCAGGGTCAGCTCGTTGTCCGCGAAGCCGAGTTGGATAGCGATAATGAAGACACCGAGCGCGATGAAGATGTGGGGCGTGATGATCGGAGCGGTGACGAAGGCCGTCACCATTCCGCGCAGCCGGAAGGCGCGCCGCTCGAGCACGACGACGGCCATCGTCCCGACGAGCGTGGCGAGAAGCGACGAAGCGAGCGCCACCTTCAGCGACAGCAGGGTCGCGTTGATCCAGACGGGATCCGAGAAATACTCGTAGTACCAGCGCAGCCCGATCTGGTCCGGCGGGAAGCGAAGGAAGTCGCTGCTGGAGAACGAGAGCGGGATGACGACGAATATGGGAAAGACGAGGTAGGCGATGATCGCCCAGAAATAGACCGCCAGGGCGATCGCCGATACCGGTTTGCGTTTGGCTGCCATCGTCACCTCACGCGATCCGGCGCACGAGCAGTCCGCCGATCCAGCGGATCAGCGCGACGGTGACGATCGTGCCGGCCAGAAGCAGGACGCCGAGGGCGGAGGCGAAGCCCCAGTTCAGCTGCTCGACCTGCGTCTCGATCAGGTTCGCGAGCAGCAGATCCTGGCGGCTGCCGATGAGGGCGGGCGTGATGAAGAAGCCCATCGAGAGCATGAAGACGATGATCGCGCCGGTCAGCGTGCCGTCGAGGCTGAGCGGGATGAAGACCCGGCGCAGCGCCTGCCAGGGCGTGGCGCCGAGCACCCGGGCGGCGCGGATCAGGTCCATGTCGATCTCGGTCATCGCGCCGTAGCTGGTCACGATCTGGACCGGCAACAGGATCTGCAGCATCGCCACATAGACGGCGCCCGTGGTGAACAGCATCCGGACCGGCTCGTCGGTCAGACCGAGGCCGATCAGCGCGCCGTTGATGATTCCGTCGCGGCCGAGCACCACCATCCAGGCGTAGGAGCGGATCAGGATGCTCATCCACAGCGGCACGAAGATCAGGAAAATGAGAAGGAACTGGGTGCGGCGGGGACGGGTGCTGATGTAGTAGGCCACCGGATAGCCGACCAGCGCCGCCAACACGGCGACGAGCAGCGAGACCCGCAACGTCCGCCAGAAGATCGTCGTATAGATCGAACGATCGACGATGCGCTCGAAGTGCTTCGTCGTGAAGTCGGGATCGAAGAGGCTCGACCGGACGATGTCGAGGCTCGGCAAAAGGAAGAATCCGACCAGCAGCGCGAAGGCGGGCAGGATCAGCCAGTTCTTACGGAGTGCGCCGGTCACGAGCGTTCACACGAAGCGGGACTATCCGAGGGGCGGGGGGGGGGGGGGGGGGCGGCCCCCGGGGGGCGGGGCGGCGGGGGGGG
>JAEWYT010000180.1 GCA_023458595.1 Pseudomonadota bacterium
GCGCGCGGACCGCGCCGCCGCCGCGCCCGACCCGGTCGGAGGAGTACTACGCCACCAAGACGGCCATCTTCTCTGCCCTGATCGACGCCATCGATCTGAGCCAGCTCGCGAAGATGGACGTGGAGTCCGCCCGCGACGAAATCCGCGACATCGTCAACGAGATTATTTCGCTGAAGAACGTCGTGATGTCGATCTCCGAGCAGGAGGACCTGCTCGACGACATCTGCAACGACGTGCTCGGCTACGGACCGCTGGAACCGCTGCTGGCCCGCGACGACATCGCCGACATCATGGTGAACGGCGCCGACACGGTGTACATCGAAGTCGCCGGCAAGATCGAGCAGACCAACGTTCATTTCCGCGACAACGGCCAGCTGCTCAACATCTGCCAGCGCATCGTCAGCCAGGTCGGCCGTCGGGTCGACGAAGCGAGCCCGATCTGCGACGCGCGCCTTCCCGACGGCAGCCGCGTCAACGTCATCGTGCCGCCGCTGTCGATCGACGGCCCCGCTCTCACCATCCGCAAGTTCAAGAAGGACAAGCTCACCCTCGAGCAACTGGTGAACTATGGCTCGGTCTCCCGGGAAGGCGCGACGATCCTCGAGATCATCGGCCGCTGCCGATGCAACGTCGTCATCTCCGGCGGCACGGGCTCCGGCAAGACGACGCTCCTGAACTGCCTCACCCGCTACATCGACGAGGACGAGCGGGTCATCACCTGCGAGGACGCCGCCGAACTGCAGCTTCAGCAGCCCCACGTGGTGCGGCTGGAGACGCGGCCCGCCAACCTGGAAGGCGAGGGCGAGGTGACGATGCGCGAGTTGGTGAAGAACTGCCTGCGCATGCGTCCCGAGCGGATCATCGTCGGCGAAGTGCGCGGACCCGAGGCCTTCGACCTTCTGCAGGCCATGAACACGGGCCATGACGGTTCGATGGGCACGCTGCACGCCAACAGCCCGCGCGAGGCCCTGTCGCGTATCGAAGGCATGATCACCATGGGCGGCTTCAACCTGCCGTCGCGAACGATCCGCGAGATGATCACCTCCTCGATCGACGTCATCGTCCAGGCGACCCGACTTCGCGACGGCTCGCGCCGCATCACCCACATCACCGAGGTGCTCGGCACCGAGGGCGAGATCATTACCCTGCAGGATCTGTTCGTCTACGAAATCCTCGGCGAGGACGCGAACGGGCGCATTGTCGGTCGGCACCGCTCGACCGGCATCGCCCGCCCGGCCTTCTGGGATCGCGCCCGCTACTTCAACGAGGAGAACCGTCTCGCCGAGGCCCTCGACGCCGCCGAGGTGCAGAACGACGACGGCACCGTGTTCGGAGGCTGATCGGCATGCTCAACGACCAGTTGGTCGGCATCGCCATCGCGGTCATGGCGATGCTCAGTGTAGGCGGCATCGCCTGGGTATTCGTCTATCCGCTGCTTTCGGGCGAACGGCGTACCGAGAAGCGGATGAAGACCGTCACGGCCCGCCGCAACGTGAACGCCGCGGCCGCGGTGAAGGCCGAGGCCGAGGCCAAAAGCCGTCGCAGGCAGGTCCAGGAAACCCTCAAGGAACTGGAGTCCAAGCAGAAAGCGAGGAAACGGCCGCCCCTCCGGATCCGCATCAGTCAGGCCGGGCTTAGCTGGTCCGTCAAAGGGTACTTCATCTTCAGTGCCGTCATGGGCTTCATATTCTTCGTCGTCGGCCTCATTGTCGCCACCGGAACTCCCCTTGCGTGGCTTGCGTTCCTCGTCGTCGGCGCCGTCGGCCTTCCGTACTGGATGCTCGGCTTCCTGAAGAAACGGCGCATGAAGAAGTTCCTGAACGAATTCCCCAACGCCGTCGACGTCATCGTCCGCGGCGTCAAGGCCGGACTGCCGCTCAACGACTGCCTGCGAATCGTCGCCGCCGAGGTGCAGGAGCCGGTCAAGTCGGAATTCCGCCAGGTAGTCGAATCCCAGGCGCTCGGCCTGCCGGTTTCGGACTGCGTCGAGCGTATGTTCGACCGCATGCCGCTGGCCGAGGTCAATTTCTTCGCCATCGTCATCGCAATCCAGCAGAAGGCCGGCGGCAATCTGTCAGAGGCCCTGTCGAACCTGTCGAAGGTGTTACGCGATCGCAAGAAGATGCAGGGCAAGATCCAGGCGATGAGCCAGGAGGCGAAGGCGTCGGCGGCAATCATCGGCGCGCTGCCGGTCGTCGTCATGATCCTCGTGTTCCTGACGACCCCGAGCTACATGTCGCTGCTCTGGACCGAACAGATCGGCCGCATCATGATGGCCGGCTGCGCCTGCTGGATGCTTATGGGCATCTTGGTGATGAAGAAGATGATCAACTTCAAGTTCTAGGGGCCGGAGGAAATGCAGCAGATTTTCGACGTGGCCAACGATCCTTCCCTGCTCGTCGCGATCCTGTCGTCGATCGCCGCCGTTGCGGCGATCATCTCCGTCGGTATGCCGCTGCTGTCCAGCGACAAGCTCGGGGATCGCATGAAGTACGTCGCGAAAGAGCGCGCGCAGATGCGCGATCGCGAACGCGCCCGCCTTGCCGCCGAATCCAGCCGCGTGTCACTGCGCAAGTCGCCGAAGGCATACATGCAGGAGGTCGTGGACCGGCTCAATCTGCGCAAGTACCTCGAATCGAACGACACCCGCGACAAGCTGAAAATGGCCGGCTACCGCGGCCAGGCCGCACTGATCACGTTCCTGTTCTTCCGCGTGGCGCTGCCGCCGATCCTGCTCGTTGTCACGCTGGTCTATCTGTTCTTTATCGGCAACTACCAATCCCAGCCGGCGATGATCAAGGTCATGATCGCACTCGGCGCGGCCTATGGCGGCTTCTACGGCCCCAACCTTTACGTCTCCAACCGGATCAAGCGCCGCCAGCAGGAGATCCAGCAGGCCTTCCCCGATGCGCTCGACCTGATGCTGATCTGCGTCGAATCGGGCATGTCGATCGAGCAGGCCTTCCGCAAGGTCAGCCAGGAGGTCGGCAGCCAGTCGATCGCGCTCGCCGAGGAACTGAGCCTGACGACCGCCGAACTCTCCTACCTGCAGGAGCGGCGTGTCGCCTACGAGAACCTCGGAAAACGCACCGGCCTTCCCGGCGTCAAGGCGGTCGTCACCGCGCTCGTCCAGGCCGAGCGTTACGGCACCCCGCTCGGCAATGCTCTGCGCGTCATGGCTCAGGAGAACCGCGACCTGCGCATGCAGGCGGCCGAAAAGATGGCTGCCGCCCTGCCGCCGAAGCTGACCGTTCCGATGATCGTCTTCTTTCTGCCGGTCCTCTTCGTCGTCATCCTAGGGCCCGCCGCGATCAAGCTGATGAAGCTGTAGCGGTCCGGGACCCGGACCGCCTCGTCACCCCTCGTAGACGACCCGCCCGTCGCTCACCGTGACGACCGGCTTCATCGCCGGCAGTTCCTCCGGATCGGCCGTCTCGATGTCGCCCGACATCACGACGAGGTCGGCGAGCATGCCTGGCCTCAGCATCCCCTTGCGGTTCTCCATGAACTCGATCCACGCCCCGTCGCGGGTGTAGGAGGCGAGCGCGTCGCCGAGCGACTGACGCTGATCGGGATTGCCCGGCGCCCAGGGCTTGCGCGTCAGCGCGGCCCACAGGTTCGGCATCGGATCGATCGGCGACACCGGCCAGTCGGTGGCGAAGATCATCGCCGCTCCGGCCTCGCGGAGCGTTTGCCAGGCATAGGCGTAGGGCCACTTCGCTTCCCCGATGATCGAGGCCGTCGGCTCCCGCGGGAAGCCGGTGCCCGGCGCGTGGGTCGGCTGCATCGAGGCGCCGACGCCGAGTGCCGCGAAGCGGGCGATGTCGTCGGGATGGACGACCTCGATATGCTCGATGCGGTGGCGGGAATCGCGCGGCCCGTTGGCCTTCCGCGCCGCCTCGTAGCCGTCGAGCACGATGCGCACCGCCCCGTCGCCGATCGCGTGCACGGCGATCTGCAGGCCGCGCCGGTCCGCTTCGGTCGCGATCTCGGCGAAGCGCTCCGGCTCGAACAGCGGCTCGCCGCGCCAGCCGGGCTTGCCCGGATAGTCGTCGAGCATCACCGCCGTCCAGGAATCGACGACGCCGTCGACGAACATCTTGACGAAGCCGGAGGACAGCCGCTCGGAGCGGTAGCGCCGGTGCATCTCCTCCGCCTTGTCGAGGGCGTCGAGGTCCATGAAGTTCTTGAAGTGGAACGGCACCCGCACGCGCACCGGCAGCCCCTCCTGCCTGTCGATCTCGTCGAGGAGGTCGAGCTGGTAGAGATTGCCGTCCATGTTCTGGACCGACGTGACGCCGTGCCTCGCGCAATGGGCGAGGCCGCGCCGCATCAGCTCGAGGTCGAAGGCGCGCTCGGCGGGGGTCGGGTCGGGGTCCGGCTCGCCGCCGGTCTCGAGCCCCAGCCGGAAGCGGACGCCCGCCGCGCCCAGTCTCAAGACCGGATTGTAGGCCTCGCCCTCGCGCAGCTCGCCGGCGGCCTTGCCGTCCGGCCCCATGACGATCTCGTTGCCTACCCCGATCTGCTTGCCGTTCAGGATGCCGGCGGCCTCCAGCGCCTTCGTGTTGGCCCAGGCGGTGTGGTGGTCGGCGGCGAACATGATGAAGGCCCGGTCGGGCAGGATCTCGTCGAGATGCCGGCGGGTGATGCGCTCGTTCCCCGGCAGGATCGCGTAGTCCGCCCCCTGCGCGACCAGGAGCGGCTCGCCCGGCCGTCCGGCGGCGTAGGCGCGCGCGGCCGCCGTCAGCGCGTCGAGCCCGTGCACGCCGGAAAGCTGGAGGTTGTCGAGCTCGGCCGCCCCGCAGAACAGGTGCACGTGCGCGTCGTTGAAGCCCGGCAGGACGCTCGCACCGCCCGCGTCGATCACCCGCGTCGCGTTGCTCTTCAGTCCGTCGATCTCGTCCGCCGGACCGACCGCCATGATCTCGTTGTCGACGACCGCGACGGCCCCGGCTCCGGACGCGTGCGGATCGACGGTCAGGACCCTGGCGTTGGTGACGATGAGATCGGCTCTCGGGGACATCGGCTTCTCCGCTGCATTTTTGTGATCACATTCGCCCTCTTGTAGCGCGCCGGCGCGCGCTTGGGCAGCCCGTTCCTGGGCAGGCGGTTTCGTCGCGTCCGGTGCCGTTTCGGGCCCTCGCGAAGGCGCGTGGGAAGCCCGGAGTTATTTAATCGGCGTAACGACTCCTTAGCATTTTTCGATTAGTTTCATCGCAGTTCATCCGCCTGGAAAGCGGATTGTTAAGCGTACCCCCGACCTCGCGCAGGAGCCTTGGCGGCGACAACGAAGGAGTTTCCGGTGGAGACTCTTGCGAAGTCAGCCGGAACGGCGGCTGTCTGTCTGTGCCTCGTATTGCCCGGCGCGTCCGTCGCGCTCCGTTCGGCCGACGCGTCCGGGCGCGGCGATCGTGCCGCCTCCGCCGCCGGCGGTCCCGAAGTCGCCGGCAAGCCGCGTTTCTCGGTTACCAGGGCGGCGATCGAGAAGGGCAGCCTCGTCGTCATCGGTACGACGAGGCGCCCGCGTCAGAACGTCCAGCTCGACGGCAGGTATGCCACCCGCTCCGGCGCCGACCGGATCTTTTCCTTCGAAAAGGCCTACTGACCGGAGAACTGCGAGATCGTCGTGACCACGGCTCGGACGAAGCGCCGGGCGCTCGTCCAGTACTGCGGCCCGGAAGGCCCGGCGGGAGCGGCCGGACCGGCCGGGCCGCAGGGCCCGACGGGCCTGCGCGGTCCGCAGGGCGACGCGGGGCCCCAGGGCGATCCCGGCCCGCAGGGCAATCCCGGTCCCCAGGGCGCCACCGGTCCCCAGGGTGCTACCGGCTCGCAAGGTGCTACCGGCCCGCAGGGCGCCACCGGTCCGCAGGGTGTCGCCGGTCCGCAGGGGCCGTCCGGCATCGTCCAGATCGTCGTCGGCACGTCGGCGACGCCGGTGAACGATACGAACGGCACGCCGAGCGGCTCGCCGGTCGGAACCAACTGCGTGCTTTCCATAACCACGACGGGCGGCGCTGTGCGCCTCGACGGGCGCTTCCGGGTCGCTTCCGGCTTCGGCCGCCTGAACGCGACGATCCTGCGCGACGGCGTCAACCTGAACACGGTCCCCGCGCAGCCGATCTGGATCGAGAACCGCAGCGGCAACGTCGCCAAGACCAAGACGGCGAACGTCGTGTGGCTCGACGCGCCGACGGCCGGCACGCACGCCTACTCTCTCGTCGTATGGGAGGCCCAGCGCGCCTTCACCGTGGAGAACAACCTGACTCCCTGCATGCTGATGGCGATGGAGATGGTGCCGAGCCCGTAGCCATGCCCGATCGCCCCGGCGGCCGTTCGGCGCGGGGGGAAATCTCCTGATCCGGCCGCGGCGACCGCATCCGGGCGGGGCCGCATATCCAGGAACCCTCACGTCTGCCCCCGGTGACAGTCCAGACCAGGTCTGGCGGGGCGCGGGCGCTCGCGGGAGCACCAATGCGGGT
>JAEWYT010000181.1 GCA_023458595.1 Pseudomonadota bacterium
CAGCGCGCCGCCGAACTGCCGGTCTGGAACCACATGTACAATTGGCATCGACCCCATGGCAGCCTAAACTCGAAGCCGCCAATCAGTCGCCTCGGCCTAAAAGGCGACAACCTGTTGAGGCTCCACATCTAGGATGCGTATTCATAAACGGGATTCCGATTGAAGGTCTGTTGTGATTCAGTGTCTCCGTCGAAGGATGAATGGCACGTTGCGACCTGACGGACTTCGAGTTTGAACCGATCCGCCCATTGTTGCCCAACAAGCCGCCGATGACGCTCGTCAAAGGCTCGTCGGCGGCAGCACCGCCCCGAGCCACCCAGCCCGGAAATTCCTGCCCGGGGCGATCCTAAGACGGGGAGCAGGTCAGATCATCCGCGCCCATCAGCAGGCGGCGGCGAAAAAAGGGGGGCGGATCACACCCCTTTATGAGTCCGCATCCTACGAGCCGACGCCTGATGGAGTGAATGCCCCCGACGGCATCGCGATGCGCCAGTTTGGTGATTGCCAGACTCTATGCTGCACGGCAAGGCACAGGGCTGTGGAGGCACAATCCGTATAGCCCCGGCCAGCAAACAGCGTGCGGCACGTTATGATGGCGACGTCACGCCTGGTGAATGCTTGCCGGTGTTTGACGTGCTATCTTTGTCCGGCGCGTCGCAGCGCCATATCGAAACGCCGCGACGGCTTTCGCCAACGTCACGCGACTTTGCCGGTTTAACGGCATATCCGTGGTGAGAAGTCGCACAAGATTTCTTGCGACCGATGCGCCTGCCGTTGTTCCAACAAAGCTTTTCTGATCGCAAGGGACCTCACCATGTCGGACAAGACTGTGAAAGGCATTGATCGCCGCGACCTGATAATGGCATCTGTCGCCACTCTCGGAGCTGCGACCGCCCTTGCCGCCAATCCCGGCTCTGCGAAGGCCCAGGACGCGTCGGCTCCCGCTGCGGGCCAAGCGTCATCAGGGACGGTGTATACCGGCGATGTGATCCAGGGAAGGAAGGTCGTCAGCTCGCTCGACGTCGACGACCTGGAGCCCGGCCAGAGGCATCTCTTGTATTTTCAGGGCGCGCAGATGCCCACTGGACAGCACTGGCATGTGTCCGTGACGGTCGCCAAGGGCGCCCAACCCGGCAAGCGCGGCGTCCTTACCAGCGGCGTGCACGGCGACGAGATGAGCAACATACACACGGTCCAGACCGTGATGAACCAACTCGATCCGGCTGAGATGTCGGGCACGGTGATGGCGGTCACGGACATAGCCCGCCCGGCCCTGGAAAGCATGCAGCGCAGATGGCCCAACCAGGGCAGAGGTCCCGATCTGATCGATATGAACCGCGAGTGGCCCGGGAACGAGAACGGCCTCACAGCGGCCAGCCGGCACGCCGGGCTGCTGTTCAACCGGCTGTTGCGGCCGAACGCCGACTTCGCGATCGACTTCCACACCGGGACAACCGGATTCGAAGTCACGGCATTCAACATTGCCGGCATGGACGTGCCCGAGGTCAAGGCAATGGTGGATCTCTATCCCGTCGGCCAGATTTTCGACAACCATGTATATCCAGGTGTCCTGCACAACGCTTTCATGGATGTGGGCATCCCGTCCTTTACGCCGGAGATCGGCGCAGCGCGCGCGCTGGACCTCGAGATGATTCCCCTGTTCGTGGAAGGCACCATGAATGTCCTCAAGCATCATGGCATTGTTGCCGGGCCGATGGGCCGTACGGGCAAGGACGTGACTGTCTTTGTCGGCAACAGTGCGTTCCCGATCCTGGCCACCGCGGGCGGGATCGTCGAGCATCTGGTCAAACTCAACGACAAGGTCGCGGCCGGACAGAAGGTGGCCATCCAGCGCGACAGCTTCGGCGAAGTGGTTGCGGAGTATGCAAGCGGCGTGGACGGAGAGATAACGGGCCAGCGCAGCGACGCGATGGCCGAGCCCGGCAATCCCCTGGTGTTCATCCTGTTCCACAAGGCAGCGCCGGAGGGCGTTGAAGTTTACGCCGAGTGAGCTCACGCGCGAGCTGACCTGGGCTATCCGGGTGGTCCGGGTCCAGAGTTAGAGGCTGGCCTTGCCTCCTCCAACAAGACAATCCTTGGCGCGGGCGGGCGATAGCCCGGCGACGAGTGGGGTTAAGATCTCGCCGGTGAGCAGGTCATCACGCAGCTTGCCGTCGCGGGTGCGATCCATGACGAAGTCGTAGTCACATATGGTTCCTCGAGACCGGCCGGAGCCGGACACACGGTCCCTCGTTCGCCACAGACGGCCGCGCTTCGGTCGCTTCGCGACGAACGGCTGTTAGGCCGCGAAGAAGACTGCGCGTACCTTCTGGAAGAAAACGGAATTCGGCGCGTGAAACACGTGATATCTGGCGCCATTGCCAAATGCCTCGGCGTCGAATCTGGCAAGAAGTTCTTCGGGCAGGCCAATGCGAACTGTCATCAACCCCTCTTCGGATAGCTTCGCCGACACACGGCCATGGACGGCGCGTCAGAATTCCTTCGCCAGTTTCCGGCAGGCGGCGGTCGCCCGTTCGAGCGCCTGCGTCGCCAGCTCGTCGCCCTTCGTAGTCGGCGCGATCATCTCGATCCGCAGATCCTCGATGCCGATCCACTTGAAGATCCACTGGAGATACGGGCGAAGGAAGTCGCCGGGAGCAAGTGGCGCGTCGCCGTCGTAGGGGCTCCCCGACGCGCAGATGCACAAGGCCTTCTTTCCCTCGACGAACCCTCGCAGCTTGCCTTCCGAATCGACGCCATAGGTGACGCCGGGCTGCACGATGATGTCGATGTAGTGCTTGAGCACGTAAGGCACGGTGAAGTTCCACATGGGGATCGCGAACACCATCTTGTCGAAGCCCCGGAAGTGGTCGATCACGGCCTGCACCGCGGCCCAGGCCGCATCCTGCTCGGGGGTGAAGTCCATGCGCCGGAGCTTGGCGTACTTGGCGGCGAGGATCTCTCCGTCGAAGCGCGGCAGCTCGTTCCGCCACAGGTCCAGCTCCTCGATTTCATCGTCCGGGTTGGCGGCGCGGTAGTCCTCGATGAAGGCGTCGGCGGCACGCGTCGAATAGGCACGCTCATGGCGCGGCGATGTCTTCACGTAGAGCAATCTGGCCACTTCCCTTCCTCCTTACCGAAACAGCATCGCCGGGAGCCAGGTCGCGAGCCCGGGCGCAACGATCAGCACGATGACGAGCACGAACTGGCCGGCGAGAAACGGAAGGCTGCCTTTGTAGATCTGCGGCAGCGACATATCCGGCGCCTGGCTCTTGATGATGAACAGGTTCATGCCCATCGGCGGGTGCACGAGGCCCATCTCGACGAGCACAACCACGACGACGCCGAACCACAGCGGGTCGTATCCGAGGCTGACAACCAGGGGCAGGAACACCGGCACGGTGGCGAGCACCATGCCGATCCCTTCGAGGAAAGTGCCGGCGACAATGTAGAAGGCGACGATCAGCACCATCACGAGCGTGGGCGATGCGTCTATCGCACGGACATAGTCTGTGATGGCGGTCGGGATCTGCGCCTGGATGACGAAGTAGGCGAAGAACGAGGCGCCGAGCGCTACGAAGAACAGCGACGATGTGGTGATCAGCGTGTCGATCAGCGAATCCACGATCTCGCGATAGCCGAGCTTGCCGCCGGCGACGCCGAGGACAAGCGCCGTCACCGCACCGACTGCAGCGGCTTCGGTCGGCGTGAAGAAGCCGGCATAGAGGCCGCCAATCGACAGGCCGAAGATGACGGCGATCTCCCACATGCCGAGGATGCGCAGGAGGCGCTCGCGCATCGGCACATCCTCGCGGCCGGCGGCGGCGTCCGGGTCGGCATAGGCGATCATTTGCGTGATCAGCATGTAGAAGACGGTCAGCAGCAGCCCGGGGACCAGCGCCGAGGCGAAGAGCCGGGCGACCGACTCCTCGGCGATCAGTCCGTAGAGGACGAGGATGATCGAGGGCGGGATCAGGATGCCGAGCGAGCCGCCCGACGCGATGGCGCCGGCCGTCAGATAGTCCTTGTAGCCGAGCCGGCGCATCTCCGGGATCGCGATACGGCCGATGGTCGCCGTCGTCGCGAGCGAGGAGCCGCAGATTGCCCCGAACAGGGCGGAGGCGCCTATGGTCGCCATGGCGCTCGAGGCCCGCAGCCGCGAGAACAGCGCCGAGGCTCCCTGGAACAGCCGGTTCGAGAAACCCATCCGCGAGGCGAAACCGCCCATCAGGACGAACAGGGGGACGACCGACAGCGTGTATTCCGTGCCGAGCTGCTGAGGCAGCGCTGCGAGCACGTAGTAGGTGCGCTGCCAGCCGTCGAGGATGACGTAACCGGCGCCCGCGCCGAGACACATGGCGACCGCCACCGGCACGCGGATCGCCATCAGGGCGAACATCAGTACGATGCCGGTCAGCCCTGCGAGCTGGTCGCTCATCGACCCGTCCTGACGAATTCGCTCCAGACATTGAGCGGTATGCAGACGAGCGCCCAGGCGAAGCCGACGATGACCGGCACCCAGTACCACCAGGTGGCGATCTTCAGGTCCATCGTCGTCTCGCCGTAGCCGGCGATCGTGATCCCGCGCTGCACGGCGCCGACGAACAGTATCGCGACGACGCAGAAGGAAAGCACCTGGGCGAGCGGCGCGAGAACGATGCGGCTGAAGCGCGGTGCGCCGTAGTCGATCAGGTCGACCATGAGATTGGCGCCGCGCCGGAAGGTCTCGCCAAGGCCGGCATAGATCGCCGTCACCAGGGAAAGCTGCACGATCTCGTAGGTGCCCTGGAGCGGGTAGTTGAACAGGCTGCGGAGCAGGATGTCGGCGACGGTGACGCCGGCCATGACGCAGATCGCGCAAGCGCCTACGGTCGGCAGGAGGAAACCTACCCAGCCGAGGCGCTTGGTCATAGCGCGGATCCGGTCACGGTCGGCACGGGACCGAATTAGCTCTGCAGGGCCTTGTAGACGGCCTCAGCGTTCTTGACGCCCTTGTCGACCATCTCCTTGACGACCGCTTCCCGGTGCGCGGTGAGCTGCGAGGCGAACTCGTCGGCATCGCCGCCGTCCGGCTGGATGAACTCGACGCCGCTCTCTTTCGCCATCGCCCGCGCCGCGGTGTCGGTCTGGTCGAACATCGCGGCCATCTGCGCGGTGAACGCTTCGCCGGAAAGGGAGTCGACCGTCGCCTTTTCGGCGCCGGACAGGCCGTCGTACGCGGCCGGGTTCATCACGAAGGCGAACGTGGCGATGCCCATGTTGACATCGGTTATGTACTTCACGACCTCGAACATACGGAAGGAAGCGGCGGCTTCGGCCGTCGTCACGATCGCGTCGATCACGCCCTTGGAAAGCGCTTCGGCCATTTCCGCCGGCGGCACCGCGACGCTCGTTCCGCCCAGGGCCTGGATGGCACCGGCGGCAACGGCGGATGGCGGCCGCACGCGCAATCCCTTGACGTCTGATACGGCGGTAACCGGCTTTCCCCGGGTCATGATGACCAGCACCGGGGACGCCACCAGGCCGAGAACCCTTACGCCCTTGTGTTCGGGCAGCAGGTACTCTTCCGCGCGCCCGAGCGCCTCGGTTCCATTGGCCGAGTTCGTGAACAGCCCCGGCAGGTCGGCGATATCGATGAGGGGGAAGCGGCCGGGAGTAAAGCCGTGCAGCACCCAGGAGAAGTCGGCGACGCCGTCGCGCACCAGATCGTACTGACGGTTCGGCGGACCCATCTGGCTCGATGGGAATACGGTGGTCACCACTCCACCGCTGGTCTTGGACGCAAGCTCCTGTCCCCAGGCATCGATCACCTTGACCGCGCCATTTGCCGGAGGCGGGAACACCGATGCCTTGAGCTCGGACTTGCCGGAGGCGAAGGCCGGGCGGCCAAGGCCCGCGGCGAGCAGCATCGCCGCGGCGCCGGTCGCGAGCACATTGCGGCGGCTCGGTCCGCGCACGGAATTCTTCTGCCAGTTACGTGTCATCGATATCCTCCCACCTGACGCGGCTTTGCCGCGGTCTCGCCCCGGCGAAGATGCCCGGGCCCTTATTGGTAAAGTTATTTTTCTTTATGCGCTCCCGGCGAGCCTCGCCGGTCCGTGCAGTGGACTTATTGATAAAATCATTTTATTAAATGCGCAAGGGCGATCCGACAGGCGGCACCCAGGCGAACAAAGCTTCAGGAGAGGAAAATGTCCGAGACGCAAGCGGCCGCTGCCGTTCCCGTACTCCATCATGTCACCTTCAAGACGCGCCGGCTGCAGGAGATGGTCGACTGGTACAAGACGGTGATCGGCGCCAGGGTGAACTTCCAGTTCGAGGGCGCGGCCTGGACGACGAACGACAAGGCCAACCATCGCGTCGCCTTCCTGACGACGCCGGCGCTCGAGGAGGACGGTGACAAGCTCAGGCATACGGGCATTCATCACACCGCCTTCGAGTATCCGAGCATCCATGCCCTCGTCGCCAACTACGAGCGGCTCGCCGCGCTCGGCATCCTGCCGCACATCTGTCTCGATCACGGCCTGACGATGTCGTTCTATTACGTCGATCCGGACGGCAACTCGGTCGAGCTGCAGAGCGACAATTTCGGCGACTGGGCGAAGTCGACCGAGTACATGCGCACCTCGCCGGAGTTCGCGCGCGAGCCGATCGGCGTCGAGGTCGATCCGCCGAAGCTCGCCCAGGCGCTCGCCGCCGGCGCGACCGTTTCCGAGGTGCTCGAGCGCTCGCGGGCCGGCGAATTCCTGCCTGCCACGCCGGGCGACATCCGGCTGCCGGCCTGAGCCGCGGACGGCGTTCGGAAGGCATGAGGAGCGTCATCGTGGAAGACGCTTACAAAGTCGCGGTCGTCGGTGCCGGACCCACCGGACTCGTGCTCGGGATCGAACTCGGCATGCGCGGCATCCCGACCATCCTGTTCGATCCGAGAACGAGCACGACCCAATATCCCAAGGGCGGCACGAATTCCGCGCGCAGCATGGAGCACTACCGCAGGTACGGCTTCGCGGCGGAGTTCCGAAAGATGGGCCTGCCGCGTGACCACCCGACCGATGTGGCCTACTTCACGCGCTTCGCCGGTCACGAGCTGCATCGCGTGAAAATGCCGTCCATCAACGAGGTGCTGGCCTCGGAGATGCCCGAAACACCGGAGCCGCCCCACCGTGCCTCGCAGTTCTTTCTCGAGCCGCTTCTGGTGGACAAACTCGATAGCCTTCCCTCCGTCACACTGGCGTTCGGACACAAGGTCGAGACAATCGGGGAGAGTGCGAACGACGTCACGCTCGGCGTCGTGGAATGCGCCTCGGGCAAGCGCCAGACCTGCAAGGTGGACTACGTCGTCGGCTGTGACGGCGCAAACAGCCTCGTCCGCGCCAGCATGGGCGTCGACTACGATGGCGTCTCGGGCAAGGTGCGCAAGTTCTTCGGCGGCAAGATGATGGCGATCTATTTTCGCTCGCCCGAGCTGCGCGCAATCCTCGCCGACCGACGGGCCTGGCAGTACTGGAGCTACACGAGCGAGCAGCGCTGCATGATGTCGGACGTCGACGGAAAGGGGGCGTTCTTCATGCACATCCAGATCCCGGACGACGCCCGTCCCGACGAGGACGACGCGCGCGCCTTCATTAGGTCCGCGGCCGGCCGCCCCATCGAGCCTGAAATTCTTTCGGTCTCGTTCTGGATCGCGGGACGCGCCCTGACCTCCGAGCGGATGGCGAAGGGACGGCTCGCGGTCGTCGGGGACGCCGCGCACATCTTCACTCCCACGGGCGGCTTCGGCCTGAACACGGGCGTCGACGACGCGGCCAATCTCGGCTGGAAGCTCGCGGCCCGGCTGCAGGGCTGGGGCGGAGACGATCTGATCGAAAGCTACCACACCGAGCGGCATGCGATCGCTTTGCGCAACACCAGCGCCGCGGCGGCGATCGCCGACCGGGGCGCGGCGTGCCCGGTGGACGAGCACGTAACCGAGCCCGGGCCACAAGGCGGGGCATCGCGCCGAAGAACAAGCGAGTATCTGAAGGACTTCGCCTTCATGGAATTCAAGACGCTCGGTGTTCAGCTTGGCGCCTCCTACTACGGGTCGGGCGTCGTGGTGCCGGACGGCTCCCCGGCTCCGGACGACTGCCCCACCCGGTATGTCCCGTCGTCCCGTCCAGGCGGTCGGCTGCCGCACAGCTGGCTTGGTCCGGACAGATCGACGCTCGACGAGGTCGGCACCGGCCTGACGCTGTACTCTATCGGCACGACCACGGATAGATCGAGGTGGCGGCAGGCGGCCGACGACATCGGCGTAGAGATCAAGTTCGTAGACCTCTCCGGGCCCGAACATGAAAAGCTGTTCGGTCGCGGGCTGCTGCTGGTGCGCCCCGACCAGCATATCGCCTGGCGCGCGCCCGAGGCGCCGGAGGACATCGGCGCCCTGTTCCGGCTGGTGCTGGGGCTCCGGTCCGATCCCACCGTTGGCACCGGGTCCCAGGCGAAGGACAAGGTCAATGTCTGAGCAAGCCGGATCCGTGCCCGACTGGCATCTTGCCTGCGCTCAGATCGCAATCGACTTCGCAGTTGCCATAGATCACGAAGATTTCGAACGGGTGTTATCCCTGTTCACCGAAGACGGGTCGATGGACCGTTTCGGCCAGGTCTCGCGCGGCCGGGCGGAATTGCGCAGGTGGCTTTTCGAAGAGCGGCCGAAACAGCTGATCCGCCACGTCTGCTCCAATTTTTCCGGCAGAATGACGACGCGCGACGAGGTGCACGGCACCACGTATTTCACCGCCTACCGTGCCATGGGTCGGCACGATCTTCCCGTAACCGGAACGATGCCGCTCATGATTGGAGAGTGGGAAGACGTATTCCGCCGGACGGACGCTGGGTGGCGCATCAGGTCGAGATGCGTGAACGTTGCCTTTCAGGCATGACGGCAATGCGTTCGTACCATCGGTCGACGGGACCGTTCTAGCGCGCCTTTCTGTCCTTGACTTTGGCCGGCGCGGATTTGCGCGGGCGACCGCGCTGCCGGCGCGCGCCCTGCGGTGAAAGCATCTCCCCCGGTTCCTGCATGCGTTCCGCCTCGGCCTGCCGTTGTTCATCGGCGACCTTGTGCAGGGCGTCCTTGAAGGAATTGATCTTGTTCGCGCCGATTATCTTGACGAAATCTTCTTCGCTTGCGCTGTGGATCGGGCCCAGCGCCTTCAGGAGTTTCATACCCCGCTTGGTGAAGCAAACCAGCTGCGCGCGGCCATCTTCCGGATCAGGGCGTCTTTCCACGTAGCCGGTCTCCTCGCATTCCTTCACCAGCTGACCGATCGCCTGCTTATGCATGCCGGCGCGATCGGCGATCTTGGTCAACCGGGTGCCCTCAGCGTCCATGCACCGGATGAGCGATGCGTGCACGAGACGAATATCCGTGAAGCCATGCTCGTTCATGCGCCGCACGACAGCTTCGTCGTAGTAGCGAAACGCTAGACTCAGCCATCGGCCGAGATGCTCCCATCGGATTCGTTCGAGCGTCTCTGTACTGCGCTTCACCATTGGAAAATCTCACTCAATCCGGTCCGCGCAATAGCCGACATCATGCCGGAACACAACATTCCGGCCCCACGGACACTTCGACAAACGGGGCGTCAGGATGCTCGTTCCATGCCTTGGATATTGCCGGGGCGCGCTTGACGTCCGACGCACAAGATCGCAAGAACGTAAAAATATTTTACTAATAGGCGCGCGCAGTCCGGCACGCCTCGACGACACCTCGACCTGCCCACCCGGGCGGCCAACCGGCTGAAGACCACATGCTGCTACTGACCGCTGCCAACGGCAATCAGGGTAAGCTCATCGCCTCGAAACTCGCCGCCTCCGGCCTGCCGTTTCGTGCGCTGGTGCGATCGGAGACCTCCGCAGATCGATTGAAGGCGCTGGGCGCGACCGACGTGCTCGTCGGCGACATGGCCGATCCCGCCGTTCTGGAGAGATCTCTGGAAGGCGTCGAAAAGGTCTACCACATCGGACCGACCCTGCATCCGCTGGAACGGGAGATCGGCTTCGGGATCATAGATGCGGCCGCGCGATCGGGTGTAGGGCATTTCGTCTTCAGCTCGGTGCTGCACGCGATTGCGAGCGACCTCGTCCAGCATGCGGTCAAGCGCGATGTCGAGGAGCACCTCCTCAAGTCGGGCCTGGAATACACGATCCTGCAGCCCTGCAACTACATGCTGCCCCTCAAGCTGAAGCCGGCATTCGCCGAAGGCATATTCAAACTGTCCTGGGCACTCGAACGCCGACAGTCCCTCGTCGATCTCGACGATGTGGCAGAGGTCGCCGTCAAAGTCCTATCCAACGGCGAAAGGCACGCCGGGGCGACGTACGAACTGGTGGGGGAAGGCAGATACACGGCCTTTGACCTCGCCGCGGTCCTTTCGCGCGTCACAGGCAGGACCATTCGCACAGAGCGGATATCGCCGCACACGTACATGAAGGCGTGGTTCGGCGGCGACGACCCGCAAACGCGGCCATACGAGTTCCGCACGCTGGCGGCGATAACCGCGCACTACAGTGCCCATGATTTCATCGGCAATCCCAATGTCCTGACCTGGTTGCTCGGACGCCGGCCCGGAAGCTTCGAGGCATTCGCACGACGGGAATTCGAAGCCTACAGGAGGTCGGCGGAGGGAGCCTGAAGGGGGATGACAAAAGGTAAAATACTGTTACTATATTTTTGTCGTTGAAGGCTTCGGCTGATCTCAAAAAATTAGGGAGGCTCACCGGTGAGCGGCTACAGACTCGAAGAACTCGCCCATATCAAGGACCCTATCGAGTACAACCTCAAACTCGTCGACATGCATCTGCATGAGGAAAACCCCGAGCAGATCGACGAGTGCCTCCGCCTTTACACCGACGACGTCGTCTGGGAAGCGCCGACCCGCGGTGTGGCCTACCACGGCAAGGAGGACATCAAGAAAAACTACCTCGCCCTGTTCCAGGCGGCTGAAGGCATCACCTTCGAACCGCTCGAGCGCTTCGCGACGATCGACCGTGTTGTCGACGACATGTGGGTCCGCTTCAGGATCGCGGACGCCTCCGGTTTCGAGAATTGCCCCTATCCGGTCGGCACAAAAGTGAAGATGCGTCTGGTCCACATCTTCCACGTTCGCGATGGCCTGATCTCTCGAGAGATGGGATATGAGGGCTGGTCGATTGACGAGGATTAGATCACCGGGAACAAGTTGCGTGTTTTGGAAGAGGGAACGACAATTGTTGATGGGGTCGCCGTTAGACGATTGAGCGCCTCCGCCGATTGATTTTTGATCCAAGCGAACAAATGGATACTCTATTGTGTTGTTTGGAGAGTCCGTTCTTATAAGGGTCGGCTGCGTTCCCGGTGACGTTGCCCCCTGAAGTGCCTCGGTTTGAACTGGACTCCGTCAGAAGGAGACGGAGATGAAGAAGAACCGATACAGTGAGGGTCAGATCATTGCGGTGCTGAAGGAGCACCAGGCAGGGAT
>JAEWYT010000182.1 GCA_023458595.1 Pseudomonadota bacterium
GCGCTCCGGCGGGACGACATGATTCGCCTGCTGCCGCGATTGGGGCGGGAAACGGTGATTTCGATCGGCTGACGGCGCCGTCCGCACCCGCCTTGCCGCACCGCGCGGCTCCATGGGCCCTGGATCAGGTCCGGGGCACCAGGCTGTTTTATTTGGCGAGGCGGCGGCTAAACAACGGAACGCGTGCCCTGGACGTGATCCAGGGCCCATGCGGCAGTCCGGCCTTCGGCAGAGGATGCGGCTGGAGGGTCTCTTGCAGCTTGTCAGACCGCCTTCAGCCGCGTCCCGACGATCGCGGGGGACGGATTCGCGCCGACCGACGGTTGCGTGGCGCTCCGGCGGGCCGACATGATTCGCCTGCTGCCGCGATTGGGGCGGGAAACGGTGATCTCGATCGGCTGACGCCGCCGTCCGCACCCGCCTTGCCGCACCGCGCGGCTCCATGGGCCCTGGATCAAGTCCAGGGCACCAGGCGGGCTTATTTGGCGAGGCAGCGGCCAGACAACGGAACGCGTGCCCTGGACGTGATCCAGGGCCCATGCGGCAGTCCGGCCCCCGGCAGAGGATGCGGCTGGAGGGTCTCTTGCAGCTTGTCAGACCGCCTTCGGCCGCGTCCCGAAGATCGCGCTCCCCACCCGCACGTGTGTCGCCCCGTGCGCCACCGCGATCTCGTAGTCGGCGCTCATCCCCATCGAGATCATCTTCAGGCCCAGCTCCCTTGCGAGCTTGGCGAGCAGCGCGAAATGCGGCGCCGGCGGCTCGTCGAAGGGCGGGATGCACATCAGCCCCTCGATCGTGAGCCCGTGCTCCTCGCCGCAGCGCCGGACGAAATCCGCCGTCTCCTCCGGCAGGACGCCCGCCTTCTGCGGCTCCGCGCCCGTGTTCACCTGGACGAAGAGCCGCAGGCTCTTGCCCTGCTCGGCCATTTCCTTGGCGAGCGCCCGGGCGAGCTTGTCGCGGTCGACGGTCTCGATCACATCGAACAGCGCCACCGCCTCCCTGACCTTGTTGGTCTGCAGCGGCCCGATCAGGTGCAGCTCGAGATCGGGGTATTTCGCCTTCAGGCCGGGCCATTTGCCCTGGCTTTCCTGCACGCGGTTCTCGCCGAAGGTGCGCTGCCCGGCCTGGATAACGGGCTCGATGTCCTCGGCGCCGAAGGTCTTCGAGACTGCGACAAGCGTCACCGAGCCGGGCCGCCTGCCGGCTTCCTTCTCGGCGGCGCGGATATGGCTGAGGACTTCGGCGAGGTGGTGGGCGGCTGTCATATCTTGACCGTCGGTTCGCTTCGGATGGAGCCGGGGCACGATGCGTTCGGGACAATGCCGGTTGCAAGCCCCCCGGGACAATTGCGGCGCGGAGGAGTGGCGGGGATATATAACGTCTTGCGTTATATAACGCAGCGCGTTATGCTTCGTCATGATCCGCGGCTTCGCCGATCCTGAGACGGAAATTGTCTGGTCGGGGCGACGGAGCCGGAAGTTGCCGCCGGACATTCAGGCGGTCGCGCTGCGCAAGCTGAGGATGCTCAATCAGGCTCGCGTGCTGGAGGATCTGCGCGTGCCGCCCGGCAACCGGCTCGAGGCCCTCAAGGGCAGACGCGCGGGGCGGTACAGTATCCGGATCAATGATCAATGGCGCATCTGCTTCGAATGGGATGAGGGAGGACCGGACAATGTCGAGATCGTCGACTACCACCGCTGACCTTTTGCCGAACCCGCATCCCGGCGAAATCCTCCTGGAGGAGTTCCTGAAGCCCATGGGCCTCAGCCAGAATACGCTCGCGCGCGCCGTGCATGTGCCGCCGCGCCGGATCAACGAGATCGTGCTCGGAAAACGCGCGGTAACGGCCGACACGGATTTGCGGCTGGCCCGCTACTTCGGCGTGTCCGAAGGGTTCTTCCTCGGCCTGCAGGCGGACCACGACCTGATGGAACACCGCCGTCGCATCGGCGGGGAACTGGCGGAGATCGAACCGAGGGCCGCCTGACGCGCTGACAGTCCGCCGCGTTCCTGCCCCTCGGCCATTGACCGCACTAGGGGATTCGGGCCATCTACGCCATATCTCAGGCGACCGACTATCACGTGATGGCGAGCGAACGCTACAATCCCCGCGAATCCGAGGCGCATTGGCAGAAGGTGTGGAGCGAGAAGCGCGTCTTCGAGACGGCGAACGACGATCCGCGCCCGAAATACTACGTGCTCGAGATGTTCCCCTATCCCTCGGGCAAGATCCATATCGGCCACGGCCGCAACTACGTGATGGGCGACGTGGTGGCGCGCTACAAGCGGGGGAAGGGCTTCAACGTCCTCCATCCGATGGGCTGGGACGCCTTCGGCCTGCCCGCCGAGAACGCCGCGATCGAGAAGAAGGTTCACCCCAAGGCGTGGACCTATGAGAACATCGCCACGATGAAGGCGCAGCTGAAGCTGCTCGGCCTGTCGATCGACTGGAACCGGGAGCTCGCCACCTGCGACCCCGAATACTACTCGAAGCAGCAGAAGCTGTTCCTCGATTTCCTGGCCGCGGACCTGGTCGAGCGGCGCACCTCGCTGGTCAACTGGGATCCGGTCGACCACACCGTGCTCGCCAACGAGCAGGTCATCGACGGCCGCGGCTGGCGCTCCGGCGCCCCTGTCGAGAAGCGCGAGCTGGCGCAGTGGTTCTTCAGGATCACGGCCTACGCCCAGGACCTGCTCGACGCGATCGACACCCTCGACGACTGGCCGGACAAGGTCCGGCTGATGCAGAGGAACTGGATCGGCCGCTCCGAGGGCCTGCGCTTCTCCTTCGACATGGTCGATTCCGACGGATCGCCCTGTGACGAGCCGCTCGTCGTCTACACGACGCGCCACGACACGATCTTCGGCGCGAGCTTCTGCGCGATCTCGCCCGACCATCCGCTGGCGAAGGCGCTCAGCGAGGAGGACGACGGTCTTTCCGCCTTCCGCCGCGAATGCGCGGCGCTCGGCACCAGCGAGGAAGCGATCGAGCGGGCCGAGAAGAAGGGCTATGCGACGGGTCTCTACGCGGTCCATCCGTTCCGGCCCGACGTGAGGCTGCCGGTCTATGTCGCGAACTTCGTGCTGATGGGCTACGGCGAGGGCGCGATCTTCGGCTGCCCGGCGCACGACCAGCGCGACCTCGACTTCGCCCGCAAGTACGGCCTTCCGGTGATCCCCGTCGTCGCGCCCGTCGGCGCCGATCCGGCGACCTTCGAGGTCGGCGACGAGGCCTTCGTCGAGAAGGACGGCGAGGCGGTGGTAATGATCAACTCCGCGTTCCTCGACGGCATGAGCGTGCCGGAGGCGAAGGCGGATATCGCGGCGCGCATGGAGGCCGCCGGCATCGGCGCGCGGAAAGTGAATTTCCGCCTGCGCGACTGGGGCATCTCGCGGCAGCGCTACTGGGGCTGCCCGATTCCCGTAATCCATTGCGATACTTGTGGAATTGTCCCGGTGCCGGAAGCCCAGCTCCCCGTTCTGCTGCCCGACGACGCGACCTTCGACAAGCCGGGCAACCCGCTCGACCACCATCCGACATGGAAGCACGTCGCCTGCCCGTCCTGCGGCAGGCCGGCGCGGCGCGAGACGGACACGATGGACACCTTCGTCGATTCGTCCTGGTACTTCGCCCGCTTCTGCTCGCCGCGCGACGAAGCGGTCGTCGACCGCAAGGCCGTCGACGACTGGCTGCCGGTCGACCAGTATATCGGCGGCATCGAGCACGCCGTCCTGCACCTGCTCTATTCGCGTTTCTTCCTGCGCGCGATGAAGAAAACCGGTTATACGGATCTGGAAGAACCGTTCCGGGGCCTGTTCACGCAGGGCATGATCACCCACGAGACCTATCGCGGCGCGTCCGGCCAGTGGCTGTTCCCCGAGGAGGTGGAGCGCCGCGAGGACGGCTCCGTCGTCGCCCGTGCCGACGGCTCGCCCGTCACCGTCGGCCCGCCGGAGAAGATGTCGAAGTCGAGGAAGAACGTCGTCTCGCCGGAGGCGATCGTGGAGACCTACGGCGTCGACGCGGCGCGCTGGTTCATGCTCTCCGATACCCCGCCCGAGCGCGACAGCGAATGGACGGAATCCGGCGTCGAGGGCGCCTGGCGCTTCGTCCAGCGGCTGTGGCGTCTGGTCGGTCAGGTCGCCGCGCTCGCCCCGGCCGGCGGAACGCCCGTGCCCGCGGCGTTCGGGCCCGAGGCGGAGGCGCTGCGGCGCACGACCCACAAGGCGCTCGCCGCCGTCTCCAAAGACATCGAGCAGCTCCGGTTCAACCGCGCCATCGCCCACGTCTACGAGGTGGTGAACGCCGTGACCGCGGTTCTTGGCGGACTGCCGAACGGTTCCGCGCCGGCCGATCTCGGCTGGGCCCTGCGCGAGGCGGCCGAGACGATCGTCCGCATTTCCGCCCCGATGGTGCCCCACCTTGCCGAGGAAAGCTGGCGCGCGCTCGGGCACGAGACCCTGCTCGCCGAGGCGCGCTGGCCCGAGGCCGATCCCGCGCTCCTCGTCGACGACACCATCACCCTGCCGGTCCAGGTCAACGGCAAGCGGCGCGACGAGCTCGTCATCGCCCGCGACGCCGACCAGTCGGCGATCGAGGCTGCGGCGCTCAGGCTCGACGGCGTCCAGCGCGCGCTCGGCGACAAGCCGGTGCGCAAGATCATCGTGGTGCCGCAGAGGATCGTGAATGTCGTCATCTGAGCGGATATCCGGGCGAAGGCTCCTCGTGCTGCTCGGCCTGTCGGCGGCGCTGCTCGCCGGTGGCTGCAACGTCCAGCCGCTCTACGGCACCGCGGCGGTCGGCACCGGCGGCACGACTGCGACCGCGCTCGCCGACGTCGACGTCGCCCCGATCGAGGGCCGCGTCGGCCAGAAGATCCGCAACGACCTCCTGTTCGACATGAACGGCGGCAACGACAACGGCGGCGGCTATGTCGTCGACCTGCGGGTCCGCGAGCAGTACACCAACGTCGTCACCCGGGCGATCACCGGTCTGCCGGGCGGGCGCAACATCCGCCTCGTCGTCTCCTATTCCCTGAAGAAGGCCGGGAGCGACGAGATCCTGACGTCCGGAACGGTGACGCGCATCTCGTCGATCGACTACTTCAACCAGCGCTTCGCCAACGACCGCGCCACGATCAACGCCGAGGACCGCGCGGCCGAGGAGGTCGCGGCCGACATTCACCTGCGCCTCGCCGCCTATTTCGCGACGGGCAAGAACTTCGTGCCGGTGGAGACCACCGAGCCGACGCCGCAGGATCTGCCGACCTTCAACGACACGATCTTCGACGACGAGGAAAACAACTACGGCGCGCCGGAGCCATGACGGCGCTGAAGGGCGATGCGGTCGGCCGGTTCCTGAAGCGGCCCGACAGGCCTCTCGCCCTCGTCTACGGTCCCGACACCGGCCTCGTCGGCGAGCGGGCCGAGGCGATCGCCGCCGGATTTCTCGGTTGCGGCACCGACCCGATGGCGCGCACGGTGATCGAGGGCGACAGCCTGTCCGGCGCGCCGGAGCGGCTCGCCGAGGAAGCCCATTCCGTGCCGATGTTCGGCGGCCGGCGCGCGATCCGCGTGACCGCGAGTTCCCGCAACATCATGCCCGCGATCGAGCCGCTCCTGTCCGATCCGCCGCAGGAGACCGTCGTCGTCGTCGAGGCCGGCGACCTCAAGCCCTCCTCCCCGCTGCGCAAGGCGATCGAGAAGGCGGAGGGCGCGGTGGCGATCCCCTGCTATGTCGACGACGCCCGCGCGATCGAGACCCTCATCGCCGAGGAGATGTCGGCCGCCGGCCTGCAGGTGAGCCCCGATGCGAAGGCCGCGCTCTCGAGGCTTCTCGGCGGCGACCGGCGCGCCTCCCGCGGCGAATTGCGTAAGCTCGCCACCTATTGCCTCGGCCGCGGCCGTGTCGAGATCGAGGACGTCGGCGCCGTCGTCGGCGACGCCTCGGCGCTCGAGCTCGACGTTCTGATCGATTCGGCCGCTCTAGGCGACGCGGGCGAGGCCGATCTCGTGCTGCGCCGCTGCCTCGCCGCCGGAACGACCCCCGGCAGCATCGTTTCGGCGCTGTCGCGGCATTTCCTGCAGCTTTCCGAGGCACGCTCGAAAATCGATCGCGGCGCGACCGCGGACGCGGCGATGCGTGAGCTGAGACCTCCGGTCTTCTTCAAGCGCCAGAACGGCTTCCGCCGCCAGCTCGGCCTGTGGTCGCCTGACTCGCTGGGAAAGGCGCTCGACCTGATCGCCGAGACCGAGGCGGACGTGCGCCTCAAGCCGGATCTCGCCGAGGCGCTGACCGGGCGCGCGCTGATCACCCTCGCCGGCGCCGCGCGCCAGCCGCGCAGGTAGGGCGATCCCGACGATTCGCGAACCAGCCGGGTTCGTCTTCGATCCTACGTGCTGCCGCGGCCGCCACTCCTGCGGCCCCTGGGCCCCGGATCAAGTCCGGGGCACCCGGCCTTTATTTGTGGCCTGGACGGTGCCTCAAAAACAAAGGCGTGCCCCGGACTTGATCCGGGGCCCAGTCGACGGCGGCGGAAATCCCTGGACGCGCAAATCGGCCCGTCGAAATCACACTTCAGGAGCTCGGCTTCACAAGCCGGTCGATAATGCCGTCGAGCTGCTCCAGCGTCGTGTAGCGGACCCGAAGCTCGCCGCTGCCGCCCGCCCTGTGGCGCAGGTCGACGGCAAGACCCAGGGCGTCCGAGAGCCGCTTCTCTATCGCCCGCGTGTCGGCGTCCTTTTCCGGTGCCGCGGCGTGGGCGGCCTTCTTTTCCGGCTTCTCCCGGGTCAGCGCCTCGGCCTCGCGCACGTTGAGGCCGCTGTCGACGATCGCCCGGGCGATCTTCTCGGGATCGTCGTGCGTGACGAGCGTGCGCGCATGACCGGCGCTGAGGCTGCCGTCGGCGATCATGATCCGCACGGAATCGGGAAGTTTCAGCAATCTCAACGTGTTGGCCACATGGCTGCGGCTCTTGCCGATGACGTCGCCGAGCTCGGCCTGGGTGTATTTGAACTCGTCGATCAACCGCTGGTAGCCTTCCGCCTCCTCGAGCGCGTTGAGGTCGGAGCGCTGGACGTTCTCGATGATGGCGATCTCGAGGGCCTCGCGGTCGTCGACCTTGTGCACGACGACCGGCACCTCGTGCAGCCCCGCCCGCTGCGCGGCGCGCCAGCGCCGTTCGCCGGCGATGATCTCGAAGCGCTCCGGATCCTCCTCGGTCGCGCGCACCAGGATCGGCTGGACGATGCCCTTCTCGCGGATCGAGTTGGAGAGATCGGCGAGGTCCTCCTCGCCGAAGCGCTTGCGCGGGTTGCGCGGGTTGGCGCGCAGGAACTCGATCGGCACGCGCCGCTGGCCGCGCGCGCGCTCGATCGCCGACTTCTCGGTGTCGACGTCGCCGATGAGCGCGGCGAGGCCGCGACCGAGCCGCGACGGCCCCGCGGGGCCGGCCCCGCCCGCGGCGGTTTTGTTCACCGTAGTGATTTAGTTGGGGGCT
>JAEWYT010000183.1 GCA_023458595.1 Pseudomonadota bacterium
CGGTGCCGTTCTCGGCGATCGGGTGCTCGGGATCGGGGTCGTGGCGGTCGACCTGCGTGAGCGTCTTGCCGACGGCCGGGTTGACGGTGTCGAGGATCGGCTGCGGGTAGACACCGAGGACGAGCAGGACGGCCAGCAGCGGTGCCACGACGGCGATCTCGCGCGCGCCGAGGTCCTTGATGCCCTCGTTGCCCGCCTTGACCGGGCCGGTCATGGTGCGCTGGTAGAGGATCAGCACGTACAGGGCGGCCAGGACGATGCCGACGGTGGCGGCGATCCCGGCGACCTTGTACTTGCCGAACGCGCCCACCAGCACCAGGAATTCGCTGACGAACGGCGCGAGTCCCGGCATGGACAGCGTGGCCAGGCCGGCGACGAGGAACGTGCCGGCGAGGACCGGCGCGACCTTCTGCACGCCGCCGAAGTCCGCGATGGTGCGGCTGCCGCGGCGCGAGATGAGGAAGCCGGCGATGAGCAGCAGCGCCGCGGTGGAGAAGCCGTGGTTGACCATGTAGAGCGTCGCGCCGGACTGGCCCTGGCTCGTCATCACGAAGATGCCGAGGATGATGAAGCCGAAGTGGGAGATCGACGTGTACGCGATGAGGCGCTTGATGTCGGTCTGGCCCACGGCCAGCAGCGCACCGTACAGGATCCCGATGACGGCGAGCGTGATGATCACCGGGGCGAACGTCTTCGACGCGCCGGGGAAGATCTCCAGGCAGAACCGCAGCATCGCGAACGTGCCGACCTTGTCGACCATGGCGGTGACCAGCACGGCGATGCCGGGCGTGGCCTCGGTCATGGTGTCGGGCAGCCACGTGTGGAAGGGCCACAGCGGGGCCTTGATCGCGAACGCGAACATGAACCCGAGGAACATGGCCTTCTCGGCGGCGGGGTTGATGTCCAGCTCGCCGGACGCGACGGCCTGCGAGATGCGCAGCAGGTCGAACGTGCCCTGCCCGGCGCCGCCGAGGTCCTGGTTCGCCGTCACGACGTACAGGCCGACGACCGCGGCGAGCATGACGAGCCCGCCGAGCAGGTTGTACAGCAGGAACTTGACCGCCGCGTAGCTGCGCTGCGCCCCGCCGAAGCCGCCGATGAGGAAGTACATCGGGATGAGCATGGCCTCGAAGAACACGTAGAACAGGAACACGTCGGTGGCCGCGAACGACACGACGACCATGGCCTCGACGAACAGCATGAGCGCGAAGAACACGTGCGTGCTGCGCGGGGCGGCCTCGCCGCCGGTGGTGCCGTCGGGGCGGATCGGCGCGGTCTCCGGGTCGTGCCACGAGGCGAGCACGAGGATCGGCATGAGCGCCGCGGTGAGCAGGATCAGGACGATGCCGATGCCGTCGACGCCCAGCGACCACTGGACGCCGAAGGACTTGATCCAGGTGTAGGACTCGGTGAACTGGAAGCGTTCGCCGTCGGGCGAGAAGCGCACGGTGACGGCGATGGCGAGGGCGAGTTCGACGAGCGTGACGAACAGCGCGAGGTTCTTGGCCAGGCGCCGCTGGCCGGCGGGCAGTGCCGCGACGGCGAGCGCGCCGACCGCGGGGACGGCCGCGAGGACCGTCAGCCACGGGAAGTCGTCGTTCATCGCTTCTCCTCCGCCGCCGTGAAGCGGCCCGGCAGGGACTTATGACGTCGCGTCAGGTTCATGCGATCCTCGCCATCAGCGTGGCGGCGACGACCACGGCCGTGCCGCCGAACATCGACAGCGCGTACGAACGGGCGTAGCCGGTCTGGATCTTGCGCACCCGGGCGGACGTGCCGCCGATGAAGGCGGCCAGGCCGCCGACGAATCCGTCGACGCCGCGCAGGTCGGTCCACACGAGCAGGCGGGTCAGGTACTGGCCCGGGCGCATGGCGACGCCCTCGTTGATGGCGTCCTGGTACAGGTCCTTGCGGGCGGCGACGGTGACGAACGACCCGGCGGGGGCGACCGCGGGCACGTCGCGCCGCGCGTACTGGAACCAGGCGGCCGCGCCGCCGGCGAGCATCATGACGGTCGCGAGGACGGTGATCGACCAGATGGGGATGGGCGGTTCGACGTGCTCGTACGAGGTGACCGGCGTCAGCCAGTTCACGAACGAGTCGCCGAGGACGAACAGCCCGCCCGCGAACACCGAGCCGACCGCCAGGACCGCCATGGGCAGCCACATGACGGCGGGCGACTCGTGCGGGTGCGGCGCCTTCCAGTCGGCGCCCGCGCCGGCCGGGGCCTCGCGCCAGCGTTCCTTGCCGAAGAACGTGAAGAGCATGACGCGGGTCATGTAGTAGGCGGTGAGCCCGGCCGCGATCAGCGTGACCGATCCGAGGATCCAGCCGCGGGTGCCGCCCTCGGCGAACGCGGCCTCGATGATCTTGTCCTTCGAGAAGAACCCGGACAGGCCGGGGAACCCGATGATCGCGAGGTAGCCGAGGCCGAAGGTGACGAACGTGAGCGGCATGTACTTGCGCAGGCCGCCGTAGCGGCGCATGTCGACCTCGTCGTTCATGCCGTGCATGACCGACCCGGCGCCGAGGAACAGCCCGGCCTTGAAGAAGCCGTGCGTGACCAGGTGCATGATCGCGAACGCGTAGCCGATCGGGCCGAGCCCGGCGGCCAGGATCATGTAGCCGATCTGCGACATCGTCGACGCCGCGAGCGCCTTCTTGATGTCGTCCTTGGCGCAACCGACGATCGCCCCGAACAGCAGCGTGACGGCGCCGACGATCGTGACGACGAGCTGCGCGTCGGGCGCGGCGTTGAAGATCTCCGCCGAGCGCGTGATCAGGTACACGCCGGCGGTGACCATCGTCGCGGCGTGGATGAGGGCCGAGACCGGGGTCGGGCCCTCCATCGCGTCGCCGAGCCACGCCTGGAGCGGGACCTGCGCCGACTTGCCGCACGCGGCGAGCAGGAGCATGAGGCCGATCGCGGTGAACGTGCCCTCGGAGGCCTCGGCGTTCCCGCCGAGCACCGTCGCGAAGTCGAAGGTGCCGAACGTGGCGAACATGATGAAGATCGCGATGGCGAGACCCATGTCGCCGACGCGGTTCATGATGAACGCCTTCTTCGCGGCGGTGGCCGCGGAGGGCTTGTGCTGCCAGAAGCCGATGAGCAGGTAGGACGCGAGGCCCACGCCTTCCCAGCCGGCGTACAGCAGCAGGTAGTTGTTCGCGAGGACGAGCAGGAGCATCGCCGCGACGAACAGGTTGAGGTAGGCGAAGAACCGGCGGCGGCGCTCGTCGTGCGCCATGTAGCCGATCGAGTAGATGTGGATGAGCGACCCGACGCCGGTGATCAGCAGGACGAACACGATGGACAGCTGGTCCAGGTGCAGGCCGACGTCCGCCTTGAAGCCGCCGACCTCCGCCCACGTCCACAGGTGCTGGTCGATCTGGCGGCCGGCGTCGTCCTCGCCGAGCATCGCCGCGAACAGCACGACGCCGACGGCGAACGACGCGACGGCGGCGGCCGTGCCGAGCAGGTGGCCGAACTTGTCCGCGCGG
>JAEWYT010000184.1 GCA_023458595.1 Pseudomonadota bacterium
GCGCCCCCTTCAACGGCTGCGCGGGACCGTACTCCTCCCGCGTCGCCATCAGACCCGGCATCTCCGTCTCCGCGATCTCCAGCTCCTTGCGCCCCCACTCCGCCAGCCCCAAGTCCTTCACAACATAATCGCCGCTCATAACGCGTCCTTTTCTTGCGTGTCCGTCAGGTGCCGGGCGACGGCGGTCAGGCCGCCGCCGACCGGATCGTGTCGGCGAGATCGGTCTTCTCCCAGCTGAAGCCGCCGTCGGCCTCCGCCGGCCGGCCGAAATGGCCGTAGGCGGACGTGCGCGCGTAGATCGGCCGGTTGAGTTTCAGATGCTCGCGGATGCCGCGCGGACGCAGGTTCAGGGACTGCCGCAGCACCGAGCCCAGCTTGTCCTCGGCGACCTCGCCCGTGCCGTGCAGGTCGACGTAGATCGCCAGCGGGTCGGCGACGCCGATCGCGTAGGAGAGCTGGATCGTGCAGCGGTCGGCAAGGCCCGCGGCCACCACGTTCTTGGCGAGATAGCGCGCCGCGTAGGCGGCCGACCGGTCGACCTTCGTCGGGTCCTTCCCCGAGAAGGCGCCGCCGCCGTGCGGAGCAGCCCCGCCGTAGGTGTCGACGATGATCTTGCGTCCGGTGAGGCCGCAGTCGCCGTCGGGCCCGCCGATGACGAACTTGCCCGTCGGGTTGACGTGCCAGTCGGTCTTCGCCGTCAGCCAGCCGTCCGGCAGGGCGCCGCGCACGTAGGGCTCGACGATGCCGCGGATGTCGTGGGAGGTGAGCCGGTCGTCGAGATGCTGGGTCGAAATGACGACCTGCGTCACCTCGACGGGCTTGCCGTCGACATAGCGCATGGTGAGCTGGCTCTTGGCGTCCGGCCCGAGCATGCCGGACTGGCCGGTCTTGCGGCCGTCGGCCATCAGCTTGAGGATGCGGTGGGCGTAGTAGATCGGCGCCGGCATCAACTCCGGCGTCTCCTTGCAGGCGTAGCCGAACATGATGCCCTGGTCGCCGGCGCCCTCGTCCTTGTCGCTGCCGGCGTCCACCCCTTGCGCGATGTCGGCGGACTGCGAGTGCAGCAGCACCTCTATGTCCGCCTTCTCCCAGTGGAAGCCGTCCTGCTCGTAGCCGATGTCGCGGATCGCCATGCGGGCGCGATGGGCGATCAGTTCCCTGGTGATCGTCTTCGGCCCGCGCGTCTCGCCGGCGATGACGACGCGGTTGGTGGTCGCCAGCGTCTCGCAGGCGACGCGCACCTGGCTCGGATCCCAGCCTTCGGCGACGGAGAGCTCGAAGAACGCGTCGACGACTTCGTCCGAGATACGGTCGCACACCTTGTCGGGATGGCCTTCCGAGACGGACTCGGAAGTGAACAGATATTCGGTCTGCATTGGGCGTTCCCCTCTTTCTGCCGGGCGGTCTTCGGCCTCAGGCCTGCCGCCGCGAGATCACGTAGGTTTCGTCGTTGAACCACAGTCCGCCGTGCTTGCGAAGCACGTCCGCCGTCGCATCGATGTAGCGGCCGTCCTTGACGACGTCGGTGAGCCGTTCGTCCTCGATCTGGGCCACGTAGATCGCCGCGTTCCAGGCGGCGAACAGCGTCGAGGTGCCGATCGCGCCGGCGAGCTCGTTGGGCAGCGTGTGCATGTCGTAGCGAAATACCGATCGCGCGTCCGAATAGGCGTTGTACTTCAGATCGCGATGGGTGGTGCCGAGGATGTCCTTCGCCGCCTTGAGGATGTCGTGGCGATCGTTGATGTAGGGTCTCTCGCCGGGCCACACCTTCTGGACGATCTCCAGTCCCGGGTCGTTGCCGTGGCTGTGGATGCCGACGAGCCGGCCGCCGGGCCTCAGCGCGCGGGCGAGCGGGGCGACGACCTTGCTCGCCTTGAACTCCGCCGGAACCCGTAGGCGATAAGGCTGCGAGGCGATGATCAGGTCGAAGTCCGCGATCGCCATGCCCGGCTTCGGAATGATCGAATCGAGCAGGAAGCGGTGGTCGCGCCGGTACATCACGAGCACGACCGGCCGCTCGTAGATCGGATTGCCGGTCTTTTCGCTGGTCTTCGCCTGCCAGTGCTCGGCAAGGAAGGGCTGCAGCGCGGTTATCTGCTCCTCGAACTCGAAGGACGAGTCGCCGTCGAGCGCGACCTCGTGCCAGACGAGGCTGTTGGCCGCCGCGGGCGAGCGGACCCTCAGCCAGGGCGCCTCGGAATAGTACATGTTGGTAAGCACGAGCACGGATGCGGGATGCTCGTTGAAGCGGTCCGGCATCTTCTCGAGCGCCAGGCGGATGTCCTCGAGGCTGATCTCCTTGCCCGAGATGTAGTGCGGCATGGTGGGAAAGCGGGCGTGCATCGCCCGCATCAGCCGCGTCAGTACGGTACCGTCGCCGAGTCCGGCGTCGAACACGCGCACGGACGGCGGTGTGGGATGGATATGGGCGAGTTCCATCGCCACGCGGTTCGCCACCACCCACTTCTCCGAGCAGGTGTTGACGAACATCAGGTACTTCTGGCGATTGTCGAAGAAGCGGAAGTTCTTCCCGCCTTCGCCGTCCGACGTTCTTTCCCCGGCCGCTTCCGCACTCTTCCCGGCCGCGACCGGCATCTCCGGCGGGGTGAGGGCCCGACGCGGCATCAGCGTGCCGTTCGGGGCGAGCATCGTGCCGCCGCTATCGTCGGCGTCGCCGTCCGGACGGCCGTCTCCGCCGTCGCGCTTCATGAAATCCTGGAGCCGCTCCAGCGTGTTCAGCGTCACGCTCTTGCCGTCCCGCAGCCGCGCGACGAGCTTGCCGTCGTTGACCGCGAGCCGGCCGAACGTCGATTCCGCCATGCGATGCCGCTGACAGTACCTGCCGATTTCCGCAAGCAGTGCTTCGTGTCCGGACATGGCCGTTCCTCCGACACGGTTCTGGCTTGATTTGGTGAATTGCAGCGCGATCGGGCAGGCTTGTCAAAGAAAACATTTCCCACCAGAATCATGGGACATTTCCTCGACCTGGCGACGGGCTGGCCAACGTGCAGAGGTCCGATACTGTCCAAAACGAACAGATTCAGGGGAAATGGCGTGGATACGGCGCATTGCGCAGGGTGGTCCGGCCCGTCAGAAGGGACGTTCGCTGTGTCGGCCCGAAGAGCGGCCGGCGTGGGCGGTCGGGTCAGGGCGTTCTGTGCGGTGGGACTGTGCCCACGAACCTCGGCCCGTCAGACGACAGGTGGCCGGGCCGCGCCCATGTGGCGCAGCATCGCGACGAAGGCGGCGAGCCGCTCGCGCTGGTAGGCCGGCACATCCATTCCCGAATAGTCGAGAAAGCCTTCGCGCGTCTTCAGGCCGATGCGGCCGGCGGCCATGTTGTCCTCGACGATCCTCGGCGCGGCGTAGCGGTCGGTGCCGAGCGCCCGCGACATGTAGCGGTCGGCATGGAACAGGATGTCGCCGCCGCCCCAGTCGATGAATTCCAGCACGCCGAGCACGGCGAAGCGGAAGCCGAAGCCGAAACGCGTCGCCTTGTCGATCTCCTCGGCGCTGGCGACGCCCTCCTCGACGAGACGGGCCGCCTCGTTCATGCAGAGCGCCTGCAGTCGCGGCACGATGAAGCCGGGGCTCGCCTTGCAGACGACCGGCACCTTGCCGATCCCTTCGAGCAGATCGACGAGCCGCTGGGTCACGGCAGCGTCCGTGGCCGCGCCGGGCGACACCTCGACGAGCGGCACGAGGAAGGCCGGGTTCAGCCAATGGGCGTTGAGGAAACGCTCCGGCGGCGTGACGAAGCCCTGCAGCTCGTCGGAAAGCATGGTGGAGGTGGTCGAGGCTATTATCGCCTCGGCGCGCGCGTGCTCGGAGAGGACCGTGAAGGCCTCCCGTTTTGCGTCGATCGTTTCCGGCACGCCCTCGAAGATCACGTCGGCTTCGGCGAGAGCCGCCGGCGCCTCCTCGGCGCTGGCGAAGGAGACGCGGGCGAGGATCGGCTGAACCGCCGCCTCGTCCATCAGGCCGATGTCGGCGAGCATCCTCAGGGTCTGCCCGATCTCGACCAGCGCTTCGCCCTTCACCCGGGCGGCGTCTGCCGCATCGCGCGCCTTCAGGTCGACCAGTGTCACCGGATGGCCGGCATAAGCGAAGACGACGGCGATGCCGCGTCCCATGCGGCCGGCACCGGCCGCGGCGATCGTCTCCATCTAGAAGCCCTCCGCCAGAAGCTTCGCCATGCCGGCGCGATCGAGACGGCTGAGACCCAGCACCTCGAGCGTGCGCCCGTTGGTGCGGAAGTCGTCGTCGCAGATCGCCGAGCCGATCGCGAGCAGGCCCGTCGCCGTCGGCGCCGGCACACCGGCCCAGTCGGCGACCGAGACCAGGAAGGCGAGGCCCTGCTGCACGTCCTCGCGCATGTAGCGGTGCTCGGTCAGCACGATATGCTCGCGCCAGTCGCCCGAATCGACGAGCTGCTCGTGGCCCTTGCGGCCGTACATCCACTCGTCCCCGTCGGTCGCGTAGTGGTCGGCGAGCGGGAAATGCGGCGCGCCGTAGCCGAGCGCCTCGCGCACCCGCACCCGCTCCGCGTCGAGCCGGTTGGTGACGCGGCGCACGGAAGGCTGCGTCCCTTCGTTGTGGATGTCCCAATGCTCGAAATGCTCGAGCGGGCCCGCGTTCATGACGATCAGCGGCGGATGGATGACCGGCCCGGCATTCATCAGCGCGCCGGAGAGGCCGTCGCCGCAATCCTCGACGCTTCGGTATGCCTCGCGGATCACCGCGAGCGCGCGGTCCTTGTCCTTGAGCGGAAATACGCCGGTCGGCAGCCGCGTCGCCCGCACGGTGATCGCGATCTCGCGCGGCCCGTGCTTGCGGGTGAGGTAGGGCAGGGTTCCGGTCTCGGCGAAGGCGACCCGTGCCGGCGAGCCCGCGTCGCGGATCGCCTTCGCCATCAGGCAGGAGCCGAACGTGCCCGGCGGCAGGAACACGACCTGTCCGTCGGCCAGATGCGGCGCCATCTCGCGGGCGATGTCGGCTTGCGCGAAGGCCGGCGCCGGGCAGACGATCAGCGCGGCACCCCCGATCGCCTTGCCCATGTCGGCGGTGACGACCGCGATCTCGATCTCGCGCGTGCCCTTGAAGTCCTTGAGGGTGAGCCTGTTGCCGGCCGCGTTCAGCGCCCCGACGCCCGCCCGGTCGCGCCGCCAGAAGCGCACGCGGTGGCCCAGTTCAGTCAGATCGGCGGCTGCGGCATGCGATCCGTTGCCGCCGCCCAGAACGGCTATTTCCATCGGCCTCTCGGGCTCCAGTTCACATGGTGGATGGGATCAGCAGCGCTAGCGACGGTACCGCGATCAGGAGGGAGACGCGGACGATGTCGACGGCGATGAAGGGGACGACGCCCTTGAAGATCGTCCCGGTCGGCACCTCCGGCACGATCGACTTCAGCACGAACACGTTGAGGCCCACCGGCGGCGTGATCAGGCTGATCTCGATGGCGACGACGACGAAAATGCCGAACCAGATCGGGTCGACGCCGAGGCCGGTGACGACCGGAAAGAAGACCGGCACGGTCAGCAGCATCATCGAGATCGATTCGAGCACCGCGCCGAGCACCAGGTAGATCAGGAGAATCACCACCACGATCATGGTCGGGTGGGCGCCAAGCGCCATGATCCAGGTGCGCAGGTCGTTCGGCATGCCGGCGAGGTTGACGAAGTTCGAGAACAAAAGCGCGCCGAACAGCACGAGGAACAGCATCGCCGTCATGCGTCCCGTCTCGACCAGGATCTCGTAGAGCGTGCCCCAGGTCAGCCGGCGGCGCAGGAAGGCGAGCAGGAAGGCTCCGAACGCGCCGATGCCGGCTGCTTCCGTGGCAGTGAAGATGCCGAGATAGATGCCGCCCATCACACAGGCGAACAGGCCGAGCACGCCGACGACCCCCTTGGTCGCGCGCACCCGCTCCACGAGCGGCAGCGCCGCCACGGACTGCTCGTGCTCGCCGCTGATGACGAGCGACAGGCGCACCGCGACCAGATAGCCGAGGATGCCGACGATGCCGGGCAGGATGCCGGCGAGGAACAGCTTGCCGATGTCCTGCTGGGTGATGACGCCGTAGAGGACGAGGACGATGGACGGCGGGATGAGGATGCCGAGCGTGCCGCCGGCCGCGATCGAGCCTGTCGCGAGCCCGTCGGAATAGCCGTAGCGGCGCATCGAGGGCATGGACACGCGCGCCATCGTCGCCGCCGTCGCCAGCGACGAGCCGCACACCGACGAGAAGCCGCCGCAGGCGACGACGGTCGCCATCGCGAGGCCGCCGCGATAGTGCCTGAGCCAGGCGTTGGCGGCCGCGTACATGTCGTCGGCCAGGCCAGCCTTGAGCACGAAATTGCCCATCAGCACGAACAGCGGCATCACCGAGAGCGTGTAGCTCATGCCGTTGTCGTAGAAGACCTGGCCGAGCAGGGCCATCCCGGGAGCGGCGCCGATCTTCACGATGATGCCGGCGAAGGCGACGATCGTCATCGCGAAGGCGATCGGAATGCCTCCGGCGATCAGCACGAGCAGCGCGACGATGCCGAGAATCCAGTCGATCATTGTCGTCCCGCCCGGTCCGTCATCGTTCGTGCCCGGCGACGGACCGCAGCGCGCGCAGATGCTCGAGGGCGACAACGATCTGTGCCAGCGCCGCGAGAACCGTGAACGTTGCCAGCGTGTAGCCGATCGGTCCCTTGGGAACGCGCAGGAAGATCGTGACGTCGCCGTAGGAGGCGAGCTGCAGGGAATGCATCAGGATGCGCCAGGCGATCAGCAGCAGGACGCCCGAGCAGACGAGGGAGACGATCACCGCGTGGATCTCGCGGGTGCGCGGGGCAAAGCGCTCGGTGACGAGCGTCACCGAGATGTTCTCCTCGTGCAGGCAGACGAGCGGCAGGGCGATGAAGATGATCAGCCCGAGCATGATCTCGGTGATCTCGAAGGCGCCCGGCAGCGGCCGCGAAAGCAGGTAGCGGCCGAAGACGTCGACGGTGGTGACCATCATCATCGCCATCAGCAGGACGGCGACGATGACGCCAAGCGCCAGCTCGGCATACCGCAGGGCGCGGCTGCGCCCCGCGGCGATATCGTGCGTCGTAGCCATCGGGCCGTCGGGCGGCGAAAGCTCAGTTGCCGCCCTTGACCTTGGCGACTTCCGCCTTCAGCGCCTCGTAGGCCGCCTGGGCGTCGACGCCCTTGTCGGCGATCTGCTTGAGCGCCGCCTCGGTATAGGGCTTCAGCGCGGCCTCGATCTCGGTGAGCTGGGCGCCGGCGGGATCGACGAACGTCATCTTGCCGCTCGCCTTCATGGTCTCCGTCGCCGCGGCGTCGGCCTTGTCCCACACCTGGCCGGCCAGACGCGCGAGCTTCTCGCCGGAGACGCCGGTGATCGCGTCCTGGTCCTCTTTCGACAGCGCATCCCACTTGGCCTGGTTGATGACCACGAAGAAGGAGACGTTGTAGAGGCCGCCGGGAGCGATCAGGCCCTGGTCCAGCACCTCGTTGACCTTGAACGCGGTGACGGACTCGGCAGGGAACTCGATGCCGTCGGCGACGCCGCCGGACAGGATCTCGTAGGCCTTGGTGACGGGAGCCTGGATCGGCACGAGGTCGAGCGCCTTGGCCACTTCCTGGGCGAAGCCGCCGCCGATGCGGATCTTGGAGCCCTTGATCGAAGCCATCGAGCTCAGGTCGCGACCCCTGGTCCAGAGCTGGCCGGGGCCATGCGTGAACACGGTCAGCACGTGCGTCCCCTTGTGCTCGTCGGCCTTCGCCAGATACTGCTCGTAGATGCGCCAGTAGGCGACGGACAGCCACTCCGACTTCTCGGAGAGGAACGGCAGCTCGGCGAGCGTGGTGACGACGAAGCGGCCCGGCGTGTAGTTGTGCACGCCGTAGGTGACGTCGGCGACGCCGTTGACGGCGAAGTCGAAATGCGCCGGCGGCGGTCCGAGCGGGGCATCGAGAACCTCCATCTTGACGCGGCCGTTCGTGGCCTCCTCCACCTGTTTGGTCCACGGCACGATGATCTCGGCGAACAGCGGATGTTTCGGCGGCAGCCAGTTGGCGACGCGCAGGACGGTCTGCGCCGAGGCCGGCGAGACCGCGAGCACCACGCCGGCGGCGACGAGCAAAGCTCCGAAAGTCTTTTTCATGGTCTTCAGTTCCCTCTTGTTGGTCGTGACGTCGGACTCGCCCCTTATGCCGGGGCTTCTGTCGCCTTGGCCACGATGCGTGAAACCTCGTCGATGCGCACCTTGCCCATCGCGTTCTTCGGCAGTTCGGCGACGAACACCACGTCGCGCGGATGCTTGAAGCGGGCGAGCCGCCCCTCGAAATGCCGCGCGATCTCCTCGCGCGTCACGGAACCCCTGTTGGCGACGACCACCGCCACCGGCACCGCGCCCCAGCGCGGGTCCGGGCGGCCGACGATGCAGCACTCGGCGACGCCGTCGACTTCGCGCAGGAGCCGCTCGGCCTCCGCCGGATAGATGTTCTCGCCCCCCGAGATGATCACGTTCTTGATCCGGTCCCTGAACCAGTAGTCGCCGTTCGCATCATATTCGGCCACGTCGCCCGTGCGAAACCACCCGTCGGTGAAGGCCTTGGCGGTTTCGTCGGCGTCGTCCCAGTAGCCGCTCGCCACGTGCGGGCCGCGCACCAGGATCTCTCCGGGTACGCCGGGTCCGAGGTCGTTGTCGTCCGAATCGACGATGCGGACCGCGGTATGCAGCCCGACGCGACCCATCGAGCCGACCGTCGACTGCGCCTTCTCTATGCGCTGGTAGATCGCGATCGGCGCGGTCTCCGAGGATCCGTAGACCTGGATGACCGGCACGCCGCGGGCATGGATCGCTTCGATCATCTCGTCCGGCACGATCATCGAGCCGGTCGCGATCGCCCGAAGCGAGCCGATGTCGGTTTTCTCCCAGTCGGCATGGCCGGTCACGGCGGCGATCGTCGCCGGCACCAGCACCGTCAGGGTCGGGCGTTCCGCCTTGACCGCCCTCAGGAAGGCGCCGGGTTCGAAGCGCTCGTGCAGCGACACGGTCGCGCCGAGATGGAGCGCCGGCGTCGTCTGGATGTTGAGACCGCCGACATGGAACATCGGCAGGACGGTCAGAACCCGGTCGTGCGCCGTCATGTCGTGCATGTGGATCGCGTTGACCGCGTTCCAGGCGATGGCGTTCTGGGTCAGCACGGCACCCTTCGGCCGGCCGGTGGTGCCGGACGTGTAGACGAGCAGCAGCGGGTCCTCGATGCGGCCCGCCCGTTCCGGCGCCTTCCCGGCCGCCGCGACAAGATCGCCGAGCGTATCGGCGCTCTCGTGCGGGCCGTCGATGACGACTCGCCGGCAGCCCTCCGGAAGGATTTCGCCCGCGAGCGCCTCGAGGAACTGCTTCTGCGCGATCACCGCCTTCACGCCGGCGTTCTGCAGGATGAAGGCATGCTCGGGCGCCGCGAGCCGCCAGTTGAGCGGCACCACGATCAGGCCGAGCCGCGCAGCGGCGAACAGCAGGACGAGGAGATCGGGATGGTTGTAGCCGAGCCAGGCGATGCGGTCGCCCGGCCTCGCGCCGAACTCTCCCGCGAGCACCGCGGCCATCTTCTCGATGCGCGCCGCGAGGCCGGAATAGGTCAGTGTCTCGCCGGAAAAGCGGATCGCCGGCTTGTCCGGCTGGAAGCTGGCGTGTCTGTCGATCCAGAGCGAGATGTCGCGCATCGGTCCGTGGCTCAGTCGTCGGTCTCGCCGGGATTGTAGAGCGCCTCGCGGCCGATGCGGTCGAGGCAGAGCTCGGCGGTCCACGGCAGCATCAGCGCGCCGCAGCGGCTGTCGCGGTAAAGCCGCTCGAGAGGCAGGGTCTTCAGCATCGACTGGCCGCCGCAGGTGCGGATCGCGAGCTGGCAGAGCTCGTTGGCGTTCTCCATCACCGTGTACTGGGCGGCGTAGGCGCGCAGCACCTGTTCCTTCGAGGGATCGGCCTTGGCCTCGGTGACCGCCTGGAACCACAGCGCCTTGGTCTGCTGCAGCATGACGAACATCTGCGCGAGCGCGATCTGCTTGGTCGGAAACTTGCGTCGCTTTTCGGGCCCCGTGCCCGGGACCTCGCCGCGCAGGTACTTGACCGTGAAATCGACCGCCGCCTGGGCGATGCCGAGGTAGGTCGGCGACAGCGTCATGAACATGTGCGGCCAGCGCGAGGCGGCCTGGTAGTAGACGCCGCGCGGCATCAGCGCCGCGTCGTCGTCGACGAACACGTCCTCGAAGATCAGCGTGCGCGAGACGGTGCCGCGCATGCCGAGCGGGTCCCAGTCGCCGACCACCTTGACGCCTTCGGCATCCGCGGGAACGGCGATGTACATCGTGTCGCGCCGCGACGGTTTCTCGGCGGGTTTCATCTCGCCGCACAGCACGCCGTAGTAGTTCGCCGAGCCCGACAGCGAGGCGAATATCTTCTTGCCGTTGATGAGCCAGCCGCCGTCGACGCGCTTTGCCGATGTCGAGAACGGCACCACGCCGGCCGCCGCCGCGCCGCCTTCGGAGAACGGCTGGGCGTAGATCGCGCCCTTTTCGACAATGCGCTCGTAGTGGACCGCGCGCCGGCGCAGATGGTCGTCGCGCTCCTGCTTGGTCATCTCCAGATCGTCGGAGAGCGGCCCGGTCCACAGGCACGAGCAGACGTGCATGTTCCAGGTCAGCGCGGTGGAGCCGCAGTAACGGCCGATCTCGGCGGCGGTGGTGGCGTATTCGCGGAAATGCGCGCCTTCGCCGCCGTGCTCCTCCGGCACGCAGATGCCGAGTAGACGGGCCTCGTGCATGTCGCGGTAGTTTTCCATCGGGAAGATCGCCTCGCGGTCGTAGCCGGCCGCGCGCGGGGCGAAGTTGGCCTGCGCGAGCCTGCGCGCCCGCTCGTTCAGCTCGGCTTCCTTGTCCGACAGCCGGAAGGCCTCAGGATCGAAGATCGGCTGGTCGAGATCGATCGTGTCGAGATCCAGTTTCTCGAGATTGGCGACGGTCATGACGTCTCCTCCGGAAGGCTCTTCAGGAACTCTTTGACGATATTGGCGAAACGATCGGGACATTCGAGCGGGGCCATATGGCCGGTCGTCCTCAGAACCTCGATCTTCGCGTCGGGGATCAGTTCGGCCATCCGCTGCATGGTCTTGATCGGAGCGTTCCTGTCCTCGTCTCCGGCGATCAGCAGAACCGGAACGGCGATCGAGGGCAGCTCCTCGCGACGGTTGAAGGTGACGAGGCACTTCAGGCCCGCGCGGTAGCTTGCCTCCGGCAGTTCGGCCATCAGCGCCTCGACTGCCGGCGCGGCGGCCGGATCCGCGTTCGAGCCGAGAAGCTCGCCGGATGCCCCCTGCGCGAGCTCGGCCATGCTCTTGCCCCCGTCCAGCGGGCCGAGCCGGGCCTTGAGGAAAGCTTCCTGAAACGAGCCGTCGCGGCTGCCGAACAGGGGAGTGGTTCCGGACAGGATCAGCGCGGCGACGCGGTCCGGGTGCCGGTGGTAGACCTCCTGCGCGATCATGCCGCCGATCGAATGGCCGAGGAAGACGGCCTTCGAGATCCCCGCCTTGTCGAGATCGGCGACGGCCTCGTCGGCCATCCCGGCGAAGCTGAGGGGACCGGAGAGCGGCTTGCCGCCGTAGCCCGGCATGTCCCACGCAATGACTGGCACATCGCCCCTGAGCCGGTCGACGACAGGGGCGAACATGCCGCAGTCGGAGCCGACCCCGCTGAACAGGACGAGCGGTGCGCTCATGCGCCCGCCTCCACGAGCCTGCCCTCCTCGACGACCGCGACGCCGTCGAGCGTGATCGTGCAGTTGCGGGTCGGCAGGTCGAAATGGCCCTTGGTGTAGCGGTTGGCGAACTCGTTGGCGCCGGTTGAGAACAGGAAATTGCCGGCGAACGCGCGCACTTCCGTGCCGTTCGTGTCGCGCTGGTCGTACATGGTCAGCGCCTCGTAGCGGGCGCCCTCGTTGAGGCCCCAGCCGACATGGCTGACCGCATAGGCCTCGCGGTCGCCCCAGGCGGCGAGGTAGCGGCGCATCAGCTCCGCGTCCGTGCCGGTGCCCTGCACGTCGGTGACGTAGTCGTTCTCGATGACGAAGGTCACTCGGTGCTCGAAATAGCGCTTGAAGGTGAGGTTCACATCGCCGACGTCGAACACGAGCGTGCCGTTCACCGAGTTGGCGCGCGGGAAGCTGACGACGACCCCGCCCGGCCAGTGGGCGACGGTCTTCGGCCGGTCCGTGTAGCCCCAAACGCCCGCGGTCGCCGCCTCGCGCATGTCGACGGCGAGATCGGTGCCGGCTGCCGAGGTGACACGCATCTCGCTCGCCGCCCGCGCCTGTTTCACCGCCGCCTTCACCCGAGTCTCCATGGAAGGATGTGGGATCAGCCGTTCGAGCGCCTCGGGGTGCTCGTTGGAGATCATCTGGATGCGGGTGCCGCCGGACAGGATCTCCGGCAGTTCGGGCGAATGTAGGAGACCTTCGACCGTGCAGTCGACGACCATCGTCGTGGCTTTCAGGGCCTCGATCGCCGCCCGCTGGCCGGTGAGCGCCGCCGACGCTCCCGTCGAGCGCACCGGCACCGGCGCGTCCTGCGGAGGCGTCGGGACGACGACGTGGAAGGCGGTGGCGCCGAGACGGGCGAGCGCGAGTTCCGCGAGATGGATGTTGACGGCGCGCGACTGGGTTTCCGACAGGATCGCGACCTGTTCGCCGGGAACGACCTTGCAGAGCTCGAACACCTTGACGAAGGCGTCGATCCACTTGGCTTCGATCCGATCGCTCAGCATCGGCTGCCGTCCCCTGTTCTGGTCCCCTGTTTGCCAGGCGATATCGTCGGAGCGGCTGTCCACCCTCGTATTTCTACGGAGAATAGCACTCGCCTTTTTGTATGAAAAGTGATAATTTTAGGTTTGAAATATATTTGCGCAGTCGCGCCCGAGGAATGAGCCGAGACGAAGGAGGCCCTCCGTGACCGACGCGAAATCCTTCCGGATGGCGCTTGGACGGTTCGTCACGGGTGTGACGGTCATCACCGCCCTCGACGACGCCGGCCAGCCGGTCGGGCTGACCGCCAATTCCTTCAACTCGGTCTCGCTCGATCCGCCGATGGTGCTGTGGAGCCTGGCGCGGAAGTCGAAGAATCTCGCGGCTTACGAGAAGGCCAGCCATTTCGCGGTCAATGTGCTATCGGTCGATCAGAAGGCGATCTCCGATCGCTTCGCCAGGCCTGTCGAGGACCGTTTCCTGGGCGTCGAATGGGAGCCCGGCATCGGCGGCGCGCCGGTGCTCGAAGGCTGCGCGGCCGTCTTCGAATGCGCCAGCGAGCAATGCTACGAGGGCGGCGACCACGTGATCTTCCTCGGCCGCGTCGAGCGTTTCCAGGAGGAGAACCGCGTTCCGCTCGCCTACCACGCGGGCCGTTACGCAACCACCGCCCACTACGCCGGCGAGTTCAACGCCGGCCCGTTCCTCGACGACTATCTCCTCTATCTGCTGGCCCGCGCCTCGAGCCTGGCGAGCGCCGAGTTCCACGCCGAGCTCGCGAAGCTCGGCATCCCGGTGCCGATGTGGCGGGTTCTGGCGATCCTGAGCGGCAGCGACGGCCACCCGCTCGGCGAGGTCGCCGCCCGCGCGCTGATGAAGCAGCCGACCGTTTCCAGGATCATCGATCGCCTGGAGGAACTCGGCAGCGTCAGGCGTGAGCCCGACGCGGTCGACCGGCGCCGGGTCCTGATCCGGATCACGCCGGCCGGCGAGAACCTCGTCGCCTCGCTGATAGACCGCGCCCAGGCGCACGAGGCCAACCTGCTCGACACGCACACGCCCGCCGAGGCGGAGATCCTGAAGCGCGTCCTGAAGCAGCTCATCCACCGTCTCGCCGAGCGCCAGTCGGGGATCGTCCTCGAGGCGCCCGACATGGAGACGGTCTGAAGCTTTGTCGCCGGGGGGCGGGCCCCCGCTTCCAATCCGCCCGTGCTCATAGTCTAGTGCGTCGATGGCCTTCACCATCCGCCAGCTGCAGTATTTCATCGCCGTAGCCGAGCAGGGCACCGTTTCCGGCGCCGCCCAGAACCTGTCGATCTCGCAGTCCTCGGTGACCGAGGCGATCAAGGAACTGGAACGCGATCTCGGCGTCGAGCTGTTCGAGCGCCATCCGCGCGGCCTGTCGATCACCCACAAGGGTCACCAGTTCCTTCGCCACGCGACCAAGATCCTCGCCGACGTCTCGGACGCGCGCCGCACCTTCTCCGAGGAGCAATCGCCGGCCACTGGCAGCCTTCAGCTCGGCGTCACCTCGCTGGTCGCCGGCTACGTGCTGTCCGACCTTCTCGCCCGCTACCGTCGCGCCTATCCGGCGATCGACCTCTCGGCGATCGAGGACAACGGCGACTATCTCGAGCACCTGCTCGTCGGCGGCGAGCTCGACGTCGCCGTGATGGTCATCTCCAACCTGCGCGACCGCCTGGCGCTGCAGGCGGAGATCCTCGAGGTCTCGCCCTATCGCCTGTGGCTGCCGCTCGGCCACCGTCTGGCGAGTGCCGACATTATCGGTCTCGCCGACATCGCCGGCGAGCCGCTGATCATGCTCACCCTCGACGAGATCGAGGAAGCGACCGGCAAACTCCTGTCCGCCCTCGGCGCCCGCCCCCATGTCGCCTTCCGCACCCGGTCTGTCGAAGCGGTGCGCAGCCTCGTCGCGACCGGCGCCGGAATCGCGCTCCTTCCGGATCTCGTCTATCGCCCGTGGTCGCTCGAAGGCGACCGCATCGAATCCCGCGATATTTCCGGCTCGCTGCCGGTCGTCCAGGTCGGTGTCGTCTGGCGCCGCGGCTCCAATCTGCCGGCTGCGGCGCGCGATTTCATCGGAATCGCCCAGTCCCAGCGCGTCCTGCGGCAGCGGTAGCGATCCGGTATCGGGATTTCCGATATCGCCCTTCTGACAAATGAAATTGCGAAACCGTTCGCAAGTCGTGACGATACCGTCCCGGAAGCGCGTCGCCGGGAGGGAGTGCGGCGCCTTGACCGGGAGAGCACACATGAAATCCGTCCTGAAATCGTGCACCGCCGTCGCGGTGATCCTGAGTTTCGCCGGCCAGGCCGTGTCCGCCGAGATGATGACCAAGCTCGGCGCCGGCGAGGGCCAGGTCGATATCGTCGCCTGGCCGGGCTACATCGAGCGCGGCGAGACCGACGCTGCCTACGACTGGGTTACCGACTTCGAGAAGGCGACCGGCTGCAAGGTCAACGTCAAGACCGCCAACACTTCGGACGAGATGGTCGCGCTGATGAACGAGGGCGGCTTCGACCTCGTCACCGCCTCCGGCGACGCCTCGCTGCGTCTGATCGCCGGCAAGCGCGTGCAGCCGGTCAATACCGACCTGATCGCGAGCTGGAAGACTGTCGACGAGCGGCTTCAGAACGCCCCCTGGCACACTGTCGACGGCAAGCACTACGGCACGCCCTACCAGTGGGGCCCGAACGTGCTGATGTACAACACCGACGTCTTCAAGGAAGTTCCGAAGAGCTGGAACGTCGTCTTCGAGGAGATGACGCTGTCCGACGGCAAGTCGAACACCGGCCGCGTGCAGGCCTACGATGGCCCGATCCACATCGCCGACGCCGCCAACTACCTGATGGCTCATAAGCCCGATCTCGGCATCAAGAGCCCTTATGAGCTGAACGAGGACCAGTACAAGGCGGCCCTCGACCTGCTGCGCGAGCAACGCAAGCTCGTCTCGCGCTACTGGCACGACGCCTTCATTCAGATGGACGACTTCAAGAACGAGGGCGTGGTCGCCTCCGGTTCCTGGCCGTTCCAGGTGAACATCCTGAAGAGCGAGAACCAGCCGATCGCCTCGACGATTCCGGAAGAGGGCGCCACGGGCTGGGCGGACACGACCATGATGCATGCCGATGCCGCCCATCCGAACTGTGCCTACATGTGGATGGAGCATTCTCTGTCGCCGAAGGTGCAGGGTGATCTTGCCGCCTGGTTCGGCTCGGTGCCGTCGGTTCCCGCCGCCTGCAAGGGCAACGAGCTGCTGACCGACGAGGGCTGCGCGACCAACGGCTTCGAGGATTTCGAGAAGATTAAGTTCTGGCAGACGCCGGTCTCCAAGTGCGAGAGCCAGGGCGAGTGCGTGCCCTACTATCGCTGGGTCTCCGACTACATCGGCGTGATCGGCGGCCGCTGAGCCGCCGTGACGCGGGTGCTCTCTCGTTGCCCGGACGGTCGCAAGGCCGTCCGGGCCAATGGGGAGGGCGAAAAAGGAGCGGCGCCGGATCATTCCTGTCCCGGTCACTCCAGCGAGAGCGGGAGCGAGTGGGGTTCGGCGAGGCTGCACTCCTTGGCGATATGAAATCCGGCGTCGGGCAGTGAATTCCGAGATGACAGCGGCGGTTTCCTTTCAGAAAGTCTCGCGCCATTTCGGCGCCGTTCGCGCGGTCGATGCCGTCGACCTCGACGTCGCGCCGGGTGAGTTCTTCGCCATGCTCGGTCCGTCGGGTTCCGGCAAGACGACGTGCCTGCGCCTGATCGCCGGCTTCGAGCAACCGACGTCCGGCCATATCGAGATTTTCGGCGAGACGGCCGAGGGCGTGCCGCCCTACCGGCGCAACGTCAACACCGTCTTCCAGGACTACGCGCTCTTTCCGCACCTGAACGTCATTGAGAACGTCGCGTACGGCCTGATGGTGCGCGGCGTGCCGAAGGGCGAGCGCCGCAAGGTCGCCGGGGAGGCGCTGGAGCTCGTCCAGCTTCCCGGCTACGGGAAGCGCAAGCCCGGCCAGCTCTCCGGCGGTCAGCGCCAGCGCGTCGCCCTCGCCCGCGCCCTGGTCAACAAGCCGAAGGTCCTGCTCCTCGACGAGCCGCTCGGCGCCCTCGACCTGAAGCTGCGCGAGCAGATGCAGGAAGAGCTGAAGGCGCTGCAGAAGCGGCTCGCCATCACCTTCGTCTTCGTCACCCACGACCAGGGCGAGGCCCTGTCGATGGCCGACCGCATCGCCGTCTTCAACGAGGGCCGCATCATGCAGATCGGCTCGCCGGAGGAGATCTACCAGCGGCCGAACTCGCGTTTCGTCGCCGATTTCGTCGGCTCCTCCAACGTGCTGCCGCCGGAGTTCGTCGCCAACCACGCAAACGAGAAGCGCTGGGCGAGCCTGCGTCCCGAGGCGGTCCGTGTCGACGCCGGCGGGTCCGGCGCCGTTGCGGGCACCGTCGTCGCGCGCAGCTTCCTCGGTGCCTCGACCCGCGTCGCCATCGACGTCGAGGGCCTGCGCCTCCAGGCGGTGTTGCCCGCCTCGCAGAAGGCCCCGGGCGAGGGCGAGCGCGTGTCGCTCTCGTGGTCCGCTTCCGACCTGCACCTGATGGACGACGAGGCATGACGCCCCCCCTCAGCATCACCTCCCACGCCATCCTGCCCGGCCGCGGCGGCGTCTTCGGAAGCCTTTCCGACGTCCTTTGGCGGCGGCCGGGACTGCTGCTGTTCGCGATGCTCGCCCCGCCGGTCCTCTGGCTCGGTATCATCTACCTCGGCTCGCTGTTCGCGCTGCTCGCCCAGAGCTTCTTCTCGATCGACGAATTCTCCGGCCTCATCAAGTACGAGCTCACGCTCAGAACCTACGGCGAGCTGTTCCGGCCGTCGAATGTGGACATCATCCTGCGATCGGTGCTGATGGCCTCGGTGGTGACGCTCTCCGCCGCGGTCGTCGCCTTCCCGATTGCCTACTACGCGGCCCGCTACGCCCGCGGCAAATGGAAGGCACTGTTCTATCTCGGCGCCATGCTGCCGCTGTGGTCGAGCTATCTCGTCAAGGTCTACGCCTGGAAGCTGATCCTCGCCAAGGAAGGCATCCTCACTTGGATCTTCACGAAGCTGCACCTGACGGGACTGCTCGACGCCGTGCTGGCTATTCCCGTCATCGGCGGCAACTCGCTGTCTGTGAGCTACATCGGCACCTTCCTCGTCTTCCTCTATGTCTGGCTGCCGTTCATGATCCTGCCGACCCAGGCGGCTTTGGAACGTGTTCCGGTGAGCCTGATCGAGGCCTCCTCCGATCTCGGTGCCGCGCCCGGCCAGACGTTCCGCAACGTGCTCGTGCCGCTGGCGCTGCCGGGCATCGTCGCCGGTTCGATCTTCACATTCTCGCTGACGCTCGGCGACTACATCATCCCGCAGATCGTCGGTTCGTCGCGCCTGTTCATCGGCCAGGCGGTCTACGCCCAGCAGGGCACCGCCGGCAACATCCCGCTGGCGGCCGCCTTTACCGTCGTGCCGATCGTCATCATGGGCTTCTATCTCTGGGGCGCGAAACGGCTGGGGGCCTTCGATGCGCTCTGATCGCGGAACCCGTGCACCTCTCGGCCTGAAGATCGCAGCGGCAGCGGGGCTGCTGTTCCTGCACTTGCCCATCCTGCTCATCTTCGTCTACGCGTTCACCACGGAGGAACGCAGCTACCAGTGGCCCCCGCCGGGCCTCACGCTGCAGTGGCTCGGCGTAACGTGGAACCGCCCGGACGTATGGGACGCGCTCGGCCTGTCGCTCCGGGTCGCCGCTATTTCGACCGCGATCGCGCTCGTCCTCGGCACGCTCTGCGCGGCTGCCGTCTCCGGTTCGCGCTTCTTCGGTCGCGAGACGATCTCGCTGCTCGTCATCCTGCCGATCGCGCTGCCCGGCATCATCACCGGCATCGCGCTCAGATCGGCCTTCTCGATCGCCGAGATTCCCTTCTCGGTCTGGACCATCGTGCTTGGCCACGCGACCTTCTGCGTGGTCGTCGTCTACAACAACGCCATCGCCCGCTTCCGCCGCACCTCCGGGTCGCTGATCGAGGCCTCGATGGATCTCGGCGCCGACGGCTTTCAGACGCTCCGCCACGTCATTCTTCCCAACATCGGCACGGCGCTCGTCGCCGGCGGCATGCTCGCCTTCGCGCTCTCCTTCGACGAGGTGATCGTGACGACCTTCACCGCCGGCCAGCAGGCGACGCTGCCGATCTGGATGCTCGAAGAGCTGGTGCGCCCGCGCCAGCGCCCCGTCACCAACGTGGTGGCGATGGTCGTCGTGCTCGTCACGCTGCTGCCGATCGTCGCCGCCTATTACCTGACCCGCGAAGGCAGCGAAGTCGCCGGCCACGGCAAGTGAAATCGCTTTATAGCAAGGGAGTGCCCCCATGAATGCGCCCGTGAACACCGAGATGCTGATTGGCTCGCGGTTCGAGGCCGGCAAGGAAACGCCGGAGACGATCCTCAATCCGAAGACCGGCGCGACGATCCTCGACCTGCCGGAGGCGTCCGCCGCGCAGATCGACGCCGCCGTCGCCGCCGCCGAGAAGGCCTTCGCCTCCTGGTCGCGCACGACCCCGGCGCAGCGTTCGGGCTACCTCCTCGCGATCGCCGAGCGCATCGAGGCCGACGCCGAGGAGTTCGCGCGGCTCGAGGCGCTCAACTGCGGCAAGCCGATCAACGCCGTGATCAACGACGAGATCCCCGCGATCGTCGACTGCTACCGCTTCTTCGCCGGCGCCGTGCGCTGCGTGCCGGGCAACGCGGCCGGCGAATACCTGCCGGGCTTCACCTCGATGATCCGCCGCGATCCGATCGGCATCGTCGCCTCGATCGCGCCGTGGAACTACCCGCTGATGATGATGGCCTGGAAGCTCGCGCCCGCGATCGGCGGCGGCAACACGGTCGTCTTCAAGCCCTCCGAGCAGACGCCGCTGACCGCGCTGAAGCTCGCGAAGATCCTCGCCGACGTCCTGCCCGAGGGTGTCGTCAACGTCGTGCTCGGCCGTGGCGAGAGCGTCGGCAACGCCCTGATCAACCACCCGAAGGTCAACATGATCTCGATCACCGGCGACGTCGCGACCGGCAAGAAAGTGCTGCAGGCCGCCGCCAAGTCGGTGAAGCGCACGCATCTGGAGCTGGGCGGCAAGGCCCCGGTCATCGTCTTCGACGACGCCGATCTCGGCGAGGTCGTCGGGGGCTTGCGCGCCTTCGGCTACTACAACGCCGGCCAGGACTGCACGGCTGCCTGCCGCATCTATGCGGGCGACAAGATCTACGACAAGCTCGTCGCCGATCTGTCCTCCGCGGTCTCGACCATCAAGTTCAACGAGGCCGACGATACGCAGAACGAGATCGGGCCGCTCATCTCCAGACGCCAGCGCGAGCGCGTGGCGAGCTTCGTCGAGCGCGCCTCCGAGCTGAACCACATCGAGATCACCACCGGCGGCAAGTCGGCCGACGGTGACGGCTTCTTCTACCAGCCGACGGTGGTCGCAGGCGCCCTGCAGACCGACGAGATTGTCCGCCGCGAGGTGTTCGGTCCCGTCGTCTCGGTGACGCGCTTCTCCGACGTCGAGGAGGCGGTCGCCTGGGCGAACGATTCCGACTACGGCCTCGCCTCCTCGGTGTGGACGGGTGACGTGTCCCGCGCAATGGCGACGGCCGCGCGGCTTCAGTACGGCTGCACCTGGATCAACACCCATTTCATGTTGTGCACCGAGATGCCGCACGGCGGCCTGAAGCAGTCCGGCTACGGCAAGGACATGTCCCTTTATGCGCTGGAGGACTATACCGCCGTCCGCCACGTCATGGTGAGGCACGGGTGAGGGCACCCGCCGGGAGCCCGGTGTGATGAAGCGCCGTCGACGACACCGAGCCCATTGTCCGCGGCCGGCGCCTGGATCCGGGGGGCTCGGCACTTCGGATTGCGACGGTTCGGGCTCGCTTGCGAGCCCGAGCCGTCGGCATCCGTTTCGCGGGTTCCGGTTCCAGGAAGCGCGCCGTTACGGATGGACGGCCGCGCCCGTGTCGTCCCAGATGTTGTTGGACCAGACGTTTCCGGACCCGTTCGGATTGTAGGCCGTGACAGGGCCGTAGTATCCGCCGCGGGTGTAGTAGATCCGCGAGAACCGGTTGTTCATGACCTTGATATTGTAGGTGGCGGGCGCGCCGTTGTTTTGTCCCGCGTAGAGCGTGTATCCGCCGCCGGCTATGAGGTTGTCCGAGATGGTTCGGTTTGCTTCCAGTCCGAAATCCTGGAACAGGCTGATGGCGTCCGTCTGGCTCCGGTGATTGAAGACGGTGTTATGGATGATGTCGAGCTGCCTGGTGGACCCGTTCGAGGTGGTGCCGTTGGTGTGGTCTCCCGGCTCGTAGCCCGGGCTGTGGATGAAGTTGTGCGCGATCAGACCCTGGTAGATCTGGACGCCCGTCGACCAGCCGTAGAGGTTGCACCGAAGGATCGACGTGCCTTCCGCATCGCCATAGACGTCCTTGATCGCGGCTTCGACCCTGGGTTCGCCGTCGGCCGGTCCGACCGTGCAGCGATCGATGGTCGTGTTCTTGGCGTGCCTGATAGCGATGCCGAAATAGTCGCTGCTGTAGACCCTGACGTTGTTGATGATGACGTTGTCGGCGACCACGTCGACGGATCCGTTGACGATATAGTTCTTGAACACGGCGCCGTCGGTATCGATCGAGACCCAGCCCCGGGAGTCCCAGCGCCAACCCGGGCCGGACCGGACGTCGTCCGGGATTGTCTGAAGATCGACGCCGACGTCGATATAGCGGGTCACATAGCGGAATCGTTTCTTGCCGCGCAGTTTCTTCCGTTTGATGACGGCCCTCCTTTTCTTGATTTTTACTATCTTTTTGATGGTCGTCTTCGTCACGACGCCGGTATTCGTCGCGTCCGGAAATCCGCAACTGCTGGGTCGATCGGCGCAGTTCAATTGCTCCGCGGCTCCCGCCCGTTCCCGGTCTCCGGAGACGAAGAAAAAGGCGGCTAGTATCGTGCTTGGAACCGAAATGCGGCGTACAAGGTCGCGCGTGCCCGAAGTAACTCTCGCAGACATAGTTAACAGTCTCCTCGCCGCCCCGCCCGTTTTGTCTGGCCGCCCCAGCCACACCCCCGGAACTACATGCGGGCGCGTTACCGGCAGCTGAGTCGACTGGTTAAAATTTGACGAAGTAAGGAGTTTTTCTTCCGGAATCCGTTCGGAACGTCGGATCGATCGACCTTCGCGGAATGCAGGCGTGCTCGATGCGGAAGAGTGGGGTCGAGTGTGCCGCGTGCGGCCTTGGGCGGGCGCCGGGCGGCGTCCCGATCTGGTCGGGAGCTTTGGTTTCGAAGTCGTTTTGGACGACGCTCGATACGGCCCGTTCCCTCAGGGCCCGCCTGCGGCCGGCCGGAGCCGAGACGCCGTCGTTGTCAACATCGTGTGCTTGCGACTAAGCGTCGGTCGCGAGGGCGGCGCGCACGGGTCGGAAGGGGCCGACCCTACCTGGCCGACTTCTCGCGTCCGTAGAGCAGCAGCATCGCGACGATCACCGTGCCGTAGATGATCTGCCGGCCGAATTCGGGCATTTGCAGCACCGACAGGATCGACTGCAGGAGCGTGATCAGGATCGCGCCGGCGACCGTGCCGAGATACGACCCGCGGCCGCCGAGGATCGAGGTGCCGCCGAGCACCACGGCGGCGATCGCCGGAAGGAGATAGGGATCGCCCATCGCCTGCGCGGCCTTGCTGGCGTAACCCGCCAGCAGCACGCCGCCGAAGGCGCTGAGGCCACCCGCCGCCGCGAACACCCACATGGTGACCCGCTGCGCGTCGACGCCGGACAGATAAGCGGCACGCTCCTGGTTGCCGATCCCGTAGATCGCGCGGCCGAAGGTCGTGCGGGAGAACACGAACACCGCTGCCAGCCCGACCGCGAGCCAGACGAGGACGGCGTTCGGCACGCCGGGGATCAGGAAGCCCGTCGCCAGATACCGCATCGCCGGGGAGGCGGCGTCCTGCGGCGCGAAGCCGCCCGTATAGACGACCATCAACCCTTGAGCGACGGCGTTTGTCGCGAGCGTGATGATCATCGAGGGGATGCGCAGATAGGCGACGCCGACCCCGTTGATGAGACCGGCGACGACCCCGCAGAGGACGCCGAACGGGATCGCGAGCGCCTCGCCGACGGGACCGTAGGCGGCGATCGCCGTCGACATCATGCCGCCCATTGCCACCACCCAGGGGACCGACAGGTCGATATGGCCGAGCAGGATCACCATCATCATACCGGTCGCGATCACGCCGAGGAACGAGGCGACCTTGAGCTGCTGAAGCAGGTAGTCCGGCGACAGGAAGCTTGGCGAATAGAGGCTGCCGACGAGAAGCAGGGCGACGATGCAGCCGAAGGCGATGGCGACGGCAGGATCAACCCGGCGGAGCATCCGCGATGGACCGCCCGATCGAGGACTGAGGTGATCGGTGCTCATCGTCTCGCCCTACCGGAAATAGTCGAGCCGGTTTCGGATCTGCAGGAGCCGGAAAGAGCCCAGACACACGGCAGCGAACAGCACCACGCCCTGGAACAACGGTTGCCACAGAGGCTCGAGATCGAAGACGAACAGGAGATCGCCGATCGTGCGAAAGGCGAGTGCGCCGAAGATCGCTCCGATCGCGCTGCCGACGCCGCCGAACAGCGACACGCCGCCGAGGACGACGGCGGCGATCGAGAACAGCGTGTAGGTGTTGCCGTTGGCCGCGGACGCCTCGCCGGAATAGGTAAAGAAGGTCAGGAAAAGGCCGCCGATCGCGGCGAGCAGGCCGGAGAGCGTGAAGGCGGCGAAGCGCGCCCGCTTGATCGGCAGGCCCGACATGTAGGCAGCGCTGTCCGAAGATCCGAACGCGTAGGCGGCCCGTCCGGTTTCGGACCGCGAGAACGGCACCCAGACGGCGAGCACGACGACAGCCAGCGCCACGAGACTTGCCGGCATGAAGCCGAAGAGCTTGCCGGTCAGCGCGTCGGCGAGCTCGGTGTTGATCTCGCCCCCGGGCACCGGCCGCAGCGCCAGCGCGATGCCGTAGTAGATCGCACCCGTCGCGATCGTCGTGACGATCGGCTGCAGCCGTCCGTAGATGACGATGAGGCCGTTGATTGCCCCGCAGGCCACGCCGGCGAGCAGCACGCCCGCGACACCGAGCGCCGTTTCCAGCGGCGACCCGTAGGCGATCCAGGAGGCGAGGCAGTTCGTCAGGATGAAGATCATACCGACCGACAGGTCGATGCCGGCGGTCAGCACGACGAGCGTCTGCGCCATCGCCACGAAGGCGAGCAGCACGCCCTTGTTCGCTGCCGTCGTCACCACATTCGAGGTGAAGCCCGCGGGATGGTTGCCGACGTAGATGGTGAACATCGCGACGAAGATCGCGATGGCGAGCAGGGTGCCGCGATGCTCGGCGAAATGGTAGCGCCAGTCCTTCATGCCCCGATCCCCTCGATCGCGGTCCGTCCGGCGCGAGCGACGTCCTCTTCGCCGATGTTGAGGGCGCTCGCGACCAGCGCATGCTCCGTGATCTCCGCGCCGACGAGCTCGCGCTTCACCGCTCCGTCGTAGAGCACCAGCACCCGGTCGCAGCAGCCGATCAGCTCGTCGTAGTCGGTCGAATAGAAGACGATCGCGTCGCCCGCGTTCGCGAGCTTCCTGAGGAGCTGGTAGATCTCCTGCTTGGTGCCGACGTCGATGCCGCGCGTCGGGTCGTTCAACAGGATGATGCGCGGGTCCGTCATCAGCCACTTGGCGATGACGACCTTCTGCTGGTTGCCGCCCGACAGCGCGCCGACCGGAATGTCGGTGCCGGCGGTGCGGATCGCGAGCAGCTCGATCATGCCGTCGATCTTCTGCCGCTCCGCAGCCCGGTCGATGACACCGCCGCGCGACAGCTTGTCGAGGGCGGCGAAGGAGAGATTGTCGCGCACCGACATCGGCAGCATCAGCCCCTCGGTCTTGCGGTCCTCGGGGATCAGCGCCATGCCGATCCGCTCGCTTCTCGCCTCGCGCGGGCTCGAGATCGCGACGGGCTTGCCGTCGATCCGCATCTCGCCGGAGACCCCGCGCAGGACGCCGAACAGTGCGAGCAGAAGCTCGCGCTGGCCCTGGCCGTCGAGGCCGCCGAGGCCGACCACCTCGCCGGGCCGCACACTGAGCGAGATGTCGTTCAGCCGGTTGTTCCAGGACAGGTTCCGGGCCTCGAGCACGGGCGGTCTGCTCAGGTCAGCGGTCGCGGGCCTTTCGGGGAAGACGTGGCTGTATTCGCGGCCGATCATCAGCTCCACCACTTCGTTGTCGCTCTTCGAGCCCGCGGGATAGCTCGCGACGTTGCGGCCGTTGCGGAAAACCGTGCAGTCGTCGGCCAGTTCGGCGATCTCGTGCATGCGGTGCGAGATGTAGAGGAGGGCGAGCCCCTCCTCGCGCAGCCGCTTCAGCACGGCGAAGATCTTGGTGACGTCGGCCTGGGTCAGCGCCGAGGTCGCCTCGTCGAGGATCAGGATGCGCGGGTTGCGGGCGAGCGCCTTGGCGATCTCGACCATCTGCCGGCGCGACAGGGGAAGATCCTTCACCAGCGCCAGCGGATGGATGTCCTCGGCGCCGGCGCGCGTCAGAGCTTCCTCGGCGATCCGGCGCTGGACGCGCCGGTCGATCAGGCCGAAGCGCTTCGGCGGATTGGAGATGACGATGTTGTCGGCGACCGGGAGGTCGGGGACGAGCGACAGCTCCTGGAAGATGCAGACGATGCCGGCCTGGTTGGCCGCCGCCGGCGAGGCGAAGGACACGTCGTGGCCCTCGAGCCGCATCGTTCCCTCGTCGGGGGAAACGACGCCCGACATGATCTTGATCAGTGTCGACTTTCCGGCCCCGTTTTCGCCGAGGATCGCGTGGATGCGTCCGGCCTCGACGGTGAGCTCGGCCTTTTCGAGCGCATGGACGCCGCCATAGCGCTTCGAGATGCCTTCCATCCGGAAGAGCGGTCCGACCGACGCGTTCATGTCATCCCCCGCTCGGGCGCCGAAGAGGAGCGGGGCCC
>JAEWYT010000185.1 GCA_023458595.1 Pseudomonadota bacterium
CCCTCTCCCGCGAGCGGGAGAGGGAGGACCGGTCGGCTCGCGCGGCGAACCCATCCGACGTTTGCACGCGTGGCGCCGCTGTCCGATGTCTGCGCGCGACGGGGCCATCCGACGTCTGCGCCCGCGCGGCGCCCGAATTTTTGCCCCTTGGCGAGCGGCAGGCGCCCCCTCTCCCGCGAGCGGGAGAGGGTCGGGGTGAGGGCGCGCCGCATCAGCGGCGCGTGCAGCCGATCCGCGCACTCGAACCGACAGGAGCCCCCTCCGTGCTCTCCTTCAACGCGATCTTCTCCCGCCTCCTGCCCTCGCGCCCGCCGGAGGCGAAGGCCTCGGCCACCGGCCGCCTCATCGCCTTCCATGCGCAGGGGCGGCCGGTGTGGACGCCGCGCGACTATGCCGCGCTCGCCGGCGAGGGCTTCCAGAAGAACCCGGTCGTCTACCGCTGCGTGCGGCTGATCGCCGAGGCCGCCGCTTCCGTCCCCTGGCTCCTGCGCGACGGCGACAAGGAACGCGACCGCCACCCGCTCCTCGACCTGCTCGACCGGCCGAACGCCCGCCAGTCGGGACCGGCGCTGATGGAGGCGCTCTACGGCTACCTGCTCGTCTGCGGCAACGCCTATGTCGAGGCGGCCGGCGTCGGCGGCGAGGTGCGCGAGCTGCACGCGCTGAGGCCCGACCGGATGAAGGTGATCCCCGGCCCGGACGGCTGGCCGGAGGCCTACGAATACACGGTCGCCGGCCGCTCGGTGCGCTTCGACCAGGCCGCAAACCCGCCGGCGATCCTGCACCTGACGCTGTTCCACCCGCTCGACGACCATTACGGCATGGGCGCGCTCGAGGCCGCCGGCACCTCGCTCGACCTGCACAACGCGTCGGCGGGCTGGAACAAGGCGCTGCTCGACAACGCCGCAAGGCCGTCCGGCGCGCTCGTCTACGAGGGCGAGGGCCCGCTCGCCCTCGACCAGCTCGAGCGCCTGAGGAAGGAGCTCGAGGAGAACTACCAGGGCGCCGCCAACGCCGGCCGTCCGCTCCTCCTCGAGGGCGGGCTCTCCTGGCAGGCGATGGGGATTTCGCCCAAGGACATGGACTTCATCGAGGCGCGGCGCGAGGCCGCCCGCGACGTCGCGCTCGCCTTCGGCGTGCCGCCGATGCTGCTCGGCATCCCCGGCGACAACACCTATGCGAACTACGCCGAGGCCAACCGCGCGCTGTGGCGCCTGACGGTGCTGCCGCTCGTCAACCGCACCGCCCGCGCGCTCGCCCATTGGCTCAAGCCCGCGTTCGGCGAGGGGCTGGCGCTCTCCTTCGACGCCGACGCGATCGACGCCCTGTCCGCCGACCGGGAGGCGCTGTGGGCGCGCGTCACGGCGGCCGATTTCCTCACCGGCGACGAGAAGCGCCTGGCGGTCGGATACGGCGTGAGGGAGTGACGGCGCGAACGTGTGCCGGCTTTGCATTGGCCGGCCCGGCATCTAACATGCCTTACCCAAGGGAACGTGCATCCCGGTCCGTCACACGCCTGTCACGGGAGAATGCGAAATGCTGATATCGAGAGCCGCCTTCGCCGCTGCCGTCGCCTTCGCCGCCTGCTTCGGCGCGGCGGTGCCCTCGCTCGTGCAATCCGTGCGCGCCGCGCCCGACCAGACCCAGGGGATGGCGCTGATGGGCGCCGTCGTCAACGCGGACGGATCGCTGTCGTACGGCTACGGCGTGGTGTCGTCGTCGCGGGCGGGCAACGGGCTGAACGGCTCCTACGACCTCACCTTCGACCGGTACGTCCACACCTGCGTCTTCGTGCCGACCACGTTCCAGCCGCAGGCGACCGCCCATACGGGCGGACTGCTGAACAACAACCTCTCGATCCGCATCAACAACCTCAACAATGCCGGCGCGTACACGGATTCGGCGATCAGCCTGTTCGTGTTCTGCCCGGAATAGAGGCGAAGCCGGATCGTTCTCCAGCCGGGGCCGTTGCGCGGCCGCTTCGCGCCGTTGCGCCGCAGCGTCCGGGCTTCACAAGTTCGGGCTTCGCGCCGCACGGACGAACGACGGCGCCGGCGCCCGCCGCCACGACAACGGCCGACCCATGACAGACGTGCTCGCCACCATCGTCGACAGCGTGCTGATCCGCGGCGACCTCGCCCACCTGGCGCTGCTCCTCTGGGCCTGCGCGGCGACGGCGCTGGCCAGGCACGCCCTCGGGGAACTGTCACGATCCAATCGCCGATTCGAAGATTTCGTAACAGCTATAGCCCGCGTAGACAGCCTCCTGCGCGGTCGAGACTGAGCCGTGACGTTCGTGTTCTCCCTTGTTTCACGAATGATCGTGATTTGTTCCAGTATATAAAGCCGGTTTAACTGCATGCATTCCGTAGCGGCAAGTAAATCTTTGAAGTATTAACATTTAAGAAATCAAACAAGACCGCACGAAACCGGCGTCGACAGGCGTCTTCGGTTTCGCGCCGCCGCCGCCGCCCGCGGCGGGAATACCTGAAACTACTTGTCAGGATTCGACATGCCCCAGAGTTACGCCCCGCGCGCGGCGGGTGCCGGCCGGTTCGCGCCCCCGCGCGCGCCCGACGCCGGCGACCACGCC
>JAEWYT010000186.1 GCA_023458595.1 Pseudomonadota bacterium
GCCGCCGAACTGCCGGTCTGGAACCACATGTACAATTGGCATCGACCCCATGGCAGCCTAAACTCGAAGCCGCCAATCAGTCGCCTCGGCCTAAAAGGCGACAACCTGTTGAGGCTCCACAACTAGCGCTGCGTGACAAGCGCGGCTAAGCCGGGAGGCGCGGTCGCGTTGAACCTTACGCTGCCGCCTGTGTATACGTAAATGGGATGGCTCGGCCAGCGCCGAAATGTCCGGAAAGAACAAGACAGGAGAACCGGAAATGCTGCTCAAGGGGCGTACGGCCGTCATCACGGGAGCGGCATCTCCGCGCGGCCTCGGCCTCGCCACCGCCCGACTGTTCGCCGAGCACGGCGCCCGAGTCGCGATCCTCGATCTCGATGCGCAGATGGCCCGCGAGGCCGCCGGGAGCCTCAAGGGCCGCGGCCATTTCGGCATGAAGTGCGACGTCGCGAGGGCCCGCGACTGCGAGAAGGCGGCGGAGCGGGCGCTGAGGCGGTTCGGCCGGATAGACATCCTCGTCAACAACGCCGGCGTCACGTCGCCGAAGCGCATCCTGCAGATCGACAAGGCGGAGTACGACCGCGTGCTCGACGTCAACCTGCGCGGCACGTTCCAGATGTGCCAGGCGGTGATCCCGGCGATGCGCGAGCGCAGGTCCGGGTCCATCGTCAACCTTTCCTCGGTCTCGGCGCAGCGCGGCGGCGGCGTGTTCGGCGGTTCGCACTATTCCGCGTCCAAGGCCGGCGTGCTCGGCTTCACCAAGGCGATCGCCCGGGAACTGGCGCCCGACAACGTGCGCGCCAACGCCATCTGCCCCTCCTTCATCGACACCGACATCATGGGCGATCAACGCACCGACGAGGTGATCGAGCGTATCGTCGCCTCCGTGCCGATGGGCCGCGCCGGCCAGGCGGTGGAAGTGGCGGGCTGCGCGCTTTTCCTCGCGAGCGATCTGTCGTCATATGTCACAGGAAGCGAGATAGACGTGAACGGCGGGAGCCACATCCACTGATGCGCAGGACCCTCGTCCCGACGACGGCGCTGATCGCGGCGATCTGCCTCGCCGCCGGCAGCGCGCGGGCGATCGGGGAGGACGAGTGCAACCTGTCGAGCAACGTCGAGATATCGCAGTGCCTGTCGGAACTGCTGAAGCAGGAGGACGCCGAGCTGAACCGGGTCTACAAGCTCGCCATGGCCTCGATCGACAAGGCCGACTACGTGCCCGATGCCGAGCGGGGGAACTGGAAGACGACGCTTCAGAAGGCCCAGCGCGCCTGGATCGCCTTCAAGGAAGCCGACTGCGGCGAGCTGATCTTGTTCGAATGGTGGGGCGGCACGGGCGCCGGCATCGCCTCGATGGCCTGCACCATCGACCAGACACGGTCGCGCTACCGCGACTTGAAAAGCCGCTACGAGCTGGAGTGAGGCAGCCATACCCTCGCGCCCGATCAGGAACGTCACGAAGGACGAGCTGAAGGAAAAGGCGCGGATGATCCGCCGCGAGACCCTGCGGCTGACCGACATCTGCGGGTCGGGTCACTACGGATCGTCCTTCTCGATGGCGGAACTCGTCGCGGCGCTCTACTACCAGCTCATGCACGTGAGGCCGGGCGAGCCCAGTTGGGCCGACCGCGACCGCTTCCTGCTCGGCAAGGGGCACGCGGCGATCGGGCTCTACCCTGTCCTCGCCGATCTCGGCTTCTTCCCGAAGGACTGGCTGGATTCCTACACCCGCCTCCACTCCCCGCTCGGCGACCACCCGGACGTGAAGAAGGTGCCCGGCGCCGATTTCTCCTCGGGCTCCATCGGCCACAACCTGTCGGTCTCGGTCGGCATGGCGCTGGGGCTGAGGCTCAAGGGTTCGCCGGGACGTGTCGTCTGCATGATGGGCGACGGCGAGCAGACGGAGGGCCAGATCTGGGAAGCGGCCATATCCGGCGCCCATTGGGGCCTGTCGAACCTGATCGGAATCGTCGATATCAACGGGGCGGGCTCCGACGGTGATCCACAGGTGACGATGGCGACGGAGCCGCTGGTGGACAAGTGGCGCGCCTTCGGGTGGGATGTGGTCGTGCTTCGGGACGGTCACGATCTCGACGAGGTGCAGGACGCGCTCAACCGGGCACTGAACGGACCGGGCGACAAGCCGCGCTGCGTGCTGGCCTACACCGTCGCCGGAAAGGGCGTGTCGTTCATGGAGGGCACCTGGCAATGGCACCTCGGCTTCCTCGGGCCGAAGGATCTCGAACGGGCCTACGCGGAAATCGAGGCGGGAGACATCGGATGAGCGCTCCGTGGCGCGTGATTGTCGGGGCGGTTCTGGCGGCAGGGCTGACGGCGGGTCTGACCACGGGCGGGGCGCTCGCGCAGGAATGTCCCGTCGCGGGCCGGGTCGACGACGGCTATACGCTGCACCTCGCCAACGACGAGAACTTCGTGGTCGACAGGATCGTCGACAACGTGGTGTACGTGCGCCACACGGACAATCGCGGCAACACGCTGAATGCGCAGGAGCTCTATCGCGGCCTGTTCACGCTGGCGACGACCGGTGCCAAGGGGCGCACGGTCTATTCGTACGATACCGATCCGGCCGTGTTCTTCCCCATCAAGTCCGAAGGCAACGCCACGGTCGGCGGCATGATGATATCCGAGAACGGCCGTTCGAGCCGCGTCGAGCGCTGGTGGCGCATCTCGGGGGCGGGAACCAAGAAGCTCGATTCCGGGACGGACCGCGAATTCCTGTGCATATACAACGTGCAATCCGTCGAGGCGACGACCACTTGGCCCGATCTCGGCCTCGAATTCCGCCAGGAGAAGCTCTGGTCGGATACGCTCAACATGGTGCTCTATCTCAGGACCGAGGTCTGGGAGCACGGCAAGCTGTCCCGCGTAACGGTCTACGACGCGGACTGGATCCTGGAGTAGCCGGGAGACATACGGCGATGGCTGACGACGACGCCAGACCGCAGCCTTCGGTTCCCTACATGAGTCGCGAGCTCAAGGCCGGGCTCGACCTCACGGATTCGACCGTCACCGACGATTTCGACGAGCGCTCCTGGGACATGGTGGTGTCGCTCGGCCTGTCGCGCCAGCTCACCACCGGCAAGACGCTGCTGGAGCTGGCGGATTCCGGCATGGACGACATCGTCGTCTGCACCGCCGACCTCGGCCGGCCGACGCAGGTGGAGGCCTTCGGCCGGCGCTATCCCGACCGCTACTTCAACTTCGGCATCGCCGAGCGTAACATGATCGGCGCGGCGGCGGGGCTCGCGACCGTCGGCCTGCTCCCGGTCGTCTCCAACTATTCGTTCTTCCTCGCCCTGATGGGGGTGGAGAACATCCGCAACGACATCTGCTATCCGGCCCTGCCGGTGAAGATGGTCGGCACCCATTCCGGCATCGCCATGGGATTCTACGGCACCTCGCATCACTGCTGCGAGGATATCGGGAGCTTGCGCACGATGGCCGGGCTCAACCTGATGGCGCCCTGCGACGGAACGGCGATCACCTCGGCGCTGAAGTGCCTGATCCGCCATCCCGAGCCGATCTATTTCCGCGCCGGGCGCGGCCGCGAGGCGCCTGTCTACGACGAGGAGTTCGACTTCCGCATCGGCGGTTCGAATACCCTTCGCGAGGGCAGGCACGCGACCGTGCTCGCCATCGGAAACCTGGTGAAGGCAGCCCTCGATGCCGCCGACATCCTGGCGGAGGAAGGCATCGCCATCACCGTCGTCGACATGTACTCGATCCGCCCACTCGACCGGGAGGCCGTGCGCAAGGCGGCTTCCGCGGGCGGCGTCATCGTCTCGGCGGAAGAGCACAACGTCACCGGCGGCTTCAGCTCGGCGATCGCCGAAGTCATTGCCGAGGAAGGGCTTTCGGCGAGGCTCCACAAGGTCGGAATGCCGGACCAGTACGCGATCCTCGGGCCGCCGACGCACCTCTACGCCCACTACGGCCTCGACGGCGCGGGCGTCGCGAGCACCGTGCGCACGGCGCTGACGAAGTAACGGGCTGACGAAGCAGCGGGCCTACCCGAACCGCTTCCTCAGGTCCGCGACCTGCTCCGGCGTCAGCGTGCGGATGGCCATGCCCTGGAGCATCAGGAACAATTTCGCCGTTTCCTCCAGCTCCTCGGTCGCGCAGGTCGCGGCTTCGAGGCTCGTGCCGGCGACGACAGGGCCGTGATTGGCCAGAAGCACCGCGTGGTGCTTCGAGGCGAGCCTGCCGACCGCGTCGGCGAGCCCGAGATCGCCGGGCGGGAAATACGGCACCATCGGCAACCGCCCCACTCTCATCACGTAATAGGCGGTGATCGGCGGCAGCACGTCTTCCGGGTCGATATCGGCGAGCGCGCTTACCGCCACGGAATGGGTCGAATGCAGGTGCACCACGGCCCGCGCGTCGGCGCGCTCGCGGTACATGGCGATGTGGAGGAAGGATTCCTTCGTGGGCTTGTCGCCGGAGACGTGGCTGCCGTCGGCGTCGAGGCGCGACAGGAGCGCGGGATCGAGGGCGCCGAGCGAGACGTTGGTCGGCGTCATGATCCACGAGCCGTCGGACAGGCGGACGCTCAGGTTGCCGGTCGAGCCGAAGGTGAGCCCGCGCGTGAACAGAGAGCGGCCGGTGTCGACGAGCGCCTCGCGGGCGCGGGCCTCCTCGCTCACCGGCCCAACTCCCCGCGGTCCGAAACCGGAGTCGGACGAATCGCTTCGGCCGTATTGCTCATAATTCGATTCAACCTCTGTCGCGGGTCGGGACAGCGACGTCCCTGAGGTGCAACTGAACGGTCTCGCGGCCGCCCCAGCGGTCGATCCGCAGGGTGCCGGCGGCGTGCAGGGTGTCCTGCCGGCCGGAGAGGAGTGCGTCGCCGAGCGCCGTCCCGGCCGCACGGAACGCGATGGATTTCAGCCGCCCGCCGTCCGGCGAAGCGAAGGAGCAGCGCACGTGGCCCTGCTCGGTCGCCTCGGCGAACGAAAGCCGGTGCGCGGGAAAGGCGAACACCGGCTGCGGGTTGCCGGAACCGTACGGGCCGGCGGCCTCGAGCGACCTGACCAGGTCGACGCCGGCGCCGGAGGCGGTCAGCAGGCCGTCCACTTCGAGCCGCCGCGAGTCGGCCCGCGCCACGGCTTCCCCGAGCGCGGAATCGAGGAACGCCGTCAGCGCGCCGATGCGGCCGCGTTCGACGGTCAGGCCCGCGGCCATGGCATGGCCGCCGCCCTTCAGCGCCAGACCCTCCTCCACGGCGGCGCGGACGGCGGCGCCGATATCGACGCCGGCGATCGAACGGGCCGATCCGGTTCCGGTACCCTCCGGGCCGAAAGCGATGGCGAAGGCGGGTTTGGAGAAGCGCTCCTTGAGGCGCGCGGCGACGAGGCCGACGACGCCCGGATGCCAGTCGGCGTCCGAATGGACGAGCGTCAGCGCGCGGTCTTCCGCCTGCGGATCCGCCTCGACCATCGCCATGGCCTCCGCGACGATCGCAGCCTCTATCTCCTGCCGTTCGCGGTTGAGGCGGTCGAGATTGGCGGCGATCGCGGCCGCCTCGTCGGGATCGCGCGACAGGAGCAGGCGCACGCCGAGGGCGGCATCGCCGATGCGCCCGCCGGCATTGATGCGGGGGCCCAGCAGGAAGCCGAGGTGGTAGGTGTCCGGCGCCTCGCTCAGCCGCGCGGCGTCGGCGAGCGCGCTGAGCCCCAGGCACTGCCGGCTTCTGAGCGCGATCAGGCCCTTTCGCACATAGGCGCGGTTCAGCCCGACGAGCGGCACCACGTCGGCGACGGTGCCGAGCGCCACGAGATCGAGCCAGTCGAGCAGGTTCGGCTCGCGCCTGCCCGCGTACCAACCGCGCCGGCGCAGGACGCGGTTGACTGCGACGAGCGCCAGGAACACGACGCCGACGGCTGCCAGATGGCCCTGCCCGCTCAGGTCGTCCTGCCGGTTCGGATTGACCACCGCGACGGCGGGCGGCAGCTCGACGCCGATCTGGTGGTGGTCGATGACGACCGTGTCCAGATCCAGCGCTTTCGCATGGGAAAGCGCCTCGTGGCTGGTCGAGCCGCAGTCGACGGTGACGAGCAGCGAGGCACCGGCCTTCTTCAGCGCGGTGATCGCCTGGGTGTTGGGGCCGTAGCCTTCGGTGATGCGGTCGGGGATATGGATCAGCGGATCGATGCCGTTCTCGCGCAGGAAGCGGGCGAGAAGCGCGGCGGACGTGGCGCCGTCGACGTCGTAGTCGCCGAAAATCGCGATTCTCTCGCCCGATTGGACCGCATCGGCCAGCCGCTCGGCGGCGGCGTCCATGCCGGCGAGCGTCGAAGGATCGGGGAGCAGATCGCGCAGGCTCGGATCGAGGAAGGAGGCCACGTCGTCCGGACCGACGCCGCGGCCGGCGGCGACCTGGGCCAGGATTTCGGAGATATCGTGCTGCTGGGCGATGGCGATCGCCGTCTGATGGGCCGCCTTGTCGAGCCGGTCGACCCAGCGCCGGCCGCCGGCGGAGCGCTCCACGCCGAGGACGGGGCGGGAGGTTTCGTCCCCGTCGCCGAATGCCTGGTCTCTCGGAATCGCCGCAGTCGCGCCGACCACTGCCGCCTCCACCGAATCAGTCGCTGTGGGCAAAGCCTATTCCCGCCGGGAAAGGCCGTCACCGTCAACGGCCCACCGGCGATGACGGGAAGAGGAGGCCCGCCTCACCCCGCTCATTCCCGCAAAGGCGGTCGTTTGCGGGCAATGAGCGCCGCTCACCCGAACTTCGAGAACGTCCGGTGCTCGGCCCTGATCCAGCGGACGGTCTGGGTCGAGGAGCGCATAACGACCGTCTCGGTCATGATCGACGCCTTGCCGAAGCGCACGCCGGAGAGGAGGTTGCCGTCGGTGACGCCCGTCGCGGCGAAGAGCACGTCGCCGCGCGCCATCTCCTCCATCTGGTAGATGCGGTCGGGCCTGTCGATGCCCATCTTGCGGGCGCGGGCCCGCTTCTCCTCGGTGTCGAGAACCAGCCGACCCTCCATCTGGCCGCCGATGCAGCGCAGAGCGGCGGCCGCGAGCACGCCCTCCGGCGCGCCGCCGATGCCGAGATAGATGTCGATGCCGGTCTCGTCCGGGTCGGTCGTGTGGATGACGCCGGCGATGTCGCCGTCGCCGATCAGGCGGATGCCGGCGCCCGCGGCGCGGACCCCCTCGATGATCGCGGCATGGCGCGGCCGGTCGAGGATGCAGGCGGTGATCTCGCCGACCGGCACGCCCTTGGCCTTGGCCAGCGCCTTGATGTTCTGGACGGGCGTGGCGTCGAGGGAGACGACGCCGGCGGGGTAGCCCGGGCCGATCGCGATCTTGTCCATGTAGACGTCGGGGGCGTTGAGCAGGCTGCCACCCTCCGCGAAGGCCACCACGGCGAGGGAATTGGGCAGGTCCTTGGCGCAGATCGTGGTGCCCTCGAGCGGATCCAGCGCGATATCGACCTTCGGCCCCTCCTTGGTACCGACCTCTTCGCCGATATAGAGCATCGGCGCCTCGTCGCGCTCGCCCTCGCCGATCACCACGGTGCCGTCGATCGGCAGGCGGTTCAGCTCGCGGCGCATGGCATCGACGGCGGCCTGGTCGGCGGCCTTCTCGTCTCCCCTGCCGCGCATGCGCGCGGCGGCGACGGCAGCGCGCTCCGTCACGCGTACGATTTCCAGCGTGAGGATACGGTCCAGCGCCGCGCTCGACTTGCCGGTCTTCGCCCTGACGGCTTTGGCTTTGACGGCCTTCGCCGCCTTCGGTTTCGCGGCTTTCGCGGTCCCGGCCTTCGCTTTCACGACCTTCTTCGGGGATTTTGCCATTTCTACCTTGCCTGCCTGTGGGCCTATCTGTGTGCCTGTCCGGCGCCTGTGGATCTTCAGGGCTTCTCGATACGGATCATCTGGGGCTGACCTTCGATCTGCCCGTCGTCCATGATGGCGTCCAGCGCCTTCCTGATCTGCAATTCCGTCGTTTCGTGGGTAATCAGCACGACCCGCCGGGCCTGAACGTTCTGCGCGTCGCGCGTTTCCTTCTGCATGATGCTCTCGAGCGAGATCGACTGCTCGGCCATACGCTTGGCGATCGCCGCGAAAGCGCCCGGCCGGTCGTAGACGGCGAGCCGGATATAATAGCCGCCCTCGTGAGCGCGCATCCGCGCCGGCTTATAATCAATGAGTTCCGTGGCCGGAATACCGAATACGGGCGCCCGCGTACCACCTCGGGCGATATCCACGATGTCGCCGGCCACGGCCGAGGCGGTCGCCGTGCTGCCTGCGCCGGGGCCGACCAGCATGATCTCGCCGACCTCGTCGCCGTCGACAGCTACCGCGTTGAGGACGCCGTGGATCCCGGCCATGGCCGAGTTCTTCGGCATCATCGTCGGGGTCACGCGCTGCTCGATGCCGGTGTCGGTGCGCCGGGCCACCCCCAGGAGCTTGATGCGGAAGCCGAGTTCCTCGGCCGCCTCGAGATCCTCCTGGGTGATCGTCGAGATTCCTTCCAGGTGGATGGATTCCGTGTCGATCCTGGTGCCGAAGGCGAGCGCCGAGAGGATCGCGAGCTTGTGGGCGGAGTCGAAGCCCTCGACGTCGAAGGTCGGGTCCGCCTCGGCATAGCCCAGCCTCTGCGCCTCGGCGAGGCACTCGGCAAACGACAGGCCCTCGTCCTCCATCCGCGTCAGGATGTAGTTGCAGGTACCGTTGAGAATGCCGTAGACGCGGGAAACCCTATTTCCCGCAACGGCTTCGCGCAGCGTCTTGATAATCGGAATCCCGCCGGCCACGGCCGCCTCGTAGCCGATCGTGGCGCCGTTCGCCTCGGCGAGCCAGGCGAGATCGACGCCATGGGCGGCGAGCAGCGCCTTGTTGGCGGTCACAACCGACCTGCCGGCCGAGAGCGCGGCCCTGACGGCGGCATGCGCGGGGTCTCCCGACCCGCCGACCAGTTCCACGAAGAGGTCGACATCGTCCGCCGTGGCAAGCGTAGCGGGATCGTCGTACCAGGCGACACCGGACAGATCGATGCCGCGGTCGCGATCGCGTGAGCGGGCGCTGACGCCGACCACCTCGACCGGGCGGCCTGCCCGCACGGCGACATGCTCGGCCTTCTCGGCAAGCAGCCGGAACACCGCCGCGCCGACCGTCCCCAGGCCGGCGAGCCCGATGCGTAACGCCTTACTCATCGCCCCTCGTCTCGAAAAACCGTCGATGCGCCCGCGGGTCAGCCCCGCTTGCCCCCGAGCGCGACGACGTTGTGCATGGTTTCATTCGCCGTTGCAAGGAATCGGCGAATGTTGCGCGCCGCCTGACGTATACGTTGCTCGTTCTCGACGAGCGCGATGCGTACGAAACCCTCCCCGTCCTCGCCGAAGCCGATGCCCGGGGAAACGGCCACTTCGGCCTTTTCCACCAGCAGCTTGGCGAATTCCAGCGACCCGATGTGCCGGAACTGCTCGGGAATAGGAGCCCAGGCGAACATCGTGGCGTCCGGCGAGGGCACCGGCCAGCCGGCGCGGCCGAAGGACTCGACCATGACGTCTCGGCGCTGCCTGTAGACGGCGCGGATCTCCTCGATCACCGTGTCCGGGCCGTTCAGCGCGGCGGTGGCGGCGACCTGCACGGGCGTGAAGGCGCCGTAGTCGAGATAGGACTTCACCCGGGCGAGCGCGGCGAGCAGCCGCTCGTTGCCGACCGCGAAACCGACGCGCCAGCCGGGCATCGAATAGGTCTTCGACAGCGAGGTGAACTCCACCGTCATGTCGATCGCGCCCGGAACCTGCAGCACCGACGGCGGCGCAGCGTCGCCGAAATAGATCTCGGCGTAGGCGATGTCGGAGAGGATGAAGAGCTCGTGCTTGCGCGCGAAGGCCACGACTTCCTTGTAGAAATCGAGGTCGGCGCAGTAGCCGGTCGGGTTGGCGGGATAGTTGAGCACCACCGCGAGCGGCTTCGGCACGGAATGGGTCACCGCGCGGTCCATGGCGCGCAGGAATTCCTCGTCGGGCCGGGCGGGAAGCTGGCGGATGACGCCGCCGGAGATGATGAAGCCGAACTGGTGGATCGGATAGGTCGGATTCGGCACCAGCACGACGTCGCCGGGCGCGGTGATCGCCTGGGCGATGTTGGCGAAGCCTTCCTTCGAGCCGATCGTGGCGACGACCTCAGTGTCCGGGTCGAGCTTCACGCCGAAGCGGCGCTCGTAGTAGCCCGCCTGCGCGCGGCGCAGGCCGGGAATGCCCTTGGAGGTCGAGTATCCGTGCGTGTCCGGCCGCACCACCGTCTCGACCAGCTTGTCGACGATGTGCTTCGGGGTCGGCAGGTCCGGATTGCCCATGCCGAGATCGATGATGTCGGCGCCGCCGGCGCGGGCGGAGGCCTTCAGGCGGTTGACCTGCTCGAAGACGTAGGGGGGAAGGCGTCTGGTCTTGTGGAACTCGCTCATGACGGCTGGTCCGTGGGCGGTGGTGACAGCTGGATCGGGCCGCCGGGAGAAGCGGCGTCGGGCTTTTCGGCGTTCGGGTCCTCGGCGGCTTTCTTCTTCGCCTTGTCCCCGTCCTTTCCGCTGCCCTTGGCCTTCTTGCCCTTCTCCGGCGGCTTTCCGGTTATTTCGGTGACCGCCTCTTTAACATGCGCGTCGCCCTCCGCCTCAAGAGACTTTTCGATCTCCTTGAGCTCGGTGTCCGAATGCATGACCGATTCCCGGTCGGGGGCGAGATTGATGTTGGGATACTGGCTCTGCTTGGTTTCGGGATGCCTGGTTTCGGGGACCTCGGTCGAGAATTTCGGCATGGTCGGGGCGAGCTTTTCCAGATCAGGACCGTTTTCGCAGCCGGCAAGCCCCGAAACGACGAGCCCGGCGAGCAGGAGCGCCGGGCCGGACCGCCCAATGACTGCCGTGATCTTCATCTACCTGCTAGCCCAACCGCGCCGAGACGGGCGCCCGCCCGTGCCGAGTGTGCCGGCAAACCCCGAACGGGCGGTAAACCGCGGCTCGCCGGTTGCCCTGTCTGTCGCAATTTGCGGTACAAATCCAATATGTCAAAACGGCGACGCAACGCCTCGTCATGATAGAGTGAATTGCGGACAGGACCGGTTCGAAAGCAAGAGGCTGCGCTTTCATGGACGATACAACGAAAACACGGGAACAGAGTTTCGCTGTACGCGACCCCGAAGCATTCGCGCAGAACATGGCCCTCCTGACCGAGGAAGGAGGCAAGGTGCTCGCGGCGATGTTCGAGGGCAGCGAAAAGGGCGAAGCCAAGCTGATCTTTGCGGAGGAGATGACCCACGCGGCCAAGACGCTGTCGCAGGTTGCGGAAAAATGGCTGTCGGACCCGCAGAAGGCCGTCGAGGCGCACACCAGGCTGTGGAGCGGCTATCTGAGCCTGTGGACCACGGCGCTGAAGCGCATGGCCGGCGAGGAGGCCGAGCCGGTCGCCGAGCCAGAGAAGGGCGACAGGCGCTTCGCCGCGCCCGAGTGGCAAGACCACCCAATGTTCGACTTCCTCAAGCAGGCCTACCTGCTGACCGCGCGCTGGGCGGAGAACATCGTCGAGGATACGACGGACATCGACGAGCACACCCGCCACAAGGCGCGGTTCTACGTGCGCCAGATCGCCAACGCGATCTCGCCGTCGAACTTCGTGCTGACCAATCCCGAACTCCTGCAGGAGACGCTCGAGTCGAACGGCGAGAACCTCGTGCGCGGCATGAAGATGCTCGCCGAGGACATCAAGCTCGGCAAGGGCGAATTGAAGATCCGCCAGTCGGACCCTACCGGCTTCGAGGTCGGCACGAACCTCGCGATCACGCCGGGCAAGGTCGTCTACGAGAACGAGCTGATGCAGCTCATCCAGTACGCGCCGACCACCGGGAAGGTCTACAAGCGGCCGTTCCTGATGGTGCCGCCGTGGATCAACAAGTACTACATCCTCGACCTCTCGCCCGGGAAATCCTTCTTCGAATGGCTCGTCGGCCAGGGGCATACGGTGTTCTGCGTCTCCTGGGTCAATCCGGGCGGGCATCTCGCGCGCAAGGCGTTCGAGGAATACATGAAGGAGGGCATTCTCACCGCCCTTGATGTCGTCTGCGACGTCACCAAACAGAAGAAGGTCAATGTCGGCGGCTACTGCGTCGGCGGCACGCTGCTGGCCGTGACGCTCGCCTACATGGCCGAGAAGGGCGATGACCGGGCCGCCAGCGCCACCTTCCTGACGACGCAGGTCGATTTCACCCATGCCGGCGACCTGAAGGTGTTCGTCGACGAGGACCAGGTGCGCGCCGTCGAGGAGGATATGGCCCACCGCGGCTACCTCGAGGGCCGGCGGATGGCGACGGCCTTCAACCTGCTGCGGTCCAACGACCTGATCTGGCCCTACATCGTCAACAACTACCTGCGCGGGCGGGCGCCGTTCCCCTTCGACCTCCTCTACTGGAACTCCGATTCGACCCACATGCCGGCGGCGAACCACAGCTTCTACCTGCGCAACTGCTACCTGGAGAACCGGCTGACCAAGGGCGAGATGGAGGTCGGCGGGGTGCGGCTCGACCTGAAGAAGGTGAAAGTCCCGGTCTACAATCTGGCCACCAGGGAAGACCACATCGCACCGGCGAAATCGGTATTCCTCGGCTCGCAGTCGTTCGGCGGGCCGGTGCGCTTCGTGCTCGCCGGATCGGGCCATATCGCCGGCGTCGTCAACCCGCCGGAGAAGCAGAAGTACCAGCACTGGACGGGCGCGAAGCCGGCCGGCGAGATCGACGGCTGGCTGAAGAAGGCCAAGGAGCATCCCGGCTCATGGTGGCCGGACTGGCAGGCGTGGATCACCAGGCTCGACAAGGAACAGGTGCCCGCCCGCAAGCCCGGATCGGCGAAGCACAGGCCGATCGAGGACGCGCCCGGGCGCTACGTGAAGATGAAGAGCTGAGGCGGACCTGCCCTGCGCGCAGGGCATTTGTGACAGTTCGATGACGGCGGTATAGGCTGGCGCGTCTGCTTTTTTCCGCGCCCGGCGCTCTCCGTGTCCCTTTCCGTCGCCCTCCTCGTCCTCCTCTCCGCGGTCCTGCACGCGAGCTGGAACGCCATCGTCCGCATCAAGGGCGACCGGCTCGCCGTCGTCACGCTGCTCGCCACATTCGGCTCGCTGATCGCGGTTCCCGGCGTTGTCCTGCTTCCCCCTCCTCCCGCCGACGCGTGGCCGTGGCTCGCCGCCTCGATGCTCCTGCACATCGGCTACAACGTCTTCCTCGCCAACGCCTACGCGCACGGCGAGCTCGGCAAGGTCTATCCGCTCGCCCGCGGCACCGCACCGCTGATCACGCTCATGGCGAGCCTGTGGCTCGTCGGCGAGCAGATCGGCGCCCTGAAGGTCCTCGGCGTCGTCGTGCTCGGCGGCGGCATCATCGCGCTCACCTTCGACCGGGGCCTGCGCGTGCTGATGGAGGCGCCGAAGGGCGCCGTCTACGCCCTCGCCACGTCCGTATTCATCGGCGGCTACACGATCTCCGACGGGCTCGGCGCGCGTGCGTCCGGCGACGCGCTTTCCTATACCGCGTGGCTGTTCGTCCTCGACGGGTTTCCCCTGCTGCTCTACGCGCTCGTCGTGCGCGGGCGCGGGGTGACGGCGATGTTCTCGGAGAACTGGAAGGCCGGCCTCGTCGCCGGCGCGCTGTCGATCGCGGCCTACGCCATCGTCATCTGGGCGATGACGGTCGCGCCGATCGCGCTGGTGGCGGCGCTGCGCGAGACGAGCGTCGTCATGGCCGTCGTCATCGGCGTCGTCTTCCTCGGCGAAAAGCTCACCACGGCGCGGATGCTGTCCGTCGCCGTGGTGCTCGCCGGGCTGGTGCTGATGAGGATGTGAGGGCGCCGCCGCCCTCCCCGCCTCACGGGAACAGGGCGACCTGCTCCAGGCCCGTCGTCTCGGGCAGGCCGAGCATCAGGTTCAGGTTCTGAACCGCCTGGCCGCTCGCGCCCTTCACGAGGTTGTCCAGCACCGAGACGACGATGGTGCGGCCCGGCTGGCGGTCGGCGACGACGCCTATCATGCAGTGGTTGGAGCCGCGCACGTGCCGGGTCGCCGGCGTCTTGCCGTAGGGCAGCACGTGGACGAAGGGCTCGTCGGCGAAGCGCTTCGCCAGATGGGCGTGGATCCTGTCGGCCTCGCCCTTGAGGTACGTGGTCGCCAGGATGCCCCGGTTCTGCGGCAGGAGATGCGGCGTGAAGCTCGCGACGACCGGCTTGCCGGCGGCCTTCGACAGCTCCTGGTCGATCTCGCCCATGTGCCGGTGATGGGCCACGGAATAGGCGTGGAAGCCTTCCGAGACCTCGCAGAACAGGTTGCCCTCCTTCAGCGAGCGGCCGGCGCCGGTGACGCCGGACTTGGCGTCGATGACGATCCAGTCGGGATCGGCGAGGCCCGCCTGCAGGATCGGGATCAGCGGCATCAGCGCGGTCGCCACGTAGCAGCCGGTGTTGGCGACGATGCGGGCGCCGCTGATGCTGTCGCGGTAGAACTCCGGCAGGCCGTAGACGACCTCCTTCTGCAGCTCGGTCTCGGCGTGCTCGTGGCCGTACCAGGTCTTGTAGACCTGCGGGTCCTCGAGCCGGAAATCGGCTGAAAGATCAACGATCTTGAGGGTTTCCGGCAGGCCGGCGACGACCTTCTGGGTGGTGGCGTGCGGCAGCGCGCAGAACACCGCGTCGACGCCCGACCAGTCGACCTCCTCGATGGTGGTGAGCGGCGGCAGGTCGAGGATCGCCAGATGCGGGAAGACCTCGGCCATCTCCTGGCCGGCCTTGCGGTCGGCGGTCATGGCGACGATCTCGAGCGCGGGATGGCGCGCGATCAGGCGGACGAGCTCCGCGCCGGTGTAGCCGCTCGCGCCCAGGATCGCGACCTTCGTCTTGGCTCTGGTCATGTCTTTCTCCACTCAACCCCGTTCCAGCCGCGCCCTCGCCCCTTCTCAACCCGCGCTTCGCCCCGACCTCTCCCGCGGGAGAACCGGGCGCGACCTTCCGCTCCGGGCAGCGGCGCGGCCCGATCGCACGGCGATCCGGCCAAGGGGCTGCGACGATTGCGATGGTCCTCATTCGCTGCCCAAAAACGAGAAGGGCGCCCGAGGGCGCCCTTCCGATACTCCACGCTGCCTGCCCTGAGGGTCAGCGCTTCGAGAACTGGAAGCTGCGGCGGGCCTTGGCCTTGCCGTACTTCTTGCGTTCGACGACGCGCGAGTCGCGGGTCAGGAAGCCGCCCTTCTTGAGGACGGGCCTGAGCTCCGGCTCGTAGTGGGTCAGCGCCTTCGACAGGCCGTGGCGCACCGCGCCGGCCTGGCCGGACAGGCCGCCGCCCGTCACCGTGCAGACGACGTCGTACTGGTTCTGCCGGTTGGCGGCGACGAGGGGCTGCTGCAGTACCATGCGCAGCACCGGCCGGGCGAAGTACCGCTCCAGCTCCCTGCCGTTCACGGTGATCGTGCCCTTGCCGGGCTTGACCCAGACGCGGGCGACCGCGTCCTTGCGCTTGCCGGTGGCGTAGGCACGGCCCTGGGCGTCGAGCTTCTGCACGTAGACGCGGGCTTCGGGCTCGCCCTGGCCGAGCGCGCCGCCGAGCTCCTCGAGCGACTGGAGTTCCGTCTCGCTCATGGTCACTGGCTCCTGACGTTCTTCGAATTGAGGGAGGCCACGTCGAGGGCGACGGGCTGCTGCGCCTCGTGGGGATGGCTCGGGCCGGCATAGACCCGAAGGTTCTTCATCTGCTGGCGACCCAGCGGACCGCGGGGCAGCATCCGCTCGACGGCCTTCTCGACCACCCGCTCGGGGTGCTTGCCGTCGAGGATCTTGGCCGCGGTGCGCTCCTTGATGCCGCCGGGATAGCCGGTGTGCCAGTAGTAGGTCTTGTCGTCGCGCTTGCGGCCGGTGAACACCACCTTGTCCGCGTTGACGACGACGACGTTGTCGCCGCAGTCGACATGCGGAGTGTAGGTGGCCTTGTGCTTGCCGCGCAGCCGGGTGGCGATGAGAGCGGCGAGACGGCCGACGACGAGGCCTTCGCCGTCGATCACCACCCACTGCTTCTCCACCTCGGCCGGTTTCGCCGAATAGGTCTTCATGAACTCACCTGTCCAGATGAAGCGCTCCCCGGCCCGGTTCGGAACCGCCCGGAGGCGCATACAAAACGACGCCCTCAGATATCGGTCGCCGGGGCGTCTTTTCGGGATGGGTATGTAGCCGTCCGCCCGCGCGCGGTCAAGCGGTAATTTTCAGACTTCCCGTAAATTTCGTCAACGAATCCAAGGCATTATGAAAACGGTATCATATTACCTCAATTCTTGTCGGGGATCGAGTAGGTCAGCACCGCGTGCGAGACCATGTCCGCCTCCCCGTCCGACCGCATCGCCACCTCGCCGACGGCGAGGCGTTTGCCGAGCTTCATGATCGAGCAGTCGGCCAGCATGTCGACCGGCGCGGGCCTGCGCAGGAAATTGATCGACAGGTTGGTCGTCACGGCGAGCGCGACGGGGCCGATATTGGCCAGGAGCGCCACGTACATGGCGTAGTCGGCGAGCCCCATCATGGCGGGCCCGGAGATCGTGCCGCCCGGGCGGATGTGCTTGTCGTGGTAGTCCATCCGGACGACCGCGCCCATGGAGCGAACGGATTCGACCGAAAACGTCCGGCCGCCGTGGTGCATCTGCGGAAATTCGCGGTCGAGGAAGTCCTCCACCTCGCGTTCCGTCATTCGCAGTGGCGTTTCGCAGACGTCCGCCATAGGATTGCCCCGCTTTGCTGTCCAAGTCGTCCGGCCCCTGCTTTGCCATGCCGGTCGGGCTTGCGGCAAGCTCCGGCCGTCATGCGCCGTTCCCAACGATCGGGTTTGAACCAGAAGAACCGGCAAACAGCCCAGGATTCCGACAAGATGATCGCCCTGCTCCGTTCGATCACGGTTGCAACCGCCACGGTCCTCGCCAGCCTCGTCCTCGCCAGCCTCGTCCTCACCGGGCCCGCCGCGACGCCGGCCAGCGCCCAGAATCAGCAGCTTCCCCCGCAGATCCCGCTCACCCCCGAGCTCGTCGAGGCCTTCATCGCCAGCTATCCCGAGCTGCACGCCCTCGGCGAGCAGCTGAAGCAGAAGTACGGGGACGTGGAGACCGATCCGGAGGACCCGTCGAGCTTCGTCGCCGGATTCGCCCAGTACGCCGACGCGCGGGCGCAGATGGAGGGCATCATCCAGCAGCACGGAATCGCCTCGATAGAGGACTGGGTGCACGTCGCCTATTCGGTGATGCTCGCCTATTCCTTCGCCGAGCGCGGCGAAGGCGGCGGCAGCGTCGACAGCGAGATGGCCGAGGCGATCGACCAGATCAAGAGCGACAAGTCGATCCCCGACCAGCAGAAGCAGCAGCTGATCGCCATGCTGGAGCAGCAGATGGCGCAGATAAGCCAGCTGCGTCCGCCGGCCGGCAACATCGAGGTCGTCCAGCAATACTCCGACCAGATCAAGCAGATCGCCGAGCCCGAGTAGACGCAGCCGATGCCGACCGCCAATCCGATGCCCCAGCCGGCGCCAGGGACTGCCGGCGACGGGCCGCTGATCGTCACGCGCGACGGGGCCGTCGCGGTGCTGACGATGAACAGGCCGAAGGCGCGCAACGCGCTCGCCGAAAGCCTCATCGACGCGCTCGGCGAGGCCTTCGAGGCGATTTCCGCCGACCGCGACATCAAGGCCGTCGTGCTGACCGGCGCGCCGCCGGCCTTCTGCGCCGGCCACGACCTGCGCGAGATGACGGAGGCGCGCGGCCACGCCGACCGCGGCCGGGCCTATTTCGAGACGATCTTCGCCAAGTGCAGCGCCGTGATGCAGGCGATCGTCGCCTGCCCGAAGCCGGTGATCGCCGCGGTCGAGGGGATCGCGACCGCCGCCGGCTGCCAGCTCGTGGCGACCTGCGACCTCGCGGTCGCCGCCGACACGGCGCGATTCTCCACACCGGGCGTCAATATCGGCCTGTTCTGCTCGACCCCCATGGTGGCGCTGACCCGCAACGTCCCTCCGAAGCACGCCATGGAGATGCTGCTGACCGGGGAGATGGCCGACGCGGCCCGTGCCGAGCGGATCGGCCTCGTCAATCGCGTGGTCCCGGAGGGCAAGGCGCTCGGGGCGGCGACGGCATTCGCCCGCCAGATCGCCGACAAGTCGCCGCTGACCGTGAAGACCGGCAAGGAAGCCTTCTACCGCCAGCGCGAGATGCCGCTGGCGGAAGCCTATGCCTATACCGCCCGCGTCATGACGGAGAACATGCTCGCGCGCGACGCTGAAGAAGGCATCGGCGCCTTCCTCGACAAACGCAAGCCGGTCTGGACCGGGGAATAATCCACGCACTCATGAACCACGACAGCTATTCCGACGACTACATCCGCGGAATCCTCAACGACGTCCACACGATCGCCATGGTCGGAGCGAGCGCGAACGTCGTGCGGCCGAGCTACTTCGTCCTGAAGTACATGATGGAGAAGGGCTACCGGGTGATCCCGGTCAATCCGGGCCAGGCGGGCAAGGAGATCCTCGGCCAGACGGTCCGCGCGCGCCTCGCCGACATCCCCGAGCCGATCGACATGGTCGACATCTTCCGCTCCTCGGAGGCCGCCGCCGGCGTCGTCGACGAGGCGCTGGCCCTCGATCCGCTGCCCAAGGTGATCTGGATGCAGCTCACCGTGCGCAACGACGAGGCCGCGGCGAAGGCGGAGGCGGCGGGCCTGCGCGTCGTCATGAACCGCTGCCCAAAGATCGAATACGGCCGGCTTTCCGGAGAGATCGCCTGGGCCGGCGTCAACAGGCGCACCGTCTCCAGCAAGCGGCCCACGCTGGCAGGGGGAGGAATCCAACGCCTGGCGTTGAAAAAAAGTGGGAATCTTTCCAATCAGGAATGAATTGACGCCCCCCGCGGCGTCTGTCCAGTATTCTCGTCATCTTCCGCCGGAAACAGCGTTCGCCCCGTCGGAAACTAGATCAGGAGGGAACACCAGTGAGCAAAGAACACGTGCCGGGCTTCAACACCCTGTCGATCCATGCCGGCGCCCAGCCGGACCCGACGACGGGCGCGCGGACGACCCCGATCTACCAGACCACGTCCTACGTCTTCGAGGACGTCGACCACGCCGCCTCGCTGTTCGGACTGCAGGCGTTCGGCAACATCTACACGCGCATCACCAACCCGACCACGGCGGTCCTGGAAGAACGCATCGCCGCGCTCGAGGGCGGCACGGCGGCGCTCGGCGTCGCCTCCGGCCACGCCGCGCAGGTGCTGGTGTTCCACACGCTGCTGCAGCCCGGTGACGAGTTCGTCGCCGGCCGCCAGCTCTACGGCGGCTCGATCAACCAGTTCAACCACTCCTTCAAGAAGTTCGACTGGCACGTCGTCTGGGCCGATTCCACCGACGTCTCGAGCTTCGAAAAGGCGGTGACGCCGAAGACCAAGGCGATCTACGTCGAATCCGTCGCCAACCCGGGCGGCGTCGTGGTCGACCTCGAGGGCATCGCCCAGGTGGCGCGCCGCGCCGGGGTGCCGCTCATCGTCGACAACACGCTCGCCACCCCCTACCTGTGCCGGCCCTTCGAGCACGGCGCCGACGTCGTCGTGCATTCGGCGACGAAGTTCCTCGGCGGCCACGGCAACTCGATCGGCGGCCTGATCGTCGACGGCGGCTCGTTCAACTGGATGCGCGAGGGCCGCTACCCGACCCTTTCGGAACCCTGCGAGTCCTACCAGGGCATGGTGCTCGGCGAGACCTTCGGCAACTTCGCCTTCGCGATCGCCTGCCGCGTGCTCGGCCTGCGCGACCTCGGCCCGGCCCTTTCGCCGTTCAACTCGTTCCTGATCCTGACCGGCATCGAGACGCTGGCGCTCAGGATGCAGCGCCACTGCGACAACGCGCTGGCGGTGGCCGAATTCCTGTCGAGCCATCCGAAGGTGGCCTGGGTGTCCTATTCCGGCCTGCCGGGCGACCGCTATCACGCGCTGCAGAAGAAGTACTGCCCGAACGGCGGCGGCGCGGTGTTCACCTTCGGCGTCAAGGGCGGCTACGACGCCGGCGTCAAGGTGGTGTCGAACACGAAGCTGTTCTCGCATCTGGCCAATATCGGCGACACGCGCAGCCTGATCATACATCCGGCCTCGACCACGCACCGCCAGCTCTCCGACCAGCAGAAGACGTCGGCGGGCGCCGGCCCGGACGTGGTCCGGCTCTCGGTCGGCATCGAGGACAAGGAAGACATCATCGCCGATCTCGACCAGGCCCTCGCCACGGCCTGATCGCCCGGCCTTTCGAGCCCCGTTCAGCCCCTCCGGAGCGCCCCCGGAGGGGTTTTTCCTTGGACGCGCCGCATGAAGCGGGAAGGATCGGCGCGCGGCATATCCGACCGCGCACCGGAGTGCGCCCGCGTATCGGGCGGACGCCTCATGGCGACCGCCTCGCCTGCCGCCTGTGGGTCCCGGATCAAGTCCGGGACACGCGATTGTTTTCGTCGCGCGTCAAACAACAAACCGCAGGCTCGTGCCCTGGACCTGATCCAGGGCCCATGCGCCGGTCGCGGCGATCCGCGAGCGCATCGGGGGTTCCGACACAAGCCACGGCCCACCCCTTCCACGTCATTGCCGGGCTCGACCCGGCAATCCCGGGGGCGTGGCACGCAACGCCGCGGTCAGGCGCCGACCGCGGGGATGTCGTCCAGAGGCGTCTCCTCCACGAGCGCGCCGGGCATCGGCGCCGGCTCGCCCGCGGGATGGCGCAGGCCGTACCAGTGCGCGGTCGACACCGCCAGCACGACCATCGCGCCGGCCTGATGGGCGAGCGCGACCAGGATCGGAACGCCCATCAGCAGCGTCGCGATCCCCAGCCCCGCCTGGCCGAGGGTGAAGCCGGCGAGATAGACCGCGCGGGCCGTCGCGGGCCCCTCGCCCGCCGAATTGAAGGCGTCGACGGCGTGGAGGAAGGTCACCGCGACCAGCAGATAGGCGAGCATGCGGTGGTCGAACTGGACCGTGGTGATGTTCTCGAAGACGTTCGTCCAGAGCGGCGACTGCATCGCGAGCCCCTCGGGGACGAACCTGCCGTCCATCAGCGGCCAGGTCTGGTAGGTGAGCCCCGCGTCGAGGCCGGCGACGAGCGCGCCGAGCACGATCTGGAGCAGCACCAGCGCGACGATCAGCCCGGCCGTGCGGCGCATGCGCGGCGGGCTCGCCGCTTCCGCCGGACGCGCGCGAAGGCTTTCGGCGACCCAGATCAGATAGGCGAAGATGGCCGACGCCAGCACCAGATGGGCGGCCAGCCGGTACTGGCTGACCGAGACGCGGTCGACGAGGCCGCTCGCCACCATGTACCAGCCGAGCGCCCCCTGCAGGCCGCCGAGCACGAAGGCGCCGGAGAGCCAGGGGACGAGCCGGCGCTCGACCCGTTTCGTCGCCAGCAGCCAGACGAAGGGCACGAGGAAGACGACGCCGATCGCCCGGCCGAGCAGCCGGTGCGCCCACTCCCACCAGTAGATCGTCTTGAATTCGGCGAGGCTCATGCCCTTGTTGAGCTTCTCGTACTGGGGGATCTGCCGGTACTTGTCGAAGGCGTCGAGCCAGTCGGCCTCGCTCATCGGCGGCAGCGCGCCTGCGACGGGTTTCCACTCGGTGATGGAGAGGCCGGATTCGGTGAGCCGCGTGGCGCCGCCGACGATCACCATGGCGAAGACGCAGAGCGCGACGAACCACAGCCAGTAGCGGATGAAGGGCCGCGCGGCGACCTGCCTCGGCGTCGCCGTCTCCTGCATTCCCCTCTCCTGCCCCGTGGCATCGGCAGCCGTCATCGCGCATTTCCCAGGTTGGTTCTTCGGGCCGTTCGGACTAGTTAGACCGTGCGCCGCAGTCGCGGCAACCCTGCCGGGAGTTCGAGGCGAAACGATGGGATATCGGGCAAGACGCTGGGTCGTCGTGGCGACGCTCGTGATTTTCGTGCCGATTTACGTGCTGATCGCGATGGAGTTCGGCGCGCGGGTGATCGACCTGATGGACGTGCCGCTGCGGCGGGTCATCCAGTTCGCCTACTACCTCGCCGCCGGCTTCGCCTGGACCCTGCCGGCGATGGCGCTGATCAAGTGGATGCGCCGGGCGCCGAAGCCTCAGGCGCGGTAGAACGGGATGCGCGGGCGCGGTCTCGTCCGCACGCCCTGCGCTTGTCGCGATCGCCGAATGGGCCCTGGATCACGTCCAGGGCACGCCTTTGTCGTCGGGACACCCGCCGCGCCACGAACAGGGGCCGGGCGCCCTGGACGTGATCCAGGGCCCACAGGCGGCAGGCGCGGCCGTGGCGAATGGTGCGTCGGCCAAAGGCAGGGCACCCTTGCCGCTCACGCCGCGTCGACCTTGCGGAAGCGGTTGAACAGGGCGAAGGGCGCCCCGGTCAGGAACAGGTCGAGATAGCGCAGCGACTGGTAGTCGCCGTTGAGCGAGACGCGCGGCAGCGCGGTGAGGTGCTCGCCGTGCTCGGGGAACAGCACGCCCGGCCGCGTCGTCACCGCGGTCGCGAAGCCGAGGCGGGCGGCGAGCGCGAAGTCGCGCGGCCCGGCCGAGGTCGGATCGCCGTAGGGATAGGCGAAATGGCGCGGGCGGATGCGCGTGTGCTCGCCGATCAGCCGGCGGCTCTCGGCCATCTCGAATTCCACCTGCGCGTCGGTCAGCCGCGACAGCGCCGGGTGGGTGACGGAATGGGCGCCGATCGTCACCAGCGGATCGCCGGCGAGCCAGGCGATCTCCTCCCAGGTCATCGACAGGTCGCGGACGACGGCGGGCATGTCGATCCCGGCGCGGGCGGCTATCCCGCGGGCGATTGCGCGCTTCGCCTCCTCGTCCATGCCGCGCAGGCGCCAGTAGATCGTCTCGTAGGCGGCGTACTTGCGCTCGACCGTGTCGCATTCGAACGTCTCGGTCCCCTCGCCCGCGGGAACCTCGATGCGGTCGGAGCCGGCGATCGCGTATTCGAGCGCGAGCCACCACAGTTCGGCGGTGCCGTCCGGCATGCAGGTCGCCACGTAGATCGCCATCGGCACGTCGTGGCGCTTCAGCACCGGATAGGCGTGGTCGAGATTGTCGCGATAGCCGTCGTCGAAGGTCAGGCAGGCGAACCGGCGGTCGCTGCCCTGCCCCGTCAGGCGCGCATGGGCCTCGTCGAGGCCGACGAGGTCGAGGCCGGCGGCGCGGATCCGGATGACGACGGCCTCCAGGAATTCCGGCGTCACCGTCAGGATGCGGTTCGGCGCAAAGGCCGGCGGATCGCCGGGAACGACGTTGTGCAGGGTGAAAACGATGCCGACGCCGCCGGTGATCGGCGCCAGCGCACGATGCGCGCCGCTGTAGTACAGGGTGTCGAGGCCGGCCTTGAACATGGCCGTCTTGCGCCGATTCATTGCCGCGGTCTTCCAGCAGAACCCGATGTCATTTTCCGACATCATGCCAACCAAATGCTAAGCTTTGCTTGATATTGCGCTCCCCAGGCGTTCCGGCGCATCGGGGGGAGCAAGCCGCTTGGGCATACCGAAACAGGCCGAACTCGACCGCGACTTCGCCGCGGACACGCTGGCCGCCAGTCCGCCGGCCGCCGGCACGATCGCGACCTACCGCCGGTTCGAGGACGCGGAGGCGGCGTGGCGCGAGTTCGAGCGCGGCGCCGTCGCGACGCCCTACCAGCGCATCGACTGGATGGAAGCCTGGCACCGGCACATCGGGTCGCGGCACGGCGTCGAACCGCTGATCGTCGTGGCGCGCGACGGCAGCGGCCGTCCCTCCTTCCTGTGGCCGCTCGGCGTCAGGCGGCGCGGGATCGCCATCATCGGCGAATGGCTCGGCTGCAAGCACGTGAACTACAAGCTCGGGCTCTACGCGCCGGACTTCGCGGCCGATGCGACGCGCCGGGCCCTGGTGCCGGTGATGACCCACCTGCGCGACGAGACGGGTCTCGACGCGCTCTTGCTCGTGAACCAGCCCGAGACCTGGCAGGGCACCGTCAATCCGCTCGCGGCGCTGCCGCACCAGAACGCGCCGAGCTTCGCCTATTCGCTGGCGCTGAAGCCCGATTTCGACGCTCTCTACGCCGAACTGCGCAGCGGCTCGACCCGCAAGAAGCTAAGGCGCAGCGAACGGCGCATCGTCGACGAATTCGGCTCCTGCATCCTGCGCCGGCCGGCGAACGCCGACGAGGTCGACCGGGCGCTCGACATCTTCTTCCTGCAGAAGTCGAAGCGGATGCAGGACAGGCAGCTGAGCAACGTCTTCGCGGAACCGGGCGTCATGGACTTCTTCCGGGAACTGGCGGTGCGCAGCATCGGCGCGGAGGAGCCGCTGCTCGACCTGTTCTGGCTCGACGCGGGCGGCCACGTCGCCGCCACATGGGCCGGCACCGCCGCGGGCGGGCGCCTGTGCGGAATGGTCAACTCGTTCGACGAGGAGCGCTTCGGTCAGCACCATCCTGGCGAGGTCATGCTGCGCCTCCTGATCGAGCACTGCTGCAGGCGGGGCCTGAAGGAGTTCGACCTCGGCGTCGGCGAGGCGCAGTACAAGGAATCCTGGTGCCCGCGGGTCGACCGGCTGTTCGACAGCTTCCTGCCCCTGACGGCGCTCGGCTGGATGCACACGACCGCCGCCGGCGCCGGGTTCCGCCTGAAACGGACCGTCAAGCAGTCCAGATTCCTGACGGGAATGGCGGACCGGCTGCGTTAGGGCCGCGATCACGCCGCGGTGCGCTTCGGGTCGTCGTCGCCGTTGGAAATCCGTATGACCTCGACGCCGCCTATTCCGGCGTCTTCAAGCCGGCTTCGGGCCCGCCGCGAGGCGGTCTCGCCGGCATCCCCCTTCGACAGGAGGAGCGCGTAGTCGGAGCGGCGCGCGAGCAGGCGCGCCTCGCCGTGATGGATCACCGAGGGCGCGAGCAGGAACACCACGTCGTAGGTGAGACGCAGGGCCTCGAGCACGGTCTCCATGCGGTCCGACGTCAGCAGGATCAGCGGATCGGCGGACGTGCTTCCCGCGGCGATCGAATGGACGCGGGAGAACTTGTCACGCTGGATGACGGTCTCGAACGCGGCGTTTCCGGTCAGGAGGTCGCTCAGGCCCGGCTGCGCGTCCGCGCTCGCATCGCCCTCGCCGAAATCGGTATCGACGACGACTACGCGCCTGCCCCTGGCGGCGACGTCGCGGGCGAGGCGCATGGCGAAGCCGCCCGTGTCCGCCAGGTCGCGGACCGAGGTGACGAGCAGGACGTGGGCGACGTCTCCCGCGGAATTCAGCAGGATGCGGTCGCGGACATCCTCGATGCCGGGCCTTGCCGGCTCGGCGGCGAAACTCCTCGGCTCGCCGACGAATCCCTTCAGTTCCGGCTCGACCCTTTCGGCGTGGTCGGCCCCCGCTTCGACCGTCTCCTCGCGCCCGCGCGGCTTCGACACGGGTTGCGGGAGCGGTTGCGGGCCGCGCGCGGGCGGCGCGATCGGCGCCGCCGGGACGGGGACCGGCACGCTCGCGCCCGCGGGGAACTCGCCGGCGGAGCGGAACAGCTCCAGGGTGATGACGATGCCGCAGCTCAGAACGAGGCTGCCGAGGAACGCCGCGAGCAGCGTCGCCGCCGTCTTCGGGAAATAGGGCTCGGTGGCCGGCGCGGCGCGCGAGATGATCCGCGCGTTGGCGGGCAAGGCCTCCAGATCCTCGCGGGCGGTCGCGTCGCGGTAGCGCGCCAGCAGGGATTCGAGCAGGTCGCGCTCGGACTTCGCATCACGCTCCAGCGCCCGCAGCTCGACCTCGTTCTCGTTCGATTGCGCAGCCTTCGCCTTCAGCGCGTCGAGGCTGTCGAGCAGCTCCTGCTCGCGCGCGGCGGCCACGGCAGCGTCGTTCTCGGCGGCGCGGGCGTATTTCATCGCCTCGTCGCGGATCTGCTTGCGCAGGTCGCCGAGCTGGGCGTTGAGCTGCTGCATGCGCGGATGCAGCGGTCCGAGCGTCGTCGAGAGCTCGGCGATCTGGGCGCGCAGCTGCACCTGCTGGGAGACCAGCCCCTGGATCAGCGGAGAGGCGAGCACCTCGCTCGACTCGATCGGACGGCCGGAGTCCAGCATCTCGCCGATCAGGCGCGCCTTGGCCTGGGCTTCCGACTTCTGGGCGCGGGCGACCGCAAGCTGCGTCGTCAGCTCGCTCAGCTGCTGCTCGCTCAGCGTCTGGGGCTGCGCCGCGCCGCGCAGCGTGGAGAACAGGCCGTGCTTCGTCCGGTAGTCCTCGACCTTGCGTTCGGCCTCGTCGACCCTGGTGCGCAGCGTCTCGACCTGGGTCCTCAGCCAGTCGCTGGCGTCCCGCGTCGCATCGCGCTTGGCCGCCTTCTGCATGTCGATGTAGCCGTCGGCGATCGCATTGGCGACGCGGGCGGCGAGTTCCGGGTTCTCCGAGGAGAATTCTATGGCGATCACCCGCGACTGCTCGACCTGAAAGACGGTCAGGCGTTCGTAGTACCTGTCGAGGACCCTCTCCTCGTTGGTCATGCTCGCCGGATCGCGGGTCACGCCGAAGACGGACAGGATGCGCGAAAGGACGGAGGGGCTGCTGTCGGGATTGAATTCGGGCAGCCGGTCGAGCTGCAACTGCGAGACGATCTCGCGGCTCAGGTCCGACGACAGGATGAGCTGAACCTGGCTGCGGATCGATTCCTGATCCAGCAGCGAGCGCTCCTCCACCGTCGCCGACGGCCGGGTGTAGGCGGTTTCCTGGTTCTCGACGAGGATCTTGGCGGTCGAGCGGTAGAGCGGCGTGACGCTCGAAAGCCACAGGACCGCCAGCGCGGTGGCGACGATCACGGGCAGGACGATCCAGAGCTTCGCGCGCCACAGGGCCGCGACGAGCCCGGCGGCGGGGACCGCGTCGGCCGTCCCCGCGGGGGCCGCACCGGGAGTCGACGACGCCTTCGCGGTCATCGGCACGTCGGCAAGGCGGCTGGGCGCGGACATCTCTAAGCGAATCCCCGGATAAACGAGTCCGACCTTCGGTCCGACAAGGTAACTAATGTGTTAATTTGGCCGTATTCGGGGCGGTTCCGCCCGCATTACGCACGGTTATGTCGCTGCGAGGTTAAGCTTTCTTAACCCTGTGCGCTTACCAATCGGAAACCATAAGAACCGAACTGACCCGGCGGGGCCGATGGTGCGCGCGTTTTATCTTGTCCTGGTCGTCCTTGCGGCCGTGCTCTCGGGCTGCGCGAGCCCGCCGAAGGTGGATCAGCGCTTCGTCGAGGCGCTGAACGCGCCGTACCGGCTCGACTCGGGCGACAGGCTGCGCGTCGTCGTGTTCGACCAGCCGACGCTGACCAACACCTTTGCCGTCAACGACGCCGGCAACATCTCGATGCCGCTGATCGGCGACGTCCGGGCACGGGGGCTGACCACCCAGGAGCTCCAGGCCTCGATCACCAGCCGCCTGGGCGCCGGTTTCCTGCGCAATCCGTCCGTTTCCGTGCAGGTCGAGACCTATCGGCCGTTCTTCATCCTCGGCGAGGTCGGAAATCCGGGCCAGTATCCTTACGTGGCCGGGCTGACGGCGCGCAACGCGATCGCGATCGGCGGCGGCTTCACCCCGCGGGCCACGCAGAACATGGTCCAGATATCGCGCAACTTCAACGGCACGATCGTCCAGGCGCGCGTGGCGCTCGACCATCCGATCCGTCCCGGCGACACGATCCACGTCCTCGAACGCTGGTTCTGACGCCGGAAATGGCAAACGACCCGCTGCGGATCGTCCACTGCCTGCGGGCCCCGGTCGGCGGTCTGTTCCGGCACGTCTGCGATCTCGCGCAGGCGCAGGCGGAGCGCGGCCATCTCGTCGGGCTGATCGCCGATTCCCTCACCGGCGGCGACGCGGCCCGGGCCCGGCTCGATGCGCTCGGCCCCGTCTGCAGGCTCGGAATCGAGCGATTCGCCATGTCGCGCCTGCCCGGCCCCGGCGACATCCGGGCCGCGAGCCGCATCGGCGGACTGGCGGCGGCGTGGAACCCGGACGTCCTGCACGGCCACGGCGCCAAGGGTGGCGCCTACGCCCGCCTCGCCGGAACACGGCTGCGCAAAGGGGCGGGACGGCCCATCCGGGTCTACACGCCGCACGGCGGCAGCCTGCACTACGGCTCCTCCTCGCCCGCCGGCATCGTCTACCTCGCGCTCGAGCGGTATCTCGCCCGGCGCACCGACGTCTTCCTGTTCGAGAGCGAATACGGCCTCAGAACCTTCTCGGAGAAGGTCGGCGCGCCGCCCGGACTCGTGCGCGTGGTCCATAACGGCCTCGCGCCGTCGGAGTTCACGCCGGTCGTTCCCGCCGGGGACGCGGCGGATTTCGTCTTCGTGGGCGAGTTGCGCGCGATCAAGGGCATCGACACGCTGCTCGAGGCGCTCGCGATTCTCGCCCGGGGGGCGAACCCGCCCTCGGCGGTCATCGTGGGGGCCGGCGCGGATGGAGAGAAGCTCCGCGCCGCTGCCGCGCGGCTCGGACTGAACGCGCGGGTCCGGTTTCCCGGCCCCATGCCGGCGCGCGAGGCGTTCCGGCTCGGACGCGCCGCCGTCGTGCCCTCCCGGGCGGAGTCGCTGCCCTATGTGGTGCTCGAGGCCGCCGCCGCGCGGCTGCCGATCGTCGCGACCGACGTCGGCGGGATCGCGGAGATCTTCGGCGATCAGGCGGGCCGGCTGGTGCCGCCGGACGACCCCGGGCGCCTGGCCGCGGCCATGAAGCTGGTCCTCGACGATCCGGAGGCCGCACGGCGGGACGCCGGCGCACTCGCCGGGGACGTCGCCGCGCGCTTCTCGCTCGACGGCATGACGGACGCGATCGTCGACGCTTACGCAACGGCTCTTCGGGCCGCTCCCCGCGGGATTCCGGTTAAATCTTCCTAGACCTTTTTGCGCTAGGAGCGGGTGCGGGGCGAAAATCTCATCGGCGTGGGCAATTTGCAATGAGTTCCTCGAATACCGGACCAGTGGGCACGCCCTCCACCGGGACCAATCCGGTTCAGATGCGCGCGGACGCGGCCGGCACCGCCGGCGCGCCGGGCTCGCGCCACGGCGGCGGCCCGCCCAAGCCGCTCGGCGCGGAGGCCCTGAAGGTCGCCGAGGAGAGGGTCGATCCGGCCGTTTCGGCGGTCGTCATCGCCGGCGCCGCGCGCCTCGTCGACTTCCTGCTGATCGCCGCGGTCGGCTTCGCCATCCAGCTCGTCTACGTCTATCCGCACGAGGGCCTGCCGTCGCTCTACCTGTCGGCGATCCTGCTCGGCGCGGGCGCGGCGGTCGTGGCGTTCCAGGCCGCCGACATCTACACGCCACAGGCGCTTCGCACCTTCGTGCGCCAGAACGGCCAGCTGCTCGTCGCCTGGATCGGCACCTTCGCCTTCCTCGCCCTGATCGCGTTCTTCCTGAAGATCGGCGATTCGTTCTCGCGGGTCTGGCTCGGCCTGTGGTTCTCGCTGGGCTACGCGTCGCTCGTCTCGTTCCGCGTCGGTCTGGCCCTGCTGGTGCGCCACTGGACGCGAAGCGGGCGGCTCGAACGGCGCGCGGTCATCGTCGGCGGCGGCGAGCCGGCCGCCAGGCTGATCGAGGCGCTGAAGGCCAGCCCCGATTCCGACATCCGCATCTGCGGCATCTTCGACGACCGCAGCGACGACCGCTCGCCGGCGGTGGTGCGCGGCTATCCCAAGCTCGGCACGGTCGGCCAGCTCGTCGAGTTCGCCCGCCGCACCCGCGTCGACCTCCTGATCGTGTCGCTGCCGATCACGGCGGAGAAGCGCGTCCTCGACATGCTGAGGACGCTGTGGGTGCTGCCGGTCGACATCCGCCTCAGCGCGCACATGAACCAGCTCCGGTTCCGGCCCCGGTCGTACTCCTATATCGGCAACGTCCCCTTCATCGACGTCTTCGACAAGCCGATCGCCGACTGGGACTACGTGCTGAAGTGGCTGTTCGACCACGTGCTCGGCGCGATGCTCCTGCTGCTCGCCCTGCCGGTGATGGCGGTCGTGGCCATCGCCATCAAGCTCGACAGCGCCGGCCCGGTGCTGTTCCGGCAGAAGCGCTACGGCTTCAACAACGAGCTGATCGAGGTCTACAAGTTCCGCTCGATGTACACCGAGCAGTGCGACCCGACGGCGACCAGGCTCGTCACCAGGGGCGACCCGCGGGTGACGCGCGTCGGCCGCTTCATCCGCAAGACGAGCCTCGACGAGCTGCCGCAGCTCTTCAACGTCATGCGCGGGGAACTCTCCCTCGTCGGTCCGCGCCCGCACGCCCTGCACGCCAAGGCCGCCGACAAGCTCTACGACTCCGTCGTCGACGGCTATTTCGCCCGCCACCGCGTCAAGCCCGGCATCACCGGCTGGGCGCAGGTCAACGGCTGGCGCGGGGAAACCGATACGCCGGAGAAGATCCAGCAGCGCGTCAAGTTCGACCTCGACTACATCGAGAACTGGTCGGTGCTGTTCGACCTCTACATCCTGCTGCTGACGCCCTACTCGCTGCTGACCAGGAAGGAAGGCGCGTATTGAGCGGAGCGGCCGGCCATACGGCGCCGGTCGGACAGGCGCGCGAGGACCACTGGCACAGGCTGGACCGCAGGCTCGTGCGCCCGCTCCTGTGGGCGACGATCGCGGCGAGCTTCCTCGTCCTCTATGAGCCGTCGCCCTACGAGCTGATGTTCCTGATCCTGTGCTGGGCGGTGCTGGTGCGTGGCGTCGGCTTCCCGCGCCTGCTCGCCCCGGTCTTCCTGTTTCTCACTGTTATGTTCTCGCTCGGCGGCATCACGTCCGTCATCCAGGTCGCCCACGACACGGCGGCCCTGCGGTACGTCGCGATCTCGATCTACCTGACGATCACGACGGTGATGTTCGCGACCCTCGTCAGCGAGGACCCGGTCGACCGGATGAACCTCATCCGCAGCGCCTATGTCGCCGCGGCCGTCTGCGCCGCGCTCGCGGGCATCGTCGGCTATTTCGACATCGGCGGCACGCGCGACCTGTTCACGCTCTACAACCGCGCACGCGGCACCTTCAAGGACCCGAACGTCTACGGGCCGTTCCTGATCTTCCCCGCGCTCCTGCTGGTTCAGGACCTGCTGACGCGCCACGGCAAGCGGCTGCTCTTCTCCGCCCTGCCGCTCGCCGTGATCCTGACCGGCCTGCTGCTGTCGTTCTCGCGCGCTGCCTGGGGCCATTTCATCGTCTCGACGATGATCATGGCGGGGCTGATGTTCCTCTACGCGCCCGATCCGCGCTTCCGCATCCGGCTCGGCATCGGCGTGGTCGGAGGAGCGGTGCTGTTCGCCGGCCTGCTCGTGGCGGTCCTGGCGGTGCCGCAGGTCGGCAAGGTATTCAAGGAACGGGCCGACCTGCACCAGAGCTACGACGTCGGCGAGACCGGCCGCTTCGCCACGCAGGCGCGCTCGTTTCCCGACGTCATCGTGCGGCCGCTGGGCCTGGGTCCGTTCGAATACTCGAAGCACTACAAGCAGGATCCGCACAACGTCTATCTGAACGCGTTCTCGTCCTATGGCTGGATCGGCGCGCTCGGCTACATCACCTTCGTGGTGCTGACCTGGTTCGTCGGAATCCGCTTCGCGTTCGTGAGGACGCCCTGGCAGACCTACCACTTCGCGGCGCTGGCGACGTTCCTTCCGCTGTCGCTGGAAGGATTCATCATCGACACCGACCACTGGCGCCACTTCTTCCTGATGGCGGGCCTGCTGTGGGGCATGTCGGCGGCGACGCTGCGCTGCCGGCAGCCCGCCGTGGCGGCGTCGCAGGGCGGGCCGGGCTACTTGCGCGCGGCGATGTAGGCGTAGCTGGTCAGGAAGCGCCAGTCGCGCGCCGCGGCGACGCGGTTCATCAGGTCGTCGATCTCGCGGACGACGGGAATGCGCTCGAAATAGTCGTGGTACCAGAACGGCACCACGACCGCCTCGCGGAAGCCGGCGCCCTTGAGCATGGGCTTCAGCTTCGCCTCGCTGCCGTAGGTCCAGCTGTAATGGGCAGGGAACTTCGGGTCCTCGTCGTCGGTGCGGTGCGGATAGAGCATCTTGACGATCTTCTGCGACACCCACTCCGGGATCGCCATGTTGGCGACATAGGGCAGCGCGTACAGCGTCGGCACGAAGGCGATGGCGACGCCGCCCGGCGCGAGGATCTCGGCGAGATTCGACCAGGCCCGGCGTCCGTCCCCGACGTGCTCGAACACCATCCGCGAGAAGGCGAGATCGTAGGAGCCGGGCTTCGCGTCGCTGTCCGCCAGGTCGCCCGCGATGTCGAAGCAGGCCTTGGCGAACTCGGCCGGGCCGTTGTCCAGCTCGACCTGCGAGATGTCGTTGATCGTCAGCTCGATACCGAGCGCGGCCGCCTCGTAGGGCGTGAACAGCGGATCGCGGCCGCCGCCGATCTCGATCAGCCGGCGCAGCCCGAAGGCGCGCGACAGGGCTTCGACGGTCGGCTTGTAGTTGTCCCAGGCCCACTGCGACCGGACGTCGGGGCGGAGCTGCGCGAAGAACCCGCCGAGCGACGTCTCGTCCCTCCCGGCGCGGCTCCTGGCCAGCGCGGAGGCGACGAGCGGTTCCACATGCGACATGGTTTCGGTTCCTTGGCCTTTTCGTCCCGGACGAACGGGAGCTATCGTGGCGGAAACCTACGTAAATACACCAGCGACGGCTAACAGATTGCAAATGCTTGGTTAATCGGCGCATACCAAGCCCGGGCCGGCGAGCGGCCGACTCGGTATGAAATTCGGGGAGAGATGAATGGTCGGAGCGGGGAGATTCGAACTCCCGACCCCTAGTCCCCCAGACTAGTGCGCTAACCGGGCTGCGCTACGCTCCGACTGCCTTCAAGGCCATGCCCTTCTAGCGGTTCGCGACCGATGCCTCAAGCCCGTGTCGCGAGGCCCGCCTTCGAATGCACAGGTGGCGTCTTCGGGCGCCGGGTTCAAGCGGACGATTGGCCGGGCACGTCTCCGGGCGCTAGGGTCGGGGTCGCAACCCACGGGAGGATGCGCATGAACCGACATCCCAAACACCTCTATTCGGCCTGGGACGAAGCCATCCACGACCTGGACGAGGCCGTCGAGGCGTTCCGCGCCGCCATGGGCGCGACGACGGACGGCTACGACGAAAAGGACGTCGCCGTGCTCGCCGACGCGGTGTCGAAGCGGAAGAAGGCAGCCGTGGAGGCCTGGGAAACCTACATCGCGGCCGCAGGCTTCGGCCGGAGCTGAGCGCCGGCGGTCAACGCGCCGCGTCGAGCAGGCGCTTGCACTCGATCAGCTCGAACAGCGCCGCCTTGAGCTGGCGGACGTCGTCCTGCGACAGATGCGCGTGGGAGGCGGCAACAACCGGGGCGGCGGCGACCGGGGCGGCGGCAACCGGGGCGGCCATCGGCACGGGCCGCTGGACCGGCGGGACCGCGGGGCGCGGCGGCGCCATCGGCTGGGCGATCACCGGGCGGCGCGGCGGCGCCTCGGGCTCGGGCTCGGGCAGATCCTCGAACGCGGCGTCCGCCTCCTCGGCTTCCTCCGCCCCGAGCACTTCTTCCCAGATCACCGCGACGTGGCGGACGCCCTGCTCCTTCAGGATGCGCTGGACGCCCTTGATCGTGTAGCCCTCGCCGTAGAGGAGAAAGCGGATGCCCTTGAGGAGGTTGACGTCCTCGGGCCTGTAGTAGCGCCGTCCGCCGCCGCGCTTCATCGGCTTGATCTGCGAGAACCGGGTCTCCCAGAAGCGCAGCACGTGCTGCGGCACGTCGAGTTCCTCGGCCACTTCGCTGATGGTGCGGAAGGCCTCGGGAGACTTCTCGATCATGTCGGGATCCGGCTCAGTCCACGGTGCCGTCGGCGCCGTTGTTGATGCGCTGCTTCAGGACCGCGCTCGGCTTGAAGACGAGAACGCGCCGGGGCTCGATCGGAACCTCCTCGCCCGTCTTCGGATTGCGGCCGATGCGCTCGCCCTTCTCGCGAACGACGAACGAGCCGAACGAAGACAGCTTCACCGTCTCGCCCTGTTCCAAGCAGCCAGCGATCTCGGAGAGCACGAGTTCGACCAGATCGGCCGACTCCGTCCGCGACAAGCCTACCGTCTGGTAGACCGCCTCGCAGAGGTCCGCCCTCGTGACCGTATTGTCCCCCATTTGCGTTCGCTCCGCATAACCGCCGCCGCGTCGGCTACGTCCCTGAACTGAAAACGCTATTCGGTCCGGTCGCGATGGTCAACCGACCCCGTGGCCAAAGTGGGAAGCTGCGTCACCAGCGCAACAGTGCGGCGCCCCAGGTCAGGCCGCCGCCCATCGCCTCGAGCATCACGAGTTGCCCCTTCTTCAGCCGGCCGTCGCGATTGGCGACATCCAGCGCCAGCGGAATCGACGCCGCCGACGTGTTTCCGTGCCTGTCGACCGTCACGACGACCTTTTCTTCCGGCCAGCCGAACTTCCTCGCCGTCGCGTCTATTATGCGCTTGTTGGCCTGGTGCGGCACGAACCAGTCGATGTCCTGCGCCGCGACGCCCGCATCGGCGAGCGCGCCGTCGATCACGTCGGAAACGAGGCCGACGGCGTAGCGGAAGACCTCGCGCCCCTGCATGCGCAGATGGCCGACGGTCCCGGTGGTCGACGGGCCGCCGTCGACGTAGAGCTTGTCCTTGTGACGGCCGTCCGAGCGCAGGCGCACCGAAAGGACGCCGCGGCCGTCCGCCTCGCCGTCCTGCTCGACGCCCTCCAGGACGACCGCGCCCGCACCGTCGCCGAACAGCACGCAGGTGGTGCGATCCTCCCAGTCGAGGATGCGCGAAAACGTCTCGGCGCCGACGACGAGCACCTTTCGCGCGTTTCCGGCGCGCACCATCGCGTCGGCGGTGGCGATCGCGTAGACGAAGCCCGAGCAGACCGCCTGGACGTCGAAGGCCGAGCCCTGATCGATGCCGAGGTTCGCCTGGACCGTCACGGCGGTCGAGGGGAAGGTGTTGTCCGGGGTGGCGGTCGCCAGCACGATCATGTCGATCTCGTCGGCGGCCATGCCGGCGTTCTCGAGCGCCGCGCGCGCGGCCTCCGTTCCCAGATCGGAGGTGAACTCGCCGTCGGCAGCGATATGGCGCTGGCGGATGCCGCTGCGCTGGACGATCCAGTCGTCCGACGTGTCGACCATGCGCGACAGGTCATCATTGGTCAGCACGCGCGCGGGCAGATAGGACCCGGTGCCGCGCACCACGCTACGCATTACTTTCACGGGTCGACTACCTCGGCTTCTTCCGGAACGACGGTTCCCAGGTTCTCTTCATAGTGCCGGAGCCCGTCTTCTATCTTCTTCATCAGCGCGTTTCGCGACAGGTGATAGCCCAGCGCGACGGCGGCGGCATAGCCTTCCGCGTCGGTCCCGCCGTGGCTCTTGATCACCATGCCGTTGAGGCCCAGGAACACGCCGCCGTTCGATTTGCGGGGGTCCATCTTCTCGCGCAGCGTGTCGAACGCCGCCTTGGCGAACAGGAAGCCGATGCGGCTCAGGAGGCTGCGGCGCATGCCCTGGCGCAGGTACTGGGCGATCTGCTTGGCGGTGCCTTCGGCGGTCTTCAGCGCGATGTTGCCGGTGAAGCCCTCGCAGACGACGACGTCGACGGCCCCCTTGCCGATGTCGTCACCCTCGATGAAGCCGGCGTATTTGATCGGAATCGCGCCGTCGCGCAGGATCTGGCCGGCGGCGCGGATGTACTCGAGGCCCTTGACCTCCTCGACGCCGATGTTGAGGAGGCCGACGGTCGGGTGCGGGACACCGAACAGGGCCCGCGCCATCGCCTCGCCCATCACGGAGAAGCCGACGAGCTGCTCGGCGTCCGAGCCGATGGTGGCGCCGACGTCGAGGACGATGCTCTCGCCGCGCAGCGTCGGCCAGATCGCGGCGAGCGCCGGACGCTCGATACCGTGCATCATCCTCAGGCACAGCTTCGACATCGCCATCAGCGCGCCGGTGTTGCCGGCGGAAACGGCGAGATCGGCCCGCCCGGTCTTAACCGCCTCCAGCGACAGCCACATGCTGGAGCGGCGGCGGCCGTGACGCAGGGCCTGGCTCGGCTTGTCGTCCATGCGCACGGCGACGTCGGTGTGCTCGACGGTGGAGACCGCGGCGAGGGCCGGATGGGAATCGAGGATCGGGCGAATCATGGATTCGTCGCCGAAGAACAGGAATTCGCTGTCGGGATAGCGCTCGCGCGCGACCGCGCATCCCGGAACGACTACGGACGGGCCGAAATCACCACCCATCGCGTCTATCGAAATGCGTACAGGAGATACCATCAGGCTTTATGCGGCGAAGACCATTTTGCCGGCCACTGCCGGAGCAGCGGCCCTCGGCGCATGCGGGCTCGGACAATAGCGAATTAGGCCGTTGAAACAACCGGTTTCTTGCCGTTCCGCACGGTCTGTGGGCAACCGGTCAGGTGTCATCGCGCTTCGTCCTCAGCGAGGCGAGCGCGGCAAACGCCCCCGATTCGGCCGCTTCCGCGCCGTTGCCGTTCCCGGATTCGAAGATCACGCCCTGTTTGCGGGGATAGGGGTCGAGACCGAGCGCCAGATGCTCGCAGACCAGCGCGCCGACGTCGACCCGGTCGTGGAGCAGCGGCTCGACGTCGAGATCGGCGGCCGCGGCTCCTTCGGCGGTCTCCTCCTCGGGCCGCGGCGCGACATCGGGCGCGAAGAACGACTCGATCTCCTCGCGGATCGCGGTGCCGACCGGCTCCAGGGTGACGACGCAGGTCTGGGTGAGGGCGGCGTCGACCGTCCCGCGCACGGCGAGGCCGCGGCCGCGCCAGCGCGTCACCGTCAGCCGCGCCGTCATCGCCGAAACGGCGGGAACGTCGAGATAGCGCGCGATCGCCGCCAGTTCGTCGCCGGTCGCGGCGATCTCGACGGCGAGCCCGTCCTCGGGCACCTCGTCGCGGGTGACGACGTAGCTTATCGGAAACGCCTTCGAGGTCATTGCACCCCTCCCCGATCGCCGCGCGCCGGTTCTGGACTCTTCGGCCAGGCGATGCGCCCCGCGATGATAGCGTCCGCGGGAACCTCGGTCAGCGCCTCTTCGCAGGCGACGACGTAGGCCGCCATCGCGTCGAGCGCCGCCTCGCCGCCTTCTCCCTGCAGCAGATTGCGCTCGAGGGCGGCACGCAGGCCCTCGGCGCCGGCCGCGTCGAGGGCGGCGTCATAGACGGACGCGCGGCCGTAGAACGCCTCCACCATCGACCGGATGCGCCTGGGCACCGACAGGTCGCCGACCCCCATCTCGCGCAGGCTGCGGTCCATGTCGGCGAAGAACAGGTCGAACAGGCTCTGGGCGACCGCCCGCCCCTGCGCGCCTTCGCGGCGCAGGCGGCGCATGACCAGGACGGCGTGCAGGACGATCATCTCGAAACGACCCTCGACGGTGTCGGCCGCACCCATCGTCTGATAGAATTCCGGCTGCCGCGCCTGCGCCACGATTTCGGCATAGAGGGCGTACGGTCCGTCGTCGGACCGGAAGCGTTGGAGCAGTTTGCGTAGCATGTCCGGCGTCCTTCCACGCCCAGCCGCTCACGTCAACGTGGTTGCAATAGGCGGGTCTTCAAGCTAGGTCAGTCGCCCGCCGATGGAAATTGCACGGTTGTGCTCCCGGGAACAAGAACACGATGCAGCATTTTGATTCGAAACGGCTTTCACCGGGCGGGAGCCTGCGCGCCCGGCTTCTGATCGGCGCGGCGCTCGGCCTTTCCATCGTCGGTCTTTCGGCCTGCAACTCGACATTCACGACGGTCCAGCGGCACGGCTATCTGATCTCGCAGGACCAGCTCGACCAGGTGCCCGTCGGCTCGTCGAAGGAGCAGGTCGACTTCGTGCTCGGCACGCCCTCGACCACCGCGACCTTCGGCACGGAGGTCTACTACTACATCTCCCAGACCACGGAGACGACCGCGTTCCTCGCGCCGAAGACGACCGACCAGCGCATCCTCGCCGTCTACTTCGACGCCGACCGGCGCGTCGAGCGCTTCGCCAACTACGGTCTGGAGGACGGCCGCATCGTCGACTTCATCTCGCGCAAGACGCCGACGTCCGGCGAGGAAGTGTCGTTCCTCAAGCAGGTCTTCTCCTCGGCCGTCGGCGAGAACGTCGAATAGGGCCCGCGGCCCGGCGGGAGCAACCTCGCGGCGCCTTGCGCGCCGGAACCAAAAAAGGCCCCGCGGAGGCGACCTCCGCGGGGCTTCGTCTTCCAGTCGAGCCGGTCAGTGCGCCAGGACGGCGAGCAGCAGCAGCGCGACGATGTTGGTGATCTTGATCATCGGGTTCACGGCGGGACCGGCGGTGTCCTTGTAGGGGTCGCCGACCGTGTCGCCGGTCACCGCGGCCTTGTGGGCTTCCGAGCCCTTGCCGCCGTGATGGCCGTCCTCGATGTACTTCTTGGCGTTGTCCCAGGCGCCGCCGCCGGCCGTCATGGAGATGGCGACGAACAGGCCGGTGACGATGACGCCGAGCAGCATCGCGCCGAGCGCCGAGAAGGCCTCCGACTTGCCGGCGATCCAGTTCACCACGAAGAAGATGACGAACGGGGAAAGCACCGGCAGCAGCGAGGGGATGACCATCTCCTTGATCGCCGCCCGCGTCAGCAGGTCGACCGCCGCGCCGTAGTCCGGACGCTCGGTGCCCTGCATGATGCCCGGCTTCTCGCGGAACTGACGCCGCACCTCCTCGACGATGGCGCCGCCGGCGCGGCCGACGGCCATCATGCCCATCGAGCCGAACAGGTAGGGCAGCAGGCCGCCGAAGAAGAGGCCGACGACCACGTAGGGGTTGGACAGCGAGAAGTCGACCGTCACGCCCTGGAAGTAGGGGAACTCGGTCGGGTTGGAGATGAAGTAGTTCAGGTCCTCGGTGTAGGCGGCGAACAGCACCAGCGCGCCGAGGCCGGCCGAGCCGATGGCATAGCCCTTGGTGACGGCCTTGGTGGTGTTGCCGACCGCGTCGAGGGCGTCCGTCGTCTTGCGCACGTCGGCGGGCAGGTCCGACATCTCGGCGATGCCGCCGGCGTTGTCGGTGACCGGGCCGAAGGCGTCGAGCGCGACCACCAGGCCGGCGAGCGCCAGCATAGTCGTGACCGCGATGGCGATGCCGAAGAGGCCGGCCAGCGAGTACGTGACGATGATGCCCGCGATGATGACGAGCGCCGGAAGGGCGGTCGCTTCCATCGACACGGCGAGGCCCTGGATGACGTTGGTGCCGTGGCCGGTCACCGAAGCGTCGGCTATCGACTTCACCGGGCGGTAGCCGATGCCCGTGTAGTACTCGGTGATGACGATGATCAGCGCCGTCACGACGAGGCCGGCGAGGCCGCACAGGAACAGGTCCATGCCGGTGAACGACAGGCCGCGGCTCGTCGTCAGCACCGTGTCCATGCCGATCAGGTAGGACGTGATCGGATAGAGCACGATCGCGGAGAGGACGCCCGTGGCGATGAAGCCCTTGTAGAGCGCGCCCATGATCGACTGGTTGGAGCCGAGGCGGACGAAGAAGGTGCCGATGATCGAGGTGACCACGCAGGCCGCGCCGATCGCCAGCGGGAACAGCATGGTCGGCCCGAGGGCGGCGGTGCCGGCGAAGAAGATCGAAGCGAGCACCATGGTGGCGACGACCGTCACCGCGTAGGTCTCGAACAGGTCGGCGGCCATGCCGGCGCAATCGCCCACGTTGTCGCCGACGTTGTCGGCGATGGTGGCCGGGTTGCGCGGATCGTCCTCGGGGATACCGGCCTCGACCTTGCCGACGAGGTCGCCGCCGACGTCCGCGCCCTTGGTGAAGATGCCGCCGCCGAGACGGGCGAAGATCGAGATCAGCGAAGCGCCGAAGCCGAGGGCCACGAGCGCGTTGATGACCACGCGGTCCTCCACCGAGTAGCCGACGATATTGGTCAGGACCACGAAGTAGACGGCGACGCCGAGCAGCGCGAGGCCCGCGACGAGCAGGCCGGTGACGGCGCCCGAGCGGAAGGCGATCGACAGGCCGGCAGCCAGGCTCTGGCTGGCGGCCTGCGTCGTGCGCACGTTGGCGCGCACCGACACGAGCATGCCGATGAAGCCGGCCACGGCCGAGAGGATCGCGCCGATGGCGAAGCCGATCGCCACCGGGATCGACAGGAGCCACGCGACGAGGACGAAGATGACGATGCCGACGATGCCGATCGTCGTGTACTGGCGGGTGAGGTAGGCCTGAGCGCCTTCCTGAATGGCGCCAGCGATTTCTTGCATACGCTGGTTGCCGGCGTCCGACGCCATGACCGACTGGATAGCCCAGACGCCGTAGACGATGGACAGGGCCCCGCAGGCGATAATCACCCAGATAGCCATAGACATAGGTCCAATCCTGTTTGACTGATTTTCTTCGAAGTCGAACGGGCGTGACGCTTCGTCAAAAAGTCGTGCGATCTACACGAAGCCCCCGCCTCCGTGACCGATGGTCGCGCGGACGTTTGCCAGAAAAGCGCCCAATAAGCAACCGATCGGAAGGTCTAACCAACAGCCTGTGCAACGCTCACGCCGCCGACCGGTCGTCGCCGGTCCACCACAGCCACGCGAGCGCGGCGAAACAGAAGGCGACAACAGGGAAAATCACCAGATTCAGCGTGCTCCAGCCCCAGGCGTTGAGGATCGCGCCCGACATCAGCGAGGCGAAGGCCTGGAAACCGAAGACGAGGAAGTCGTTGAGGCCCTGGACGCGGGTGCGCTCCTCGGGCTCGTAGGTCTCGGTCACCATGGACGTCGCGCCGATGAAGCCGAAGTTCCAGCCGACGCCGAGCAGGATCAGGGCGCCCCAGAAATGGGCGAGCGTGATGCCCATGATCGCGACCGCGCCGCAGCCGGCGAGCAGCAGAAGGCCCGCGGCGATGACCTTCTCGTGGCCGAAACGGGCGATCAGCGTGCCGGTGAAGAAGCTCGGCGCGAACATGGCGATGACGTGCCACTGGATGCCGAGCGTCGCGTCGGTCTGGCTGTGGTCGCAGGCGACCATGGCGAGCGGCGTCGCGGTCATCACGAAGCTCATCAGGCCGTAGCTGGCGATCGCGCAGATGACGGCGACGACGAATCGCGGCTGGCTGACGATCTCGACCAGGGGGCGGCCGCCATGGACGGCCGCGGCGGCCGCGGGCCTGGGAATACGCAGGAAACTCAGGACGAAGATGACTATGCAGGCCAGCACGATCTGCGCCAGGAAGGCGCCGGCGAAGGGGATCGGCGCCAGCGAATCCTTCGTGAAGATGACTATCTGCGGGCCGATGATGCCGGTGAAGACGCCGCCGGCGAGCACCCAGGAGATCGCCTTCGGCCTGAACGCCGCACTCGCGGTGTCGGCGGCGGCGAACCGGTACTGCTGGACGAAGGAGCCGCCGAGGCCCGTCAGCGCCGTGCCCAGGCACAGCAGCCAGAAATGGCCGGAAACGACGGCGTAGGAGGCGATTCCGCCGCCGAACATGCCGCCGAGAGCGCCGATCTGGAACCCCGGCCGGCGGCCGATGCGGCGCATCAGATTGGCGGCCGGAATGGACCCGAGCGCGACGCCGATGATGTAGAAGGCGACCGGCAGCGTCGCCAGCGACTTGTCCTCGCCGAGCAGGTAGTAGCCGGCCAGGCTCGCCATGGAGATGACGATCGGCGCGGAGGCGCCGCCGATGGCCTGCGCTCCGGCGAGCACCAGCGCGTTGCGCCGGGCCGCGCGGTCGTCGAACTCTTCCGTGATCGCGATGCTGGTCATTGCTTCATCGGGATGGGCGCCACCGGAACGGGCCCGCACCACGACACGCGTGCGACGCGGCGTCAACAGTCAATTCAGGGATGCGAATATGTCGCGCCGACATGGCTGAAGGCGCGCCGGGCGAACCGCATCGGCTGGCCGCCGGCGCCGTGGAAGACGGCGCGGCCGCCGTTTTCGCCGATCTCGCCGATCGAACGGACCGGAACGCCGGCCTCGGTCGCCGCAGCCTCGAATTTCGGCGCGTTTTCCGGCGAAACGGTGCAGGCGATCTCGTAGTCGTCTCCGCCGGTCAGGCACAGGGACAGAAGGTCCGGATCGGCCTCGACCGCCGCCCTCGCCGCCTCCGACAACGGCACTTCGGCGGCGGCTATCCCGGCGGCGACGACCGACGCGGCGCACAGCTTGTCGATATCGCCGGCGAGTCCGTCCGACACGTCGAGGGCGGCCGAGGCATGGCGCGCGATCGCGCCGGCGAGGGCCACGCGCGGCCGCGGCAGGCGGTAGCGGTCGTGGAGGAAGGCGCGGTGTTCCGCGCTCAGGCCGGAAACCCGGGCATCGCCCTTCGCCACCAGCAGCCCCAGCGCGCCGTCGCCGACGGTGCCGGAGACGTAGACCTTGTCGCCCGGCCTCGCCCCGGCGCGACGGACCATGCGGCCCTTTTCGACGGTGCCGAAGGCGGTGATCGAGACGATCAGCGTGTCGGCGCGGATCGTGTCGCCGCCGTAGACCGAGACGCCGTAGGTCTCCTGGTCGGCGGCGAGGCCCTCGGCGAAGCCCCTCACCCATTCCTCCGACCAGTCGGGCCCCAACCCGAGCAGCACGAGGTAGCCGACCGGCGTCGCGCCCTTGGCGGCCAGATCGGAGAGATTGACCCGGAGCGCCTTGCGGGCGACCGCGTCGGCGGCCTCGCCGGGCAGGAAATGGTGCCCTTCGGCGATGCCGTCCTTGGTCAGGACGAGGTCCATGCCGGGGGGCGGCGAGAAGGACGCGGCGTCGTCGAGCAGCCGGAACGTGCCCGGCGCGGTCGCCAGCGGACGGAAATAGCGCGCGATCAGGCCGTGCTCGTCGCCGTCCGGTTCGGGGGCTTCTCGCTCGCCGGGACCGCCCATCACTCCCCGCTTCCGGCGAGCTCCTTCGCCCTGTCGCGCCGGGCGATGGAATCGAGGATGGCGTTGACGATGCCGGGCTCGTCGCCGTCCTCGAAGAAGGCCCTGGCGATATCGACGTACTCGCTGATGACCACGCGCGGCGGCACGTCGCGGCGCTCGATCAGCTCGTAGACGCCGGCGCGCAGGACGGCGCGAAGCGTCAGGTCGATGCGCTTCAGGGGCCAGCCCTTCTCCAGCGCGGCGTCGATGTCGGTATCGACGCGGCGCTGCATCCTGACGACACCGGAGACGAGATCGCGGAAGAACGGCACGTCGGCGCCGATGAGCCTGTCGCCCTCGATGTCGCCGCCCAGCCGGTGCGCCTCGAATTCGTCCAGCGTCGTGGCGAGATCGCTGCCGGCGACGTCCATCTGGTAGAGCGCCTGCACGGCGGCGAGACGGGCCGCGCCGCGTTTGTTGGCCTTGGAGACCGGCCGTTCGGCGCGCAAGGGTGTCAACGGTTGTCACCCCTGAGGCTGCGGCGCACGCCGATCATGGCGAGCGCGGCGCGGGCGGCGAAACCGCCCTTGTCGCGCCCGTCGATCGCGGCGCGCGCATGGGCCTGCTGGGCGTTCTCGACGGTGAGGATGCCGTTGCCGAGCGCGAGCTGGTGCTGGACGGCGAGATCCATCACGGCGCGGGCGGATTCGCCGGCGACGATGTCGTAGTGGCTCGTCTCGCCGCGGATGACGCAGCCGAGCAGCACGTAGCCGTCGTAGGCCGCCGGCTCGAAGCGCTTGCCGGCGTCGACCGCCATGCCGAGCGCCGCCGGGATCTCCAGCACGCCCGGCACCCAGATCCGCTCGACGCGGGCGTCGGCCTCCTCCAGCGCCGCGAGCGCGCCCGCGCGCAGGTTCTCGGCGATGTCGGGATAGAACACAGCCTCGATGATCAGGATGCGCGGTCCGTCGTTCGTCATTCTGCTTCCGTTTCCTTGAGGCGGGCGACATAGCGCGCCATGAGGTCGACTTCGAGATTGACCGGGTCGCCGGCGCGCCGGTCGCCCCACGTCGTCACCGCGAGCGTATGAGGAATGAGCGTCACCCAGAAGCGGTTTTGCTCGACGCCGTTGACGGTGAGCGAGGTGCCGTCGAGGCCGACGGAGCCCTTTTCCGCGATGAAGCGGTGCAGCGGCGCCGGCGCCTCGAAGGTGAAGCGCGCGGCCTCTCCTTCGGCCTCGCGGGCGAGGATCGGCGCGACGCCGTCGACATGGCCGGTGACGATGTGGCCGCCGAGCTCGTCGCCCTGCCTGAGCGAGCGCTCCAGATTGATGCGGGTGCCGGCCTTCCAGGCGCCGACCGTGGTGCGGGCCAGCGTCTCGCTGGAGACGTCGACGGTGAAGACCGTGCGGCCGCCGGCATCCGTCCCGACCGAGGTCGCCGTAAGGCACGGCCCGCCGCAGGCGATCGAGGCGCCGAGGGCGATCGAGTCGGCGGGATACGCGCAGCGAATGGCGAAGCGGCTGACGCCGTCGCCGTCCTGGCGCGAGACCACCTCGCCGATGTCGGTCACGATGCCGGTAAACATGGTCGAATACTCTGGCGAATTCCCTGGCGCCTAGCGCGTCCACAGATAGGTCGTCATATGGTCGTCGCCGAGGGTCGCCCGGTCGACGCGCCTGTATGCCCCGGTATCGCGGATCGCGGCAAGGGCCGATCCGGCAGGGACGCCATGCGCGCCGATCTCCGCCGCCCCGTCGAAGATCACCGCCCGGTCGACGAGATCGGCCCCGGCGAGGCTCGCCGCGACGCTCGCGCCGCCCTCCACGAGGACGCGGGTGATGCCCTGCCCCGCCAGCGTTTCGAGCGAGGCGCGGATGCCGCCGCCGGACGTCAGCACCAGCGCGCCGCGTCTTTCCAGGGCCCGTCTGCGGTCCGGATCCGCGGCCTCGCGCGCAACCAGCCAAACGGGCGTTTCCTCAACGGTTTCAAGCATCTTCGCGTCGACGGGCAGGCGAAGATCGGTATCCAGCACGACGCGGACCGGCGAGCGGTCGGCCATGCCGGGCAGCCGGCAGGTGAGCTCGGGATCGTCGGCGAGCGCGGTGCCGATGCCGACCAGGATCGCGTCATGCGTCGCGCGCAGCATGTGGGCGTGCGCCCGCGCCCTCTCCCCGGTGATCGCGACCGGCGCGCCGCCCGGACCGGCGATCATCCCGTCACGGCTTGCCGCGAGCTTCAGCGTCACCCACGGCCTGCCCTCGCGGACCCTCAGGAAATGGCCGGCGTTGACCGCATGCGCCGCTTCCATGCCGACGCCGACGACGACCTCGATCCCGGCCTCCCGCAGCATCGCGTGGCCGCGTCCGCTCACCCGGGGGTCCGGGTCCTCGATCGCCGAGACCACGCGGGAAACGCCCGCGGCGATCAGGGCTTCGGAGCAAGGCGGGGTGCGGCCGTGGTGCGAGCAGGGCTCGAGCGAGACGTAGCAGGTCGCCCCCCTCGCCCGTTCCCCCGCGTCGGCGAGCGCCTCGACCTCGGCATGCGGTCGGCCGCCCTTTCGCGTCCAGCCGCGGCCGACGACCACCGGTCCCGCCTCCTCGTGGCGGACGATCAGGGCGCCGACGGCGGGGTTCGGCCAGGTTCGGCCGAGCTCGCGGGCGCCGAGACGGATCGCCGCCGCCGTCAGCCGGTCGTCGAGATCGGGAGTGGGACCGCTACCGGACATCGGCGCACCGGCGGACCTCAGTCCGCGGCGCTTTCCCCGGCATCGCGCCCGGGGCCGGACAGCGCGTCAAGAAACTCCTCGAAGTCCTTGGCCTCGCGGAAGTTCCTGTAGACGGAGGCGAAGCGGACATAGGCCACGTCGTCGAGCGTGCGCAGGCCCTCCATGACGAGTTTTCCGATCGTCTCGGAGGAAATCTCGCTCTCGCCCTGGCTTTCGAGCCGGCGGACGATGCCGCTGACGAGGCGCTCTATGCGCTCCTCCTCGACCGGGCGCTTGCGCAGGGCGACCTGCACCGAGCGCACCAGCTTGTCGCGGTCGAAGGGCACGCGACGGCCCGATTTCTTGACGACCGTCAGCTCGCGCAGCTGCACCCGCTCGAAGGTCGTGAACCGACCGCCGCAATCGGGACAGACGCGGCGGCGGCGGATCGCCGCCGAATCCTCCGTCGGCCGCGAGTCCTTCACCTGTGTCGCCAGGCTTCCGCAATAGGGACAGCGCATCCCTCGTCTCCGCCCTTCAGCCCGCCGGTCAGCCTTCGTAGATCGGGAAGCGCTTGCACAGGTCGAGCGCGCGGGCGCGCACCGCCTGCTCCGCCGCGGCGTTGCCGTCCTCGGCATTGGCCTTGCGCAAGCCCTCCAGCACGTCGACGATCATCGCGCCGATCTCCTGGAACTCGGCGACGCCGAAGCCGCGCGTGGTGCCGGCCGGGCTGCCGAGGCGGATTCCCGAGGTGATCGTCGGCTTCTCCGGATCGAACGGAATGCCGTTCTTGTTGCAGGTGATGTGGGCGCGGGCCAGCGCTAACACCGCCCCCCTTTCCGGGCCGGCCC
>JAEWYT010000187.1 GCA_023458595.1 Pseudomonadota bacterium
TAACGCCTGCCGGCCTCATACGAGCCTCGGTGGCCTTACCCCGAACGAGTTTGCAACCCGGTCCCGGAGGGACCACAACGAGAACAGAGTCCAGTCATGAGTGAGGGCAAACTGGGGGCAACGTCAACTGTCACGTAAACAACGCTTGACGACAATGGCTCTCGACGAACTGTGGGATCAGGCCACCACCGTTGCCGAACGCCATATCCTTATTGCCTCGCTGCGGAACCTGACGAAGCGTCGCGCGGGAGACCAGGTGGGAAATCGAAGCTTGGTAGACGGCGGCATGGACGACAGGAAACGCTGAGCTGATCCCGGCGATTTAAAGCACCGGGCGTTGTCACGTTAACCTTGCCAAGCCCAGACATGTGGGTTCAATGGGGCATTCTACGCAGAGGCGCACGCCTGCGCCGCTGCGTAACATGGAACGCCGGCAAGGCATGATGCGACTTGGCGAGGTCAATGTGACTATGCCAACTCGGTCACTCCGTAATTTAAATTCGTTTTCACGATTTTAATTCCCTTGCCTCGATGCATTCGATCCCCTCTAGTGCGTGCACTGGAGGGATTCCACGATGAGCCGGCGTCAATCGAATCCGCCAACGCGACGGCCCCGCGGCCGGCCGAAGGGAACGGCCAAGTTCGAGCAGCAAGATCGGCCCCTGCTTGCCGGGTTTGCCGATCTCGTCATCGGTTCGCCTCATGCCAAGCTTGCACCGTTCCTGGCAGAGCATGGTTACGAGCAAAAGGATGTCCGGCGCGCCCAGAAGCGATGGCGCGAGGAGAAGGCGGGACTGTTGAAGGAGGCTCGGCTCCGGGCCGAAGCCTCTCCGCCCGAAAGCCTCTTCGACCTCATAGTCTGGTTTACGAATGGTATCTCGGAGGTCGGTGAAGCGGCGCGTCCCGCACTTGGCAAACTTGCCGCAAGCCTGGAGCGCGCCCGGCGTCGCGTGGCAGCTCGAAAGGAACTGGGCCTCGACTTGGGCCTGCCGCTCGACTTCGAGGATCTTGCTGCGGTCGACCGGGCGATCCGCCGCTATGAGGAAACTGTCGTGGCCGGGCACGAGCCGGCCGAGTTCAAGCGGCTGGCACTCGATGAGCTTCCCATCTCGCTCAAGCTCTACGCCGCCGCGTTGATGCTGCATGGACTGAGTGTGCAGGCGGCCGAAGCCGACCGCCAACAAGCTCTGGCTTTTGGCGGCGAGACGGCGGCAGCATCGCGGGAGCGCGATCGATGAAGCGCAGACAGGCCAAGCGACCGTCGCCATCAGGTGATCCGATCAAGACCTATGGCGACCGGATCGAGTTTATTGCGATCGGCCAACTGAAGCCTTATCCACGCAACGCACGTACGCATTCGAAGAAGCAGATTCGGCAGATCGCCGAGAGCATCGAGCGCTTCGGATTCACCAATCCGGTTCTCATCGACGACGCCGACATGATCCTGGCCGGCCATGGCCGGGTCGAGGCGGCGAAGCAGCTCGGAATGGACGTAGTTCCGTGCGTGCGACTGTCGTCGATGAGCGAGACGGAGAAGCGGGCCTATGTTCTCGCCGACAACAAGCTCGCTCTGAATGCCGGCTGGGACGAGGACATTCTGGCCGGCGAGCTCGAACTGATACGGGAAGATGTCGGCGAGATCGACATCGGTATCACCGGCTTCTCGGTCGCCGAGATCGACACGCTTCTCGACCCGGCAGAGACCGGGCAGACGCCGCAGGATGATCGCGACGACGAGCTGCCGGAACCGACCTCCCTGGCTGTCAGTCGGGCGGGCGACGTGTGGCAGCTCGGCGAGCATCGCCTGGCCTGCGGCGATGCCCGCGACGAGGAGGTCTATCGTGCTCTGATGTCGGCCGGCCGCGGCCGCCGCAAGGTCGAGCTGGCGCAGATGGTCTTCACCGATCCGCCGTACAACGTCCGCATCCGCGGCAACGTCAGCAATTCGAACGGCCACCGCGAGTTCGTCATGGCGTCCGGAGAGATGTCGCAGGACGCCTTCGTCGCGTTCCTGACCTCCTCATTCGAGCGCATGATCGCGTGGAGCACCGACGGCTCGATCCACTTCATCTGCATGGACTGGCGCCATATCGACGAGATCAGCGCGGCCGGCCGGGCGGTCTATTCCGAGCTGAAGAACGTGATCGTCTGGGTCAAGGACAATGCCGGGATGGGGAGCTTCTATCGCTCCCGACACGAGTTGATTTTTGCCTTCAAGAACGGGATCGCAACGCACATCAATGCCTTCGGGCTCGGTCAGGGCGGGCGCTATCGCACGAACGTCTGGAACTACCGCGGCATCACCTCCCCGACGAAGGATGCGCGCGAAGCACTGACGCTTCATCCGACGGTCAAGCCGGTCGCCATGGTGGCTGACGCGATCAAGGACTGTTCGCAACGCGGCGGGATCGTCCTCGACCCGTTCTGCGGCTCGGGCACGATCCTGATCGCCGCACAGAAGGCCGGCCGGCGTGCGCGGGCGATCGAACTCGATCCGCTCTACTGCGACACGGCCGTTCGGCGCTGGCAACTGTTTGCGAAGGACGACGCGATCCTGGCGGCGACGGGTGAGACCTTTGACGAGATCACGGCCCGTCGCGGTGCGGAGTTGAACGCTCCGACCGTCGAAGGATCGGCGGTCCGGCGCTCTGTAGGGCGCAAGCTGCCATGAGCGACGACGATCGGCGGAAGAATGGCGATGACGCCTATACGGTCGGCTATCGCAAGCCGCCGGCCCATAGCCGGTTCAAGCCTGGCCAGTCGGGCAATCCGAAGGGCAAGAAGAAGGGCAACAAGAGCTTCAAGGCGACCGTCGGGTCGATCTTCAGCGAGAAGATCAAGGTCCAGACGCCGCGCGGCACCAAAACAATGTCCAAGCTCGAGGCGCTCGTTCGTACCAACATGAACAACGCTCTACAGGGGGACCCCAAGGCCATCGATCAGGTGCTCAAGATGGCGCGCGAAGCGGGGCTGGTGAATGAGATCGCGGAAACGCTCGACGCGCTCACGATGCAAGAGCTGACCGAGGAGGACAAGGCAATCCTCGAGCGCTTCGGCGGCCGGCAAACGAAGCGTCGCCCGCGCCGGGAGCGGTGAATGAGCAACGACCTGCCGGTCGCAGACGCAGAGCCGACGAATGCCGAGGATGACGCCCGCCTTCTCCAGGCGATCCTGCGACAGGATATGGGCGCCTTCGCCGAGCGGTGCTTCTATGACGTGGCGGGCGGCAACCGGTACGTCCACAACTGGCATCTGGACGCCTTGGCCTACCACCTGACCAAGGTCGCGGACGGCCGATGCAAGCGGCTCGTCATCACGCTGCCGCCGCGCAGTCTTAAGTCGCTCTACGCGTCAATTGCATTCCCGGCATGGGTGCTCGGCCACGATCCGCACCGGCGCATCGTCTGCGTGTCATACGGCCGCAACCTGACCACGGCCCATGCCAACGGCTTCCGCAGCATCGTGCGGACGCCGTGGTACAGGGCACTGTTCCCGCTGATGCGGATCGACCCACGCAAGGACACGGAAGACGAAGTCCGCACCACGCGCGGAGGGTTCCGGCTGGCGGCGACGGTCGGCGGCGCCCTGACCGGACGTGGTGGTTCTATCGTCGTAATCGACGATGCCATGAAGGCAGACGACGCGAGATCCGAAACGCTTCGCAACAACGTCAACAGCTGGTTCGACGAGACCCTGCTTTCGCGTCTCGACGACAAGCGCAGCGACGCCATCATCCTCGTTATGCAGCGCCTCCACGTCGACGATCTAGTCGGACACGTCTTGAAGGCAGGTGGCTGGACGCATCTCAATCTCTCGGCGATCGCCGCCGAAGACGTGCGAGTACCGATCGGCGACGGCCGCTTCCATCACCGTTCGGCCGGCGACCTGCTGCACCCGGAGCGCGAGCCGCTGAGCGTCCTGGACGAACTACGCGCCGGGATGGGTTCGGCTACCTTCTCGGCGCAATATTTGCAGGAGCCAGTGCCGGCCGGCGGCAATCTCGTTCAGTGGGAGTGGTTCGGAACGTGGACGCAGTTGCCGGAGAAGAACGACTACCTGACGAAGATCGTACAGAGCTGGGATACCGCTTCCAAGGCAACCGAGCTCAACGACTACTCGGTCGGCATTACCGCCCTTATCAGGAAGGACGCCATCTACATTCTGGACGTCGTCCGGGCCCGCCTCGAATATCCGGCACTCAAGAAGCGGATCGTCACCGAGAAAAAGCGCTGGAAGGCCAACATCGTCCTCATCGAAGACAAGGGATCCGGCCAGAGCCTCATCCAGGACCTGCGCTCCGACCGGGTATTCGCCAAGGCTATTTCGCCCGAAGGCGACAAGGTCGTACGCATGTCCTATTGCACCGCGCCGATCGAATCCGGTGCGGTCCTTCTTCCGCAATCGGCCTCCTGGCTCGACGAGTTCCGCACCGAACTCCTCGCATTCCCGAATGGCGTACACGACGACCAAGTCGACGCGCTCTCGCAGCTCATCAACTGGACCAGGAAGAAATCGACGTACACGCTGGATTGGGTGAGCTAAGGCCAATGTTGGTTTGCGCCCCACGTTGATGCGCCAGCACAGCCAAGCAGGAGTCGTTTTCTTGTGAAACGGCGGCTACAATACTTCCATGAAACAGGAGACGTTCTTGGATAGGCCAATCCGGAGCCGGGCACATTCTGGGCTCCGGAACGCTTTCGTTCATCTGCGGCCCGATATCGCAATTGACTACAAGGGCTATGTTGCCGATTTCCGTGATACTCTTCTGCCGCTCGTCGAGACCGACGATTTCGCGGCGGATCTCAGCGCCGGCGATGGTAACGAACTGCAGGCCAAGTTCCGTGCCGTTCATTCGTCGTCGGGTCTAGCCGTGAACTGCTTCGCGCCGTTTCGCCGCCGGATCGCCGATCTGACCTTGCCGATATATGGCCCGTTCGAGCAGCTCGAGTTCGAGCAGAAATGCCCGACCGGTCTTCGCGGCGGCCGGGCCCCGAACCTCGACGTCCTCGTCTCCGGCGAATGCGGCGTCGTCGGTATCGAGTCCAAACTGACGGAATACCTCTCGGCCCGTCGCGCCACATTCTCTCCCGCATATGCGGAACAGGTCCGCGATGCGCGGCGCGAACAAGGCTATTTCCGCGAGATGCTCCGCCTTACTGATGCGCCTGACAGCTACACCTGGCTCGACGCGGCACAGCTGATCAAGCACGCCTTCGGTCTGACCCGGACGTTCGGTGACCGGCCCGTGACGATGTTCTACCTCTATTGGGAACCAGCCAACCCGGACACCAGTCCTGAATTCGCAGCGCACCGACAAGAGATTGCGTCGTTCGCCGAACGGGTGGCGGGATCGACACCGGAGTTCCGGGCGATGAGTTATCCGGAACTCTGGCGGTTCTGGCGCGAGGCCGCGTCCGAACCTGAATGGCTTACCGGCCACCTCGATCAGCTGTCCGCTCGGTACCTGATCAAGATCTAGCAACGTCAGGAGGCGCGGCTCGGCGCGAGCGCACACGAGGATTTTGTTTCGAAGACGACACTTGACGGCAAGAACTCGCGACCACGTATGGGATTAGACCGCCACGGTAACCGATCGACAACAACGCGAGTGACCGCTGATCTGAGTAGGGGCGTTGTCGCGCCAGGTAAAATGCAGGCCATTCCCACGCTCTCGCGTGGGAATGATCAACCAAGTGTATGCCAGAAGTTGATATGGATAACGAGAAGCTGGTTTTTATTCGGAACGAGCCAGCCACGAACATGGGTGAGAGACGCGCAATGGTGGACTACGGGACGCCAAACCCCGATTTGCTCGAAAGAATAAGAGATGCCTCTGATGACGAGCTGAGTCGCTACCTTGAGAACGCGAAAGCGAAGCTTCCAGCCGCGCAGTGGCTCGTTGATGCTGTCGTCACCGAACAGTTCAACAGAGGCGGCCTTCGAAATATGAATGCCAATACCGTTCGCGATATCATTCTGCGATACGCCCGGCAGGGCGTGACCTGCACCTACAAGACAATAGCTAATGAATTAGGAATAGAGTGGAATCAGGCTCACCGGCGGATGCCTGTCATTCTGGGGCAGGTTTCGGAGCTTGAGCACCAAGCAGGCCGACCTCTGCTAACAGCAATTGTAGTTTCACAGAGCGGCAGATGCGGCAACGGCTTCTTCGAGATGGTCCGCCGCAATGGTGTTCATTTTGTGGATGAACGCAAGTTCGAACTCGAAGAACAGCAGAGGGTTTTCGAATTCTGGGCCTCACAGTGACGATAAGGCCGCTTCCTGCTCGCGCGTGTTGGCAATGATCTGTTCTTCCGAGAATCTCGATCGATTCCTGGTCCGGTCTTTCGGTTGGCCGGACTCCCGTTCAGCGCGGCCATGAATCAGGGGGTAACGTCACCGGCACCCTGTCAAAACCGCCGCCTGATCCTGTCGCCTTCAAGGGGCGCACTCCAATCGGCGTCCAATTTTGACCCCCTTGTATTGCGCGACGGTGAGCGCCCGACTGGGTGGAGCTGGTCGGGGTTACGCAGCCCGGTCGGGCGCGGCTGATTGGCTTTTCGGCTTTAGCTTTGAGAGCGGTTCTTGAAGCGCCAGGATTCGTTGCCGGTCTCTCGATGATCTCGCAGTGATGGGTGAGCCGGTCGAGCAGCGCCGCGGCCTCCAGTATCTGTTCCGCCAACAGCTTCTACAAATATTTATTTAATTCAACAATATTAATATCATTCGAAAAAATAATTATTTCTTCAATATTTTTAATTTCCTCTGGTGACTTTACCAATGCTGCGTTCTCGCGAAATTTTTGTTTCAGTTCTGCATTTAAAATTGGCCGATCGGGATGACCACGATTAACCTTCACGCGCTCGGCAAACACAGAGCCATCTACCATAGATACGCAAACCTTACCTGGTGACGCCCCTCTAGAGCTTTCGTCCTCCTCAACTGAGTAAAAAACTAACCGTGATAGAGCCAATATATCTGGATCCTCTAGTGCATCGCTATCGAGTTCCGCGACAGTCATGCGCCCGCGGAGCAGTGCACCAGCAACAACGAATGGTAGACTAAATTGAGCGTCATTGGCCGTTCGCGGGGCCTTTTTGCTTTCTAGCGGTTCACAAATATATTGGACGACCGCTTTAGGAACGCAAACATGAATCGACACAATATCGTCCGGGACGATCCTGCTGTGCAATAGGATCGCCGCTTCGATGCAACTGTGAGTGTAGATACAGGTTGGAAAGGGCTTCAGCGCCACATCTTCAACCGCCCATCTGGTACCCAGGCCGTCAGTCGCCTTATTGATATCGCAGTCCTCTGCACCAGAACCCAACATCGTGCGATAAAGACCATGCCGTCCCGTATATGGCCTGCGGTTTCCGACGAAACCTTGCTTGGCAAGGGCCGCCGCGGTGAGGCCGGAACCAGCAGCCCACCCCGCACATAGTGACTTGTTCCAGGCGCCGTCCTCCAGAAACTCCAAGGTGCCCGACGCCATCGACAGTACAATGCCCTGGGCCGTCGCGATCTCACTTTCCGATAAGCCCATCAACATGCCGGCCGCAATTGCCGCACCGAAAGCTCCTGCGACACCGGTCGGATAGTATCCGGCACGATGAAACAATCGATGCGCAACAGCCCCTACCCTTGCCGCGACATCGACGCCCACAACAAAAGCGTCGAGCGCGGCAGCGCCCCCAGATACGCCCGAAGCGGCAGCCGACAGCACCGCCGGCAACACCACCGCGGTCGGATGAACTGCGCCTTCTAGATGCGTGTCATCGTAATCCAGGCCGTGGCAAAGAATGCCATTCATGACTGCCGCATCCCGTGGAGAGAGCGTTTCGGCCATCCCGATTATGGGCGTTTCGCCCGAGCTTCCGACAGGGGCCATTGCCGCTAGACTTCGCCGGGCAAACTCGAAACGCCCCGAAGCCAGAGCGATCCCAATGCCATCCAGGATCAGGTAAGAGGCGCGGGTACGAACCCTTTCCGGAATTGCGCTTTCGTCGATCGATGCGGCAAAGCTGGCGAACGACAGACCGGGGTCTTCAACATCGTCAAACATCCTCGAGCGCGCCTTTTCCAGCCGACCGACACATCCCCGCCCGGGCAAACGCCCCACCTTCATTCAACTCGCCGGCGTGTCAGACATCACGCCGGCCGACGCGCCGCTATCGGGCATCCGGCAACAGGTTGCGCGAACGGCTCCACGCCAAGACCGAATCCACACATTGCTGGAGCAGCTCGGGTTGGCCGAGGTAATAGTGCGTAGCGTTCTTGATAGTGACGAATTCCTTGTCGGATGTACCGAGAGATCGTCGGATTGTCTCGGGATGCGTCGCGGGTACGGCATCGTCCGCGGAATTCTCGATTACGAGTACGGGTACTTTTTTGATCCGCGCGGCGTTTTCTGCACCCTTAGCCCGCGATAGGTCGAAGCTCCACTGGCTTAGCCAGGATCGTAAGCTCGAATAGCGCGCGAGTCCGGCGGGGCCGACATTTGCAGTGCGGGGATCGCCAAGATAGCAGGTGCCAGGCTTACGATCATTCGGGTCGATCGTTGGATCGATCCAGCGCGGATCACACATCGTCCTGTGCACCACGAAGGCTCGCTCGACTTCCGGTGTTCCACTTTTTTTCAGGCGGTCCAAAAGGTCGAGGCACCAGTCAGTGATCCGTCTGTTACGTGCGATCTGTGCAGCCCTAAATTCAGCAACAAACGACGGGTGAAATGGTGGAGTCACGACACTGTTAGGCGCATAGATGTCCAGATGGCTATTGCGTTTATCCGGATATAGTTCGTCAATTATAGATGGATCCATCCACTCGGTCAGCGTTTCCGCTCGTGACAGATGCGCGGCAATGAAAATTACGCCGTCCACGGAGGGCAATTTTGCGGAAACGAGATCCACCGGATCACCCGCCGGCGTATCCCGAATGGTCGGATGTTCTGCTTGGGCCTGATAAAATAAACTTAGCGAACCGCCACCCGACCAGCCTACAAGTACGACACGTTCATAACCGGCCTGCTCGTATGCCCAGCGCACCCAGGCCCCCATGTCGAGTGCCACCTTCTCCATAATCAAAGCACTGTCATTTTTGGGATATCGACTGGCCGCACACAACACATGCAATCCAGCCTCGGCGAGCGCCAAAGGCATTGGTAAGAGATTCATGGTCGTAGACGGATGCATGAAGATGAAAAGTGTCTTGGATCTACTACCTGCTCGACGCAAGAGCTGCCCTTCTAGCAAGGTCAAGCCCTGACTTCCGTGAAATCCATACGTTTCAACGAAAGCCGGAGCGTCATGAAAACGGAGGACTATCGGTTCCCTGGAGAAAGTCTCTTCAGTTCCAATCACCATCGATTTTCCTCGTCCAATCGATCGGAAAAAATTGAGTGAACGCGCTATTCAGCGTGCGTACGCTCGAACTCCCATACGTCCTCGAAGCCCATCAGCCTGGAGAATTTGTCGAAGGGATAGAGCGGCACCGGCAGCGCAGGGGTTTCCCGGTCTTCGGATAACGAGGCGTAGGCGGACTCCACGGCCGCGGCGGCGGCGAGAAACCCTGTCACCGGATATATCGCGATCCGGAAGCCCATCTCCTTCAGCCTTGTCCGCGGCAGGACGGGCGTCATGCCGCCGTCGACCAGATTGACCAGGACAGGATGAGACAATGTGCTCGCTATGCGCTGCATTTCCTCTTCGCTTTCCGGCGATTCGACGAAAAGGATGTCCGCGCCCGCTGCAGCATAGGCCTCGGCGCGCCGTATCGCCTCGTCTAGGCCATAGGCGGTTCGCGCATCAGTCCGGGCGATGATGAGGAAATCGTCGGATCGCCTGCTTTCCGCCGCGACGGCGATCTTTCTCACCATCTCGTCGATCGGGACGACTCTCCGATCGGGCGTGTGCCCGCACTTCTTGGGGAACTGCTGATCCTCGATCTGGATCGCGGCCGCGCCCGCGCTTTCGTATCCGCGAACCGTGTGCCGGACGTTCAGAAGCCCGCCGTAGCCCGTATCGCCGTCGGCGATCAGCGGCGTGCTGACCATAGATGCAATCCGTTCGACCCGGCCGACCATGTCGGAATAGGTCGCAAGACCGGCGTCGGGCAAGCCCAGTTGCGATGCGACGACGCCGTAGCCGGTCATGTACAACGCATCGAAACCCAACGTGTCGGCGACCTTCGCCGATATCATGTCGAAAACACCCGGCGCCGTGATGAATTTTCCTGACTCAAGCAGTGAGCGGAGTGTTTTCGGCTTTTCCTGCACGTCCCTTACTCCCTTACGACACCTGATTCAGCCCAGGTAGGCTTCCATGACTTCGGGCGAGTTCCGCAGGTCGTCCGGCTTCCCATGAAGAACGATCCGGCCACGCTTGATGAAGTACGCGTAGTCCACCACGGACAAAGCGATGGCTGCGTTCTGCTCGACCAGCAGGATCGACAGTCCCTGCTTGTGCAGCTCGACGACGGCATCGAAAACGAGATCGACGATCGATGGAGCGAGACCCATGGAAGGTTCGTCCAGGACCAGGATGTCCGGGTCGATCATCAAGGCCCGGCCGATGGCGAGCATCTGCTGCTCGCCGCCGCTCAGCAGGCCCGCGATCTGGGCGCGCCGTTCCTTCAGCCTCGGGAACAGCTCGTAGACGCGCTGTAGCAGCACGTCGGGGGATCCCCTGCCCGCGTAGGAGGACAGCCAGAGATTTTCCTCAACTGTCAACGGTGCCACGACCATGCGCCCTTCGGGAACGAAGGCCATGCCGCGACGCACCACCTGGTGCAGACTGAGCTTGCGGATCTCCTCGCCCTTGAAGGTCACCGATCCCGTAACCGGGCGATGCAGGCCGACGATGCTCTTCAGCGTCGTCGACTTACCGGCTCCGTTTGCGCCCAGTAGGGCGGCGAACGTGCCCGAGGAGACCTCCAGGCAGATGTTCTCGACCGCCTGGATGGCGCCGTAGCTGGCCGAAAGGTTAGAAACTGTGAGCATCGCGCCGTTTGCCGAAATAGGCTTCCTGAACCTTCGGGTCCTCAATGCACGTCTCCGGATTGCCTTGCGCAATCCGCTGGCCGAAATTCATGACGACGACCCGGTCGCAGAAATCGATGACCAGCTTCATGTTGTGTTCCACCATCATGATCGTCAGGCCCTCGTCCCTCAGCTTGTGAACCAGCTCGCCGATCTCCGTCGATTCAGCCGGGTTCATGCCGGCCGTGGGCTCGTCCAGGAGGAGCAAGACGGGATCCGCGCCCAGCGCCCGGGCAATCTCGATGCGGCGCTGTTCTCCGTACGACAGGGTCTCCGCCAGGACGTCGGCCGAGTGGGTCATTCCCACACGGTCGAGAAGGTGCATCGCGTGCTCCCGCGTCCGCTTCATCCGCGCCCGCGCGAACGGTGTATGAAGGAAGCTCGACCACATCGATACGCCGCGTTTGACAAAGGAACCGGCTATCACCTGCTCCAGCGCCGTCAGTCCGGGGATCAGGCGTACGTTCTGATAAGTGCGTGCCAGTCCGAGCGTACTGACTATGTGAGGCTTCGTATCGGTGACGCGCGTGCCAGCGATCGAGATCTCGCCGGAGTCGGGGTGGAAAAGCCCGCTAATCAGATTGATCACGGTTGTTTTACCGGCCCCGTTCGGTCCCATCAGGCCGGTGACCAGCCCCTGTTGCGCGACGAACGAAAGGTCATCTACCGCCGCGACGCCGCCGAACGACTTCTTCACCCGGTCCAAAGAAAGAAGGTCCGTCATCGGGTGTTCCGGGCCTTGCGAAGGCGGATTGCCCGCGGATCGATCAGCCCGCGCGGAAGGAAGATCATGATCAGCAGCAGCACCACGCCGCTCGCGAGATCCTGGAGTTGCGGAACAACGGCCTGGGAGGCGATGGGAAGTACGGTGTAGACGGCGGCGCCGAGGACGGGGCCGAACCAGTGATATGATCCCCCGAGGACCGCGCTGGCGATCATCGTGAAGGCTATGCCGATGAAAAACGTGTCGGGCGTGATGTACTGAAGAAGCAACGCCAGCAGAACGCCGCCCAATCCTCCGACGAACCCGCTTATGCCAAACGCGACGAGCTGGACCTTCTGCAGGTTCACACCCATACAGGCGGCAACGGCCGGGTCTTCCCGAAGGACTCGCGAGGCAATGCCGAACCACGAATTGTACAGGGCGTAGAAGCCAATAACCGTCAGGACCAGCAAGGCGGTCAGCCATTCCATGGGAAGCGGAATAGGTATGCCTAGACCGATCACGCCACCGGTCAGCGCCGGTGCGTTCAGCACCACCACACGGGTGATCAGAACGAGTGCCAGGCTGGCGAGGGCCATCCAGTGGCTGCTCAACCGGAGAAAAACGACCGCGACCAACAACGCGCAGACCGTTCCCCCCACTGCGCTCGCCAGGAAGACGAACGGCAAGGCGACGCCCTTGATGACGAGCTGGGCGCCGAGGAAGCCGCCCACGGCAGCGAACGTTACCGTCCCGAAGCTCAAAAAGCCGGCCGATAGAACCGCATACGTGCTGAGAGCGAAGAAGGCGTTGACCATCGCGTAGGCGACCGTTGTCCGGTTGATCGCCCAGAAGTCGTACAAATGCTCCATCTCAGGCCCTCACGTGGCTTCCGGTGCCGAAGAGCCCCTGTGGTCTGGCCAACAGGAACAGGAGCAGTAGCGAATAGGTGAATCCATCCCGCAACGCCGTGGAGATGTACTGGCCGCAGAAGACCTCGAGCACACCGAGCACGAGCCCGGCGATCGCGGTGCCGCGCACGTCCGTGTAGCCGCCGACCACGACTGCCGCGAACCCCTTCAGCATGAGACTCTGGCCAAGCGTGAAGGACACGTTCGATGTCAGGATTCCGCCGAGGACCCCGGCGAGACCGGAGATGCCTCCGGCAAGCGCCGCGGTCAGGAGAATTATGTGCCGGCTGTTCACGCCGCCGAGGGCGGCTGCGACCGGACTCCAGCCGACTGCCCGAATTGCCGCCCCGAGCCGCGTCCGCGCGATCAGATAGTGCATTCCCACGGTTAACGCGATCAGCGTGCAGATCGAGATCACCTGCATCGCGGGAAGCGGTATCGGGTTCATTGTCAGCATCTGGCCCGGATAGCTTCCGGCCGGATAGCTGAGGCTTTGCTGGCCGGTCGCGAAACCGGCCAGGCTGTCCAGGATCATCCAGAACGCGATACTCGTTATAAGCGCGCCGAGCATGTCGACCTTGCGCGCCCGAAGCGGCTGGAAGCCTAGTTGGTCGACGACGATGGCGACGAGGCCGCCGCCGGCGACTGCCACAAGCAGGACCGCGGGAAACGGCAAGCCGGCCTGCTTGGCTGCGACGAGTCCAATGATCGCCGCCCAAGTCGCGTAACATCCCTGCGCCGCGTTCAGGATGCCCATGGTGGCGAAGACCAGTCCAAAGCCAATCCCGAACAGGGCATAGAGAGACCCCAGCGCGAGGCCGTTCAACAATTGGGAGGCGAACAGTTCCATGGCGTCACGGCTTCCAGGGCGCGAGCTTGCCGTCAGCCGTCCAGCTTACGAACAGGCTCTTGTCCACCTCGATCTGTCCGTCATGGAACGTCACGCCGCCGTAGACGTCGTTCTTGATCGTATCCATCTTGGACATCGCGTCGGCCAGCGCCTTGCGCGTCGGCTTTCCGTCGAGGGTTTCCAGCCCCTGCGCGATGAACTGCATCGCGGTGAAGCCCTGGGCGGCGTAGACGTCCGGATCACTGCCGAATTTCTCGTGATAGGATTTGACGAAGGCCTTCCCGGCTTCGGAGTCCGCCAGGTCAGCTGTAAAGCTGACGCCGAACGGGACGTTCTTCAGGGCCTCACCGACCTTTTCGAAAACCGCGATAGGCGAAATGGCTTCGTTGGTCGCCATATGGCCTTCCCAGCCGCGGGCCCTCACCGCCTGGATGAATCCGGCGGCAGGGATCTGAGTCACATAGATCATGATCAGATCCGGCTTCAGCGCGATGAGCTGCGTCGCCTGGGCCGTGAAGTCCGTGTCATGACCGAGCGCCGTAGCCACGCCGACGGTCTTGGAGCCAGCCGCTTCGAAGACTTCCTGGCTTGCCTTGAACCTCTGCTGGAAAGGTTCGTTGTCCGCCAGGACGAAATAGGCGACCGTCTTCGGCTTCAGCACCTCGACCAGATGCTTCGACAGAGCGACTTCCTGAATGCCCGGCAGCGCCGTGACGCTGTAGACCCAGGGCACTTCCGGCAGGCCGGGCATCGTCGCACCGTAGATAACCAACGGCACCTCGTTGCGGACAGCGACCGGCTTCAGGGCACCCGCGATGCTGGAGAAGATGCAGCAGCTCGTCGCAATGATGTCCCGATCGGCAACAAGCTGGTTGTAGCCTTGGATGGACCGCGCGGGATCGCTGGCGCCTTCGCGCTCGACGATCTCGAGCTTGGCGCCCTCGCCTAGCGCGCCGCTGGCATTTATCTGCTCGACCGCGAGCTCGGCCCCCTGGGCGTAGGAGACGCCCGCGAATGCCACGACGCCGGTGCGATCGGCGATGAAGCCGATCTTGTAGGTGCCTGGGTCGATGGCCGCAGCCGGCGTGGCGTTGCCCGCCACAACGACTGTTCCCAAGCCAATTGCCAGCAACCCGGCTGACGCAAAATTTCCGAAAGTTTTCATTGGCGATTTCTCCCATCGCTACCGCCCCCGGATGGTCGTGTCGCCAATCCGCAAGGCCAATCATCTGCCCCGGCCTCATTAGGCAAGGGTGCCACCACGCTCTTCACGGCGCTTCCATTGGGCTCACACACTTTACAGATTGGGAATACGTGTCAATCCGTTTTGGATCCAATTTTGGATTTTTTTTCGACTTTGGTGTTGCGTTTCCCTAACATTGCGTCCAATGTTACATTTGAAGAAACGAATGGCCACACTGAAAAAGAAGCCCCGCGGACCAGAACGATGACCGAAACGTCCGACGTTCCGACGAGCCCGACCACTGTGCCGCACGTTGGATTGCAGCGACGCGCACTCATCACCGCGGGAGCGTCGGGAATAGGTGCGGCGATCGCCAAGGCGCTCGTCGATGCGGGCGCACGGGTCCACATCTGCGACATCGACCGGGAGCGAATTGCCCGGTTCCAGTCCGAGTGTCCGGCCGCAGGGACCAGTCATTGCGACGTGACTGATGAGGCTGCGGTCGAAGTGATGGTCGACGAAGCGGTGGCGTCGCTGGGGGGGCTCGATGCACTCGTCAACAACGCCGGAATTTCAGGGCCCACTGCACCGATCGATCAGACCGACAGCGACGCGTGGTCGAAGACCTACGACGTCAATGTCCATGGAACTTTCTACGTCACACGGGCTGCAGTCCCGCATCTGCGCGAAGCAAACGGTGGCTCGATAGTCAACGTGTCCTCGGTTGCCGGCCGGCTCGGATTTCCGTTGCGTTCCGCATACGTTGGTTCGAAGTGGGCGCTGATCGGACTTACGAAGACATGGGCCATGGAACTCGGCCCTTCCGACATTCGCGTGAATGCACTGCTACCCGGACTCGTTACCGGACCGCGTATCAGATCGGTGATCGCCGCGCGGGCCGCGGCCACGGGGCAGTCGGAAGAAGAAATCGAACGCGGCTTCCTGGCTGACGTATCGCTTCGGCGAATGGTCGATGCAAGCGAGATAGCCGGGATGGTGACTTACCTGCTCTCTCCGATCGCCCGGAGTATTAGTGGTCAGTCGATCAGTATCGACGGCAACTTCGAGGTGATCCGGTGAGCGCCGCCGAGCAGTCCGTATATCTCTCCATCCGCGACAGAATCGTGAACGGCGTCTACCCCGGTGGGGCCCATCTTCGCACGGAGACACTGGCGACGACGCTTGGCACAAGCCGGACGCCGGTCAGGGCTGCATTGCAGCGCCTGCACGCGGAAGGGCTAGTCGTACTCATCGCAAATCGGGGTGCGTTCGCCTCGTCCTGGAGCGCTGCGGATATCGACGACGTCTTCGATATCCGTATCCTGCTCGAAGCCCGAGCCGCGACACTGGCGGCCAAAAACATATCGCCTGAATCTCTTTCGACGCTCAAGGAACTGGCCGACCGGATGGAGTTCGCCATCAGGTCGAAAACTTCGAAACAGTTGGACGCTCTTACGGAGCACAATGCCGAGTTTCACCGCCTCGTTGTCGCGGAGGCCGCAAACCGCCGCCTTGCACTTGTGCTTGGACAAATCGTGCAAATTCCTTTGGTGATGCGGACCTTCGCAATCTATAGCAGCGATGAACTCGCGCGGAGTATGCAGCATCATCGCGACCTAATTGTCGCGTTCGAGGCTGGCGACGGAGATTGGGCGGCATCAGTCATGCAAAGCCATCTCCATGCGGCCCACCAAGTGCTGCGCCGACGCACAGACCTACTTGCCGACAACGGCGCGCCTTCGCCCAGCAAAGGCAAGCCCGAGAGGAAGCCCAGCCGCCGCGCAAAAAAGGGCAAACCGCACCCCTCGGAGAGAACCGACACAAAATGACGAATTGGATTCGATCTGCTGACTTTGTGAATTTCCAGGTCAGCGAGTGCGTCGCACGCGTCACCCTGAATAGGCCAGAAAAGCGCAACGCCCTTCATGCGTCGATGCTCCAGGAGTTGCACGACGCAATACTTGAGGCCGATGACCTGGCGGACGTGAATGTCATCATACCTGATGCAGCCGGCAAAAAACTCGCCCGCCGGCTTGGCTTCGTCGAACACGAACTGCTCGCGACGCAGAAGTGCATCATCAACATCGCCCCGGCGCTAGCAGAATCCAGAACGCTGCAGCGAATGGCTGTCGAGATGAATGCCCGATCCCACACCGTTAAGGGGTCCCCGCCACTCGCGATTTGTCAAGGTTCTGGAGCAACACGGGTTCAAGGAAGCTCTCAAGATTCGCATCGAGCCGTTCAGCGACGGGATCGTCAAAATCCGCAACGCCGGTCGCTGATCCGGCTTCCAGCCGCAATTGACTAGCGAGAAGCTTCGCCCCATGGACAACACCGGCAAAATTGCCTGGCAGAGCATTCCTCATCTTCTGGACGATTGTGTTGCGCGATACGGCGACACCTCCGCGATTGTAGAGGGGTCACTCAGGATCACCTACCGTGATTTGAAAACACGCGTGGTCGCCGTGGCGCGCGGTCTGTTGGCGCAGAATGTTGCATCTGGCGACCGGATAGCGATCTGGGCACCGAATGGCTGGCAATGGATTGTCGCGGCCCTTGCGACCCAAAGCATCGGCGCGGCGATTGTGCCCCTCAACACGCGATTTCGCCCCGGAGAGATCAGTTATATCCTGAGAAAAGCCACCCCGAAGCTCGTCTTCACGCGCCGGCATTTCCTCGGCACCGACTATGTAGCGCTCCTTGATGAGGCGGCGGTTGACGGCCCCCGTATAGGCGCGGTCACCTTCGATGATGCTGAACCCGGCTTCGGCCTGACCTGGGGCGACCTCCTTGCGGCCGGCGAAAGCGTGTCCGCGGAAACGGTATCCGAACGGGTTTCACAGATTGGGCCCGATACCGTTTCGGATATCATGTTTACTTCCGGTACCACCGGCTATCCGCGGGGCGTTCCAGGACGTCACGGACAAGCAATACGCGCCTTTCACCGGTTTGGCCTTGATGGCGGTTTCCGCATCGGCGAGCGTCATGCCGTCGTCAATCCGTTCTTTCATGCGCTCGGCTACAAGCTCGGCTGGTTGCTGTCGATGATGTTTGGCGCAACCACTTATCCGCTGGGGGTTTTCGATCCCGGAGAAATGCTCCGGCTGGTCGCCCAGGAACGCATTACGGTCCTGCCCGGCCCTCCGACCATTTACCAGGCCTTGCTCGCTCAGCCGGGGCGCGAGAAACTCGACCTGTCGTCGCTCAGGATTTGCGTCACGGGCACCACGACGCTTCCGGCATCGTTGATCGATCGCATTCGCCGTGAATTCGGTTTCGAGATCATGCTTACCGGATACGGTCTGACCGAATGCACGGCTCTCGCGACTATGACACGACCGGGAGACGATGTTCGCACCGTGGTGGAAACGAGTGGTCGCGCAGTCCCCGACGTTGAAGTCGCGATATTCGACGAAAATGACGCCCGTCTGCCGGCCGGGGCGATCGGAGAGATCCGGGTGCGGGGCTACAACGTCATGGACGGATATTTCGACGATCCACAAGCGACCGCGGAAACAATCACTCCGGACGGCTGGCTGAAGACCGGGGACCTAGGTTCTTTCGACGAGACCGGGAACCTGAGGATCGAGGGCCGGCTCAAGGACATGTACATCGTCGGCGGTTTCAACACCTATCCAGCGGAAATCGAAAACACCCTCATGGGTCATCCGGACATTGCCGAAGTCGCGGTGATCGGAATTCCCGACGAGCGCCTCGGCGAAGTCGGTATGGCGTTCGTAGTTCCACGCGTCCAAACGCACGCTTCGGAAGACGACATCAAAGGATGGGTTAGGCCACTCCTGGCCAACTACAAATTGCCGCGCGTGATCGAATTCGTCGAGGCACTGCCGAAGAACGCCAGCGGAAAGGTTCTCAAGACCCGGCTACGTGAAGTGGCGCTGGAAGCTAGATCCAACAAGGAGGAAACAACGACATGAAAGACCCGAAGCGGTATCCGTCCGACGCTCTGGTGGTTTTCGCCAACCTACAGGTTGGCATCATCGGCTTAGTGGCCCACTAACACAGCCACAGGGGCGACGATGTCGGACAAGCATTGGTCACTCAATGCGCACGAGTTCCGGGCCGAGATGCGGGCATGGTTGGAGTCCAACTGCCCCGCATCCATGCGCGGCCCAAATCAGGGCCTTGAGGATATCTGCTGGGGCGGACGCAAATGGGTATTCGCGTCAGAGGACCAACGTCTGTGGCTGGAACGTGCCGCTTCCGTCGGGCTGACCGTTCCCGATTGGCCGTGTGAGTATGGTGGAGCCGGTCTGACCGGCGAACAGAAGCACATCTTTCACGAGGAGATGGCCAGGATCGATGCCCGATCGCCGCTGGAGAGTTTCGGGATCTGGATGCTTGGTCCGGCATTGCTGAAGTTCGGCAGCGAAGCACAGAAGCGGGCTCATTTGCCGCCGATCAGCCGCGGCGAGATCCGTTGGTGCCAAGGCTACTCTGAACCCGAAGCGGGATCCGACCTCGCGTCCCTTCGGACAAGGGCGATCGAGCTAGATGACCATTTCGTCGTCGACGGGCAGAAGATCTGGACGAGCTACGCCGACGAGGCGGACTGGATTTTCTGCCTCGTCCGAACGGATACCGTAGCGCCAAAGCACCTGGGAATATCCTTTCTGCTGTTGGATATGGAGACTCCTGGAATATCGACGCGCCCTATTCCGCTGATCTCGGGAAAGTCTCCGTTCTGCGAAACGCGATTCGAGTCCGTCAAAGTCCCGCGCCAAAATCTCGTCGGGCCGGTGAATGGAGGCTGGACCATCGCCAAGTACCTGCTCTCCCACGAGCGGGAAATGATCGGCGGCGGAGCACAAGGTCTGAAGGACGGCCAACCGCTCCATACGATTATTCGGAATTCATTTTCAGCGGATCGGAATCCATTGTCGGATCCGGTGTTTCGGCACCGGGTGGCGCAAACCGATATCGACTCGCTGGCACTCGAGCAGACGGTTGACCGCTATATGGAGGATGCGGCAGCGGGCCAGGAGATTGGCGACCGCTCAGCCGTGATCAAGTTCCTGTCGGCCGAGCTGAACAAGCAAAAGCAGTCGCTGGTTCTTGAGGCATCCGGGTTCGACGGCCTTACGTGGAGCGCGGCGCGTTCCGACGGAAGTTCCATCGCCAGAAACTGGTTGCGATCGAAAGCCAATTCAATCGAAGGCGGGACGACTGAAATCATGCTGGGCATTATCGCTGCCCGGCTACTCGGCTTGCCGCGGGGATAGTCGACATGTACCGGCTTGCCGAAGAAGAAGCCATTTTGGCAGAGCACGCGGCCAGTTTCCTCGCTGAACGGTCACCGGTTGCGGAGCAGCGAAGGCTACGCGACACCGCCGATGCGACCGGATTCGATCGTACGCTCTGGTCGGACATGGCCGACCTCGGATGGGCCGGAATGCTTGTCGATCCGGAGTTCGGGGGTAACGGCTTCGGGTTCGTGGGTGTCGGTATCGTCGCCGAATCCTTGGGCCGGCATCTGACCGCCTCGCCTTTCCTGTCTACCGCAGTGATGGGCGCTGTGGCGTTCCGGTACGCGAGCCACTCGCTCCGGAAAACATGGCTGCCTAGAATCTGCGATGGCACCGCCGTCATCGCAGTGGCAATCGACGAAGGCCGGCACCATGACCCGCTGGCCACCACCCTCGCGGCAACGCCGCGAGGCGACAGCTTCGTCCTCACGGGTACAAAGACCTTCGTTATCGACGGTCACGTCGCAGATGCAATCATCGTCCTGGCTCGGACGGAGAAGGCTCCGGGCGACGTTGACGGCCTGACGTTTTTTCTCGTCGACGGCAACCAGCCCGGCCTCACAATACAGCGCACCGATACCATCGATAGCCGCAATGTCGCGACGATCACGTTAGATGGGGTGGAGGTATCGCCGGATCGGATTGCCGGTGATGTCGGGGCTGCGGCGCCGGTATGCGAGGAAATCGTTGCAGCCGCGAATTCTGCGTTGTCGGCCGAACTTCTCGGGATTGCCGAAGAGAGTTTCAAACGCACGCTCGACTACCTGAAAATGCGTAGACAGTTCGGTGCGCCCATCGGGAGCTTTCAAGCCCTGCAGCATCGCGCGGCGCAGGTCCATTGTCAGATAGAACTCGCACGCTCGACAGTCCTCTGCGGGATGCGCCTTTTCGATGGCGACGCGCGCCGGAGGGCACGTCAGGTCTGCGTGGCGAAAGCGAAGTCATCCCACGCCGCCATCCTGGCGACAAGCGAAGCCATTCAGATGCACGGTGGCGTCGGCATGACCGACGAAGTCGATGTTGGCCTGTTCGTGAAGCGCGCACGTGTTGCTAGCAGCATATTTGGCACTGCCGAGCAGAATGTATCTCGCTTCAGTGAAGAGCTTTCAGCTCATCCTCCGGCCCCTGATCACAAACTGCATGGGGTTTCTGAAGGCGCGTGATGAATGCCGTTCTGGTCTGAACCAGGCAAACAACAGGATCCAGACAGGAGAGAAAGATATGGCCGGAGACCCAGTACTCTTGGAAAAAAGCGACGGTGTCGCCGTCGTCACCCTCAACCGACCGGATGTCGGCAATGCTTGCGACGAGGCACTCGCAACGCGCCTTATCGCCGTATGGGAGGAACTCTCCGCGGACGACGAGACGAAAGTCGTCGTACTGACGGGCGCGGGTTCCCGACATTTCTGCACGGGCGCGGACATGCAGGGCGCGGTGCGTACCGGCAATGCCGGGTTCGATCACTGGCCGGATATTCCAGAGGCATTCTTCAAGCCGGTCATCTGCGCCGTTAATGGCGTGGTAGCCGGGGGGGGCTGGCATTTCATGTGGCAGGCGGACTTCGCCATCGCTTCCGAAAATGCAACATTTCTCGAGCCCCATGTCAGCATTGGCTGGGTGCCCCTACGCGAAATGCTAGGCTTGGCGATGCGGGCGCCCCAGGGACCAGTCAGGCGAATGGCATATATGGGCGTTACTGAGCGGATGGACGCAGAACGCGCTTACCAGCTCGGTATCGTGACCGAAATTGTGGCGTCCGAGGCGCTCCTTGAACACACTTTCGGCATAGCCCGGACCATCGCTGAACAGGCGCCGCTGGCAGTGAAGTTACAGAAAGAGGCATTCCAGCGATCTTTCGACCTGCGCTTCGTGCTGCGCGAAGTTTACGATCATATGCATGAGAAACGCACACAGGTGGACTGGGAAAGCGAAGATGGCCGCGAGGGTCCTCGTGCGTTCGTTGAAAATCGCAAGCCGGTCTGGAAAGGACGTTAGGGCCGCGTGGGCGGATCTGACCACGAAAAAGCCTGCGGCGAGGGCGAAGAACGAGACGAATTTTCGCCTCGTCTCCTCGCAGCGTAGTGCGGTGCGCTTGAAGCGTTTGAGCTTGCCGACGGCTTACTCAATGCGCGCACGGTCCTTTTGACCTTTCCCCTGGATCAAGGCCGCAGGAAACTGGAATCTTCCGGTTGGTGGAGCACCGTGATCGCCGGCGCGGTGATCGTCAGGACCCCCCTGCGTGAACGATAGCCGAGCGCTGAGTGTGGGCGCACGCTGACGTTGCCCCTGACCTGCCACTGAACTTTCATCCAGCGGCGATTAGAGCCTCGGCCGTTTTTGATCCGCTACCATTTGCTGGACCGCCCGAGGGTGGAATTTCCGGGCGTCGGTCACGACGGTGGGCTGGCGACACCATCAGGATTCAACAACGTGATCGGGGCCTTATGGCCGATTGCGCCGTGCGGGCGCTCCTCGTTGTAGTATCTGCGCCAATGCTCCAACTTTTCAGCCGCATCCGCAAGCGTCAAGAACCAGTGGGCGTTCAGGCACTCCGCCCGGAACCGGCCGTTGAAGGCTTCGATATAGGCGTTATCGGTGGGCTTTCCCGGCCGACTGAAGTCGAGCGTCACGCTCTTCGTGTAGGCCCAAAGGTCCAGGTCGCGGGAGACAAACTCCGAGCCCTGGTCGACCCGGATCGTCCGCGGGTAGCCGATCTGCGAGCAGACCTTCTCGAGCGTGTCCACCACGTCCTCGGCGCGATAGCTGAAGCGCGGATCTAGCGCCGGGACATAGCGGGAGAACGTGTCGACGATGGTCAGCACGCGGATCTTCTTGCCCGTCGCGAGCTCGTCGTGGACGAAGTCCATCGCCCAGGTCTCGTTCGGCCGGGTCGCCTCGCACCGGTCTTCCCGCAGCTTCGCCTTCACGCGCCGCTTCGGCGTCTTGTTCCTCAGCTGAAGGCCCAAGTCCCTGTAAATACGATAGGTTCGCTTCATGTTGACGTCCCAACCTTCCCGCTTGAGCAGTACTTGGACGCGCCGATAGCCGTAGCGGACGCGCGTCGCGCAGATCTCCTTGATGCGAGCCTCGATGTCGGCCTGATCGCGGCGGCGGGACTTGTAGTGGTAGGACGACGTGTCGAACTCGAGAACCGGGCAGACCCGCCGGATCGACACGTCCCACTCGCCACAAACCGTAGCCACCAGCTCCCTCTTGCGAGCAGGCCTCAGAGTTTTCGGCGGATGACGTCCTGCAGCATCTCCTTGTCGAGCGACAGGTCGGCGACGAACTTCCTCAGCTTCGCATTCTCGTCCTCGAGCTGCTTCAGCCGCTTCATCTCCGTCGGCAGCAACCCATCGTACTTCTTCTTCCAGTTGAAGTAGGTCGCCTGGCTGATTCCCGCCCGCCGGCAGATCTCCGCCACCGGCATCCCGTCCGCTCCCTGCTTCAGGATGAACGCCTTCTGGGCGTCCGAAAACCTCGATGCCTTCATCGTCCTCCGCTCCCTCCCAGCCAGGGAATGCTACCGCGGAAAACTCCAGCTCAGAACGGTCCAGTTTTGCGGGATCAGATCACTCGAGGACGAGAGCGCCCGGCTGAAGAAGCCGCTGGGCGATGCGATGCTCGACAACTCCGCGCAGAAGGATCTCCTCTCGCGAAAATGGTAGCGCCCGCAGACAGGCGAGAAGCGGTCGCGCATCTGATGGAGGCGCACGCTGCGGCTCCTTCCGATTCTCCGCGTCAGTTCTCGGCCCCCTGCTCCATGTCCAGGCGTCCATCCCTCAGGTGGAAGATGCGGTCGAAGCGGTTGAAGATCTTCTCGTCATGGGTAACCGCGATGATCGACGCCTGCTGATCAGCCGCAACCTTTCGCAATAGGTCCATGACGATGCTGGCTCGTTTGGAATCCAGGGCGGCCGTCGGCTCGTCCGCCAGGATGATGCGTGGCGCGTTCGCCAGCGCACGGGCGATCGCGACGCGCTGCGCCTCGCCGCCGGAAAGCAGCGCCGGCATGGAATTCCTCCGGTGAGCGACCTCCAGATAGTCAAGCAGCTCCACTGCCCGTTTTCTCGCTGTCGCCCGGTCCTTTCCGGCCAACTCGAGAACCAGCGCCACGTTGTCCGTCGCGTCGAGAAAGGGAAGCAGGTTGTGGAACTGGAAGATGAAGCCGATCTTGTCGAGCCGCAACCTTCTGAGGTCCTTGCGCAGCCAGCCTTGATCGTAGACCACCTCGCCGTCGAGCCTCACGAAGCCGCTCGTTGGTTCCAGGATGCAACCGATGACGTTGAGCAAGGTGGTCTTTCCAGAGCCCGACGGTCCAAGCAGCGCGACAATCTCACCCGGGTAGACTTCGAGGGAAACCTCCCTCAATGCGTCGACGCGTGTCTCACCCTCACCGAAGTGCTTCGAGATCTCGCTCAGCTCCACGAGTGGCCTGGATCGGTTGAGTGCGTCCACGTCTAGCCTCCGAGTGCGGTTGCGGGATCCACCTTGAGCGCGGCCCGCACGCCCAATCCGCTGGAAACGACGCAGACGGCAAAGATGATGGCTCCGAGGACGAGGGCGTTCAGCGGTTCAAGGACGACGCGGCGCGGAAAGTAGTCCTTGATGGCCATCACGATGACGAGGCCGAACAGCCAGCCGATGCCGCCCAGGGCGAGCGCCTGCTGAACGATCAGCCCGATGATGGTGCGGTCGGGCGCGCCGATCAGCTTCAGCGTGGCAATCTGCTTCAGCTTCTCCATGGTCATGGTGTAGATGATGAGCGCGATCACCACGGCCGAGACCGCCAGCAGGATTGCCATGAATAGTCCTATCTGCCGCCTGGCCCGATCGACGACCGAGCGTGTGAGGAGCAGTTCCTGCCCGGCCTGCGTGGTTGCCGCCAGGTGCTTCCACCGCCGTGTGGTGGCCGCGACGGCATCGGCATCGACATTCGGATGAACGCGAGCGATGACGGCGTTAACCGTGTCCTGGGTATGGAGTGCCGCTCCACGAGCGATCTGGACGCGCGAGGCCGGTGGGGCCAGTTCAAACTGCAGCGTCTGCGCATCGCGAAGCGTGATGTAAACTGCCGGATCGCCTCCCGAATTGACGTGGTTTTCGACCAGGCCGATCACCACAAAAGAGCTGCGCCCGAGCCGGATCCGGTCGCCTAGAGCGAGGCCGGACCGCGCGTCCGCGATCATTTCGAAATGGCTCTGGGCAATCGGCCGGCCGGCGACGAGATCCTCCGGCATGCCTGGCCGGCCTGGCTCGTAGCCGACCACGTAGAGCCTGAGCTTGCCGGACCTGAAGGATGCCTCGGCCGTCTGATAGGTGACGCTGCCGGTTGCAGTCACGCCGTGAAGGCGGGCAATCGCCTCACGCGTGTCGCCCGGGATGCGTGAGGCTTCGGCAAAAGGGCCGCGCGTTCCCGCCTCCACAACCCACAGATCAACGCCGGGCGCGCGGGCGATGGTCAGTGCGTCGACGACAAGCCCGTTGTAGATCCCGATCATCGACAGGACCACTGCCATCAGCAGGCTCAGACCGAAGCATGTCAGTAGGAACCTAAACAGATTGTGCCGGACGTCGCGGTACGCGAGGTTCATTGCCGCGCATCCCCGGAAATGCGGGCCCGCCTCCCCTCCCTGAAACCGAGTTGCGTCGCGGCCACGATCTGCGCATCTTCAGGAAGGCCGCCAGTGACCTCGAGCCGGCCGTCCTCGGTACGGTGACCGAAGCTGAGCTCGATCCGATCCAGCCGGCGATTCCTCACTATCCATGCTCGACCCACGCGGCCGTCATAGCCGGAGATAGCGGCTTCGGGGACAAGCAGTGCGTTATCCAGCTGCGCGACGAAAATTCTGACCTCGGCCTGCTCGCCGAGGAATACCCGTGGTGGACATGGCTCGCACTTGACCCAGACACGGCGTTCCTCACTGACGCGATCGCTCTCGATGCCGATGCGGACCACACGCGCCTGGAAAGTATCCTGCGGCCTCGATCGCAGCTTCACCTCAGCTTGCTGACCTTCATCGATTGTTCCAGCACGCTCCTCGTCCACGTACGCAAGCGCCCAAACGGTCTCCGGAGCCATCAGCGTGTATATGCTGTCCCCGGCCTTGACGACGGAGCCGGGTTCCTTGTGCCGCTCGACGATGACCGCGTCATATGGCGCGGCAAGAACGTGATCGTCGAGGAGCGCTTTCTCGTAGTCGAGCGCTGCCCGCGCGTCGGCCACCTGCGCTTCGCTGACACTGATCTCGCTGGAGGCGACCGCGAGTTCTGCTGCCGCAACCTCCTCGTCGCGCTTGGCTTCCTCTGCGGTGTGCTGGGAAACCACGTTGCGTCCGACCAGAGACTGCTGACGACGGTTCACTGACTGACGCTGGGCGAGTACGGCCCGCGCCCGCTCCACATTCGCCTCGGCCTTTTTGACTCCGACCTCGGCCTGAAGGACGCTCGCTTCGGCGCGTGCGAGCTTTGCTTCCTGCTCTGCGGAATGGAGGCGCGCTAGGACGGTGCCTTTGGTGACCTGGTCGCCGTGGTCGACGGTAAGCTCCGTCAGCGTGCCGCCGACGGGGAAACCGACTTGTGACACCACACGAGCTTCGACGGTTCCGAGGCCGAACACGCGAACAGCGACATCGCTCTCCGGCGTCACTACTGTGACAGTCAGCGGTCGGACCGAAACGAAGGCGTAAACGGCAACGACGGCAGCGACCAAGCCGCCAAGCCCGATCAGAAAACGCATCCGACGGACGATCATCTCAGCGCCTCATTCGGCCCGAACGGGCCACCATTCTGTGCGGAGAACATGCCCAACTGAACGTCGAGCAGCCGCGCACCTTCCTCGACCAGCCCGAACGATCGACCGCTCAAAGACCACCGCACCGCGAGGCCCTGAACAAGCCCCACCAGGAGAAACGCAGCATCCTCGGGATGGATATCTCCGCGCAGGCTGACGGTTGCCTGCGCCTGCGCGACCTGCTCGGCGAGCGCCCGGTGAAAGCGGCCGAGCAGGTAAAAGACGGATTTGCGGAGCAAATCGTTTTCCGCGTGAAGCTCTCTGGAAAACAGGATCGCCGGAATGGCGGGCGTCGACTGGATCAGCTTCAGCTGCGAAATCACGAGCCCTCGCAGCCGCTCGACCGGATCGTCCCTGCCCTGTATCGCTGTTCGCCAGCCCTCAGCCATTCTCGTCGCGATGGTGCCTCCTACGGCTTCCCAGATCGCCTGTTTCGTCGGGAAGTGCCGAAATATCCCTGGCTGGGTCAGCCCGACTTCGCGCGCAATTGCTTGTGTGGAAAGGCGGTCGGGGCCGAGTTCGTCCGCGAGTCGCAGGGTTGCGTCCAGGATTTCTGCCTTTCGTTCTTCAGCGGTCTTCTTTGCGGTCATTGAAACTCCTGTCGGGCTTTTGGGGGGTCAGACCTCTCCCGATCCGATCGGAAGGGCCTTTGGCACCGGGTCAGCGCTCCAACGTGAACACAGCCGCCCCCTCCCTGGTGCCGACGAATCCTTTGCTGGTGGGTGAAAGCACAACGCATTGTTCTCTGACCAACGCGGCGGGCTTCAGGCATATTCCATCGCCTGTCGAGCGCCATTTCGGCGAGAGGGCCACCGCACCGCCGATCATCTTGCCTGTGCCGTTTGCGTTCAGAACGAGTGTGGTGGTGCGCCCGTCAGCCGTCCGCATTTGCCACGGGCGTCCATCCGCAACCTTGTGAGAAATCGAGCCATCCGAGACAACGGCCACGCCAAACCCGTGGAGACATAGCAGGGAGACGGTCGTTGCAATGGCAGCGGCTCGAAAGCTCTTTCCGGGGGTTTGGCGGCAACGCGGATCTGAGCGAAAATTTGCATTTGGGGTCGAATTCATCGTCATCCTTTCGCCCTGCGATTGTTAGTTATTGATTACTAACAATGGTGTCAAGTGCAAGTCCCCGAGCGCACCATTTTCTTGCGCGACATATGACTGGCGGAGCCTAACCGCCCCGATCAGGGTCCCGGCAGGTCCGCCGCGACATCTGTTCCTTGATTGACGTCATCGATGTTCTGTCCGATCTATTCATCCTGCGCGGCGTGCCGGTTCACATAAGGTCCGAGAATGGCCCGGAGTTCTTGGCCAAGGCGGTAAGGGACTGGATCGTCGCCGTCGGCGCCAGGACTGCATACATCGAACCCGGGAGTCCGTGGGAGAACGGCTATTGCGAGAGCTTCAATGCGAAGCTCCGGGACGAACTACTCGACGGCGAGCTCTTCCACAGCCTCCTAGAATCAGAAATTCCGTAACTTATTGAATTTACGGGATTTTTTTATTGACGCAGGATTTGAACTTGCGACTTTCAGGTTATAAGTTAAATAAATCAGACAACGAATACTTAACTGATCTAAGAATTAATCCGCAATTTCGGACGTCTACGCGGCATGATAACGGGATTTACTTCTGCGCCACCCCTCTCCATTTCGCGCAGTTTCCTCCCTTCTTGCTTCCATAGTGCTTCCAGAATTCGCCGGGGGTAGTGCATGGAAGCAGGACAATCCAAGCTGCCTGCCACGTACCCTATAGCGCCTATCCAGTCAGGATCGATTTCAGCGCCTCGCGTTCCCCGATGATGAAATCGAAGAACGCTGCGATGCGCGCTGTGTGCCGCAGGTCAGGATGTGTTAGGAGCCGCCAGCTCCTGGCAAGTTCCGGTATCGGACCGAGCACACGCACAAGGTCTGGCTCACCGTCGGCAATTGCGGTCGGCAGCGGGCCAATTCCGACGCCGGATTTCACAGCGTACATCAGGCCGAGGACGCTGTTGTTGCGAGCCACGATATTGGCGTCTGGCGCGACCTCATTCAGCCATTTGGCGACACGATGATTGCTCATCGATTCGTCCAGGCATACGAGGCGGTGTTCCGACAGGTCCTCGACCCGTTCGGGCTTGCCGTGACGCTCCACGTAGTCGTGACTGGCGTACACGGTCCAGATCGAGTCCGCGATCTTGCGACCGACGAGATCATCGTCGGTATCGCCCGAACGGAGGGCAACATCGGCCTGGCCCTTCGTCAGATCGAGGTAGCGGTCGCTCATCAGGAACTCGACCCGCAGTTCCGGATGCCGGGCGTGGAAGCGTTCGATCAGCGGTGTCATCCGCTGCATGATCGGTTCGGGACAAGTCACCCGAATGACGCCGCTTTGATTACGCCCCGTATCGGTGGCGTGGCGTTCGAACTCAGTGACTGACGCTTCAACACGCTCGGCATAAGAGCGCAGCTCCTGGCCATAGTCGGTGAGGCGGTATCCGGCCGCAGTCCGCATGACCAGCTTGCGGCCGAGCCTGTTCTGCAGCTCCGACAGGCGCCTGTGAACCGTTGACTGGCTGGTGCCGAGCGCCTTCCCAGCCGCGATCGTGCTGCCGTGGCGGGCGACCGCAAGAAAGTATCGAAGATCGTTCCAGTCGAACATGATGGCATTATGCAATTCCGTTGCCCCTTGCCGCAATCTCGCGGCTCCCGCAGACGGCGGCCTCGGAATAGGTATGTCCAGCGGGCTTCGTTCTCGCATACCAACCGAGGGAGCTTAGCCATGAATGCACCAGCACCGATGGATGCAGTCAGGTTCAAGGCGGCCACGCGCGAGCAGTGGGACAGCCATGCCAAGGGCTGGAACGATCGCACCGTCGATATCCGAAACTGGCTGCGCCAGTCGACCGATGCCATGCTGGCCATGGCGGAGATCGGACCCGGGGCGCGCGTGCTCGATGTCGCCGCCGGAGCCGGGGATCAAACACTCGACATTGCCGCGCGTGTCGGCCCGAACGGCTCTGTGCTTGCGACCGATTTGTCGCCGGCCATCCTGGAGTTCGCAAAGGCCAATGCGCAGCGGGCGGGCTTTAGCACGGTCGAGACCCGGGTCGCCGACGGGGAGAACCTGAATGCCGAAGACGAAAGCTTCGACGCGGTGATCTGCCGCCTGGGCTTGATGTTCTTTCCGGACCCCGGAAAGGGGCTGCGCGAGATGTTCCGCGCGCTCAAACCTGGCGGCCGGGCCTGCACCATGGTGTTTTCAACGCCCGACAAGAACCCCTGCGTCGCGACCCTCGTCGCCACCGCACTCAAGCACGCCGGGCTGCCACCCGGTGATCCCTATCGGCCGGGTGGTCTGCTCAGCCTGGGCAAGCCGGGTCTGATCGACGCGCTCTTTCAGCGGGCCGGATTTGTGCGCGTGGCGACCACGCAAATCGCGGCCCCATTTAAGCTGGCCTCGGTGCATAGCTATCTCGATTTCATCCGATCGTCCGCCAGTCCGATCCTGCAGATTCTGGGTCGCCTTGACGAGGGCGCCAGGAATGCCGCCTGGGCCGAGATCCAAGACAAGCTGGCCGTGTACAATAATCGTGACGGTTGGGAAGGCCCGAATGAGCTCTTGCTGACTGTCGGGCAGCGATTGTGAAAAGATGGACAACGACCAGCTCTTCCGTGGGAGCGGGCGACGGTACTCGGGTGCCTGAATTCGCCAACCGCGCAAAAGCGTGAGGCTCTGAGTGGCGGAGTCTCGTTGTTGTGGAACGCTGCAGGGCATGCGCGGAAGTGCTCTGAGGTCACGCCGCGGTCGCGATGGAATTGATGTAGAAATCGAGCATTGCCGTCAGCGGCGCGGGATTTCGCCGCAGGCGGCTGCGTAAGGCCGCGCCTTCCCAGCAATTCACCAGCAGGTCTGCCAACTCCTGCACGTCGCATGCGGCTGGGATCTCACCTCTTTGTTTTGCCTCGCTTAAGCATTTCGCCATTCGCTCAGCGATGGATGACAGGCACCAATCGACTTTGGACCGGAAGACCTCGCTCACACCGGATAGTTCCTGTCCGAGCCCGCCCATGAGGCAGCCGAGATAGCCCTCCTGCCGATAGCTCTCCTGCGTCATCTCGAAAAAGCGGCGGATACGCGTAAGGGGGGGTCGTGTCTGGTCCTGCAGACACGCATCGAGAGCTGCGTGCACACCGGTCATGTAGGCGTCGAGTACCTGAAGGGCGAAGTCCTCTTTGTCCCTAAAGTGATGATAAAATGAACCTTTGGGCGTATGGGTCGCGTCCAGCAACGCCTGAATGCCAAGGCTATTATAGCCCTGTTCCAGCAACATACGCAGACCCGCATCGATCAGGCGTTGCTTAGTCGAGTGCATCCGATTCGCTGTCCCACGGTTCAAAACGATACGTGATCGCGGCGCCCGGACCGACTTCGGCCCGGGCCCCGCGAAGGATTGAGAGCTTGGTTCGATCAGGCGTTGCCGTTCACCTTGTTGATCATGTGATTGATCACGTGCGTATGCTCATGTTGCGGACTGAACATCACGATCTCGGCGTCTTCATCCACTTTCACGTTGTGTCCGGGCGGCCAATAGAAAAGATCATTTGCAGCGACCGTCTCCTTGTTGCCCGATGCGTCGATGGTAGTGATCTGTCCGCGCAGCACGAAACCCCAATGAGGGCATTCGCAGACATTGCCGGGCAGGCCTTCAAAGAGCGGAGTTGTGTCAACGCCAGCGGCGAGGGTGAAGTACTCGCCGCTGATCTTCCCGTAGCCCGTGACATCCCCAAAGTCGGTGCGTTGGCGGATGACTGCGCCGGGAATCTCCAGCTTCTTATCTACCTCGTCCTTGGCAATACGCATGGCCGTTCCTCCATTTGTTCAGGCTCTAGACCGATTAGTCTAGACCGCTCGGTCTATTCAGTCAATTCGCGCTTTGATCGCGAAGATGCAGAGATCGCGGTGGCGCTTGATCGCCTCCGGGCTGGCGCTGACCGGGTTGATCTCGAAGGCACGGGGGCCATTGAGGTCGCTCGGCCTGGAGCTCGACCACGCTCGCAAATTTGTTGCGAAACCGCTTGTCGGTTTCCGCGCCGAAATCCGGCCGCTTGGATAGGTTGTAGTCTAGTAAGAAGCTCGAAGGTCGGCACATCCGAATGCAGAGCCCTGTAAGGGAAAAAACCTGAAGGTCGCCGGCCGGATACCCGCTCTGCGGGCGCTTCGGCGCGTTGCCCGGACCGCTGGAAGCAAGAGGGATTAAGACGGAGCGAAAAGCTGCAGAGTTTCAAAGGGTTCCGCGGGATCGCCATCGGTCAAAATGGCACCGCAGACTTTCGCTCGACCTCTCACAACTCCGCAGGACTTCGCCCTGCTACCTTCAGGTTATGAGCCTTACGGTCGCGCGAAACTGTACTGCACTTCCTGCGCATTGTTCCGCTGGACTTCCTGCGCACAGCAAGCATGCATAGGGACACCGGCGGGACGCTACAGCACCGCCGGGAAGCCGCCCGGATCGAACTCCGGGCTTTGGGTGGTGAAAACGCTGGTTTGGGATCAGCGCACTCGACAGGAGCCACCCAATGTCCACGAAGACGAAACCCAACCCCCTCTCCGATACGCAACTCGTCATCCTGACCAATGCTGCCGGTCGCAACGACGGCAGCGTCCTGCCCGTGCCCGCCTCTCTGAAAACAAAAGGCGCCGCGCTGAAGCGGGTGCTCGGGACGCTGCTGAAGTCTGGCCTGATCGCAGAGCGGCGCGCCAAACGGGATGACGCGGTCTGGCGAACGGACGACAACACCCGACTGACGCTCGCGATCACGCAAGCCGGGCTTTCGGCAATCGGCCTGGACGACGGTGGTACCGAGACCAGGTCTGGCGGTGTCGGGGCTCTCGAAAACGGCGAGACCAACTCGCCGAAGAAACAGGCCCGGTCCAGCAAACCGACTGTCGCCGGCAGCCGCCGCGGCAAGTCGAAGGAGCCTGGCAAATCCAGCGAACGGGACCGGTCGCGCCTGGTACCGGATCGTTCGTCGAGCAAGTCACAACGGTCGACCAGTGCCGCGCAATCGGATCGGCCTGCGAACAAGACCGCGACGATCACCGCCCTCCTGCAATCGTCTGACGGGGCTTCCATCGGTGACCTGATGGAAGTCACGGGATGGCAAGCCCACTCGGTCCGTGGCTTCCTGTCCGGGACGCTCAAGAAGAAGCTTGGCTACACCGTCAACAGCGAACGCCGGGATGGTGGACGGCGCTATCGGATCCCGGCCTAGGGCGCGGTGTCCCGATGGGACCAGACAGACCAAATAACGCAGGCATCGGGATCGGCGACCTCGCCGGTCTCGACCTGCAGTTCCTCCGTCAACACTGGCGCGATTTGTACCAGTCCGATCCGCCTGTCCGGATGAGCCGGGAACTGTTGATCCAATCCATCGCCTACCGGCTGCAGGAACAGAGATACGGCGGCCTGTCCCGCGCGATGAAACTGAAGCTGGTCGAAGCCGCAAAGTTCGGAACTGTCGCCAAGAACCGTGAACGGCCGAAGGCATCCGTTCGCCGGACGATGAAGCCGGGCACGCGCTTCCTGCGGGAATGGCAGGGCAGAACCCATGAGGTCACGGCCACGGCCGATGGCCGCTTTGTCTATCGCGGCGCTACCTACAAATCGCTGAGCGCGATCGCTCGCGAGATCACCGGCACCCGCTGGTCCGGGCCGGCGTTCTTCGGACTCTCAAGTGAAAGCGGAGAAAATGGCCAGACGCGGCAAAGATAGAGATCGCCGTTTTGGCGACAATCCGACGGCGCGGCGCAGGCTGCGCTGCGCCGTCTACACCCGCAAGTCCAGCGACGAAGGCCTGGAGCAGAGCTTCAATTCCCTGCACGCCCAGCGCGACGCCTGCGAAGCCTATGTAGCAAGCCAGAAGCACGAAGGCTGGGTGCTGTTGCCACAAGCCTATGATGATGGTGCCTACTCGGGCGGGTCGATGGACCGTCCTGCCCTGCAGCGCCTATTGGACGACATCCGCTCGGGCCTGGTCGACATCGTCGTGGTCTACAAGGTCGACCGCCTCACGAGGTCGCTCGCCGACTTCGCCAAGCTGACCGAACTATTCGATACCCATGGCGCGAGCTTCGTGTCGGTGACGCAATCCTTCAACACCTCCACATCAATGGGCCGGCTCACCCTCAACGTGCTCCTGTCCTTCGCCCAATTCGAGCGGGAGGTCGCCGGCGAGCGCATCCGCGACAAGATCGCCCTGTCGAAACGGCGGGGCATGTGGATGGGTGGCCTGCCGCCGCTCGGCTATGACGGCATCGACGGGAAGCTCATCGTCAGCGAGGCCGAAGCCGACACCGTCCGGCAAATCTTCCACCGCTATCTGGAGCTTGGCTCCATCGCAGCCCTCAAACAGCACCTCGATGCATCCGGCATCGTCTCCAAGCGGCGGTGCTTCAGCGATGGCCGGGAGGTCGGCGGTGTCGCACTCAGCCGCGGTGCTCTCTACCAGATCCTGCGCAACCGCCTCTATCGTGGCGAGATCGCCTATCGGGGCGAAGTCCATCAGGGCAACCACGAAGCCATAATCGACAAAGACCTGTGGTCACAGGTGCAGGACTTGTTGGTCGCCCGAAGCCAACGCAGGCGCGGAGTACCGGGACAGTCGGATGACCACACAGCCCGCCAATCAAACAAGGAGCCGGCCCTGCTTGCCGGGCTCGTATTCGATAGACAGGGCAATCGGCTGACGCCGACCTACGCAACAAGGCGCGGGCGCCGGTATCGCTACTATGTCTCGGCGCCGCTGACGCGTGGCGAACGCAACACCAACTGCGTTCGGGTCCCGGCGCCGGATCTGGAAGCCCTCGTATCAAAGACGCTCCAACGGCACCTGTCTGATGGCTCCTGGGTCTGTGAGCACTTCGGCTCCGGTCTGGACGCCACTCAAACGGAGAGGTTGATCGCCGCAGCTGGAAACCTCGCGAACCGGATTGCTACACCGGCATCTGAAACCGAAGGGGATGTCGCCAGCGGTTCAGACGACGGCCTTCGATCTCTGATCGCGCGAGTGATGGTTGGCAAGCAACGGCTGGCCCTCGAAGTCGATGAGAAGAGTGTTGTTGAAGCCCTGGAGGAGATCGATCGCGGGCTAGTTCAGGTCGACGTTCGAGAGGAGACAATCCCAATCGAGGTCGAAGCGCATACCCTTCGCTGCGGTAAACAGGTCCGTCTGGTCGTTGGCGATGTCGAGACAGAGCATCGGTCGCCAGACTCGAAGCTGGTCAAACTGATCGCGGACGCGCATCGCTGGTTCGACGGTCTCCGAACCGGACGCCGCGCGACCATCGCGGAGATCGCTGCAAAGGAAGATCAGCAAGTCTCGCATGTGAGCCGGACCATAGGGCTGGCGTTCCTCGCGCCGGATATCGCCGAGATGATCCTGACGGGCAGCCAACCGACCTGCCTCACGCACGAGCGACTCAACCCCCGCCGGCCGTTGCCGCTCGATTGGGATGATCAGCGAGAAGCCTTGCTTCGATAGACGTAGATTTCAGCGCAACGTCAGATCTCGTTCCAAAGCCAACATGCAGTTGTGGTAAGTGCAGCGGCCGCTTCGCGCCTGTTATCGCCGTTATGGCGTGAACGTGGCAATATCGAAAGCTGCCCTTCATTCAGCTAGCCCGTGCAAGTCGGTAGGAGCAATTGATTGATATGTCAACTGATCAAGATGTGATTGCGAACATCCTTGCGCGGTTGACTGAAGAGGCCGCTCGGCAGGAGCTACCGGAGGGGGACGAACTGGAGGCGAACTCAGTATCCAATCCAGAGATGACGAAGCTGTACATCGCGCTGAAACGCGGCTTCCGAGGTGCGGTGGGACGGGCGGTGCGTGTATCCCGAGGCTCGGGCGGTGTCCTGTCGACGGGCAACCGCATGTTTTGGGCGTCTGTGCTTTTTACCCGCCTGACAGTGTTGGCGAAGAGTGTCCTAATGCTGCTGCCCGATCCGAAGCCGCGCGAGCACTGGGATTTCAGCTCGGTAGCTTCGTTAGTGCGCAACTTGCAGGAGGCCTATCTAGTCTATTTTTGGTTATGTCAAGACGATGTGCTTGAAAATGTTAGAGAAGGGCGCTTCATCCTGCTTTATCTCCACGACTATGGGTCGCGGAAGCGCCTCTATCCGGATCTGTTCGAGGAAGGGCATTGGGTTTACGAAGATCTCGTCCGCCAGTTCGACGAGAATCCTTTCCTGAAGACTTACACCGAGACCCAGCGTCGCGTGGCGTTGAAAGGGGAGAAAACCCCCTTCGTCCAAGACGAGGTGCTCGGGCGCATGGGAGTCGATCTGGCCAATTTCCGATACATGTATCGGTTCTTCTCACAACATACCCATACGGGGCCGATGTCGTTTTATCGGATGGTCGATCACGACCGGGGGACCGGCGTCGAGACACGTCATGAAAAGCGTTACATGATCCTAGCGATCAGCTTCGCCATCGACGTCCTGAACAGGGCGATTGAGGGACACCTGCTGATATTTCCAGACGCGGAAACCCGGAAGCCGCATTTGACCGACAAGCAGGTTGAGCTGAACGTCGAGCGAAATCAGGGTCGGGCGAAGCCGTTTCGACGGCGATAAGAAAGCAGGCTGACCGTCGATATCCGACCAAAAGATGCCGTTCGTGGACTACGCTGAAAACGACCGCTTTCCGTCCATTCCTGACCTCAATGCTCCTACCGACCGGTGGCACCGAGCTAGGCGCGCGCACTATCGCCACGGGAAGCTACATCGGCTCGTCGATCGGCTTCGGACTGACAGAGGAATTTATCCGGGTTCAAACCGCCCACTGGTCTACGGTCCGGCGCCCATTTCTATCCGGAACAGTGCCTACGCTGAGCGAACATCGGGTATTGATCCCACCTAACTGAGGCGAATACTCCGCGAGCATGTCACGGAAATGGGCCGGCAGAGAAAATATCGGCGAACTCACGCAAAATCGCCGCTCTCCGCGCCAAGAGAATGGCGCATTTTCCGTACCAAGGCGCGTAACTCTCGGAAATGTCGGCGATATTTTTAGCGGCCACTACTCAGTCCGCATTCCCGCCGACCGGCTGGCTGGGGCGCCAGGATTCGAACCTGGGATCACGGGACCAAAACCCGTTGCCTTACCGCTTGGCCACGCCCCAATACCGGGAGAAACGCCGGCTGCAGGGTCTTGAGACCGCTCCGACGGCGCGGAGCACCTATATCGTTCCTGCCACCGCGCCCGCAAGCGGCGAGGTCGGGTCAATGTCCTCCGCCATCTTGCCGTCGCCGCATTGATTGCATAGGTGGCAGCGCTGGGCGCCACGCACGGGAGCTTCCATGAGCGACGAACTGCCTTTCGAAAAAGACTTCGATCCGCCCGCCGGCATGCCGGAAGAGGTCGTGCCGGGCGTGCGCCGGGTGCTCGCGCCGAACCCCTCCCCGTTCACCTTCCGCGGCACCAACACCTACATCGTCGGCAGAGGCGACGTCGCGATCATCGATCCGGGGCCGGACGACGCCGCGCACAAGGCGGCGCTCGAGCGGGCCATCGAGGGAGAAACCGTCTCCGCCGTCGTCGTCACCCACACCCACCGCGACCACTCGCCGCTCGCGACGGCCATCGCCCGCGCGCACGGGGCGAAGACCTACGGCTTCGGCCCGCACAGGCCGGCGCGGCCGCCGCATCCGGGCGAGGACCAGCGGCTCGACGCCTCGAACGACACGGATTTCGTACCCGATGCGGCGCTGCCCGACGGCGCGCGCGTCGAAGGCGACGGCTGGGCGCTGACCGCGGTGCACACGCCGGGCCACACCTCGAACCACATCTGCCTCGAACTCGACGGCACGGGAACCCTGTTCGCGGGCGATCACGTCATGGCCTGGTCGACGACGATCGTCGCCCCGCCGGACGGCAGCATGGCCGACTTCATGGCCTCGCTCGAAAAGCTCGCCGAGCGCGACGACCGGCTCTATCTGCCGGGCCACGGCGGGGCACTGCGCGAGCCGCAGCGGTTCGTGCGGCTCCTGGCGCTGCACCGGCGCCAGCGCGAGACCGCGATCCTGAAGCGCCTGCAGGACGGCGTGCACACGATCCCGGCGATCGTCGAGCAGATCTACAAGGGGCTCGACCCGCGCCTGTTCACCGCGGCGGGCCTGTCGGTGCTCGCCCATATCGAGGACCTGGTCGAGCGCGGCGCCGTCGCCTGCGACGGCGAGCCGGGTCTCACGGCGACATACCGGGTGGCCTGACCGGGGATCAGGCGTCCGGCTCGCCCTCCTGTCCGACAGGCGCGTCGAGACGGGCGGCGAGACCGGTCAGGAAATCGTAGATCCGCGCGGCGTTCTCTCCGAAATCGTGCCGGCCGTAGCGCGAGGCGGAGCGCATGTCGACCCGGGTCTCCTGCGGGCCCACGCGCGTCACCACGATCACCACGTCGTCGCGGAAGCCGAACACGAGCGTCGGCGCCACCGCCTCGATGCGGCCGGACTCCTCCAGTCCCGGCGGGATCTCGTAGAGGATGTCCCAGCCGCGATCGGCGGCGAGATTGCGCGCGGCCATGTAGACCTCGTTGGCCGAATAGCTCACGACCAGCGGCACGATCTCGGGATAGGCCTCGCGCTGGCGTACCGCGACCTCGTTGCCGGGATACTCGGTGGAGAGGGTTCCCGGCGGGCGCACCCGCGCCGCCTCGTTCAGCGCCGGCGGGTCGAACCAGTCGGTGGTGACGTCGTTGATCGCGGGCAGGTAGACGAGGTGCGTGGCCTTCCAGGCGGGCCACACCAGCACCAGGACCGCGCAGACGACGCCGACAGCCGCCTGCAGCGTCCCGCGATAGCCGCGCGTCCAGATCACCGTGAAGGCGCCGAGCCCCAGCACAAGCGCGGCGAGCGCAAGCGCAAGCGCGAGGCCGAGCAGGACCATGCCGGCCGGCGTGTCGAGACCGGCGAACCGGTGCAGCAGCGTCGTCAGGACGGCGACGGGCACGGCGAAGATGCCGAGCCGCCGGCTCCAGCGGGCCTGCCGCGACCAGCGCTCGGGATAGCGTGCCGGCAAGCGCCCCGCCTATTCCGCCGCGTCGGCCGAAGGCAGGCGATAGTCCTTGAACTGATCGCGCAGCGTGATCTTCTGGATCTTGCCGGTCGCCGTGTGCGGGATCTCGTCGACGAAGGCGACGTCGTCGGGCATCCACCACTTGGCGATCTTTCCGTCCATGAAGGCGAGGATGTCCTCCTTGGAGGGATTGCAGTTCGGCTTGCGCACGACGACGAGCAGCGGCCGCTCGTCCCACTTGGGATGGCGGATGCCGATCACCGCGGCCTCGGCGACATCGGGATGGCCGACCGCGAGATTCTCCAGATCGATCGAGGAAATCCACTCGCCGCCGGACTTGATGACGTCCTTGGCGCGGTCGGTGATGCTCATGTAGCCGAGCCCGTCGATCATGGCGACGTCGCCGGTGTCGAAGAAGCCCTCCTTGTCGAGGATCTCGCCGCCCTCGCCCTTGAAGTAGGAGCGCGAGATCGCCGGACCGCGAACCTTGAGCCTGCCGAAGGTCTTGCCGTCCCAGGGCAGGTCCTTGTCCTCGTCGTCGGTGATCTTCATCTCGACGGTGAAGGGCGCGTAGCCCTGCGTGACCTGGATATCGAGCCTGGCGTCGCCGTCGAGGTCGCGGTATTCCGGCTTCATGGCGCAGGTCGAGCCGATCGGGCTCATCTCGGTCATGCCCCAGGCGTGCATGACGTCGACGCCGTAGTTGTTCTGGAACTTCTCGATCATCGAGCGCGGGCAGGCCGACCCGCCGATCGCGACGCGATCGAGATAGGGAAGCTCCTTGCCGGTCTCCTCGAGATACTGCAGCAGCATCATCCAGATGGTCGGCACGGCGGCGGTGAAGCTGACGCGCTCGGTGTCGAGCAGCTCGTAGATCGACGCGCCGTCCATCTTCGGCCCGGGCATCACCATGGTCGCGCCGGACATGGGCACGGAGAAGGCGAGCGACCAGCTGTTGGCGTGGAACAGCGGAACGACCGGCATCACGACGTCGGCGGTGCCGAGGTCGAGTACGTTCGGCACCGACACCGCGATCGCATGCAGCACGTTCGACCGGTGCGAGTAGACGACGCCCTTCGGGTTGCCGGTGGTGCCGGAGGTGTAGCACATGCCGCAGGCGGTGTTCTCGTCGAAGTCGCGCCAGGCGAAGTCGCCGTCCTCGGCGCCGATCCACTCCTCGTAGGCGACCGCGCCCCTGAGGCTCGTGTCGGGCATGTGCGCCGCGTCGGTGAGGATCACGTAGCGCTCGACCGTCTTCAGGTGGTCCCGCAGCTTCTCGAGCAGCGGCACGAAGGTCAGATCGGTCAGCATGATCCGGTCTTCGGCGTGATTCATGATGTAGGCGATCTGCTCGGGGAACAGGCGCGGGTTGACCGTGTGGTAGACCGCGCCGAGGCCGGTGATGCCGTACCAGGATTCCAGATGCCGCCAGGTGTTCCAGGCGAGCGTGCCGACCCGGTCGCCGAGCTTGATGCCGTCGCGCTCGAGGGCCTGGGCGACCTTCTTGGCGCGGATCCGGACGTCGGCGTAGGTCAGCCGGTGGATCGGCCCCTCGACCGAGCGCGAAACGACCTCGCGGCCGCCGTGCTGCTCGGCGGCATAGTCGATGATCTTGTGGCACAGGAGCGGCCAGTCCTGCATCAAACCAAGCATCGAACACCTCCCTTACTCGTTCAGCCCCTCTGGTCGATGCTGTTTTAGCCTCCCGACGGCGCCTCGCCAATGGCCGCGTGCGGCCGGTTCGCGATTAACCCGACGGAATGATAGTGTGGCGGATCAATTTCATGTCCGGCGAGTGATTCGTAAGGAAGCGCGATGACCGAAAATCCCGTCGACGACGTCACCGGCGCCCTGACCGGGCGCGATCCGGCCAAGAGCGTCACCCTCATATACATCCTGTACCTGGTCGGCATCGTCGTGCCGGTCGTGCCGATCGTCGCGGTGGTGCTCGCCTACATGTACCGCTCGGACATGACCGGCTGGCTGGAGAGCCACAACACCTACCAGATCCGGACGTTCTGGATCGGAATCCTCTACCTGTTCATCTCGTCCGTCCTCGTGTTCATTTTCATCGGCTTCCTGCTCTACGTCGCCGTCGTGATCTGGCTGGTGATCCGCTGCGTGAAGGGCCTGCAGGCGGTCGGCAGAAACGAGCCGATCGCCGACCCGAAGACCTGGATGGTCTAGGGCGCGCGGCACGTCCCGGCGCCGACGCGATCGCCGGGCCCGCCCCGGCGATTCGTTCGACGGTTTAATTTTTTCGGCGCGCCGCCGAAAAATCGCCGTTTTCTGCCCCGTACACTGCGCCCCATGCTTACGACCCACACGCTAGGGGAACGCGGGGCGGTGGACCGGATCTCCGACAGCGTCCGGCAGGCGCTCGCCTCCGCCGACCGTTCGTCCGACATCCGCGACATCATCGAGAGCGCCCGCGCGGCGCTCGTCGACGCGGAGGCCGTCAGCCTGTTCGGCCTCGAAACGCCCCATCCCGATTTCGGATCGGTACACTGGATCGTCGGGCGGACCGATCTGCCCGGCGGCGACTACCTGGTTCTGGCAATCCCGGAACGCACGCCCGGACTCGTCGATCCCACGGAAACCGGCTGGCCGTTCTTCACGGCCGGAGCCGACGATCTCTCGGACGCCTTCCGCCTGCTTCCCCCGGGCTTCGTCGAGGCGCCTCCCATGATGGAGGCGCAGGAAGCGGACCTCGTACCGGCCTGAGCGCGCCGGAATACCTCCGCACCTTGGCGCCGGGCCCTCGTCCCGGCGCTTTTCATTCCGGCTCCCCCGCCTACGGGCCCGGACGCGGATCGATCGGCACGATCGGCTTCGGCCACAGAATCGATTCGAGCAGCTTCGCCGCCGGCAGCAGGCGGTGCTCGCCGCGGCACGCGCCGATCAGCTGAATGCCGACCGGAAGGGTTTCCTTGGTGAACCCCGCGGGAATCGAGATCGAAGGACACATGCACAGCGTCGCGGGATAGGCCACCGCCAGCCACTCGATGTAGTTCGAGAAGCGGTGGCCGTCGCATTCGGCGACGTAGGTCTGCTCGACCGGATAGGGGCCGACGATCGTGGACGGCGCGACGAGCACGTCGTACTCGTCGTGGAACCGCCGCATCCGGTCGAAAAGCGCGAGACGCTGCTCCTGCGCCGCGGCGATCTCGGCCCCCGTCAGCCTGAGGCCGGCCTCGATGTTCCAGATCACGTCGGGCTTCAGCTTGTCGCGATGGGCCGCATAGAGGCCCTTCATGGCCGCCACATAGCCGGCGGCGCGCAGCACCTGGAAGCAGTCGTGCGCCTCGGCGAGATCGGGACAGGCCTCCTCCACGACGACGCCGGCCTCCGCGAAGCGGTGCGCCGCCGTTTCGCAGATCTCGGCCACTTCGGGATCGACCGGCGTGATGCCGAAATCCCTGGTCCAGGCGACCTTCCTCGGCTTCCGGCCGGACCGGGCGGAGGCGAGGAAGGAGCGCCCGTCCGAGGGCAGCGAGATCGGGTCGCGCGGGTCCTCGCCGACCATGGCGTCGAACAGGAGGGCCAGGTCCTCGACGTTTCGGGCCATCGGTCCCTCGATGCCCATGGTCTGGTCGACGGGCAGGCCCGGCGTCGCCGCGCAGCGCCCCGGCGAGGGCCGCATGCCGACGATGCCGCAGAAGCTCGCCGGATTGCGCAGCGAGCCGCCGAGGTCGGAGCCGTGGGCGAGCCAGGCGGTGCCCGTCGCCAGCGCCACCGCCGCGCCGCCCGAGGAGCCCGCCGCCGAGCGCGAGGTGTTCCACGGATTGAGCGTGCGGCCGAAGACCTCGTTGAAGGTGTTGGCCCCGGCGCCGAACTCCGGCGTGTTGGACTTCGCGTAGATGACGCCGCCCTGCGCCTCGAGGTTCTCGACCAGGACGTCGGACTCCTCCGGCACCGTGTCGGCGAAGATCGGCGAGCCGCGGGTCGAGCGCACGCCCTGGACGTCCACGAGATCCTTGATCGGCACCGGGATGCCGGCGAGCACGCCGCGCCCGGCGACCGGCTTGTCCATGAGCGCCTTCGCCCTGGCGCGGGCCCGATCGAAGCAGAGCGTCGGCAGCGCGTTGACCGCGGGCTCCACCTGAGGGATGCGCGCTTCCAGCGTATCGAGCAGATCCAGAGGCGTGATCTCGCCCTCCTGCAGGAGATCGCGGATCTCGACGGCGGTCTTGGGGATCAGGGTACTGTCACAGGCCATAAACGGGCAATCCATCGATAGAGCGCGCCTAGTCTAGTATCGGCTGACCACCTAAAATGCAATTTCTTTCGCTGCCGAGGATATCGCCAGTTGTATTTCGCATTACGCTCGCTGTATAATTAAGCTTATCTGGGTGCAAATAGGTCTGGCTTCTTCTGCGTGGAACCGCTTCAGGATCACCTATGCCTAACTCAATCGACGGATTTTATGCGGCGTATTTTACAGGTCGTGCGAACTACGGATTTGGCTTAGTTGTATTCAAAGAAGGGAAAATTGTTGGTGTTGACGTTGATGGGGTCAAGTTTGATGGTTCATATAGGGTTGCCCCTGACGAACAATGCTATAGTGCTACCCTCGTTGTCAAAGCGCCGCCAAACTACAACCTTGTTCAAGGTATTAATACAGGAGACGAGGGCATTGAATATACAATAGACTCAAAACTTCCCCTTCAATTCGATCCGGAGCAATTCATTCCGTTATCCACCTCTCTTGGTCCAGTAAACATTCGGCTCGTTAAGTTGCGAGACATATGAATGTTTGAATTTGCAGGACAAAACCCCTCGGTTATTGCTGCGTTCCTGAGCGCAATAGCAACGATATTCGCAGCTCTCGCGGCGTGGCGAGGGCCGAAATCGGCAGCCAGCCTCGCGGAAAAACTTCGCCAAAATAACGAAAAGGAAAATGAAAAACGACGTATGAAATTATTTATATTTACAACTCTTATGCAAGAACGCGCTTCTCTAGCTTCTAGAGATTCTGTTCGTGTATTAAATCTTATTGATGTTGTATTCAACGAATCTAGGGAAATTAGGGAAGCGTGGTCAGAGCTATTTATCACTTTTGATCCGGCAAGGAAAATTCCTGATCACATACAAGAAGATCGCCTCAGAGCACTTCTTCAGGAAATGGCGAAAGATATTGGCTTGTCTGACGGATTAAGATTAGATGACCTTAGTAGAGTATATTATCCGAACTCAATTGCGGAAGAAGAACTTTTGCGGCTGCTTGAGCGTCGAGCCGCGTTGGCGCGGTTACAAGGTGGTCCGTCCGCGACTGCGAATACTGCCGCCCCCGCTTCGACTTTGTGGCCACCAAAACCCTAGCGGGTGACGTGTACACCGCGGCTTTACTTTCGCCGTCAGATCGGCTTGTGATGCCGGGCAAATCCCCTCTGTCTTCGGGGCCTCACGCCAATCGGAGTCAAACCCATGCCGCCGCTTTCCAATCTCGCCGTCCGTGACATCGAGACGGTGCTTCATCCCTATACCAACCTCGATTCCTTCCGCACGACCGGTCCGATCGTGTTCGAACGCGGCAAGGGCGTCTTCCTCTACGACTCGAACGGCAAGGAATACCTGGAAGGCCTCGCCGGCCTGTGGTGCACGGCGCTCGGCTACGGCAACGAGGAGCTCGTCGAAGCGGCCGCCGAGCAGATGCGCAAGCTGTCCTTCAGCCACCTGTTCGCGGGCAAGAGCCACGATCCGGGCATCGCGCTCGCCGAGAAGCTGAAGGAGATCGCGCCCTGCGACATCTCCAAGGTGTTCTTCGTCTCCTCGGGCTCGGAGGCCAACGACACCCAGGTGAAGCTCGCCTGGTACTTCAACAACGCGCTCGGCCGGACGAGGAAGAAGAAGGTCATCTCGCGCCTGCGCGGCTATCACGGCGTCACCATCGCGTCCGCGAGCCTGACCGGCCTGCCGGCCAACCACATCGATTTCGACCTGCCGATCGCCAACATCCTGCACGCCGACTGCCCGCATCCCTATCGCGGCATGGAGGCCGGCGAAACGGAAGAGGACTTCGCCACCCGCATGGCGAACAACCTCGACGCGCTGATCCAGAAGGAAGACCCGGACACGGTCGCCGCCTTCATCGCCGAGCCGGTGATGGGCGCCGGCGGCGTCGTCATCCCGCCGAAGACCTACTACGAGAAGGTCAGGGCGGTGCTCGACAAGTACGACATCCTGTTCATCGACGACGAGGTGATCTGCGGCTTCGGCCGGCTCGGCACCATGTTCGGCGCCCAGACCATGGGCATGAAGCCGGACACGGTGTCGGTCGCCAAGGCGCTGTCGTCGGCCTACCAGCCGATCGGCGCGGTGATGATCCCCGAGCGCATGTACGAGGCGATGGTCGACGAGAGCAGGAAGATCGGGACCTTCGGCCACGGCTACACCTATTCGGGCCATCCCGTCGCCGCCGCCGTCGCGGTGAAGACGCTCGAGATCTACGAGCGCGACAACATCGTCGGCCAGGTCGGCAAGGTGTCGCCGGCGTTCCAGGCGCGGATCAAGGCGCTCGCCGACCACCCGCTCGTCGGCGAGGCGCGCGGCCTCGGCCTGATCGGCGCGCTCGAGCTCGTCGCCGACAAGGCGTCGAAGCGCGCCTTCGATCCGAAGAAGGCGGTCGGCGCCAAGGTCGCCGCCTTCGCCGAGGAGGAAGGCCTGATCGTGCGCGCGCTCGGCGGCGACATCATCGCGCTGTGCCCGCCGCTGATCATCTCGGACGGCGAGATCGGCGAGCTGTTCGACCGGCTCGGTCGCGCCCTCGACAAGGCGGAGGCCTTCGTCGGCAAGGAGAACCTGCGCGCGGCCTGAGCCCCGCGCCCGACGGGCCCGCGGGTTGCCGCCCGGGCGCCCCCCCGGTGC
>JAEWYT010000188.1 GCA_023458595.1 Pseudomonadota bacterium
TCCTCCGCGGCCAACGACGCGCCGGCGACGGCGACGCGCAGCCAGGGCGAGGTCCGCGACGCCCGGCAGATGCGCCAGTTCCGGCTGGAATACCCCGAACCGGACGAGGAGATCCTGACGATCGAAGCGCCGACCGGGACCGGCTTCGCGCTGATCCGCGCCCTCGTCGCCGAACCGAGCCTGCGCCCGCGCGTCGAGGCCGCCGTCGCCGCCACCGCCTGCGAGACCTTCCAGCCGCCGCCGCCCGTCGCCGAGCCCGTCGGGCCGCCGCTGCCGCGTCCTTCGCCGCTGCGTCAATAGCGCACAACGTGCGCTGCGTAAGCTATGCTCTGCACGCATTGCTGCGTTGCCGCATCACCCGCTTCTCTAATTTTCGCAACACCTTACATCTCCATCGCAAGAGATGATTCAAGAGAATGCTGCGTCGCAGCAACAGGAGACTATCATGACTACCAAGACGAATTTCCAGGACGCGCCGATCGGCAGCATCAGCAAGCTGCAGATCGAAGCCCAGCGTCTGCGGGCCGAGGCGATGGCGGACGTCGCCCATGCGCTCTTCACCGGCATCGCGCGGCTGTTCGCCCCGCTCGTCAGGCTCGGCAAGCGTACCGTCTCGAGCCTCGAGCGCCGGCATGCCGTCGACAGGATCTACCGCGAGCTGTCGCAGATGACCGACCGCGATCTGGCCGACATCGGCCTGAACCGCAGCGACATCATGGCCGTCGCCGAGGGCACCTACCGTCGCCACACGGCCCCGGTCGTGGAGCTGCGGCCGGCCGCGAAGGCCGCGGAGCACGAGGCCGAGCAGGCCCGCGCGGCCTGACGCCGCCACCCCTTCACGGACCTGCCGTTGGGCCCGCCCTCGCGCGGGCCGAGCGCGTTTCGGGCCGGCCGGGCGTTCACCATGATTTCGCCACGCTGAATCGCCCGTTGCGCCATCGATTCACCTTGGCGCCGACAAGGTAAGGCCGGATTAATAGGGCTCTGGTATTGATCGGGCTTCCGCCGCACCCGCGTTCTCCGGGCGGCGGGACGAATGGGCGAGCCGGGCGATGCGGCACGTGCCCGAGCGGTTTCGGGAGTTGGTGATGGCAGCGTTGATTCTGGGTGCGGCGGGCGTCGTGATCCTCGCCATCTTCTTCGGCGGCGCGCTTCTGGCGTTCGCCGGCGATCCCGCCGAGGATTCCTCCCAGCACTGATCCCCCGGCCGCGCGGCCGATTTCTCTTTGGTCTGGGCCGGACGCGGCAGTCCCGCAGGGCAGTCCCGCGGGGCAGTGCCGGTCAGTCGGCGAGCTCGGCCGAGACCTTCAGGATTTCCTCAGCCAGCGCCAGCACTTCCTGCGCCGCCGTGCTCGACGGCTGCGTCTCGACGACGGTGCGGCCGTCGCCCATCGAGGAGGCGAACGCCACGCGGCTGCCCAGGGCGGTTTCGGCGACGCGGTGGCCGAGCCCGCCGATCGCCTCCAGCATCTCCGCCGTCAGCGACGCGCGCTTCAGCGCGCGGTTGACGACCAGCATGGCCGAGGCCCGTTCCTTGGCGACCAGCTCGAGCGTCGGGTCGGTCGCCCACAGGTCCACCGGCGTCGGCTGGATCGGCACCAGCACCAGGCTCGCCACCTCGATCGCCGGACGCGACTCCAGATCCGACTTCGGCGGCGTGTCGATGACGACGCTGTCGAACTCGCGCGCCATCGAGCGCGCCTCCCGGCGCGCGCCCCAGCCCGACGCGGTGCGGAACACGAGGCCGGCGTTGTCCTCGCCGAAGCGCTCCTCGCGCGCCTCGAACCACTCGCCGAGACTGCCCTGCGGATCGGTGTCGAGGATGGCGACGCGCTTGCCCGCCCGCGCCAGCGCGACGGCCAGATGCGCGGCGATGGTGGTCTTGCCGGACCCACCCTTCTGCTGTGCGAGCGTATAGACGTACCCGGCCATGCCGACCCCCGCAGGCCTAGAGACTCCGTGTACGGCCAGCCTCGCACCGGTCGTTGTGCAATGCAATAGGAACCTGAGCGGCCCCGCTCAGCCGTCCTCGTCGATCCGCTCGCGGACCTCTTCCATGAGCGCCTCGAGGACGCCGATGTGCCGCTCGATCTCGCCGGTCTCCCGGTCGAAGACGATGGCGACGACGTCGCCTGCCGTGGCCTCCGGCCCCGGCCTGTGCCGGTGCTTCGCCCACTCGTATCCCTCGCGGAATTCGACCAGGACGACGCGCCCCGCCTCCGGCGCGCGGACGTCGAGGCCGTTCAGGTCCTCGATCCAGATGTCGGTGGTCTCCGGCGGGAAGACGCGGCTGTAGCGCAACGTGTAGACGAGGAGCTGACGGGTGGTGTGCAATTCGTCCTCTGCCGCCGACCCGCCCGGGAGGGCGCGCTCGGGTTCGGGGACGACGCCTCTCCCTCCGCAGCCGCGGCAGGAAATGATCCCTGTCGTCGTTCGGGTCCGGCCGGCAACGGCCGACTCATGGGAAACGGCGACGACGCCCGTCCCCCCGCAAATGGGGCAATGCATCCCTCACTCCCGCGCCGGCCTGCCCCTCCGGCGCTATTTGTAAGCCAGCCAATATAAGTTAACCGAAATCGGCGCGCCGGTCTACGCGGCCGCAATCGTCATGCCGGGTCCGGCGTCCGCCGCGGTTTCCCCCCGTTTCCCCCGTAGCGTTTCCCCGCAGCGTTTCCCCGCAGATTTTCCGGGGCTGCCCCGGTTTCGATGCCCGCCTCGCGTCGGCGCTCGCGTTGACATCGACGGGGCGAGCGGCCATTACCTGCCCGTTCCGGCAGGAGGGGTTACGTTCAGGTGGAAGCGGCGACGACCGGCCTTTCAGGCGTCCACGAGGCGGCCCGGGCGATGACCCCGGCGGACTGGCACGCCCGGCTGCTCGCGAGCGCCGAGGCGGCGGCCGCCGGCCGGCCCGATCCCGCTCTTCCCGGGTTCCCGCCCGAGGAGGTGCAGCGCGCCTACAATTCCGGCCCCGCGCAGCAGACGATGGGCAAGGCCTTCGAGCTCTACGCCCGCGCGATGGCCGCCTGCCGCGATCACGGGCCGGCGGGCGCGGAAGGCGGGGCAGGGGGCGGCCGCTTCCTCGATTTCGGCGCCGGCTGGGGCCGCATCTGGCGCTATTTCCTGCGCGACTTCGCGCCGGAGCGGATGGCCGCCTTCGACGTCAATCCGCGCCTCGCCCCGTTCTGGGAGGCCTCGATGCTCGGCGCCCGGCTCGACGTCGCCGCGCCCTTCGAGCCGCTGCCCTACGCGGATGCGAGCTTCGACCTCGTCCTCGCCAATTCGGTGTTCTCGCACCTGTCGGAGCGTCTGAACCTGCACTCGGCGCGGGAGATTTCCCGCATCCTGCGTCCCGGCGGCCTCCTGGTCGCCACCACCTACGGCCTGCCGCACCTGAAGCGCCTGCGCGCCCGCATCGCCCGCGGCGAGGCCCCGCACGGCCGCTGGCGCCTGCGCGAGGGCCTGACCGCCGAGTTCGACGCCGCGATCGCGCGCTTTGCGGACGGCGGCTTCGCCTTCGTCGCCACCGACGACACCGCCCCGACCGACTACGAGAACGCGGCCTTCGGCCCCGCCTGGCTCGCGACCGCCTGGGGCGACCGGTTCGAGACGGTCTCCTTCGACCCCGACGTCCCCGCCCAGCCGGTGTTCGTCTGCAGGGCGCGGTGAGGGGGCGCATTACTTGGAGGGTTTTTCCTTGCGCACGCCCTTAAAGGGCGTTTTGTCAGCCTTTTGATCCATGAATCGACCGGTGTCGGTGTCGCGTTTGGTCCAGCGGTCATTGGCCGGGTTATAGGTCTGCGATCGGTCGCGCACGGCGCCCCGCCGCCGGTTGTCGCCATAAGGTTTGTTGGTGGCCATAGCCATCCTCCAATACAGTCGGATGAGCCGAATCGACTCTTGAATCGAAGCGGCTTCTATGTTCTTATTATGTTCTCATTGCTTCATGATGGCAACGGCGAAGGACAGTGAGCATGAATATCAGGCCGGTAGACCCAGGCGCGGACCTGCTCAATTTCGCCGACGGGCGTCGGTTTGGAACTATATTGGCCGATCCTCCGTGGCAGTTTGCCAATAGAACCGGCAAGGTCGCGCCGGAACATCGTCGTCTTGCGCGCTATGGGACCATGAGCCTTTCGGAGATTATGGCTCTTCCCGTCAAGGAAATAGCTGCGTCCACATCGCACCTTTACTTGTGGGTTCCGAATGCGCTTCTACCCGAAGGAATTCAGGTACTTCAGGCGTGGGGTTTCACATATAAATCCAACCTGGTTTGGCACAAAGTCAGAAAGGACGGTGGGTCGGACGGACGGGGAGTCGGCTTCTATTTTCGGAACGTCACCGAGTTGATTCTTTTTGGGACGCGCGGAAAGAACGCGCGGACCTTGTCCCCCGGACGCCGGCAGGTGAATTATCTTGCGACGCGCAAGCGCGAGCATTCTCGGAAGCCCGACGAGCAGTACGCTATTGTTGAGGCCTGTTCTTCGGGGCCGTATTTAGAGATGTTTGCGCGTGGAAAGCGCGCGAATTGGGAAGTGTGGGGTAACCAGGCCGACGACAGCTATCGTCCCACATGGTCTACCTATGCTTATAATAGTCAGGCGGGACGTATATTATTCGACTGAAATTTCTGTCTTGTCCTCTTTTTCACCTTCAGCAATAAGCTTTTCAACCTCGGTCGGGTCTTCGCCGAATGTAACCAGGCTTGCCGGTAGGCCTATAAGCACCAGTGGACAGGGATTGCCGACGCCCCGTCGAACGCGATCCTCAAGCTTTCGCCAATGCGTCGTGGCGGCTCCGAATTTGTCGCTAACGAAGTGATCTACCCAAGCATCCCGGAATGAGATCGGGTTAACCTCGCGCTCTACTCGCTTCATGACTTCCTTTTTCTGTCGGTCTGTGCGCGTGAGGCCTATCCGCTGCATATCGTCGTGACTGTCTATGTCGTTTTCGTCGACGAAGCGGCGGACCAAGGCCTTCATCTGATCCTGGAGGTCGGGGCCACGGGTGATGATGACCCCAAGCGAAATGGCGCCATCAGCGTGCAGGCGCTTGAAGTTTTCGAGGTCGCGATCGAAGAACGGATCCTTGTTGTTCCATTCGATTTCGAGCGCGATCGTGCCGCCCGGAAACGTGCGAATGTGGTCGATCTCGTGCGATTTCGATTCAAGAGGTCTGCCGTCGATGACTCGTTGAACAGTGAAGTTGTGTTTTCGCCATCCTTTTTTGCGAAGAGCGCGCCGCAGCCGCTGAGTTCCCTTCGTTTCACCGCCTCCGGAACCGATGATCTCCTCAATTGGCACAGAGGAGCCAAGCAGGATTTCCTCTATCTCGCTTGCAACCGCCGGGAAATCTCCCGACAGGATGGCCTCCGCGTGAGACAGAGTCTCGATAGTGAAGCCGGATTCCTTGAGTAGATCGAACATCACCGTCCCCTCTCAGCCCCCGCGTACCAGACCGCGCTTCCTTGATCAAACGGGCGGCTGCCACGATGTGCATTGACCAGATGGCTCGCTGTATGCCGGGCTCCGCCGCGCCCCCTCCCGCGACGTTATCCACAACCTGGCCGGGTTATGCACAGCCGCGCGAATTTCCCGCTCGACGCGGGGGGCGATGAGGCGCAGGCTGATTATCGCGGGTCCGGAGCGGACCCTGGGTTGGCTCCCAGGGGGCTCACAAGGCCAACCGCAGCCGGGCAGCCCGCAACCCGCGCTTTCCGCGCCTGCGACGGCCGAACCCCGTTCGGCCGGACGCGGCCACCGGGAAGAGCCGCGCGGGACCGCCCGCCAGGCGACGATCGGCGCCAGCGGACCGGGCCGGTGCTTCCGTGAACGGCGGCATATCCGTTCGACGGTGGGGCTCGAAGGCCTTCGCGGGCAGGCGAGACCCCGCGCCGGGACACCGGGCGGCTCGGAAACGAGGCGTCCTGGAGACCGGTTGTTCGGGGCCCCTGGTCCGGGCCCGGCGACGAACCTTCGGATCGACGATCCTCGGATCGGCGAACCATGGATCGCTTCCGGCTCGAGACCATAGGCTCCGAGACAGGGAGGCGTTGGCCGGACCCGTCCGGTCGACGCCTTTCCTTTTTGCGCCCCTCGGCCGGGGTCCGCGCCGCGGCGAAGGCCCGCGATCGCCATGACGATGCGGTGGAAAACAATCCTAGGAAAAAAGTCCTTGACAGCGTGACGCTGCCCGGCTATGGTTGCGCCATGCTCGACGATTGCGCCTCGGGGCCGTGAGAGGTCCCGCCGACGGCGCCGGGCGATACCCGTTTCTCCGACACGATCAGGCATGTGCGGCCGCGACCGGACGGTCCGGAACGGTTCGCGTGCCGGGAGGCTCCCATGCCCGCAGGAAAGTCCATGACGCCGCAGGGGCTCGCGCTCATGCGCGCGCTCTGGGAGGGCAATCCCGGCATGAGCGCCGCCGCGATCGCCGCCGTCGAAGGCGTCCATCTGAGTTCGCTCTACCGGCGCGCCTTCAGGGAGGGCTGGGTGCGCGCCCGCCGCGTGCCGGCCGCCGGTCCCGCGTCCTGCGCGCCGGCGCCGCAACCGGAACCGGCACCGGCCGCCGTGTCCGCCCCCGCGGCCGGCGGC
>JAEWYT010000189.1 GCA_023458595.1 Pseudomonadota bacterium
CGCCCCCGCCCGGCCGACGGCCCCCTGGACTTCAGGTCTAGATGTTATCGAAGTGCGAGGGTGCCAGCCGGCCCCGCCAGCCCACCGCGACGCCGTCAGTTCCAGACGCCGCGCGTGTCGTAGACGACCTTCCCGCCAAAGCGCGTATGACGCAACGACTTGAACTTCTCGTGCTCGACGAGAAGTACGACGATATCGGCCCGGTCGACAGCATCGGCGGCCGATTCCAAGCGAACATTCGGCATGTCACCCAACCGACCCGGCATCGTGCCGTTGATAAAGGGGTCGGAGATCAGCACGGTGACGTCCGGCCGGGCAGCGGCGATCAACTCCACCACCTCGATCGCCGGGCTTTCCCGGAAGTCGTCGACATCGGCCTTGAAGCTCAATCCGAGGCACGAGATCACCGGCTCGCGGAAACGCTCCGAGCTCGCGATGACCGCGTTGGCGACGTGGTGCGGCTTGTGATCGTTGACCTCGCGCGCCGCCCGCAGAAGCTTGGCGGCGCCCGGCGCCGCGCTGATGATGAACCAGGGGTCGACGGGAATGCAGTGCCCCCCTACCCCGGGTCCGGGGCTGAGGATGTTCACCCGCGGATGCCGGTTGGCCAGGCGTATCACTTCCCACACGTCGAGGTGCAACTCCTCGGAGATCATCGACAGTTCATTGGCGAAGGCGATGTTCACGTCGCGATAGGCATTCTCGACCAGCTTGGCCATCTCGGCGGTCGCCGCATCGGTCAGCAGGATCTCGCCCTGCGCGAATACCTGATAGAGGGCGGCGGCGCGCTCGGCGCAGCGACTGGTCATGCCGCCGATGACGCGATCGTTGGTGACGATCTCGATCATGATCCGGCCGGGCAGCACGCGCTCGGGGCAATGGGCGACATGAACCTCGGTGACGCCGTCGTTGTCGTGCGGCATCTTCAGGTCGGGCCGCAGCGCGCCGATCCAGCGGCTGACCTTCTCGGTCGTCCCGGGCGGCGACGTCGATTCGAGGATCACGATCGCTCCCGGCTTGATGCGCGGCGCGATCTGTTCCGCGGCCGCCTTCACGTAGCTCAGGTCAGCGGTCCGATCGGGATTGAAGGGCGTGGGTACGGCAATGATGTAGGCCTCCGCCTCCGGCGTCTCCATCGTTGCGGTGAGCCGGCCGAGCGCCACGGCGCCGCTGACGCCCACGGCGAGGTCGGGCTCCACGAACGGAACCCGTCCCTGCGACACGGCCTCGATCGTCTTCGGATTGACGTCGACCCCGATGACATCGACACCTCGTGTCGCCAGAGCGACGGCGGTCGGGAGGCCGACGTAGCCCAAACCCAGGACGGCAACCCGTCCGTTGAACACTTCACCCATGATGAAATCCCGGTCGAGAGGTACGCGTAGACGACTTGGATGCCGCTGTAACAACCCGCGGCGAGGCAACCGGCAGCGACGGCGGGGTCATTCGAAACCCGGCCATCTCCTTCACCGTCAACACGATGAACGCCGTGTTGGTGTGCAGATAGCGACGCCACATCCGGCGCGGCTCCTGCACGAGGCGGAACGCCCACTCCATTCCCGTTTTCTGCCAGCTCAGCGGCGCGCGCTTCGTCTTGCCGGCAAGCACGTCGAAGGAGCCGCCGACACCGTGCATGACAGGCACGGCCAGCGTGTCGCGGAAAGTGGCCAGGAACATCTCCTTCTTCGGAGACGGCATGCCGAGAAACAGCATGTCGGGCCGACAATCGCGGATCTCCGCCGCGATCGCCTCGGCCTCGTGGTCTTCGAAATAGCCGTGCCGCCGACCGGCGATCCGCAGCCCCGGGAAACGGCGGCGCAGCTGCGCCTCGAGATCCCGCAGGACGTCCTGTCTCGCCCCGAGGAGAAAGACCGACCGGTTCTCCTTGTGCGCGATGTGGAGGAGACGCTCGAAGATGTCTATGCCGGCCACGCGCTCGGGCACCGGCTTGCGCAGCAGCCGGCTCGCCCACACCACGGACTGGCCGTCGGCGAGCAGAAGGTCGCACGTCTGAAGGGCGCCGTGCAGCGCGGTATCCTTGCGTATGCTGACGACCTTGGAAGCGTTGACGACGCCCAGCAGCAGGGGATCGCGCGTATCGACCGCGCGTCTGCACCGGTCGACGACATCATCCATCCGCAGCGCATGGACCCGCAGCCCGAACAACGGGGAAACGTGATCGGTTGCCGGCCGGCCCGGGGCGGGCTGCGAAGCCGGTCTTTCGACCGGCCTGCGCAGATCGAACATGACGCTGTCAGCGCACCAGGCGTAGAGCAGCCAGCCCAGCTCGTACGGACGGCACTCGTAGTCGATCCGGTTGGCCGGAAACACGGCGTCGACGGCGGGAATCCGGAGACCCGGCGCGGTCGCCGTCGCCACGGACGCGATGGTTCGCACGACCTTCCTCGGCTCGCGCCGCGCGACCTTTCGCCAAATCATGTGAACGTCGTTGCTGACCAGCTGAGCCGATGTTTCGGGATGCCGGTCGAGCCACGCGACGCCCTTGATGACGGCCTCGAGATAGTCGTTTCCGCCGGCCTGCAAGAGGTCCAGAAGCCCCATGGGGGCCATGCCGTGCTGATGCACGCTGTAGACCGGGTAGCACTCGACGACGCTTCCATCGCGCACGTCGTAGTGCCACGCCCACTGGCCCTCTCGACCCTGGCACGAGACAATGCGGGCCGCGCAGGCGTTGGCGGCGGCGAGTGCCCGCTCGTCGGCGAACGCCACCGCGAAACGGGCGAGCGCCTGGATCGGGTAGATCTGATCCGCAAAACATCCGACGTGGCGTCTCAGGCGGCCGATCGCCGTGTCCGGAAGCCTGTGCGGGAACAGACCGGCGGGCGACTGCGCCGCCCGCAGGCGCTTTGCCGCCGCTTTCGCCAGTTCCGACGTGTCCCGGTAGGGCAACCCGGCCACCGCCGCCGTCAATGCCCAGGCGCAGATCACCGTGTCGATAGCGGCATCGGAACCGATCGCACGTTCCAACCGGTCGAAGAGCCCTTCGTCTGCGCGACCGGCGACTTCCGCGGCCGCCCAGGCGCCGAGCGCGACGGCGCCCAGATCCTCGGATGCCTCCGCGCGCTTGGCCCCCCGTATCGCCAGGTCGGAGGCGCCGGAACCGCCGAGCACACGCCACTGCACCGCCCGCTCGCGCTGCGCGAGGCCGAGAGCCACGATCAGCGCGTAGCGGAGACTGTCGCCTTCCGGCTTGACTTCCGGGATCACGCCCGGCACCCGACGGCCCGTGTAGGCGAACCCGTCGCCGGCGCGGAGCCTGGGAAGTCCCTCTTCCGCGAGTTGGATGAATTGCTCGATCCGACCGCGCATGTCGTTGGAGACGTTCCCGGCGAGCTCCATGCGGCCCTGTCGCGAAAGTCCACGCGGCAGAGAGCTCGGCTTGATCGTCGGCGATTGCATAGAACCTACTCCGGGCACGCTTGATTTCGGCGCCACACTCCCGCGCGGCCATCAAGCGATCAAGTATTTCTCGCGGCTCCGGAAAATACTTTTTCGGCTAGGTTCCGTATTCTTGGATTATACCGAGTGAGCTTGAGCTATTGTTTTGGCCTATCGGCCGATCAAAATACTAGTGTCCGCGAACCGTCGTTGGTATGGGCCCGGCAAAAATTGGCTAGTCCGAGTTCGCCGCCGACATCGAAAGACGTATGAAAACCCAGGTTGAAGTCCGATTCGCGTCAGCCGGAACGCCGCCGCGAACGACGGTCCGCCGCACGTTCGAATCGAATTCGCGAGCGCCGGCGATGCCCTCGTCTCGGCGGTGTCGCAGCGAGGCCGAACGCGCCGAAATACCGCCGACTAATCAGAGACATGGCGAGGCGCGGCTTCGCACATGCACAAGAAGCCGACGAACGACCTCCAGGGCGTCCGAGACCGGACCACGCGGCGGCACGGCCATCCCCAACCCGATTGATAAAACAGGCACTTGGGCCAACCGCGGTTAACCACGCCCGGAAACCATACCCAGGCACTACCGCTCTCCGCAAACGCCTCCGATCGCCCGCCGGCCTCCGTCATAGGGTCCGGAATTTCATCCGTTTGGTCGAGGCGATCATCGTCCGCTTGCGCCTTTCTGACCATTTTGGGCGGTTTTACGGAACGGCACAAACGCTAGCCTCCGCGTCATCGCAAGTAGGGCTGGACAGTACATGCCTTTTAAAAACGTAGTTTTCGGCGAAAATGTTTCCGTCACGCACCCCGATCTGGTCAATCTTTACGGTTGCGAGATAGGAAGCGGCAGTAAAATCGGTCCGTTCGTCGAGATTCAGAAAAACAGCACGATCGGGAAGAACTGCAAGATCTCCTCTCACTCCTTCGTTTGCGAAGGTGTGACCATCGAAGACGGCGTCATGGTTGCGCACGGCGTGGTCTTCACCAACGACCTCTTCCCGCGGGCGATCAACGAAGACGGCACGATGCAGAGCGAGGCCGACTGGGAAGTCGTGCCGACGCGTGTCTGCCGCGGCGCTTCGATCGGTTCGAACGCCACAATCCTCGCCGGCGTGACGATCGGCGCGCGCGCCATCGTAGGCGCCGGCGCGGTCGTGACCCACGACGTGCCCGAAAACGCGATCGTCGCGGGCGTACCCGCCCGAGTTCTCCGCTTCCTCGACGAGGGCGGCGAGAAGCGGGACGCCAATGTCAGTTTTCTCAATTCGAAATCAGCGGAGCTGCGTTGATGATCGGAATCGGTCTTGTTGGTTACGGGTATTGGGGACCGAACCTGGCGCGTTGCGTGTCGGAGTCGGCGGGCTGTCGGTTGGCCGCGGTCGCGGATGCCTCGGAGAAATCCCGCGAACGCGCCGGGCAACGGCATCCCTACGCACAGCTCTATAAGGGCTGGGAGGAGATGCTGGCGGATCCCGCTGTCGACGCGGTCCTGATCGCCACCCCGGTGCGCACCCACTACGACATCGCCGCGGCCGCGCTGGCCGCCGGCAAGCATGTGCTGGTCGAAAAGCCCATCACGGAAACTGCGGAACAGGCGCAGCGCCTCGTCGACCTGGCGAACCGCGACGGGCTGACGCTCATGGTCGACCACACATTCATCTATACGGCGGCGGTCCGGAAGATCCGCGACCTGATCGCCGACGGTACGGTCGGCGACGTCTACTACTACGAATCGACGCGCATCAATCTCGGCCTGTTCCAGGGCGACGTGAACGTGATCTGGGATCTCGCGGTCCACGACTTCGCGATTCTCGAGTACATCCTGGACGCTGAACCCGTGTCCATCACGGCGGTCGGGGCGGGCCACATCCATCACGACCAGGAGAGCCTCGCCCATCTCAGCGTTCGTTTCGACAACGGCACGCTGGCCCATATCAACGTGAACTGGCTGGCACCGATCAAGGTGCGTCGCACCCTGATCGGCGGCAGCCGGCGGATGATCGTCTACGACGACCTCGAGCCGAGCGAGAAGATCAAAGTCTACGATCGCGGCGTCCAACTGGCCGCCGATCCGCAGAAGGCGAACGAGGTCCGCATCTCCTATCGCACCGGCGATATGTGGGCCCCGCAGCTCTCCGCGCGCGAAGCCCTGCTCGGCGTGATCGAGGATTTCGTCGGAAGCATAAACGGCGAGAAGCGGCCGACCTCGAGCGGCGTCAGTGGGTTGCGCGTCGTGCGCATGCTCGAGGCGGCGGCGCAATCGCTCGGCACCGGCGGCCATCCAGTAGAGTTCCCCCGTCTGAAGGTTGCATCATGATCCCTTTTCAGGACCTCGGCGCGCAGCACCGCGCGCTCCGCGATGAATTGCTTCCGGAAATCACCGCCATCCTCGATAGCGGCAGGTTCGTGCTGGGCGAGCCGGTTCAGCGGTTCGAATCCGAATTCGCCGAGTATTGCGGCACCCGCGAAGCGGTAACCTGCAACACCGGCACGTCGGCCCTCCATCTCGCCCTGCTCGCGGCAGGGGTCGGCCCCGGCGACGAGGTGATCACCGTTTCGATGACGTTCGTCGCGACGGCGGCGGCAATCCTCTACTGCGGCGCGACGCCGATCTTCGTGGACATCGATCCGGACACCTGGACGATGGACCCCTCGGCGCTCAAGACGGCCATCACGCCGCGCACCAAGGCGATCATGCCGGTGCATCTGCACGGCCGGCTCGCAGACATGACCGCCATCCTGGAAATCGCCCGCGAGCGCGGGCTCACCGTGATCGAAGACGCGGCGCAGGCTCACGGCGCCGAACGCGACGGCGTCCGGGCCGGCGCCTTCGGCGACATCGGGTGCTTCTCCTTCTATCCGGGAAAGAACCTCGGTGCCGCCGGCGAAGGCGGCGCGGTGGTCACGAACCGGCCCGAGTTCGCCGAGCGCATGCGCGTTCTCCGCGACTGGGGCCAGGCTGAGAAATACAATCACGTCGTGAAGGGCTTCAACTACCGGATGGATGCGCTGCAGGCCGCCATACTGAGGGTCAAGCTGCGCCATCTGCCGAGTTGGACGGAAAAGAGGCAGGAGATCGGCGCCCTCTACGATCGCCTGCTCGCCGACGTCGATGTCGGCAAGCCGGCACCCGCAGGACGAGACCACGTCTACCACGTCTATGCGATCACGGCGCAGAACCGCGATCAGCTGCAGGCCGACCTCACCGCCGCGGCCGTCGCCACGGGCATCCACTACCCGCGACCGGTTCATCTGCAGCGGGCCTATGCGGATCCGCGGTATCCGGCCGGCTCCCTGCCGGTGACCGAAACCTTCGCGTCGACCACCCTGTCGCTGCCGATCTTCCCCGAGATGACCGAGGGCCAGGTCCGGACCGTCGCGACCACGCTGGCGGCAATCCGCGAGAAGACCCATGCAGACGCAGCATGAATCTGCGAAGGACCCGTCCGCTCGGCTCGACCGCCTGAAGGGCAAACGCATCCTGATCACCGGCGGCTGCGGCTTCGTCGGTTCCAGCATCGCCGACCAGCTGGTGAGCACCGGCTGCGCCGAGATCGTCCTCGTCGACAACATGGTGCGCGGCCGGATCGAGAACATCGCGCAGGCGGCGAGGTCCGGCAACGTGCATATCGTCCAGGGCGACATCCGCGACAGCGCCCTCATGGACACGCTGATCGCCGGAAGCGACATCGTCTTCCACCAGGCCGCCCTGCACACTGCGCATTGCGCCGCCGAGCCGCGTGCCGCGTTCGAAGTCATGGCCGCGGCTACCTTCGACATCCTCGAGAAGTGCGTCGCCCACAAGATCGAGAAAGTGGTGATGGCGTCGACGGCGTCGATCGACGGCATGGCCGGGGAATTTCCGACGGCCGAGCGCCATCATTCCCATGCCGACCGGACGCTCCATGGCGCGTGCAAGACGTTCGGCGAAGGGTTGCTGCGCTCGTTCAACGACATGTACCGTCTCGACTACGTGGCGCTGCGCTACTTCGACGTCTACGGGCCGCGCATGGATCTGCACGGCAAGCGCACGGACGCACTGATCCGGTGGATGGACCGGATCGTGGACGGCGACCCGCCGATCATCGTCGGCGACGGCCTGCAGACCATGGACATGATCCACGTTTGCGACGTGGCGCGGGCCAACGTGCTCGCCGCCGCCTGCCCCGCCAGCGACGTCGTGCTGGACATCGGTTCCGGCACCGAGACGTCGCTGCTTGAACTCGCTCATCTCCTCACCGACATTCTCGGTCGGTCGGAGTTGCGTCCGGTCCACGAGGCCGAGCGCGCCGTCAATCCGGTTTCCTGCCGACGTGCCGACGTCGAGGAAGCCGCACGACTGATCGGCTTCCGTTCCTCGATCGATCTCGCCGACGGCATGGCCGACCTGGTCTCCTGGTGGGCGAAGGAACGGGGCCAACTCGGAGTTGCCGCCGAATGATCCCGATTGCAAAGCCTCTCCTCGGCGAAGAGGAGGCGCGTGCGGCCGCCGATGTCGTTCTGTCGGGTTGGCTCACGCAGGGTCCGCAGGTCCAGGCGTTCGAAGAGGAATTCGCCGCCGCCGTCGGCGCCGCGCACGCCTGCGCGGTCTCGAACTGCACGGTCGCCCTTCACCTGGCGATGCTCGCCGTCGGCGTCGGACCCGGCGACGAGGTGATCACGGTCAGCCACACCTTCATCGCCTGCGCCAATGCGATCGTGCAGTGCGGGGCGACACCGGTTTTCGTCGACATCGATCCGGCCACGTTCTGTATCGACCCTTCGGCGATCTCGGCGGCGATCACGCCGCGCACCAAGGCCATTCTCGCCGTCCATCAGATAGGGATGCCGTTCGACCTGGCGGCCGTCCTGGAGATCGCGAACCTGTACGGGGTGCCCCTGATCGAGGACGCGGCCTGCGCCATCGGATCCGAGATCAGGCTCGACGGCGAATGGCAGGCGATCGGACGCCCGCACGGCGCGATCGCCTGTTTCTCGTTTCATCCGCGCAAGGTCGTTACCGTCGGCGACGGCGGCATGTTGACCACGAACGATCCGGACCTTGACCGTAAGTTCCGGCTGTTGCGCCAGCACGGGATGAACATCCCCGACACCACCCGGCACAGCAGCACGAAAATGCTGTTCGAAAGCTACGAGGTGCCGGGGTTCAACTATCGTTTGACGGACATACAGGCCGCGATCGGGCGTCATCAGATCGCTCGGCTGCCCGACATCGTCGCACGCCGTCGCGCCTTGGCGACGCGTTACGAAAACGCCCTCACCGGCATCGCCGGCGTGCTGCCTCCGTTCGAGCCGGAATGGGCCCGCAGCAACTGGCAGTCCTATTGCGTCCGGTTACCGTCGGGTATCGATCAGAAGGCGCTGATGAACGACATGCTGAACGACGGCGTGGCGACGCGCCGCGGAATCATGTGCATCCACCGCGAGCCGGCGTATGCCGGCCATGTCTGCCGATGGCCGCTCACCGAATCCGAAGCGGCCCAGGATCGCTGCATCCTGCTCCCGCTCTACCCTCAAATGACGGAGGTCGAACAGGACACGGTGATCGCGGCTCTCGAGCGGGCGATCGCCAATCAGGCCAGCGATCATCGCTCGTCGATCGGCGCATCTCGGCACAGCCCGGTAAACGCAGCTTAGGGTCGAACCCCGTTAATCTTGTTCCTGATTACTTGCTTACAAACCCTATAGGAACAGGTGAAATCTACCCGTGTCGAGCCGCCCCGGATACCGGCGCGGTTTTGAGCCGGCACCGGATCAAGACTCGTCGAATGGGGTTCGAGCGCTATAGCAGTCCTTGCGATTTCACGTATCCCGGCGAGCGAACATGGCAGGTCGGCCGACACCCAACGAATGGTCCGGGTTGAACGTCAATTCATGCCTGGGCCCGGCCGCGGCGGTGACGTGGCCGGCGACGCCGGTCGGGGCAGTCGCGATCACCGACGCGCGGGCAAGATGAGTTTCGCCCGATGCGATCGACATGGGTGAAAACGGGAGCCGGTCGGGATCCCGGAGGGCCGGCGCACTAGGCAGGAGCCAATTCGTGGCACGAGCACGAGCGTGGGTTCGACAGGGAAGATCCGGCATTTCTTGGGACAACCGTTTGGACAATCTTGGGAGAATACTTTGCAAAAGGTTTTGATTACCGGCGGCGGCGGTTTCATCGGAACGCATCTGGCCGAACGGCTGTCCGGAAACGCGGACCTCGTCCTGTTCGACAGCGGCCGGCGGGATTCGCTCGTGCATGTTCCCGAGCTCGGCCGTCATCCTCGAGTTAACGTCGTCTCCGGAGACGTTCTCGATCGCGATTCCATCGCCAGTGCGCTCGACGGAGTCGATACGGTTCTTCACCTGGCGGCAATCGCGGGAGTGAGCAGCTATTATCAGGAATCGCTGAAGACCCTTCAGGTCAACATTCTCGGGACCGTGAATCTTCTCGAAGAGTGCGCAAAGCGAGGCGTCGAGAGGTTCGTCGGCTTTTCCACGAGCGAGATCTTCGGCTCGGACGCCCTTTGGGTCGACGAGGAGCGCCCGGCAGCGATAGGCTCGTCGTCGGAACGACGCTGGGTCTACGCGGCGAGCAAGCTCGCGAGCGAGCAGTTCACCTTCCGATACGCCGAGCAATATGGAATGGCGGCGACGATCGTGAGGCCGTTCAACATCTACGGCCCCCGGCAAACCGGAGAGGGTGCCATCAGCAACTTCCTGGCCGCGGCCGTGGAGGGCCGGCCGCTCAAGGTCTACGGCGACGGCAGCCCCCTGCGCGCGTGGTGTTACGTTTCAGACATGGTCGATGCCGTCGAGGCGATCCTGCACAGAACAGGGGATACCGCGGGCAAGGCATTCAATATCGGCAACCCTCGTGAGGTAGAGACGACGCTCGGGCTGGCGCGACGTGTCACGCGTTTGGTACCGGGCTCGCGTATCGAGTTCGAACACGTCGACCGAGCCGAGGTGCGCGCCCGGATCCCGGTCGTAACTCGCGCCCGCGAGTTGCTGGGGTTCGAGCCGAAGGTCGACCTGGACGAAGGTCTGGCAAGGACCAGGGATTGGGTGCAGTCGCTGAAGGATACCGCAAGATGAACGTTGTAGTCGTTGGCGCGGGGAAGATGGGGCTGCCGCTGGCATGCCAGATCGCATCTCAGGGCGCCACGGTGGTCGCCTGCGATGTGCGGCAAGCCGTGGTGGACGAAATCAACAGGGGCGTATGCCCGATCGACGAGCCCGGTGTGCCGGAACTGCTCGAGTCGGCAGTGAAGGCGGGGCGACTGAGTGCGACGACCGATACTCCCGCCGCGGTGGCGGAAGCCGACGTTGTCCTGGTCATCGTGCCGGCGCTTCTCACAGACGACAACGACGCCGACCTTTCCATCCTGACCTCCGTCTCCGAGCAGGTCGCGGGCGCGATGCGCCGCGGCACGCTGGTCTCCTACGAGACGACCGTGCCGATCGGAACGACCCGGCGCGTATTTATGCCGATACTCGAACGCTCGGGGCTCACCGCCGGGAGCGACTTCGACCTCGCGTACTCCCCCGAGCGCGTGAAGAGCAATCTCGTTTTGAAGCATTTGACCCAGACTCCGAAAATCGTCGGCGGCGTGACGCCGGCTGCCGCCGAACGTGCCGTCGAGTTCTACGGACGCTACCTCAGGGCCCCCGTGGAGAACGTCGGTCCGCTTGAGGCCGCCGAAATGGTCAAGGTCGCGGGAATGATCTATCGCGACGTCAACATAGCCCTGGCGAACGAGATGGCTCGGTATGCGGAGGCCGTCGGCGTGGATTTCTGGCGCGTCATCGAGTGCGCGAACACGGACGGCGAGGCCTACATACTGCAGCCGGGCATCGGCGTCGGAGGGCACTGCACACCCGTATACCCCTACTTCATGATTCGGGACGCGCAGCGTCACGGAACCCCCGTGACGCTGGCGGAGCGCAGTCGCCAGATAAACGATACGCAGGTCGCCCACCTGCTCGACCGACTGGAGCGCGCGTACGGAGACCTTGCCGGCAAGAACGTCATGATCCTGGGGCTGGCGTTCAGACCTCGCGTGAAGGAAGTCATTCTGTCGCCGGCATTCCTGCTCAGGCGTGAACTCGAACAGAGAGGCGCGACGGTTACCCTCGACGATCCGCTCTATTCGGACGCGGAGATAGAGCGTCAGGGATTTGTGCCGGCCCATATCGGTGAACGATCAGGTGCCGATGTGGTCATCCTGAACACAGCTCACCCGGAGTACATCGACCTTGATTTCGAACGGCTCGCGCAGAACGGCGTGAAGGCCGTCGTCGACGGGCGTGGCTTGTGGGACGCCGCCCGCATACGAGCGGCCGGTTTGAGGTACGTCGGTGTGGGATCGCCCGAGGATGCCCCGTCCCGGGTACAAGAGCCGGCCGCCTAGAGCTCGCCGAAGAACGGGCGATACCGGCGGAATCCGGCCACTGACCGGCGCCATTCCACCGCGTATCCGCGCTCCGGCGAAAACGCGACGGTATCTCGCTTCAAATCACAGGAAAGCCGAAAAACGAATGCGGCCGACCCGGAGGTCGGCCGCATCTTGTTCTTCCAGCCTGCGAGCGTCGGCGCTATCGCAGTCTTCTAGGCCGCGAGCGCCGGCGCCATCGCGCGGGCCCGGGCGGCGAGCCGCCGATTGACCTTCTGGATCGGGTCGCGCACGTCGACGAAGTTCGAAGCGCCGAGACGGGCCAGTGCCGCCAGGTGCGACCGCCCGCCCGAGTACCACACGCGCGGAGCGCAGGGCGTCATGTCGACGGCATCTGCTCCGACGAGGCGCTCGTACTCGGCGAAGTTCGAGAAGTACTCGTGGTCGCCCGCCTTCAGCAGGAGCGTCTCGGCGGCCACGCCCTCGGCCAGGATCACGTCGTGGCTGTCGAGGAGGATGTGGAAGTACTCGACCGCAGCCGCATCCTCCGGCAAGGCGGCGACGATGGTGACGCCGTTGACGAGGTCTTTCGCCGGCATCAGGTGGCCGTCGAAATAGAGGAAGTGCCACGGAGAAACGTAGAGATCACGGTACGGCACGCCGTCGGCGATCGCCGACCGCGCGATCCGGATCGGCTTGATGTCGGCCGGCCAGTCGCGACCGCTCGACCGGAAGGACCTGCGACCGATCCACTTGATCGGCGCACGACCGCCGTCGAGCGTCTGAACCAGGTCGCCGGCCTTCAGCGCCTCGACAGCGACTTCGCCACGGTCGGTGAGCACATGCGTGCCGCGCAGGAAGCACTGGACGGCTCCGCCACCGCCGCCCCCACCACCGCCGGCGCCGCCGGCACCGCCGCCAGCTCCTCCGCCGCCGCCTCCGCCACCGCCGCCACCGGGAAGGTGACCCGTTCCCTGGAACGACTTGCTGATCCCGCCCGATTTGGCCGAGGCAGACGTCGTCTGAGCAATTCCCGCCACTGCGGCCAGCGCTGCGATCCGCGCGCCCGCCGAAGAAACTGCGGCGATGAAATGCCGGCGAGCCGGATTGCTGATTTTTTCGGGAGTCTTGTCAGACATCGTCGAAATCCCCGCTTCAAGGTTGCCGTATCTGTTCGACCATTAAACTTGGATTCGCGTCCAATAGCGCTCGGGACTTAGGTGTAGTTTCGCGTTTTTTTCACACCATCTAAGGACTACTCCAAATGGTACGCATGCGTTGCGGGAGCGTACCGATTCGGATGAAGTAGCCGCAATTAGGCGTAATTGGCTACTCCCATGGGAGCATCCACTTAGATCGCGTTAACTTTGCCTCATGGTTAATTCCGCGGCTTTCTTAGGTGTCGAAAGAGATACATATTCAAATTTTGCACTTCGAGAACCGGTCACCGATGATGAAAATATGATCACTCTCCTAGGGAAATACCGGCACCCGCGTTGTTAATGAGTCAATTTTTGGCCCCAACCTTACCTTCTTTTCATCCCTATTGTCTCTCCATGCTCCAAGTCCGTCGCCGAAGGTCCTGCGTGCCGTTGGCGGCCGCCGACATCCGGTAAGAGCGCGCGAGCGGCTTTGCGATGGCGCGTTCGCTCTTCCAGCGCGCGATCCGGGCGAGCGAAAGCCGGGACTGCAGCGGCGGCCTCCGAAGCGCTTCATCGCCCGGACCTTCCGATACGAACGCGCACGTCGACAAGGAGGCCACATGTTCCTTTTCCCTTCGCGTGCTTCGGCGGGATTTGCCCGTCGACAGCACAGGGTGGCGTCCGCGGTCCTGATTGCGGCCGCCGGCGGGGCCCTCTGGCCATTGCCGGCCCCGGCGGACGTCGTGGCTCCGGCGCAGTCCGTCGCCTATCAGAGCACGGTGGCGAACGTGAAGGGCCTGCAGATGACGGTCTGGACGAAGCCCGTGCAAAGCGGCGGTGCGGCACGTATCGCATCGGCAGGCGGAAACGTCTGGTTCGTCGAACTGAATACGGGCGCGATCGTCCGGTTCAGCCCTTCAGGCGTCGCGGACACGTTCACGATCCCCGGCTCGCGATTTCGCGTGCAGGCGGTCGCCGCGGGCCCGAACAACGACGTCTGGTTCACCGGCTACAACAAGGGCGTCGTCGGCCGCACGACCGCGGGCGGAAACATCCAGCTGTTCCCGGCCGGGCTGTCGAAGCCGCAGGCGCAGGACATGACGTTGGGGCTCGACGGCAATCTTTGGTTCGTGACGAATGCCGGCAGGCTCGGCCGCACCACGCCGGGCGGAGAGACGAAGTACTTTCCGATCAGAACCGGCAAGAAGAAACTGTCCGCACTCGCCGTCGGCGGCGACGGCAACATCTGGTTCGTCGAGCAGTCCAAGAAACAGAGGAAGAAGCTGTCCGCGAAGCAGAAAAGGAAGCTGCAGCGGCGGACGAAGAACCTCGCGCGCATGACGGCGTCCGGGCAGGTCCGCGAATTTCGATCCGGATCCGGACTGCGCGGCAGCTTCGGAATCACCACGGGACCCGATGGCCGCATCTGGTTCTGCGATCCGGAACGGAAGCGCATCGGCAGCGTCGACGTGTCGGGTCGCGGCCTGAAGTTCTTCAAGGCGGGATTGACCGGCACCCCGATCAGCATAATCGCCGGGCCCGACAACCAGCTGTATTTCGGCGAGAAGGAAGGGCGGATCGGGAGGATTTCGGTCTCGGGGAAGATCACGGAGTTCCCGATCCCGGGCGCAGGCGGCACCGCGGGGTTTCCGGTGCAGGGCCTGACCGTCGGTCCGGACGGCGACATATGGTTCGTCAACAACCGGAAATCGCAGGTCGGGAAGCTCCGGCTCTCGACCACCAGCGTCGATTGCGTGAACGAGGTCTGGGACAATCTCGAAGTATGCGGCTGGCCCGGACCTGCGAACACCGGCTATCCGGCCGGCACCCAGTTGCGCAGCACTCCGAGCCGCACAATCACCGCCGACAATACCGTCATCGATGGCGAGAAGATCACCGGCGGACTGGTCATCGACGCCAGGAACGTCACGGTCAGGAACAGCTGGATCATCGAAAGCAGCGGCGGCGCCAACGGCAGCGGCGTCATCAAGATCGCGCCGGGTGCGAGCGCGACCATCCTGCGCACCACGCTCGACGGCAGCGACGCCACGCACGCGGGCATCTGGTACGAAGGCGCGTCGCTGGTGGCGCGCGGCAACAACATCTTCGGCATCAACGACGGAATATTCAGCTGGGACGCCGACAATTTCACTATCGAGGACAACTACCTCCACGACTTCACCACCAAGGCCGGCAACGGACACGTCGACGGATTCCAGACCGAGGGGGCATCGAACGGCATAATCCGGCACAACGTCTTCGACGTGGAGCAGGACCAGACGTCGGCCGTGGCGGTCTGGAACGGCCGCCGAAACAGCAGCAATATCCTGATCGAGAACAATCTGATGGCCGGGGGCGGCTTCACGGTCTACGCGGAGGACTACAGCCCCTCCGAAGCGAACCCGCAGGGCGGATACTCCGTCACGAACATCCGGATCCTGAACAACAAGTTCTCCAACGCGCGCTATCCTTGCGTCGGAAACTGGGGCGTCTGGTTTCCGCGGGGCGCTCCGACGGACGGATGGCGGCGTTCCGGCAATGTCGTGCTCGAGACGCAGCAGAACATCGATTCGACGAATCCGATCGTGGGCGGCTGGGAGTGCCGCTGATACGGCCGGGCGGCACGACGGCCGGTCCGGCGCCGGCGGCTACTCGGCCGCCGCCAGACGGGCGGCTGGCTCGTAACGGGCCCAGGCCGGCCGCTTGAACAGGAATCCGAGCCTGGTGCCGCGCACGGCCCAGAACAGCACGAGCGAGCCGATGATGGCGGCGAACGTGACGATCAGCGACATCGTCCCGACGTCGCCGACGATCCCGGTTTTCAGCAGCAGGATACGCGTGGACGCCATCGGCAGGAAAAAGGCGAGGAAGATGACGATCGAGTTCTCGCCGCAGTAGCGCAGCGGTTGCGAGAGCCGGGTCCGCGTCAGCAGGACGGCCATGGACACCACCGCCAGAGCGCCGATCGCCCCGAGCGCCAGGCTGAAACCCGGGTTCCCGGCCACGCCCGCGTAGACGAGACCGCCGTTCACCAGGGCCCACACGGCCAGTCCCGCTGCCGCGATGCCCGGGTGCTCGCCGACCCGCTCGGCGAAAGCGAAGACCGCCGGGGCGAAGGCGTAGCCCGCATAGAAGAAGACGAAACGGATGGCGAATTCGTCGAGGACGATCGATCCGGTGCCGACGGCGGTCGACTGCAGTATCGCCGCCGGAATCAGGACGATCGCCGGGTGCACCGAGCGCAGGAGCTTCGTGACGACGAAGAATATCGGCAGCAGGTAGATGAACCACAGCGCGCCGAACGGCTGCACGAGCGCGTACAGGAAATCGCCCGGTATGTCGGAGATGCCGGTCTTGACCCCAGTCTTCAACCCGACCTGGATCCCCATCCAGAGCACGTAGAAATACGCGAAATGGAGGACCTTCCGGTCGAAGTATTCCGGCCACGGCCTGTCGATCCGGCGGCTCAGGAACAGCCCGGCTATCAGGAAGAAGTCGGGCATGCGGAACGGCCTGGCGAACTCGACGACCGGATGCAGCCAGCCCTGGACGCCGGTCGCTTCTTCGACGCCCCCGGTCGAATGCAGCATGACGACCATGAAAATGCAGAAGCCCTTGCCGATATCGACCCAGTCGACACGTTTTGCCTTTTGGGGCATTGGGACCGGCACGGATTTGCTCCGTTCTTCGATATACTGGCTGCGCGTGGCCGCAATTCGCCCGTGACGAACGTCCCCCGACGAACATCCACCGCCGGCGCCTGGCGGCGGGCTTCGCGTCCAAGCGGATTCGATCAGATCAAATGAGTCCGGCGCGGCCGGCGCAACCGCGCCGAAAGGACAAAGCCGTACGCCGAATGGACGTGGCCGACATGGCTTCGTTCACCCCCGGGTCGGTCGAGGCTTCCGGGCGTCTGGCGCGGTCGCGGACCGCCCCGGCTCAACGCGAGATATAGGCGACCGCGAGGATGATCGTCGTCGAGACGATGATCAGGATCCAGTTCCGGGTCCGTTTGTCCATCGCTCCGGCCCAGCAGGCGGCTCAGGCGAGCGTATAGGCCGTCTTGACGGTCGTGTAGAACTCGCGGGCGTAGGCGCCCTGCTCGCGCGGACCGTGCGAGGAGCCCTTACGGCCGCCGAAGGGCACGTGATAGTCGACACCCGCCGTCGGCAGATTGACCATCACCATGCCGGCCTCGGAATTGCGCTTGAAATGGGAGGCGGCCTTGAGCGAGGTCGTGCAGATGCCGGACGACAGGCCGAACTGGGTGTCGTTGGCCACTTTCAGCGCCTCGTCGTAGTCGGCGACCTCGATGACGCTGGCGACGGGGCCGAAGATCTCCTCGCGGCTCGTGCGCATGTCGTTGCTCGCCCCGACGAGCAGCGCCGGCGAAAGATAGAAGCCCTCGGTCTCGCGGTTGAGGCGTTCGCCGCCGAGCACGTCGCAGCCTTCTTCCTTCGCGAGCGCGATGTAGCGCAGGTCCTGGTCGAGTTGGCCCTGGTCGACGACCGGGCCGATCTCGGTATGCGGTTTCAGGGCGTTGTCGACCTTGAGGCTCTTCACCTTGTCGGTCATCGCGGCGACGAACCTGTCGTGGATGCCCTTGGTCACGATCAGGCGCGAGGACGCCGTGCAGCGCTGGCCCGTCGAGAAGAAGGCGCCGTTCACCGCGCTCGACACGGCGATGTCGAGATCGGCGTCGTCGAGCACGACGAGCGGGTTCTTGCCACCCATCTCCATCTGCAGCTTCTTGCCGGATTCGGCGCAGGCGAGCGCGATGCGCCGCCCCGTCGAGACGGAACCGGTGAAGGAGATCGCGTTGACGTCGGGCGAACCAAGCATCGCCTCGCCGACCACCGAGCCGCGGCCCATGACCAGATTGAAGACGCCGGCGGGAATGCCGCAATCGTCGAGGATCTCCGCGATCGCATGGGCGCAGCCCGGCACCAGGTCGGCGGGCTTGAAGACCACCGTGTTGCCGTAGGCGAGCGCCGGGGCGATCTTCCATGCCGGGATCGCGATCGGGAAGTTCCACGGCGTGATCAGACCGACGACGCCGACGCCCTCGCGCGTGATCTCCACGCCGACGCCGGGACGCACCGAGGGGACCACTTCGCCGCCGATCCGCAGCGCTTCGCCCGCGAAGAACTTGAAGATCTGTCCGGCGCGCGCCGCCTCGCCGATGCCTTCCGGCAGGGTCTTGCCCTCCTCGCGCGAGAGCAGCGTTCCAAGCCGCTCCTTCTCGGCGAGGATTCGGGTGCCGGCCGCGTCGAGGATCTCGAAGCGCTGCTGCGGGGTCGAGCGCGACCAGCCGTGGAAGGCCTGCTTCGCCGCGGCGACCGCGGACGCGGCCTCCGCCGCCGTGGCGCGGGCGTACTCGCCGACCACGTCGGAAAGATCGGACGGATTGACGTTGGGCGCGTATTCGCCGCCCTTCACCCATTCGCCGTCGATCAGATTGTCGTGCCGCTCGGCCATCGCCGTCTCCCCTGGAACCGTTCTGTTGTCGAAACTCCGCCGTGCAAAAAGCCGCAAGGGCCGCCCCCGGTCAATGGGATTTGTACGACAATTGGCCGCTTCATCGCCCTTCCCGCGAGAAAAACAGACTTGACGCACAGACCCGCGCAACTCAGCGGGCGGCGCGCAGGGCGGAGAGGAAGGCCGAATACCAGGCGCGTATGTCTTCCGCCCGCACCTTGTCGAAAAGCCTGCGCCAGCGGTCCCGGCGCTCGTCGAGCGGCATGATGACGGCGCGCTGGACGGCCTCCGCCGTTTCATCGATGTCGTAGGGGTTGACGATCAGCGCGGCGTCGAGCGCCTCGGCGGCACCGGCGAAGCGGGATAGCACGAGGACACCCGGATCGTCCTCGGCCTGGGCGGCGACGTATTCCTTGGCGACGAGGTTCATGCCGTCGCGCAGCGGCGTCACAAGCCCGACGCGGCTGGCGCGATAGAGGCCCGCGAGGCTGCGGCGTTGCAGCGCCCGAGTGATGAGCCGGATCGGGGTCCAGTCGAGGTCGGAGAAGCGCCCGTTGACATTGCCGGTGATGCGCTCGAGCTCCTCGCGGATGTCCACATAGGCGTCGACGTCGCCGCGCGAGGCCGGCGCCACCTGCAGAAGCGAGACGTGGCCACGGTTCTCCGGATAGTTCTCGAGAAGCCGCGAGAAGGCCCGGAAGCGCTCCACGAGGCCTTTTGTGTAGTCGATGCGGTCGACGCCGATGACGTGAACGCGGTCGGCGGCGTTCTTCCTGAGCCGCTGGCCCATCCGGTGGGCGTCGGCGGAGACAGAGAACCTGTGGAACGTGTCGGTGTCTATTCCGATCGGGAACGAGCCGACCTTCACGGTGCGTCCCTGGACGGTCAGGCGGCCGTCCGACGTCGCGGTGCCGCCGAACTCCTCGACGAAGTAGCGGATGAAGGCGCGCGCATCGCGTTTCGTCTGGAAGCCGACGACGTCGTAGGCGAGCATGGCGCGCACGATCGCGCCGTGGTTCGGCAGCGCGGCGATGATCTCCGGCACAGGAAAGGGAATATGCAGGAAGAAGCCGAGCGGCTGCTCGACGCCCATCGCACGCAGCTTCGAGCCGAGCGCCAGGAAATGGTAGTCGTGGACCCAGACCGTGTCGCCGGGCCTGAGCATCGGATGGAGCCTCGCGGCGAAGCGCTCGTTGACGGTCCAGTAGATCTTCTCCAGTTCGCGGTCGAACCGGGCGAGATCGAGCCGGTAGTGAAAGATCGGCCAGAGCGTGCGATTGGAGAACCCGGCGTAGTAGCCCTCGTAGTCGCTCTCGTCGATGTCGAGGGTGACAAGCGATATGCGGCCGGCCTGCTCGGTCTTGAGCATGCCGTGGGTGCCTTCCGGGCTGATCGCGCCCGACCAGCCGAACCAGACGCCGCCTTCGGCGCGCAAGGCGTCGACTATCGCCACCGCGAGCCCCCCGGCCTTTGCGGATTCGCGGACCGGTCCGACTCGGTTGGAGACGATGACGAGGCGGCTCATATCACCGTGTCCCACCTCCTGCTGAGGCGCATCGCCCCGTTTATGATCCCGACCATCGAGTAGGTCTGCGGGTAGTTGCCCCACAGCTCGCCGCTTGCCGGGTCGATGTCCTCCGAAAGGAGGCCGAGGTGGTTCCGGGCGGCCAGCATCGTCTCGAAGATCTCGCGTGCTTCCTCTATGCGCCCGATGCGGGCAAGGGCGTCGATGTACCAGAAGGTGCAGATATTGAATGCGGTATGTGGCCGTCCGAAGTCGTCGGGCGCCGAATACCGGTAGAGATGGTTGCCGCGCCGCAGCTCGCGGCCGATCCGGTCGACGGTCGCCACGAACCGCTGGTCGCCGGGGGCGACGAAGCCGACCTCGGCCATCAGCAGCAGGCTCGCGTCGATATCCGATCCCCCGAAGCTCTCGACGAACGAATTGAGCCCGGCGTTCCACGCGCGCTCCAGGATCGTCCCGTGAATGGTTCGCGCCCGTTCGCTCCAGACCTTCGCCCGGTCCGCGTCGCCGAAACGGCCGGCGATCTTGGCGAGGCGGTCGCATGCGGCCCAGCACATCAGCGCGGAGGAGGTGTGGACGCGGGCGCGGGTGCGCAGTTCCCACATGCCGGCATCGGGCTCGGCATGGAAGGCGAAGGCGCGTTCGCCGACGCGCTCGAGCTGGCGGAAATCGTCGACGGCCGCCGGGCGGAGCAGGCGGTCGTCGAAAAAGGCCTGGGCCGCGCCCAGGACGACGTTGCCGTAGACGTCGTGCTGGAAGTGCTCGTAGGCCTGGTTGCCGACCCGCACCGGCCCCATGCCGCGGTAGCCGGGCAGATGATCGATCGTCCGCTCGATGAGATGGGTCTCGCGGCCGATACCGTAGACGGGCTGCATGTGCTCGCCGTCCACCTCGCGGACGATGTTGGAGAGATAGCGGAGATAGGTCTCCATCGTCTCCACCTCGGCGAGGCTGTTCAACGCGCGCACGACGAAGAACGCGTCGCGCAGCCAGCAGTAGCGGTAGTCCCAGTTGCGGCCGCTGCCGGCGGCCTCCGGGATGCTGGTCGTCATCGCCGCGACGATGGCGCCGGTCTCCTCGTAGGTGCACAGCTTCAGGGTGATCGCCGCGCGGATCACCGCCTCCTGCCATTCGAGCGGCACGGCGAGGCGGCGCGACCATTCGCGCCAGTACTGGGCCGTCTGCTCCTCGAACGAGCGGGCAAGCGTGTCGACGCTGTCGCTCGCGGTCTCGTCGGGGCCGAGCAGGAAGCTCGTCGGCTCCTCGAGGACATAGGGCGTCTCGGCGAGAACATAAGCGACCGGGGCGTTCGTCGTCAGACGCAGGACCAGCCCCGACCCGACATAGCGGACGTGGTTGGAACCGTGCGTCACGGTCGGCGGCGTCGCGCCCCAGTCGAAGCGCGGGCGGATGCGGAACGTGACGCGCGGCCGTCCGGAGAGCGGCCGCAGCCGCCGCACGATCATGGCCGGCCGGAACATGCGCCCGCGGGCGCGGAAGCGGGGCACGAAGTCGACGATCTCCAGCGCGTCGCCGGAGGTGGCGTAGAGCCGCGTGCGCAGGATCGCGGTGTTCGGCTCGTAGGCCTGCTCGGCGTGGGAGAAGCCGTCGAGCTCGATCGAGAAGGCCCCCGCGTACGGGTCGCTTTCCTCCGGCGCCCCGAGCAGCGCATGGAAGACGGGATCGCCGTCGAAGCGTGGCAGGCACGACCAGACGATGCGCGCGCCGGCGTCGACCAGCGCGCCGATCGCGCAGTTGCCGATGACGCCGAGATCGAGCCCGCTCACGGTGCCGTCGCCTCCCTTGCCGCCCGGTCTAGCCGGCCGGGCATCGCGGCCAGCCAGCGCAGGAATTCCGCCACGGTGCCGATGCGCCACGCCGCCGCCGTGCGGCCGTCGCCGACCTTGATGCCGAAGCCGCCGCGCGCGGCGGCGGCGCGGAACCCGTCCTCGTCGGTCACGTCGTCGCCGGCGAAGACTGGGACGCGTCCGCGAAAGGGCGGCTCGTCCATGAAGCGGCACACCGCCTTGCCCTTGTCGGCGGCGGCGGGCTTGATCTCGAACACCATCTTGCCCTCGAGGACCTGGAAGCCGGCATGGCCGCGCACGGCGCTGCGGACGGCCTGCCGGGAGGCGTCGGCGAGGTCCGGCCGGGCGCGGTAGTGCAAGGCCAGCGCCATGCCCTTGTCTTCGACGAACGCGCCGGGATGTGCTGCCGCGAAGGCCGCGAGCGCGTCGCGGACGTCATCGGCCGGAGGATCGGCCTTGCCGGTCGTCACGGGAAGCCCGGGGGCGAGGCGAAGCTCGAGACCGTGCAGGCCCGCCGCCGCGAAGGCCGCGTGGTCGAGGTGGCGGTCCACCTCGCCGATCGGCCGTCCGCTGACGATCGCGACCGCGCCGTCGAGCCGCTCGGCGATCGCGGCGAGCGTGGCGGCCAGATGCCGTTCGGCGCGAACGGCTTCGGGCGACTCGGCGATCTCGACCAGCGTTCCGTCGAAATCCAGGAACAGACACCAGTCGATCCGCGGTGCGGGAAGGTCGGCTGTCATCACCGGGCCTCCAATACACGGCATGGGCGGCCGCGTTAAGAGCCGGATTCCCGCAATGCGCGGTCCGGCACGCCTCGGCCGTCGCCGGTACCCGCAACCGGCGTGATAATTGCGCCACAGGTGGCGCATTCCTGCATCAACACCTAATCGTGAGAGGTTCGCCAACTTGATTTTTGCGGGGGGGTGGCAGAGAAAAAAGAAAATCACTTTGGCAAAACGGAATCAGCACTCGAATTTCTGCATTAGGTCGTTTTCTAGGGACTCCGAACAATGAACTGGCGATTGCTCGCTCTTCTTGGAATTGGTGCTTTGCTTCTGGTCGGATCGGCCGATACGGGTCGCGCCGAGATCGATCCGCTGACCGGCAAGCGTCTGCAGAGCGGTGGCGTCTGGGCCTATACGCCCATCCCCCGCAAGGTGGTCGACTTCCCTGAGAACTACACGCCCGGCACGATCGTCGTGAACACGCCCGAGCGGCGCCTGTACCTCGTCCTCGAAGACGGCAAGGCGATCCGCTACGGCATCGGCGTCGGCCGCGAAGGGTTCCAGTTCTCCGGCACGTACAACGTCAGCCGCAAGGCGGAGTGGCCGGATTGGCGGCCGCCGGCGGATATGCGCGCCCGCCAGCCGTACCTGCCGGAATACATGCCCGGCGGCCCCGGCAACCCGCTCGGCGCGCGTGCCCTCTATGTGGGTTCGACCCTCTACCGCATTCACGGCACGAACCAGAACTGGAGCATCGGTCGCGACTTCTCGTCGGGATGTATCCGGATGATCAACGAGGACGTCATCGACCTCTACAACCGTGTGAATGTCGGCGCGAAGATCGTCGTGCTGCAATAGTCGAGCCTCGAGGCAACGCGAGGACAGACGGGCCGGAGCGAAAGCTCCGGCCTCGTTCTTTTCGGGGCCCGTCTCATGCGCGCGGCCGCCGCGGGCCGCATCCGTCCGGCGAATATGCTAGTCTAAGGCCCGGAAGGCTGACGGACGGGACATCATGCGCACGGTTGCCGGCGCCCTCCTGGCGCTTCTGCTCTGGCACACCGCGGAACCCGTCTCGGCGGACGAGATCGCGCGCGGCAAGGAACTCGCGGAGAAACACTGCTCGCGCTGTCACGTCGTCGGCGACTTCAACAGGCTCGGCGGAATCGGCTCCACGCCGTCGTTCCAGCTCCTGGTCGACGCGCTGGACGACTGGGCGGACCGCTTCGAAACCTTCCAGGCGCGCAGGCCGCACCCTTCCTTCGTGCGCGTGCGCGGATTTTCCTATCCCGATCCGAAGATCTTCCCGCCGAACGCGTCGCCCGTCGAAATCGACCTCGACGACATCGCGGCGATCCGGGCCTTTGCCGGAACGCTGCGGAAGAAGTGAGTGCTAGCGCCGGAGCTTCGGCTCGCGGTCGAGGCCTTTTTCGGCGAGATCCTGCAGATAGCCCGCCCAAAGAGCGTCGCGGTCGTGGCCGAGCCGGTAGAGATAGGCCCAGGAAAAGATGCCCGTCGAATGCATGTCGTCGAATTCGAGCCGCACCGCGTAGTTGCCGGTCGGGTGAATCTGCATGATGCCGACGTTCTTCTTGCCGGGAACGGTCTGGCGCTGGTCGGGGCTATGGCCCTGGACCTCGGCGCTGGGGCTGAGGACCCTCAGGTATTCGGCGGGCAGCGCGAAGCTCGCTCCGTCATCGAAGGTGACGGTCAGCGTCCGCTTGTCCTTTGACAAGCGGATTTCGGTGGGCCAGACCTTGTTCTCGTTCGTCATCGCCTCGTTCCTGTCGCGAGGCAAGTTAGGTCGCGGTGCCCGTGCCGGCAAGGCGAGGCGGCGCTCAATCGGGAGTTCCGACAATGAACAGGAAGGATCGGCGCGCGGCGCGCAAGGAAAGCGACCTCGACACCGAGGCCTTCCTCCAGGCGGCCAACAAGTTCATCGAGCTGGCGAACCGGGAGAACCGGACGGTCAGGGCGACCGACCTGCACATGGCGTTCCTCTACGCGGCGGCGCGCTACAACGCCTATGTCGCCAAGGCGCTCCTCGACGTCCAGAACCACGAGGATTTCGTGCAGAGCATGACCGAGCGGTATCAGGAGATGCTGCGCCAGCATCTGGCCGACGGGTCGCTGGCCCGGCCGACCGACTGACCGGCGACCGACTGACCGGCCGACTGACCGGCCCAGGGCGCGCCATCCTCGCCGGCCGGGCGAAGATCCGCCCCCGGACAGCCGCTTCGGATCGACGGCATAGGGGTTTGCGTCGCCGGCCCTCTCCCCCTACAGTCCAACGTATACAAAGAAGCCGCCTCCCCCGACCGGCGGCCAGGAGGAGACATCCGGTATGGCGACGGACCGCCGCACCGTCCTGCTTTGCAATTGCGCGCGCAGCATGTCGATCGATGCCGACGCCGTCCGTGCCGCGCTGCCGGACGCCGAGATCGGCGCGGTCCACACGACCCTCTGCCGCAGCGAACCGGAAGCCTTCCTCGCCGGCCTGCGTGGAGACGGCGACGCCCTCGTCGCCTGCACGCAGGAAGCGCCGCTCTTCCGCGAACTCGCCGAGGAAGCCGGCGCGGGCGAGCGCGTGTCCTTCGTCAACATCCGCGAAAAGGCGGGCTGGTGCTCCGGCAAGGGCTCGGCCGCGCCGAAAATGGCGGCCCTGCTCGCGGAAGCGATGGTCGGGGCGCATCCCGCGTCGATCCATGCCACGCGGTCGGACGGCGTCTGCCTCGTCTACGGCCGCGGCCAGCAGGCGCTCGACGTCGCCCGGTCGCTGAGCGGCCGGCTCTCCGTCAGCCTGCTCCTGGCGGACGCCGACGACCTCGTGCCGCCGTCGACCGGCGACGTGCCCATCTATCGGGGCCGGATCGTCAAGGCGTCGGGGTCGCTTGGGGCGTTCGAGATTACGGTCGACGGCTATGCGCCGCTCGTGCCCTCCTCGCGGGAGAAGGCCGAGTTCGTCATGCCGCGCGACGGCGCGCAATCGGAATGCGACCTGATCCTCGACCTGACCGGCGGTACCTCGCTCTTCCCCTCGCCGCGCCACCGCGACGGCTATTTCCGCGCCGATCCCGACCATCCCGCGGCGGTCGCCGAGGCGATGTTCGAGATCACCGACTATGTCGGCGAGTTCGAGAAGCCGGTCTATGTCGACTACGACGCCGACATCTGCGCCCATTCACGCAACCGGATCGTCGGCTGCACGAACTGCCTCGACGCATGCCCGGCCGGGGCGATCGCCGAGGAAGGGAACGGGATCGCCGTCGATCCGGGCATTTGCGGGGGATGCGGCTCGTGCAGCGCCTCCTGCCCGACCGGGGCGGTCAGCTACCGCTATCCACGGCGGGAGGACCTGATCGCGCGCATCCGGGCACTCGTCTCGACCTACCTGAAGGCCGGCGGCGCGCGCCCCGTGCTGCTGCTCCACGAGGCGCGGCGCGGCGGCGAGCTGATCGCGGCGATGGCGCGCTTCGGTCGCGGACTGCCGGTCAACGTGCTGCCCGTGTCGCTGCATTCGGTCACGGAGGTCGGCCACGACATCCTCGCCGCGGCCTTCGTCGCCGGCGCCGAGCAGATCGTCGCGCTCGTCGATCCGGAGCGGGAGGACGAGGCTTTGCCGCTCCACACCCAAAGCGCGCTGATCTCGTCGATCCTGCAAAGCCTCGGCTATGCGGAGGAGCGCGTGCGGGTTCTGGTCGAGGCCGACCCGGACGGCGTCGAGGCGGTGCTGCACGATCTCGCCGAGCTTGCGCCGCTGCCGCCCGCCAGCTTCGCGGCGGTCGGCGGCAAGCGCGACATCGGCCGCGCGGCGATCGGCGCGCTCCGGGAGCATGCCCCCGAGCGTCCGGACGTGATCGCGCTGCCGGACGGCGCGCCCTACGGCCGCATCCGGGTCGATCGGGACCGTTGCACGCTGTGTCTCTCCTGCGTCGGGGCCTGCCCGATGGGAGCGATCCTCGACAATCCCGACAAGCCCCAGCTCCGGTTCCAGGAGAACGCCTGCGTGCAATGCGGCATCTGCCGCAATACCTGTCCGGAGGGCGCCATCACGCTCGAGCCGCGTTTCGACTTCACGCCGGCCGCCCTGTCGCAGACGGTCGTCCACGAGGAAGAGCCCTACGCCTGCATCCGCTGCGGCAAGCCGTTCGGCACCAGGAAGACGGTCGACCGCATCGTCGAGCGACTGCAGGGCAAGCACTGGATGTACCGATCGACCGCGACATCCGACCTGATCCGCATGTGCGAGGACTGCCGGGTGATCGCGCAGGCGGAGATGGGCGACGATCCGTTCCGGATGGGCGACCGGCCGCGGATCCGCACGACGCAGGACTATCTGAACGCGCGCGAGGCGGGCAAGGACCTGTCGCTCGAGGATTTCCTGGACGACTAGCTCCCGGAGGCGCCGACCGGGACCGTCTGCTCGCAGAACTGGCGGGCGCGGATGCGGAACTCGTCCGCCTTGTCGGGCTTCACCGCGCCGTCGGCGATCAGCTTGTCGACATGGCCGAGTCTTTCCTCCAGGCAGGCGGCGAGCGGACCGGACGGAGCGCTTCCCGTCAGCGCGCCGCGATTGAGCCAGGCGAGAGCGCCGGCGAAGAGAAGGGCCACGAGCCCGGCAATCAGCCGCGCCCAGATCGTGTCGAGGAAGGAGCCGCGCGCACGCGCCATCTCACGCGCCCTCGCTGAGCGGCAGGTTGGTCAGCAGATTCTGCGGCTTCATGCACAGCTTCCTGTCGGGCGTCATGGCGAGGCCGAGATAGACCGGACTGCCGCGCATGGAGGCGATCACCGCCCGGTCGTCTCGGATCTCCATGCGGAACAGGCCGATGATGCGCTCGAGATCCTCCACGCCCACCTCCTCGCCCTCGTAGAGCGCGTTGAGGATCTCGGTCGCGTCCCTGTCGAGGCCGATGTGCCAGGACCAGTGCTCGTCGCGGATCGCCTGCATCGGCTGGATGCGGGTGCGGATGTCGAGGAAATGGACGATCCACGCCTCCATGACGCGGGCGAAGGCGTCGAGGCCCGGCTGGGTGAAGCGGAAGTCGATCACCGTGTCGAAACGGTCGGAGCGCGCCCAGTAGACCGCCTTGTTGTCGTCGTCGAGCACGTCGAGCTCGACCTGGCGCATCGGCGTCATCGCCTCGACCAGGAGCTGTCCGACCGCGCCCAGGCCGCCGGTCTGGGCGTACATCTCGACCACCTCCTCGTCGGCGAGCATCACGCGGCCGCCGTCGAGGCTGACGTTCTGCTCGCGAAAGAAGATCTCGGCCGCGCGCAGCCGCATCGGATCGGCGCAGCCGGACAGCACGTTCCGCAGGATCGCGTGGACGAGCTGCTCGACGAACAGGACAGGGATGTCGCCGCGCCCGGAGGTGACGATCGTCAGATACGCCGCTTCCAGCGTGCCATGCTCGACCAGGAGGTCGCGGAAACGCAGCACGACGCCGTAGTTGTCCCGGGCGTCCGGGTCGGCGAGCGCGGCGAGGTCGGCGTCGCTCACGGGCCGCGTCGGGTTTTCCAGAAGCGCGTCGTGGAGCGCGTGCTCGGCCGGGCAGGACTCCGCGACCGGCCGCATCTCGGGGCGCGCCAGGTAGGCGCGCAGGAAATCGGGGGTGACGCGCAGCCAGCCGCGCGCGTCGAGCTGCAGCAGGTGAAAGCCCGAGGAGCGCCAGAAGTCGGTCTTCGCCGCCGTCATGCGCCGCGCCCGACGGATTTCGGCTCGCTTGCTTCGCCCATATTCCGCTCTCAGTTCTTCCTTTCGGGGTCCCCCGTCAGCTGCAGGATAGCATCGACCGGCCTGCCGTCACGCTCCGCCGTGATCGCGAGCTGCGCCGGGGGGACGAGCCGGGCGACGACGCCCATGTAGTCGGCCGGACCGCGGACGCGGCGCCCGCCGGCGGAGACGATGCGGTCGCCCTCGCGCAGGCCCGCCGCCTCGGCCGGGGAGCCCGGCTCGACGGTGAAGACGCGCGCCGCCATGCGGCCGGCCTCGCCGGGCGGCGGCCAGGGCGCGAGGCGGAGACCCGTGCGCGGCGGGCGAAACGTGCCGGTTTCCACGATGGATGCCGCGACGCGCGCGGCGAGCGGGGCGGCGACGGCGAAATTGACGCCGATATTGGCGTCCGAGGTCTTGGTGAAGATCGCCGAGACGAGGCCGGCGAGACGGCCCTCCCCGTCGATCAGCGCGCCGCCGGAGACGCCGGGATTGATCGCCGCGTCGGTCTGGACGAAGTCCTCGATCGGATTGAAGCCGACGCCCGCCATGTGGACGCCCGAGACGACGCCGCAGGAGGCCGTCAAGCCGAGGCCGAAGGCGTTGCCGACGGCACAGACCGGCTCGCCGAGGGCGACGTCCGGCCCGAAGGCGAGCGCCGGCAGGGCCGACCCGATCTCGAGGACGGCGATATCGGTCAGCACGTCCTTGCCGACGAGCCTCGCCTCGACGATGTCGCCGTCGCTGGTGCGCACGAGGATCGACCGGGCGCCGTCGACGACGTGCAGGGCGGTCAGCACGTGACGGCCGTCGCCGAAGACGACGCCGCTGCCCTCCGGCTCCTCGCTGCGGGTACCTGCATCCGGCAGGACGGGCAGGACGCTGACGACGGCGGGGAGCGTCCGCTCGAGGACGGCCGTCTCGAACGCGGCCGCACCAGCGGGCGGGACGACGCCGGCGATCGCCGCCAGCGCGGCGGCGAATGCCGTCCGGCGCACGCTTCCCTCCCCCGCTGACGGTTCGGACGCCACGCTTCAGTTGTTCCCCGTTTCGGCCCCGGTCGCCCGCTTCAGGAACGCGACCAGCGCGGCGAGGTCCTCGGCGTTCCGCAGCCGCTGCACCGGCATCTTGGTGCCCGGCAGCACGACGTCGGGACCGCGGTCGAACAGATCGCTGATCGTCTCCTGGGACCAGACGATATCCGAATTCCTCAGCGCATCCGAATAGGGATAGCCGGGCAGCGTGCCGACCCTGCGGCCGAAGACGCCGTGGAGCGTCGGGCCGGCGCGGTTGGCGTCGTTGGGGGTCAGCGTGTGGCAGACGCTGCACTTGCGGGCGAACTGGCGCTCCCCGGGGTCCGTGCCCGCCGACATCTGGAAGCGGCGGGGGTAGTCGGTCCGCGCGACGTCGAGCGGCGCGCCGGGCTCCAGGCTTACGAGCGAGGCGAAGTCGTCGAGGCCGCCCCGGTAGAGCGCCTTGCCGTCGGGCGTGAAGCCGACGGCCCAGATCGGCCCGTAGGCCGTCGAATAGTCGCGGGCGACCGACCAGTCGTCCATGCGGTAGACCCGAAGATGGCCGTCGGCGCCGGCGACCGCGGCGAGATGGTGGGCGGGATCGATCGCGGCGGCGAGCACCGGGCCGCCGAAGGGCTCGAACTCGGCGACGACCTCGCCGCTGGCGATGTCGATGATGCCCGCCGCGCCATCCTGGGCGCCGTAGAGGAGATGGGTCTCCTCGGGCAGCACCGCGACGACGTTCACGCTCCAGCCGTGCTTCAGGACGATGCGCAGCAGCTCGCCGGAGCGGGCGTTCCACTGGCGCACCGTGCCGTCGTAGGAGCCCGTGTAGAGGATGTTGCCCTCGCCGGCGAGCGCCACCGCGTTGACGTTGCCGCCGTGCCCGCGCATGACGGCGCGCTCGCTCATCGTGTCGAGGTCGTAGACGCGCGCGGTCCGGTCCCAGAAGGCTCCCGCGGCAACCGCGCCGTTCTCGCTGACGGCGACGTCGAGGACCTTGTCGCCGGGCCCCTTGAAGCGGGTGACCATCTCGCCCGTGTCGAGGTTCCAGACGCCGACGCTGCCGTCGTCGCTCGCCGACACCGCGAGCGGGCGCCCCGGCACGAAGGCGACGTCGTTCACCGCCGCCTCGTGGCCGATCAGGCGGTTCAGGACCGCGGACCCGCCATCCTTCAGCGCGCGGTGGATGATCGCGTAGTCGAAGGAGGCCGACAGAAGCTCGCCCCGCTCCGCCGAGACGGCGAGCCCGCGCACCGGTCCCCCGTGCCCTTCGAGCCTCTCGGGCCAGGCCGCGGCCGGGCCTGCGCCGAAAGCCAGGAGGAGCGCCGCGGCGACGGCGCCCCGCCCCCCGAGGCTGGGCCTTGCGCGCTTCACCGGCCGCCGGCGGTCTATTCCGCCGGTTCCGGCGTGGCGCCGGCCGCGTGTTCCCGCTCGCGGGCCTCCACCTCCTCGACCCAGATCGAGTGATGCTCCCTGGCCCAGTTGACGTCGACCTGGCCGGTGCCCATCGCGTCGAAGGCCCCCTCCATGCCGATCGTGCCGATGTAGATATGGCCGAGGATCGCCGCGATCAGGAACAGCGCCATCATCGAATGCCAGAGCTGGGCGAGCTGCATCTCCTCGAGCGCGGTCAGGTCGGTCGGCAGGCCGGCGCCGAAGACGTTCAGGACCTCGAAGGTCTTGGCGAACATGTGCGTCTCGAACGGGAACAGGAGCGCGATGCCCGACAGGCTGATCGACACGCCGCCGAGGATCACCAGCCAGAACAGGATCTTCTGACCGGCGTTGAACTTCCTCGCCGGCGGATGGGAATGCCTGGTGAACAGCCCGCCTCCCTTCAGGAGCCAGACCACGTCGTAGCGGTTCGGGATGTTGTTGGCGACCCACATCAGGAAGACGTAGGCGAGCCCGACCATGAACGCGAAGGCCACGTAGTTGTGGGCGAGCTTGCCCCAGAGCGTGATCGTGCCGAAGGCCTCCGGTCCTATCAGGGGCAACAGCACGTAGCGGCCGTAGAGGACGTTCAGGCCCGTCAGGCCGAGAATGACGAAGGACACGGCGAGAAGCCAGTGACCCATGCGCTCGAAATCGGTGAAGCGGGTGATGGTCCGGCCCGCCCAGCCGTGCTCGAGGCGGATGCGGCCCCGGATGAGGAAGAACAGGGCGAGCAGCACGATCGTGCCGAGCAGGACCCAGGCGCCCCAGGTCGACAGCGGCCCGTTGCGGATCGACCGCCAGGTCTCGCCTTCCGACTGGACGAGGGTGCCCGCCTTCTTGTCGGGGATCGAGACGGTCCCCTGAACGCCGCCGCGCACGGCCCGCCAGAATTCGGCGTCGGAGGACCCGCCGAGGGCATTGCCGGGAACCTGACCGCCGACCGGGTTGTCGCGGAACTCCCCGGCGTTCTGCTGCGCAAGGGCGCCGTGATCGACGAGCGCCGGCATCACGACCACCGCGCTCGACAGGAGAACGGCGGCAACGAACAGGCCGCAGGCGCGCCGCGTCAGGGTTTTCAGGACGTGCATTCTATCCCTCCCCATCAGAATTTCTGCAGTTGGCCGCGCTGTTCCAGCGCGCGGCGTTGCTGGTCGTCCAGGGTCGTGTCGGGGTTGCCCGAATAGACGCCCTTCTCGAAATGGAGCGGACGGTCCTGCTCCTCTTCGCGGCACGCCGCCAGCCCGGCGGCGAGCGCGAGCGCGAGCGCTCCGGTGAGGACGGTCCCTGGAATACGCATCGTGTCTCCGCTCCCCTTGCCGTTCCTTACGGGGCCGCTGCGGAGGCCGGACCCGTTCCCCAGTCACGCAATACCCCGCGCGCCGTCCCCGCCATGGTGAGCGAAGCGACATCGCGGGGCCTGAGCAACCCGGCGGGACGGTCGTTTCCACCGTCCTTCTTCATTGTTCCGGCCGGCCGCCAGTTTTCTGGTCGGGACGGTCGAAGACCGCCTTCCGGTACCGGTTGCACGGGCGCCGTTGCGCCCGTCGCGGATGAACAAGACTACAACGCGATTGCCGTGTCGGCCAGACCGCCGTGCACGGCCCGCCGCAGGAGCCTCGGGCAAACCGTGCCTGCGCCGCCGTTCCGGCGCAAGAGCCCGATTGTTGCCGGGATCGGACCAATCGCACCGATCTTGTCGGATTCGCGAAGAATGGCGCCTTCCGCACCGAAGCGAAAACAGCCGGTTGCGCCGGCCGACCGTTTCCGCTTGACTTGTCGCAACGCGCCGGCGCCCCACATCAGACAAGAACCGGCCAGTGGAAACGCCAACAGGCCCCCGGCGGTACGCAAAGGCCCGACCGGGACGGGAAAACGAGATGACCATCGCATTGCCGCGCACCGACGCCCGCGCGCCGCTCGTCGATCCTTTCGCGAGGCACGTCACCTACCTGCGCATCTCGGTCACCGACCGCTGCGACTTCCGCTGCAACTACTGCATGGCGGAGCACATGACGTTCCTGCCGAAGGCGGAGCTGTTGTCGCTCGAGGAGCTCGACCGTATCTCGACCGCCTTCGTCGAGCGCGGCGTGCGCAAGCTCCGCCTGACCGGCGGCGAACCGCTGGTGAGGCGCAACATCATGTCGCTGATCCGCTCGCTGTCGCGCCATCTCGACTCCGGGGTGCTGGACGAGCTGACGCTGACCACCAACGGATCGCAGCTCTCCCGCTTCGCCGCCGAGCTCGCCGACTGCGGGGTGAAGCGCATCAACGTCTCGCTCGACACGCTCGACCCGGACAAGTTCCGGACGATCACGCGCTGGGGCGACTTCGCCAAGGTGATGGCCGGCATCGACGCGGCTCAGGAAGCCGGCATCAGCATCAAGATCAACGTCGTGGCGCTGAAGGGCGTCAACGAGGACGAGATCGACGGGCTGATCGGCTGGTCGCACGGGCGCGGCATGGACATCACCTTCATCGAGACCATGCCGATGGGCGAGATCGAGGCGGACCGCACCGACAACTACCTGCCGCTCAGCGAACTGCGGGAGCGCCTGGAAGATCGCTGGACGCTCGCCGACATCCCCTACAAGAGCGGCGGCCCGGCCCGCTACGTGTCGGCCGCCGAGACCGGCGGACGGATCGGCTTCATCACGCCGATGACCCACAATTTCTGTGAATCGTGCAACCGCGTGCGGCTGACCTGCACCGGAACGCTGTATATGTGTCTGGGACAGGACGATGCGGCGGACCTTCGCGCGGCGGTGAGGACGTCGGAGAGCGACGACCTCCTGCACGCGGCGATCGACGAGGCCATCTCGCGCAAGCCCAAGGGCCACGACTTCGTCATCGACCGGCGCACCAGCCGGCCGGCGGTCGCCCGCCACATGAGCGTCACCGGCGGCTGAGGAAGCGGTTCCCGGCGGCAAGCTCTGCTTTCAAGGCATGGCGGCTGGACGATACGGCCGGTAGTTCCCGCCCTTCCCGCGTGATAATGGATTCACAAGTCCGACGTATAAGCGTCGCGGCATACGAAAATTCGCCATCGGAAACGTCCCTTGCCTCCGTTCAAGCCCGCCGGCCGGGGCGCAGCTCCTGCCCGTTCCGCCCCGTTGCCTTCGGCCGACCCGGCCGGGAAGACGCCGGACGCGCACCCTTCGGGACACAGCGAGAACGTGCGCGGCACGCTGGCGATGCTGGCGGCGATGGCGCTGTTCGTCACCAACGACACCTTCGTGAAGCTTTCGAGCGCATCGCTCGGCATAGCGCAGATCATCTTCATCCGCGGCGCGATCGCCTGCGTCCTGGTGGCGCTGCTCGCCTGGGCGCTCGGAGCCCTGAAGAGCTGGCCGCGGCGCGGCTGGACGACGATGGGCCTCAGAACGATCGGCGAGATCGGCGGCACCGTGCTGTTCCTGACCGCCCTTTTCCAGATGCCGATCGCGAACGTCACCGCGATCCTGCAGGCGATGCCGCTGGTGATGACCGTCCTTTCGGCCTTCCTCCTGGGCGAGGTCGTGCGCTGGCGGCGCTGGCTGGCGGTCGGCCTCGGCTTCGTCGGCATGCTGATGGTGGTGCAGCCGGGCGGGTCGGAGTTCAACGCCTACGCGCTGTTCGCCGTGGCGAGCCTCGCCTTCGCCTCGCTGCGGGATCTGGCGAGCCGTTTCCTGCCGCCCGAGACGCCCTCCCCCTTCGTCGCGCTCGTGTCGATGATCTGCGTGACGGCGGTGGGCGGCGTCTGGACGCTCACCGAGCCGTGGCAGCCGGTTTCCGGCGAGGTGCTGATCTATCTCGCCTGCGCCGCCGCGCTGCTGTCGGGGGCCTTCTACTTCATCACCGAGGCGATGCGGCACGGCGAGGTCTCGCTCATCGCGCCGTTCCGCTACTCCATCATCCTGTGGGCGATCCTGCTCGGCTACCTCGTCTGGGGGCAGCTCCCCAACACGCTGGCGATGGCTGGCATCGCCCTGATCGTCGGCAGCGGGCTCTACGTCTTCTACCGCGAGAGCCGCCTGCACCGGGCGAACCGGGCCGAAGCGGTCGCAAGCCAGACGGGGCTGCGCCGATGAGCGACATCACCGGCGACAACGGCACCGACGGGATCAGACGAGGCGAACTGCTGGCGATCCTCGTCGTCACGACCGGGCTCGGCGTCATGGCCATGAACATGGTGCTGCCCTCGCTGCCGACGATGGCGCGCGAGTTCCAGGCGACCTACAACGCCGCCCAGTACGTGCTGACGGTGTTCCTGTTCGCGCTGTCCTTCGCCCAGCTCGTCTACGGCGTCGTCTCCGACCGCTTCGGACGGCGGCCGGTGATGATCGCGGGGCTCGTCATCTTCCTGGTCGGCAGCCTGATCTCGGCGTTCGCCTGGAACCTGGACATGCTGCTCCTCGGCCGCGTCGTGCAGGGCGCGGGAGGCTGCGCGGGGCTCGTGCTCGGCCGGGCGATCCTGCGCGACCTCTTCGACCGCGACCGGGCGGCGAGCCTGCTCGGCTACGTCACCATGTCCATGGTGCTCGCGCCGATGCTGGGGCCCGCGCTCGGCGGGCTGTTCCAGGAAACCCTCGGCTGGCGCGCCGGCATCCTCATGCTGGTCGTCGTCGGCGCCGGCGTCACCGCCCTCGTCTCGCTGCGGCTGCCTGAAACCCACTTCAACAGGGGCGAATCCTCCGGTTTCACGCCGCTCCTGCGGTCCTTCTGGATCCTCGCGCACAATCCGCTGTTCCTGTGCTACGCGGCCATCATGTCGTTCACCTCGGCGACGTTCTTCGGCTTCCTCGGCGGGGCGCCCTACATCGTCATCGAGATCATGCACCGCAGTCCCGGCGAGTTCGGCCTGTGGGCGATGATGCTCGCGGGCGGCTACATGCTCGGCAACTTCGTCACCGGCCGCTACGCGCAGGCGATCGGCACGCGGCGGATGATCAGCCTCGGCGTCATCGTCTGCATGGCCGGCGCCGTTTGCCTGGTCGCGACGGCGGCGTTCGGTCCGAACGTGCCGATCGCCCTGTTCGGGCCGATGATGCTGGTGACGTTCTCGAACGGGCTCGTCATGGCGAGCGCGGTATCGAGCGCCGTCAGCGTCCGCCCGGACCTCGCCGGCGCGGCCGCGGGCTTCGGCGGATTCCTGCAGATCGGCACCGGCGCCATCGCCACGATGGTGGTCGGGGCCACCCACGACGGCACCGCGGTACCGCTCGCGATCATCATCGCAGCCTGCGCGGCCGGGGCGTTCGCCGCATTCCTGATCGCGAGCCGCTTTCCCGACCCGCTCGATCAGCCGATCCACTGATCAGACCGCAACCAGCCGCCCCACCTCAGCCCTGAGAACGGGCAGCACGTCGGCCTCGAACCACGGATTGCGCTTCAGCCACGCGGTGTTTCGCCAGGAGGGGTGGGGCAGCGGCAGAACGCGGGGAGCGACGTCCCGCTCCCAGATCTCGCGCCAGGCGGCGACGGTCGCGGTCAGCGAGCCGCGCCGCTCCGCCTTCAGGTGATAGGCCTGCGCGTACTGGCCGACGGCAATCACCAGCTCGATCTGCGGCATGGCGGCGAAGACGCGGTCGTGCCAGGTGGCGGCGCACTCGCGGCGCGGCGGCAGGTCGCCGCCCTTGGCGTCGAGGCCGGGAAAGCAGAAGCCCATCGGCACGATGGCGATGCGGCTCGTGTCGTAGAACGTGTCGCGATCTACCCCCATCCAGTCGCGCAGGCGGTCGCCCGAAGGGTCGTTGAAGGGGATTCCGGTCGCGTGCACCCGCGTTCCCGGCGCCTGCCCGCAGACGGCGAGCCGCGCGGTCGCCGACAGGTAGGCCACGGGCCTCGGCTCGTGCGGCAGCGGCTTGCCCAGGGGGGTCTCGACGCAGACGCGGCAGGCGGCGATCTTTCCGGAAAGGCGGTCGATCCGGGCGGCGCTCGGACGGGGAGCGCTCGGGCGGGGAGCGCTCACACCTCGACGACCATGCCGTCCTCGGCGATGACGATCGAGGGATCGAAATTGGCGAGACGGGCCAGCGGCTCCGGGCCGAGGTGGTTGAACATGATGCGTCCGGCGGCGAGCCGCGGCATGTTCGCCTCGATGTCGCGGTAGCGCACGTGATAGGGGATGTCCTGCTCGAAGGCGTAGCATTCGCACATGAACAGGTCGGCGTCGCGGGCGACGTCCACCAGCACGTCGAGCCAGCGGCTGTCGCCGGAGAAGGCGAATAGGCGACCACCGGCGTGGACGCGGAGAGCGAGGGGCGGTGCGCCGGAGGGATGGCATACCTCGAAACACTCGACCTTCGCCCCGCAGACCTCCGTCGTGGCCCCCGGCTCCATCTCGACGAAGCCGAGCTCGAAGCCGAGCGCGATATGCGAGGACTCCGGGAACATGACCTCCTGGGCGTCGCGGATGCGCTTCTCGACGCCCGGCGGACCGGCGATCACCAGCGGCCGGGTCCGGTCGGTGACGAAGTGGGCATGCAGGATCAGGAACGGGATGCCGCCGAAATGGTCGCCGTGCAGGTGCGACAGGATGATCGCGTCGACGGCGTTGGTGTCGATGCCCATCGCGTTGACGCCCACCATGGAGGATGCGCCGAAATCGACGAAATAGCGCGACGTTTCCGTTTCCAGATGGAAGCAGGTGTTGCGCCGACCGCCGCTGCCGAAGGCATCGCCGCAGCCGACGATGGTGAGTGTCAGGCTCATGCCTTCGCGCTCGGCCGCGCCGAGACCTCGGCGTGCCAGCGAAGCACGTTCGCGCAGCTCTCGGGAACGGAAAGCCTGACCGGCCGCATGAAATCGACGGCGACGAGCGCGGTGATATCGGCGACCGTGTAGCGCTCGCCGGCGATGTACGGCCGGTTCTCCAGTTCGCCGTCGAGCCATTCGAGCATCCTGAAGATGCGCGGCTTGTTGGCCTCGGCCCATTCGGCGACCTGCGGCGTCTCGAGCTCGGCCATCGCCGGGTGGGAGTGGCGGAACGCGTGCGCGACCGGGCCCATCAGGTAGAGCTCCATGCGCCGCTGCCACATCTCGACCAGCGCCCGGTCGACGAGATCGACGCCGAACAGCTGCGGATCGGGCCTCAGCTCCTCGAAATAGCGGCAGATCGCGATCGATTCCGCGATGTGGGTGCCGTCGTCGAGCTCCAGGACCGGCAGGCCCATCATCGGGTTGCGCGCGATGAAGTCGGGCTCCTTGTGCTCCTTCTTCATGATGTCGACCTCGATGCGGGGCACGTCGACGCCCTTCTCGGCGAGGAAGACATGGACGCGGCGGGGGTTCGGGGCCTTGGACGACGTGTAGAGCTTCATGAAGCGCAACCTCGGTTATCGTTTTCACAAATGGATCATAGCGGCGGTGCGGGGGGCAAGGGCCGGATCGTCTCAGGTGCCCTCGAACATCTGCCGCCAGGCGGAGGGACGCTCGAACTCGCTCGTCCAGAGGCCCAGTTCGGCCGCTTTCGCCGCCTTTTCCTGCGCCTCGTACGCGCCGTAGGCGACCGCCCAGCCCCTCGCGACCATTTCCCTGTTCAGTTCCAGGTCCGCGACCCGGCAGACCGCGAGGACGCGCCGGTACTTGTCCCTGCCCTCCCCCTCGCAGGTCACGTTCCGGCCCGCGATCATCGCGTGCAGCTCGGCGGTCGAATCCTCGCCGCAGCGCCAGAGCTCGCCGTTCAGGCGGCAGAACTGACCCGATTCCGGGGCGTCAATGCCGATCAGACGGGTCCTGACGCTCCCCACGACCAGCGTGTCTCCGTCGACGACGCGGGCAGGGCCGTAGTAGCTGCGCCTCAGATCGGACGGCAGGTACACGGCCACGAGAAACAGCAAAGGGACTGCCACGAGAGCAGTCAGCAGCTCGTCGAACCGGGTCAAAAAGCTGCGAGAACGGGCACGCAAGGGAAACCTCGAAAAGTGATGAATCGATTCTTACGACGATCTTAAGGAATTTGCCTCACAACGATGACGTTTGCCTTCGTCGCGGCGCCGTCGCGGCGGCGTTCAAGTTTGCAGTATCGCGATGACCGAGCAAGGTGAGACCACAAATCTCCCGGACCAGCAACAGGCCGCGCAGCGTCGACGGTCCGTCTCCGGCAAGGTCCGCCAGGTCCGCGAGCAGCTGACCTCGCACACGGGTACCAATCCGGCCTTCGACCGGGACCTGATCCTGGCCTATGCCCGCAACCAGACGGGCATCGCGCTGGTGGTCCCGCTTCTGGCGATCATCATCGCGGGCATGATGACCGTCTGGGTGCCATGGTCGGAGTCGACCGTGTGGCTCGCCGGCGTGCTCATTGGAAACGGCATCCTGACCTATCTGTGCCGCCGCTACGAATACGGCGACTCGCGGAAGATAAGCGCGGAACTCTGGGAACGGCGTTTCTTCGCGGCGGAGTTCCTGAACGGCGTCCTGTGGTCGACGATGGCGTTCCTGACCATGCCGGACAGCGAAACGGAGCCGATCATCTTCACCTTCGCGGTGTTGATCGTGGTGCTGGCGATGCGGACGCTGACCGCGAGCAACCTGCCGATGGCCTCGGCGGCCGGCACGATCCCGATCACGGCGGCGATCGTGCTGCGCTTCTCGATGTTCGGCGAACCGCTCTATTTCGCCATGGCCGGGCTTGCCGTCGGCGCGCAGGTCTTCTTCCTGATCATCGCCCGGCAGCTGCACTCCACCGTGCTCGCCATGTTCGGCCTGCGCAAGGAGAAGGACGCGCTGATCGGCGAACTCGAGCAGGCGACCGCGCTCTCCGACGAGGCACGGCGGCGGGCGGAGGAAGCGAACCTCGCGAAATCGCGGTTCCTCGCCACGATGAGCCATGAGCTGCGCACGCCGCTCAACGCCATCCTCGGCTTCTCGGAGGTCCTCAAGGACGAGATACTCGGCAAGCATACGATCCCCGCCTACAAGGAATATTCGGGCGACATCCACCGCTCGGGCCAGCATCTGCTCGCGCTGATCAACGAGATCCTCGATCTCTCGCGCATCGAGGCCGGCCGCTACGAGCTGCACGAGGAGGCGGTCTCCCTGCCCGGCACGGTGCAGGACTGCCACCATCTCGTGAAGCTGCGCGCCGACCAGCGCGGCATCACCATCGAGGAGGTCTTCGAGGACGACCTTCCCAAGATCTGGGTGGACGAGCGGGCGGTGCGCCAGATCGTGCTCAACCTGGTGACGAACGCCATCAAGTTCTCGCCGAACCGCAGCCGCGTGACGCTCACGGTCGGCTGGACATCGGGCGGCGGCCAGTACCTCTCCGTCAGGGACAGCGGCCCGGGCATCCCCGAGGAGGAGATCCCGACGGTGCTGCAGACCTTCGGCCGCGGCTCGCTCGCGGCCAAGAACGCCGAGGAAGGCACCGGCCTCGGCCTGCCGATCGTCATGAAGCTCGTGGAGCTGCACGGCGGGCGCTTCGATTTCCGCTCGAAGCTGCGCGAGGGTACCGAGGCGGTCGTCATGTTCCCGCGCGAGCGGGTGATGATGGCTCTGCCGCCGATGGACGAGGAGCCCAAGCCGCCGTCGCGGCACCGGCCGGCGGCCTGACCGCGGCGCGGCGGATGTTGCGCATGCCCGCCCGGCGCCACATATCCGGCTGACCACGGCCCGAACCGGCAGGAGCCTTCGCATGCGCAGCGTCAATTTCGCCTGGATCGGCATCGGCGTTCTGGTGCTCGCGGCCATCGTGCTCGTCCTGCGCCACTCTGACGGAACGGTCGGCGGGGTTTCGAACGCCGACTTCGCCTCGCTGGTGAGCGGTGTCGCGCTCCTGATCGTGATCGGCGGGTCGATGATCGCGAGCCGGGGCTTTCGCGCGGGCACGGCGCTGCGCCACGCCACGATCTGGCTCGGCGCCGCGCTCGTCCTCGTGACGGTCTACAGCTACCGCTTCGAGTTCGCCGCGCTGGGCGAGCGCGTTTTCGGGGAACTGGTCCCCGGCGCGCCGATGGCCTCGACCGACGCGGCCGGCCGCACGATCGTGACGCTGCGGCGCGACGGCAGCGGCCATTTCGGGGCGCGCGGCAGCGTAAACGGGGCGTCGGCGACGTTCATGGTGGATACCGGGGCGAGCGTCGTGACGCTCACGCCCGCGACGGCGACGGCTGCGGGCATAGACGCGAGCGCCCTGACCTACTCGGTGCCGGTCTCGACGGCGAACGGCACAACCTTCATGGCGCCTGCGCGGGTGAACCGGCTCGAGATCGGGCCGCTCGCCTTCGACGATGTGCGCGCCTACGTGGCCCCGCCCGGCGCGCTTTCCGACAACCTTCTCGGCGTCAACCTCCTGAACCGGCTTCAGTCATACACGGTGAGCGGCGACGAGATGGTGCTTGTGGGAGGCGGCTGAGGACGCCGTTTACCGTTCGTTTACCCTAACGGCAAGCGGACGGGCCGGCTTCACCCCGGAATTACCCTGTTCGCCTAGGGATATCGGCACGATACCGGCCCGTCTGCCCGGGCCCCGTCGGAGATGACGCGATGCTGATGCGCGGACTCGCGATCCTGTGCCTGCTCGGCGCCACGCTCGTGGCGGTGCAGCAGCTCGACCGCTATTCGAGCGATCCGGGCGTGCAGGAGCGGTACCGGCAGGAGCCGCACCGGGAGACCGTCGCGCTCGCCTCGAGCGGGCGCACCGTGCGGCTGCGCGCGGACGGTCGCGGCCACTTCCTCGTCGAGGCCACGATCAACGGGCGCACGATCGAGATGATCGCCGACACCGGGGCCACGGCCGTCGCGCTGACGCTGGAAGACGCCCGCCGGTCCGGATACGACCCGCGCACCCTCGATTTCGATACGGCGGTGCAGACTGCCAACGGACCGGTGCACGTCGCGAGCATCGTGCTCAGCCGCATCGAGGTGGAGGGCATCGTGCTGCGCGACGTCAGGGCGGTGGTCGCCGAAACCGACGCCCTGGCCTCCAGCCTGCTCGGCATGAGCTTCCTCGGCCGCCTTGCCAGCGTCAAAATGTCCGGCGATACGCTGGAACTAGTCGAATGAGGCAGTTCATTCCGCCGCGATAGTGCGTTAACAGGCTCCCGCCACAACAATCGATTGGACCTCGTAATGCTTCCCAAGCCGACCGCCACGGTCGCGGCGAATACCGCGGCCTACGAGACAACGCCGCTCGTCAAGCCGACCGGATTCCGCGAGTACGACGCGCGCTGGCTGATCGGCAGCGAACTGAACCTGATGGGCGCGCAGGCGCTGGGCCTGGGGATCGGCACGCTCATCCACGAGCGGGGCGTGCGGCCCGACATTGTCGTCGGCCACGACTACCGATCCTATTCTCAGTCGATCAAGCTTTCGATGGTCGCCGGCCTCATGTCGGCCGGCTGTCGCGTCCACGACGTGGGCCTGGCCGTGTCGCCGATGGCCTATTTCGCCCAGTTCGCCCTCGACGTGCCCGCCGTCGCGATGGTCACCGCGAGCCACAACGACAACGGCTGGACGGGCGTGAAGATGGGCGCCGACCGGCCGCTGACGTTCGGTCCCGACGAGATCGGCCGGCTGAAGGAAATCGTGCTGTCGGGCTCGGGCGTGCAGCGCGACGGCGGCTCCTACACCTACATCGAGAATTTTGGCGAGCGCTACGCCGCCGACCTGATCGAGGGCAAGACGCTCAAGAACCCGCTGAAGGTCGTTGCCGCCTGCGGCAACGGTACGGCCGGCCTCTTCGCCCCGCAGGTGCTGCGGGGGATCGGCTGCGAGGTCGTCGAGCTCGACTGCGAGCTCGACTACACCTTCCCCAGATACAATCCGAACCCCGAAGACCTGAAAATGCTCCATGCCGTCGCCGACGCCGTGAAGGCGCACGGGGCGGCGGTGGGGCTCGCCTTCGACGGCGATGGCGACCGCTGCGGCGTCGTCGACGACAGCGGAGAGGAGATCTTCGCCGACAAGGTCGGCGTGCTGCTCGCCCGCGACATCTCCGCCCGTCATCCGGGGTCGAAGTTCGTCGTCGACGTCAAGTCGACCGGCCTGTTCGCGACCGATCCCGTACTGAAGGACAACGGCGTCTCGGTCGACTACTGGAAGACCGGCCATTCCTACATCAAGCGGCGGGTCAACGAGCTCGACGCCCGCGCCGGCTTCGAGAAATCCGGCCATTTCTTCTTCAATGCGCCGGTCGGCCGGGGCTACGACGACGGCCTGATCGCCGCGATCGCCGTGTGCGAGATGCTCGACCACAACGCCGGCACGCCGCTTTCGGCGCTCCGCGCCGGGCTGCCGCGCACCTGGCAGTCGCCGACCATGTCGCCCCATTGCGCCGACGAGGTGAAGTACGACGTCGTCGACCGGGCGATCGCCCATTTCAAGGCACGCGCCGAAGCCGGCGATGCGCTCGCCGGCCAGAAGGTCCGGGACGTCATCACCGTGAACGGCATCCGGCTGGTGCTCGAGGACGGCACCTGGGGACTCGTCCGGGCCTCCTCCAACAAGCCGGAACTCGTCGTCGTGGTCGAGAGCCCGACGTCGGACGCCAACATGCGGGCGATCTTCGCGGAGATCGACGGATACCTGACGGCGCAGCCCGAAGTCGGCGCGTACAACCAGAAAATCTGATGCCAGGCAGGGTTCGGGGCTACCGGCGCTCGTCGAACCAGACCCAGATTCCGACGAGGCCGTCGACGTTCTGCCCGTCGTCGGCGACCGGCACGATCAGCCGCTCGAACGTGTGCAGGTCGCTGCCGAATATGGTGTTCATCCGCATCCAGTAGTGCGGGCGGGCCTCCGCGACGATCTTGTCGTAGATCGACTCGAAATAGGCGACCTGCTGCGGCGCAACCAGCTCGTCGATCGAATAGCCCCTTATGTCGCGACCGAGCGCTGCGCGGTGGGCCGGGCCGACCTCGCTGTAGACATAGCGGCGCGCGCCGTCGCCGCGCGGTTCGACGGTGATCAGCGCAGCACCCGGGTGGTCTTCCATGAGGGCGCCGACGTCCATGTCGCGCGCGGACGGCAGGCGCCCGCCGCGCATGCTTTCGGCCCAACGCTCGTAGAGAACGTGAAGCGCGGGGTCGGCGCTGCCGGGCGCGGGCGACTTTTCGGCTTCAGCCATGCGTTTTCATTCCGAACAGCTCCCCGTCGCGTCGGCGATCGACACCGTGAATTCCGCACAGGGATGCTATTCCTTCGATGGCCGCCTATCCATTGCAGTTTTTATCCTCAAGCGCCAAATTGTTGATCGTCCAGCCAGGGTGGATCATGCAGGGCGTCGGCATCGACAGGCTCCAGATCGCATCGGTGATGCTGCGCGGGCTTTCCGAGTTCGCGGCATCGGCGGGCCTGGATTTCGCCGGGCTCGTCGGCGCCGTCGGGCTGGAGGAACTCGATGCCGAATCCGGCGATCAACGCGTCAATCTCGACAAATTCGCCAAACTCCTCGAAATCGCGGCGATTCTGGCCGGCGACGAGAGCTTCGGGCTGCGCTTCGCGGACTGGCGGTTCCCGCGTCCGACCGGCCCGCTGTCCTTCGCGATCACCACGGCGCCGGACATGCGCACGGCATTCCACACGCTGGTCAAGTACACGGCGACGCGAATCGACATCGCCAACATCGAGGTCGTCGTGGAAAGCGACCGGCTGGTCGTCGAATGGGGTTTCTCCCCGCTGTTCGTCCGGCGCTGGCAGCTCTGCGACTACTCCGCCGGAAGCCTGATGCGGCAGATCCGCTCGACGGTCGACTACGAATGGCGGCCGATATCGGTGGGCCTCGTCCGGCCGCCGCCGCGCAACGTCGAAATGCACCGGCGGATCCTCGGCCGCTCGCTCGAATTCTCGCAGAGCACGAACTTCATCGCGCTGCCGCTCGGCATCCTGAACGCGACGGTCCGGGATTCGAGCCCGGAGCTGTTCAAGATGTCGATCCAGTTACTCGACCGGCTCCTGGCGGAACGGAACTCCGCCGCCGACCTGATAACCGGTGTGCGCGAGGAGATCATCCTCGCCCTGCCGAGTGAGGAAGGAACGCAGCTCAAGCGCGTTGCCCGCCGGCTCGGCATGAGCGTTCGCAGCCTGCAGCGTTACCTTTCCGAGCACGACACGTCGTTTCAGCAGCTCGTCGACGAAACCCGCAAGCAGCTCGCCGCCGAGTATCTCGAGGACGCGAGCATGAGCTTCTCGCAGATCGCGTACCAACTCGGGTTCTCCGCCCCGAGCGCCTTCACCCGCGCGTCCCATCGCTGGTTCGGCCGAAAGCCCGGCGCGGTGCGCCGCGAGCTGCTCCATCTGTCCCAGGGTGACGTATCGTAGATTGTAGATTTATTTTAGTCGCCTAATTGTAAACTTTATGGCGTACAAAGATAATTGTTTACGGAATGTGACGTGGCATAAGCTACCGCGACGACAGGCTGCTGTGAACGGAGATATCCGGTCGGCACGACCGGCAGGCGTTGAGTTGAAGCGTACCGTCGTCTCGTTCACAGGGTCTCCCGCGGGCGCCACGTACCCCGCGGGAATGAAGGTCGTTCTTTTTTGTCAGCGGATTCGGTCGACTGGCGCGCGGTCCATAAGATCCCGCGCCGCTCGCCGTCCGTCAGCAACTTTGGAGGCAGACAAAGTGACTAGCGAAACTGGAGTGGTCCTCGGGCTTGCCCAGGGCCCCGGTGGACGCGAGAACGGATCGGCGACGATCCGCAATCTGTTCACCATCGGTGAAATCGCACGCGAGTTCGGATTCACCCTGCGTGCTCTTCGTTTCTACGAAGAGAAAGGACTTATCTCTCCGCGCCGCAACGGCAACCGTCGTCTCTACTCGGCGGAAGACCGGCAGCGGCTCGAGATCATCTCCAGCGGCAAGAAGGTCGGCATGCCGCTCGACGACATTCGCGAGATCCTGAAAGCCGGGACCGCGAATGACGAAACGCCGATGCTCCGCGTGGCGCTCGAGAAGACAATCGCGCGGCTCGATGCTCTCGAGGAAGAGAAGGCTCAGGTCGAGCGCTACACGCGCGAGGCCCTGAAGCTGATCGACGGTCTGAACAAGCAGCTGACCGACAAGGCGACCGCGGTCGCCGGTTGATCAAGGCAAGGCCCCCGGCGAGCCCGAGCGGCACCGGGGGTCTCCTTCCTACAGGAAGCTCAGCCCGAAGCGGGCCGCGACGATCAGCAGAAACGTCCCGAAGGCCACTTCCAGCTGACGCCGCTTCAGCGCATGCGCGATGCGCACGCCGACCGGCGCGACCAGTGTCGAGATCGGCATCACCAGCGCGACCCCCAGAAGATTGACGTAGCCGAGCGAGAACGGCGGCAATCCCTCGACGCCCCAGCCGGCCCAGATGAAACCGACGGCACCGGGGACCGAAACCAATATGCCGAGCCCGGAGGACGTCGCCACCGCCTGGTGGATCGGCCGGCTGTAGAGCGTCATCACCGTATTGCAGAACGTGCCGCCGCCGATGCCCATCAGCACCGACAGCGTGCCGATCGTCCCGCCGATCAGGGACAGCGCCGGCTGACCCGGCAGATCGTCGCCGAGACGCACGCCGCCGGTGCCGAACAGAAGGCGCAGCCCGAGCATGAGCGCCAGCACCGCGAAGATGCCCTTGAGGCCGGCGTTGGACATCTGGTCGGCAATCAGGGTTCCGATCAGCGCGCCGACGAGCACCGGCACCGCCCAGCTCTTCAACAGCCCCGTGTCGACCGCGCCGCGCTTCCTGTGCGACAGGAACGAGCGGATCGAAGTCGGGATGATGATGCCGAGCGAGGTGCCGATGGCGATGTGCATGCAGATCGCCGGATCGACGTGCAGGGCGATCAGGAACTGGTAGAGCACCGGGATGATGACCGCGCCTCCGCCGACGCCGAAGGCGCCCGCGAGCAGCCCGGTGATGATCCCCGTCCCGACGAGCGCGAGCGCGAAGAGCGCCATGTCGCTGGTGGCGAAGTCGACAATCATTCGAAGGGCCTTCTGGGAACGGACGGTCAGGCGGCGTCGCGCCGGCCGGCGCGGACAAGGGTTTCGTATGCGGCGAGGATGAGGTCGGGACCGGCGCCGGGGCGCTGCGCGTCGACGGTGAGCATTCGCCGCCAGATCCGCGCTCCGGTCTCCCCGTGGAACAGGCCGATCATCGGGCGGGTCACGTGATGGAGCGGCACGCCCCTGCCCGTCTCGCGGACGGCGTAGGCATGCATAGCCTCGACCAGGGCGGCGTCGGATACGGGTGGCCGGGCATCGGCGAAGACGAGCCTGTCGACGTCGCGCAGGAGGCTCGGGCGCTGGTAGGCGGCGCGGCCGAACATGACGCCGTCGAGCGTGTCGAGGTGCGCGACCGCCTGCGAAAGAGATTCAAGCCCGCCGTTCAACGATATCGGAACGTTGGGGAAATCGCGCTTGAGGCGGTGCACGCGATCGTGGTCGAGCGGCGGGACGTCCCGGTTCTCCTTGGGGCTCAGGCCCTTCAGCCAGGCCTTGCGGGCATGGACGATCAGCCCGTCGGCGCCGGCCTCGACCTGGGCCGCGACGAAGCGGTCGAGCGGAGCGCCCGTATCCTGGTCGTCGATGCCGAGCCGGCACTTCACCGTGACCGGCACGGCGACCGCGGCCTTGATGGCACGCACGCAGCCGGCGACGAGATCGGGCTCGGCCATCAGGCAGGCGCCGAAGCGTCCCGACTGCACCCGGTCGGAGGGGCAGCCGACGTTGAGGTTGACCTCGTCGTAGCCGAAGGCGGCCGCGATCGCGGCGGCCTCGGCGAGTTCGGCGGGGTCGGAGCCGCCGAGCTGGACGGCGACGGGGTGCTCGGTCTCGTCGAAGCCGAGCAGACGCTCGCGGTCCCCGTGCACGATCGCCGCCGAAGTCACCATTTCCGTATAGAGCAGCGCATGACGGGTCAGCCGCCGGTGGAAGTACCGGCAGTGCCTGTCCGTCCAGTCCATCATCGGAGCGACGGAGAACCTGTGGCTTGCGCTCGTCATGCCGCCAATATGGTCGCCATCCGGCCGGCCGCCACTCCATGCGGGGCCATCCTGCCGTCGGGTCGAGGCTGTTCTAAGCGCAAAACGGCGGAAATGGGAAGCGCGCCGGGGCCCGAACGGGCCTACTGGCCGAAATAGGCCCTGTTCAGCTCCTCGTCGGACTGCAGTTCCCTGACTGTGCCGCGGGTGCGGATCTCGCCGGTCTCCAGCACGTGCAGATAGCCCGCCAACGTCATGGCGAAATTGACGTTCTGCTCGGTGATGACGATCGTCAGGCCGGTCTCCTTGTTGAGCTTCCTGAGCGCGGCGGCGATGTCGTTGCAGATCTTCGGGGCGAGGCCGATCGTCGGCTCGTCGACCAGGAGCACCTTCGGGCTCGTCATCAGGGCGCGGCCGAGCGAGCACATCTGGCGCTCGCCGCCGCTCTGGGTCGAGGTTTCCTGGTTGCGCCGCTCCAGCAGCACCGGGAACAGGTCGTGGACGAGCTTCAGGTTCGCGTCGATGTCGCCGCGGGCGGTGTAGGCGCCGACCAGGAGGTTGTCGCGCACGCTCATGTAGGGGAACAGGTGGGCGCGCTCGGGCGCGTAGCCGACCCCGAGCCGGACGATGTCGCCGGGCGCCATCGCCGTCAGCTCCGTGCCGTTCAGGCGGATGGAGCCGGTGGTCTTCGTCATGCCCATGATCGAATCGAACAGGGTCGACTTGCCGGCGCCGTTCGGGCCGATGATGCCGACGATCTCGCCCTCATCGACCGACAGGGAGACCTTGTTCAGCGAGCGCGCCATGCCATAGAAGGCGCTCAGGTTTTCGATCTCGAGCAGTGCCATCGCCGCGCGCGTCTCCCGATTGCGCTAGTGGCCCAGATAGGCCGCCCGCACCTTTTCGTCGCTCATCACTTCCTGGAACGTGCCCGCCGCGATCACCTGGCCGAAGGTCATGACGACGGCACGGTCGATCAGTGGCTCGAGCGAGCGCAGGTCGTGGCTGACGATGATGAAGGTCATGCCCTCCGCGCGCTTGACGGCGAGCAGCGCCGAAATCTGGGCGATCTCGCCGACGGTCAGGCCGGCGAACACCTCGTCGAGCAGGATCACCTCCGGCGAGGTGGCGAGCGTCCGGGCCAGTTCCAGCTTGCGCAGGTCGCCCATAGACAGCTCGCTCGGCTTGCGGGCGAGGTCTTCCTCGTCGAAGCCGACGCTGCGGGCGAGCTCGAGTTCGGCCTGCGGGTCCGGGCCCTCGGTGAGCATCAGGCGCAGATTGTCCGGCATCAGGCCGACGCGGATGTTCTCGGCGACGTCGATCTCTGCGAAGGGGCGCGGCACCTGATAGGTGCGCGCGACGCCGCGCTTGATGCGCTCGTAGGTCGGCAGCGCGGAGATGTCCTCACCCTTCAGCCTGATGGCGCCCGAGTTCTGCCGGTGCTCGCCCATGATCAGGCTGAACACCGTCGTCTTGCCGGCGCCGTTCGGGCCGATCAGGCCGAGCGATTCTCCCTTGGCGACCGAGAAGGTCAGGTCGTTGGCGGCCGAGATGCCGCCGAAGCGCTTGATGACGCGGTCGACTTCAAGCAGCGGGGTCACGGACGGCCTCCGGCTTCGGCTTGTGGCGGAACCGTTCGATCCCGTCGACGATGATCTGGTAGAGGCCCTTGGGCTGGTACATGTAGAGCACCAGCGCGATGCCGCCGTAGATGAAGTAGCGCTCCGTGCCGGGCAGGATCGGGCGCAGGTATTCGAGCAGGATCGTCAGGAAGAACGCTCCGGCCATCGGACCGATGATCGTCGAGGCGCCGCCGATCAGGGCGGCGACGATGATGGAAAACAGGAAGTTGATGTCGAACAGGGCGCGCGGGGCGATCGAGCCCAGATAGTGGACGTAGAAGGCGCCGCCGATGCCGGCCACGCAGGCGCTCACCATGAAGGCGAACAGCTTGAGCCTGGTGGTGTTCAGGCCGCTGCCGCGCACCGATTCCTCGTTCATGCCGATCGCGCTCAGCGCCGTCCCGAGCCGCGTCCGGTTGAGGCTCCACAGCACGATGGCGATGACCGACATCAGGCCCAGCGACAGGTAGAAGTTGTTCGTGGCCCCGCTCAGCAGGGTCTTGACGCCCGATATGCCGCGGGTGCCGCCGGTCAGGTCGGGGCGGATCACCTGCACGAGCTGGTACATCAGCTCCATGAAGGCGAGCGTCACGAGGGCGAAGTAGGAGCCGCGGATGCGCAGCGCCGGTAGGAAGAACAGCGTGCCGGCCAGCATGGTCACGACGACGGCCGCCGGGATGCTGATCGAGACCGGAACGTGGAAGCGGTAGGACAGGATCGCCGTGGTGTAGGCGCCTATGCCGATCAGGAAGGGATGGCCGAAGCTGATGTAGCCGGTGCGACCGGACAGGAAGTCCCAGCTCATGGCGAAGATCGCCAGGTAGTTGGCGAAGATGATGGTGCGCAGCGTGCCGGACGTGGTGATGAACGGAAGAAGGCACATGCCGCCGACGAAGAGCGCCCAGAGCAGCACGTGCCGCCAGTGGATGTCGGCCGCCATCGCTACAGCTCCGCCCGCCCGAAGAGGCCCCTGGGCATCATGACCAGGACCACGATGATGAGCAGCATGGTGAAGACGCCGCGAAGCTCGGCGGCGATGAAGGTGGTCGAGATCACCTCCATGAAGCCGATGATGTGGGCGACGACCAGCGTGCCGATGATCGAGCCGATGCCGCCGACGATGACGACGGCGACCGCGATGATCAGCGGCGACACCCACATCGACGGATTGAGCTGGGTGTAGCTGGCGAAGAAGACGCCGGCGACGGCGCCCAGCAGGCCCGAGATGACCCACGTGGTCAGGTTGATCCGGTCGGGGTCGATGCCGGAGATCGAGGCGCCCTTGACGTCCATCGAGACCGCCTGCATGGCGCGCCCGGTATGCGTGCTGCGCACGAAGACGTAGAGCGCACCGAGGATGACCCAGCTCGCCAGCGTCGCGGCGACGACGTTGTAGGTGACCGCCGCGCCGCCGATCCAGACGACGCCCGGGACGATCGGCTGCAGCACCTTGGAGCTGTCGTTGAAGACCAGCACGATGCCCGCCTGCACCACGACGGCCAGGATCAGGGTGGAGATCTCGACCGCGACGTGATTGCCCTTGAGCGGCTTGACGATGAACAGGTACTTCAGGCTGCCGGCGAGCGCGCCGATGGCGATCGCCGCCGCCATGCCGACGGCCATCGGGAGGCCGAGCGTCTGCGCGACGTAGAAGTAGACGTAGGCGCCGAGCATGAGATAGGCGCCGTAGGCGAGATTCAGGACCCGCCCGACGCTGAAGATCAGCGTGAAGCCAATAGCGATCAGCGAATAGAGCCCGCTCAACAACAGGCCCTGGATAATGACCTGGATCATCTAAAGGCAGGCCCCGGCCGCTCTTCGGTTGTCGATGTAGGTTCGATCCTGCCGGTTCCGGCGCCCGGGCGCGAGAGACGCCCGGGCACGCGGGACCTCAAGAACCTACTGCTTGATCCAGGACGGCAGCTTGAATTCGCCGTTGGCGTACTTGGGCGGGTAGACCACGTGCGGGGTTCCGTCCTCGTACCACTGGATGACCACCATCGACGGAGCGCCGTCATCATAGGGCGGCGTGATGTCGAACTTCAGGTTGTGCGGATAGGTCCGGCCGGTGCGCGGCTCGACCTCGCCGGGCTTCCAGAAGGCGTAGCGCATCCACAGCTTGCCGTCCTTCTCGAAGGTCCAGTCCTCGTTCTCCATCGCCTCGACCCACTTGTCGAGCGGCTGGAAGCCGCCGGCCTTCTCGGCCGCGTCAAAGGCCTGGAGCACGCCCCAGTAGGCGTTGAAGCCGTTGAAGTGCGGGAACTTCGGCCGCTCGTTGCCGTACTTGGCGACGTACTTGTCGGCGAAGGCCTTGTCCTTGTCGTCGAGCTCGAAGCCCACCGAGGGGATCGGGCTCAGCGAGGAGATGCCGCCGCCGGCGCCGCCGGTGTCCTCCCAGTACTCGTGGCCGAGCGTGGCGACGGCCACGCCGGTCATGGCCAGCGGCACCTGGAACTTCACGTATTGCGAGGAGACGACCTGGCCGTTCACCGAGGAGATCAGGTAGATGAAGTCGGCGCCGCTATCGACGGCCTTGGAGAAGATCGGCGAGAAGTCGACCGTGGCGGTGTCGTAGACGATCGTGTCGACGACCTCGATGCCGGCCTCCGGGGCGAGGAGCTGGGTGACGAGGCCGTTGATGGCGTTGCCGAAAGCGGTGTCCTCCTGAAGGATGACGACCTTCTGCCAGCCCATCTTGTCCTTCAGCACGTCCTTGCCGAAGTCGACGTACAGCGTGGCCAGCGCCTCGTCGGAGGCGATGTTCATGAAGTACATCTTGTAGCTCTCGTAGTCCTCGACCAGCTTGTCGATGATGCCGATGTTCGAGGTCCACGTGTCGAGCGTCGGGATCTTGTACTCGACCATGCGCGGCAGCCAGCCGAGCGAGACGTCGTCGATCGATCCGGACACGATGAAGTCGACCTTCTCGGTCTCGGCGAGATACTCGTAGGCCTTGATGCCCTCGGTCACGTCGCCGCCGGTGTCGGCCTCGACCAGCACGATCTGCCGGCCGCCGAGGACGCCGCCCTTCTCATTGAGCTCGTCGATGGCGATCTGCGCGCCGCGCAGGGTGCTCCTGCCGGTATCCGAGGCGAGCGATCCGATGAAGCCGACTTTAACGGGTTCCTGTGCGGCCGCGACCGTGGCCGCGAACGCAGTCGCCGAAACCGCGAGCGCGGCGGCTACTGTCCGTAACGTCCATCCCATTGTCTTTGTTCCCCTTCCGTGACCGGATGCGATTTATTCTTAGTCTTATTGTATTCTGAATACAGTACACAGTATGGGAGGCGCGTCAATCGCCAGCACGGCCAAAAACGCCCGCCTCCGCGCGCGCGATCATAAGCCGAATTCGATAATTCCGTCGGCGTCGAAGATCAGGGCGTCGGCTTCGATCTCGATCATCATGCCGGGCTGGGTCAGACCCGCCTCGTAACCGCTTGTCACCGGGTCGATACCCCTGAACACCTCGCCGTGGGCACGGACGAAATCGCCGCCGCCCTTCGCCATGTCGGTCAGGAAAGCGCGGGTGCGCACGACGTGGCGCATCTCCGCACCGACCTCGGCGAGCGCGTTCTCGATGCGCCGGAAGATGTACATCGACTGGGCGTAGGTGTCGCCGGGGGCGTGCAGTTTGCCGGTCGGCTCGATCGCCGTGGTGCCGGCGACGAAGACGAAGGGACCGACGCGCTTGGCGCGGCAGTAGGATCCGACTTCCTCGAAGCGGCCGCCGGACTTGAAGGTCATCAGTACCATCGCGCTACGTCCCCAGACGGGAGCGGATCGCCTCGGCGGCCTTGCGCAGGGCCGCCGTCTCGGCCTCCGTCAGCTTCAGTTCCTCGACGGCGAGGAGACCGGAGCGGCCGAGATGGCAGGGCACCCCGAGCACGACGCCGTCGATGCCGTACTCGCCCCGGAGCATCACCGAGGCGGGCACCGGGCCGGTGCGGGCGCCGCGGATATGGTCGATCAGCTCGATCGAGGCGTGCGCGGGGGCGAGCGTCGCCGAGCCGGTCTTGCGCAGGGACACCACCTGGCCGCCGCCGGTGACCGCGTCCTTGACGCAGGCGTCGATCTTCTCCTTCGACAGGAAGACGTCGAGCGGGCGGCCCTTGATGCGGGCGAGCGAGACGATCGGGGCCATCTCGTCGCCGTGCGAGCCCAGCGCGATCGCCTCGACGTCGGCCGGCGCGACGCCCGCCGCGAGCGCCAGTGCATTGCGGAAGCGGCTACTGTCCAGAGTACCGGCCATGCCGAGCACCCGCTCGCGCGGGAAGCCGGTGGCGCGCAGCATCTCGATCGTCATCTCGTCGAGCGGATTGGTGACGACGATCACGATCGAACCGGGCGCCTGGGTGCGGATCGCCTCCGCCGCGGCATGGATCACCCGGCGGTTCACGTCGATCAGGTCGGCGCGCGACATGCCCGGCGTGCGCGGCCGGCCGGCGGTGACGACGACCACGTCGGCGCCCGAGACGAGGCCCAGATCCGTGCCGCCGACGGCGCGGGCGCGGGTGCGGCTGATGCCGCTCGCGTGGTTCAGGTCGAGGGCGACGGCCTCGGCGAGGCCGGGGGTGATGTCGATCAGGGCGATCTCGTCGGCCAGGTCGGCGTTGGCCGCCAGATGGCCTATGTTGCCACCCACCCCGCCGGCGCCGACGAGCGCCAGCCGGGCGAGCCGGCGGGCATTGCGGGGCGCGGCCGGCTTCGGGGCGACCCATTTCGGCGAGCGCCGGTAGAGCACGCGGCGCAGGGAGGTCGCCCCGTCGGTACGGGCGACGGCGGGGCGTTCCAGCGGACCCTCGACGAGGCGGATGCCGAGCCGCTCCGCGGTTTCGCCGGCGAGCGCCGTGACGATGTCGCCGGGCAGGACCTCGACGACGATGCGGCCGCGCGCGCGGGCCTCCTCGACGTGCTCGGCCCCGATGACCCGGCGGACATCCCCGCGGCTCTCCGACATTATTCGGGCCGTCCCTCGACGGCTTCGACCGCGGCGACGGCGGACTGGACGGCCTGCTTCACGGAGTCCTCCGACCCGCTGATGAACAGGCGTCCGAAGCGGCCGACGGCGCGCACCTCGACGATGTCGATCTCGGCGGACTTCTCCGCCTCGTTCGCGGCGATCGCGATATAGGCGGCCGGCGCGCATTCGACGATGCCGAGCGTCTGGCCGGGCACGACGAGCGTGCCCTTGCGCCACTTGTTGAGGAGCTGAGCCTGATAGGGCTCGACCGAGGTGATGATCTGGGTCGAGGCGACCGAAGGCTTCACCCGGTCGCGCATCGAGGCGCCGAGCTCGGCGAGGATCGCCTCGCGCGCCGCCGTCACCTCGGCGTTCGAGGGCGAGCGCAGGATGAAGAAGCCGAACTCGCGCTCGACGATCTGGCTCGTCGCCTCGACCGAACTGGCCTTCAGCGCCCGGTCGATCAGCGAGAAGACGCCGTTGCCCGGCGCAAGCTCGCCGATCAGGATCGTGTCTCCCGACAGCGGGATGGACCCCTGCACCGTCGCGCCGTTGTAGGCGGCGAACTTCGGCTGCAGATTGTCGATCTGCACCAGCGCGCGGATGGTGATGTCGCTCCTGGCCAAGGCTTACTCCCCGTATTCCTCGTAGATGTCGCGCCACGGGCGGTTCTCGTAGGCGACACGCTTGATGTTGATGAGGTGGAGCGCGGTCACGTTGTCGGACGTGATCGAGCCCGACCAGGTGCCGGTGCCGAGCATGAAGCTCGGCTCGAGATCGGTCGAATAGCCCATGCCGCCGGTGATCGCCGGCGTGTTGACCAGCACGCGCCCGGTCGGGACCGTCGCATAGCGGGCGACCACCTGCGGATCGTTCGAATGGATCACGGCGGAATGGCCCCAGCCGCCGAAGCGGGCGATGGAATGGGCGATGTCGATGCCCTCCTCCTCGCTGCGCGCCTCGTAGAAGGCGAGCACCGGATTGAGCTTTTCCGCCGACAGCGGCCGGTGCCAGCCGACCTCGGTCTCCTCGGAAACAAGGCAGCGCGTGCGCGGCGGGATCGAGAAACCGGCGCGCTTGGCCAGCGCCTCCGGCGACTGGCCGACGCTGTCCGGCGCGATCGCGTTGTGCTCGGTGAAGATCACCCGGGCAAGCCTGTCGGCCTCCTGCGGCGTGCAGAAGTAGGCGCCGCGCAGCTTCATCTCCTGGCGCAGCTCGCGGGCGATCCGGCGGTCGGCCACGACCGCCTGCTCGGAGACGCAGGCCGTGCCGTAGTCGAAGCTCTTCGACATGATGATCTGCTCGGCGACCTCGCCGATCTCGCCGGCCTTGGAGGCGTGCACGTAGCAGGGCACGTTGCCGGCGCCGACGGCCAGCGTCGGCTTGCCCGAGGAATAGGCGGCGCGGACCATCGCCGGGCCACCGGTCGCCATGACGACGGACGTGCGGCGATGGCGCATCAGTTCGCCGGTGCCCTGGATCGTCACGTGGTCGAGGCACTGGATCAGGCCCTTCGGCGCGCCCATCTGCTCGGCGGCCTCGGCCATGATCCGGGTCGTCTCCACGCCGCAGCGCACGCCGCGCGGATGCGGGGCGCAGACGATGGCGTTGCCGGCCTTCACCGCCGAGAGCACCTTGAAGATGATCGTCGAGGTCGGGTTCGTCACCGGGATCAGGGCGGCGACCACGCCCATCGGCTCGCCGATCGCGGCGACCTTGGTGGCGTCGTCGCGCCAGAGCACGCCGAGCGTCGTCACGTCGCGCAGGTAGTCGGCCACCGAGAGCGCGTTGAACAGGTTCTTCACCCGCTTGTCTGGCACGTTGCCGTAACCGGTCTCGGCGACGGCGAGCTCGCCGAGGCGCCTGGCCTCCGGTTCGATGGCGCGGGCCATGGCGTCGACGATCGCGTCGATCACCTTCGGATCCGTGCCCAGGAACCTCCGGTAGGCCTCGAAGGCGGTGTCGGCGGCGCGCCGGGCCGCGGCGATCGACTTGAGATCGTCATCCATCGGCGCCACCCCCGATCCTGACCGATCCCCGGGCGATTTCGTCCATGATGCGGCGCGCATCCTCGATGCCGTTCGCGTCGATCCCGACGGTCTCCAGCCTGCGCCCGGCGGTCGCGACGTCGGCACCGAGGACGGTCGAGGCGAGCGTGATCATGCCCTCGGTCATCGGCACGGCGACGCCGGCAAGCCGGGCGGCGGAGGCCAGCGGGACCAGCGATCCGATCGTCGCGTCGCGCAGGATCGCGGTCGCAGCGGCGCCCGCCGGCACCGGGCGGCTGCCCTCCCCGGCCGGCGCGCCGGCGTGAACGTCCATCCATTCGGCCGCCGTCGGCAGGTCGCGCACGCCGAAGACGCGGCCGACCGCGGCGCGCTCCTCGGCGAGGCGGGCGACGACGGTCTCGTGCTCGGGTCCGATCAGGTTGCGGAACGTCCGGTTCTCGGCCAGCGGCACGCCGCCCATCGGCACCGCCGGCCCGCCGCTTCCGACAGCCGGGCCGCCGAGCAGGAGGGCCGGAGCCTCGACGAGGCCGGAGCCGTCGGCGAAGCCGGAATGGACCGTCGAGATCGCCGGCTTCAGGTTCGGCAGGTAGCGCGACAGCCCGGCGAGCACGGAGGGCCGCCCGCTCGGCAGCGTCGCCGCCGCGACGGGCGCGACCGGCGACAGGTTCAGCGTCGAGCCGGACGCGGAGAACCAGTAGGGGAGCCCCTGCGTCTCGACCAGCGTGATGTCGGCCCTGGCGCCGCCGACGCGCAGGAGCCAGGCGGCTTCCAGCGCGCCCATCGAGCGGCCGGGGGCGAGCACCAGCACCTGCCCGTCGCGGACATGGTCGGCAAGCACCATCGCGTAGGTGCGCTGCTTGTGGATCGGCCCGGTCAGGAAGATCAGCTCGGCGCCGGCGACGGCGTTGTCGATCTCCGCCGTCGTCGCGATCGCGGGAATGCCGTCCTGGTCGGTCTGATAGGAGCCGACCGGACCGGCGCCGCGCAGGGCGATGCCGGAGCGCAGCGCCGCCCGCTCCTCGCCATAGGCGGAGAACAGCGTGACGGACGCCCCCTCCGCCAGGCACAGGGCCGCGAGCAGGCGCGCGTCGGCGCCGCCGCCGAGCACCGTCACGCGGTCGTAGCGAGGCACGGCCTCGACGACGCCGCCCGCCCTGCGCGCGGCGACGGCCTCGGCGAATTCCTCGAATCCTGTGGCGCTCATCGACCGGTATCCCCGTGGACGAAACGTCGGGCTGGTACCGGGTCGGCTACTCGGCGGAGCCGCCACCCAGCGCCGCGATGATCGCCTCCAGCTCCTCGTGCGGACGCGGAATGACATGCACCGCGACGACCTCGCCCACCTTGTTGGCGGCGATGGAGCCGGCGTCCGTCGCCGCCTTCACCGCGCCGACCTCGCCGCGCACCAGCGTGGAAACGAGTCCGCCGCCGGACTTCGTCTGCGCGATGATCGTGACGCTCGCCGCCTTGACCATGGCGTCCGCCGCCTCGATGGACGCCACGAGACCGCGGGTCTCGATCATGCCCAGCGCCATCTGTCCGCTGACCGGTTTTGCCATTTCACCCGTTCCTTCTTCTGGTGGGGGCCTTTTTCGCCGAGCCGCCCGCGATGTCGACATGATCGACGACCGCGACGATCGCGGCATCGATCGGTACTCCCGCAACCGCCGCCGGCAGCCGCGCCGCGGAGCCGGTGACGAGCATGACCAGGTCGCCCACGCCGGCGCCGCAGGTGTCCGCGGCGACGACGGCCGTCTCGAGCACGTTGCCGGCACCGTCCTCGACGTCGGTGACGAGCAGCTTGTGCCCCGTGAGCTGAGCCGCCTTCACGGACGCCGTGACGGTCCCGGTGACGCGGGCGATCTTCATCGTTCACATGTTCCCGAGATAGCGGTCGACCTCGACCGGCGTGACCTGAGAGGCGACGAAGCCGATCTCGCGCTCGCACATCTGCAGGAGCAACTCGTAGAGGTGCTCGCCGCAGAGCTCCTTGAGGAAGCCGGATTCGCGGGCGAGCCGCACGGCCTCGCCGAGATCGGCCGGGATCGGACCCGCCTCCTCGTCGAGATAGCCGTTGCCGCTGGTGATCGGGCCCGGCTCGAGGCCCTGCTCGATGCCGTCGAGGCCGGCGGCGATGTCGGAGGCGATCAGCAGATAGGGATTGCAGTCGGCGCTGCCGTCCCGCTTCTCGACGCGGGTCGCCTTGTCCGAGCCCTCGATGATGCGGATGCCGACGGTGCGGTTGTCGACGCCCCAGGTGGTGTTGATCGGGCAGAAGGAGAACGGCTGGCGGCGACGGTAGGCGTTCGGCGTCGTGGTGTTGCAGACGGACATCTCGGCCATGTGCTTCTGCAGGCCGGCGACGAAGCTGCGGCCGGTCTTGCTGAGCCTGCCCTTGTCGGCGAAGACGTTCTTGCCGTCCTTCCACAGCGAGTAGTGGGCGTGGAAGCCGCTGCCCGACAGCTCGAAGAAGGGCTTGGCCATGAAGGTCGCGCGATAGCCGTGGTGGACGGCGAGCTGCTTGACCAGCGAGCGGAACATGACGACCCGGTCGGCGGCCTGCAGCGCCTCGCCGTAGCGGATGTTCACCTCGACCTGGCCCGGCGCGTATTCAGGGTTCGACTGCTCGATCGGGATGCCGGTCTCGTTGATCTGCTGGCGGATCGGGCCGAGCACGTGCTCGATCTCGGCGGCGCGCTCGAGACCGTAGACCTGGATGCCCTGGTCCTTCGGCCGGTTGGTCGCCGGGTCCAGCAGGTAGAACTCGAGCTCGGTGCCAACGTTGACCGTATAGCCCATCGACCGGGCGCGCTCGACCTGCTGGATGAGCACGTTGCGGGGGTCGAGCGGGACAGGCTTGTGGTCCATGCCCTCGGCATAGCCCAGGCAGAAGGCGACGCCCGGCTCCCAGGGCATCGACACGGGCTTCGCCAGCGGGAACAAGTGCATGTCGGGATAGCCGTTGCCGAAGTTCACGTACGGCGTGTCCCAGACGTCGCAGGTCATGTCGATCGCGAAGAGCGCGATCGACAGCGCGTTGCCCTCCTCGCAGGTGATGTTCCAATGAGACGCGGGGATGCGCTTGCCACGCATGATCCCGCACAGATCCCCCACGCCCAGCACGACCGTATGCGTGCCCTCGGGCAGACTGAAATCGCCTTGCTTCAAGATCCCCTCCGGCCTTCGCCGTTCGCCACTCGCCGATCCTTGAACAGTCTTTGTATTCAGTATACAGTATGCACAAGAAATTGCGCGCGCAAGAGGAATTTGCCGATGGCACGCTCCAGTGCAGTGGTTGTGGGCGCCGGGATCGCCGGCGTCATGACGGCTCTGGAGCTGGCCCGGCGAGGCGAAAGCGTAACGCTGATCGACCGCTGGGAGCCAGGGCATTCTCGTGCTTCGTCGACTGACTATAACCGCGTCATCCGCGCGATACACGGCCGCGACGAGTTCTACACGCGCTGGGCGCGGGAGGCTCGGCTCAGGTGGATGGAACTGCAGGCGGAGATCGGCTGGACGCTCTACTACGAATGCGGCGCGCTGATCCTCGCGACCGAGGGCCACTGCCACTGGGAGGACGCGACGGCGGAGACCTTCGACAAGCTCGGCGTGCCCTACTACCGCTTCTCCGCGCAGGAGACGGCGGTGCGCTTCCCCCAGTTCGACACGTCCTCGATCGCCTATTCGCTCTACGAGCCGGAAGCCGGGATGATCATGGCGCACCGGGGCGTGCGCGCCGGGCTCGAGCTGTTCAAGCGCGCCGGCGGCAAGGTCGAGCGCGGCCACGTCACGACGGACGCCGGCGAGAAGCTGCACCTGAACGGCAAGCCGCTCGAGGCCGACCTGATCGTCGTGGCGACCGGCCCGTGGATGGCCGACATGTATCCGCGCACGGTGAAGCCGATCACCGCGGTCGTCGGCGTCAACGTGCTCTACACCTCGACGCCGGACGGCGACGCCTCCTTCGACCAGGAGAACATGCCCTGCTGGATCGACCACGGCGAGCATTCGTTCGGCCTGCCGTCGACCGAGGGCTCGGGCGTGAAGGCGGCCGTCGTCATCCCCGACAAGATCGACCTCGACAACGACGAGCGGCTGATCCGCCGCGAGACGCTGGCGCGCACGCGCAGCTACATCAGGAAGCGCTTCCCCGGCCTGGTGGGGCAGAAGGTCGTCGATTCGAAGTTCAACCAGATCATCCTGACGCCCGACACCCACTTCATCGTCGACTGGCACCCGCAGCACCAGAACGTCCTGCTCGCCGGCGGCTGCTCCGGCCACCTCTACAAGCACGGACCGGTGTTCGGGGACTTCGTCGCGGGCGTGGGGCGGAAGGAATACGGCACCGCCGACCGCTTCAAGATCGCCGGCCGGCGCAAGCTGATGCCGAGCGAGAGCCCGTCGGGGCGGTGAGCGGGGCTGGATAGTCGTGTTTGGGCAGGCGCGGAGCCTGCCGCGCGGCCCCCTCACCCTACCCTCTCCCCCGCGGGGGAGAGGGAACCTGGCGCACGGCTGCGGAGTCTTTTGCCGAGGCAGCATTGGATGCCACTGGCTCCGTTCCCTCTCCCTCGGGGGAGAGGGATGCGGAGGCTTGGCGAACCGGAGGTGAGCCTAGCCGGAGCCGGGTGAGGGGGCGCTCGCCCTCACCTCACCACTCGTACGCCCGGTCGATCCCCGCCATCTTGACGCCGGTGAAGGCCGAGGCCTCGAAGGACAGGGCGCGCAGGTCCTCGACCTCGAGGTTGTGGACGGAGGACTTCCCGCACGCCTTGGCGAGCGCGGTGATCTCCATCGTCATGGCGGCGAGGTAGCGGGCGATGCGCTCGGCGCCGGCCGGGACGTGCATGCGCTTGATGAGCTCCGGGTCCTGCGTGGCGATGCCGACCGGGCAGAGGCCGGTGTGGCAGTGATGGCAGGCGCCGGGCGCGGTGCCGAGCTTCTCGTAGTCCTCCAGATAGCGCGGCGAGTTGCAGCCGAGCGCCATCATCGCGCCGTTGCCGACCATGACCGCGTCGGCGCCGAGCGCCAGGCACTTCGCCGCGTCGACGCCGGAGCGGATGCCGCCGGCGGCGACGAGGTTGACCTTGCCGGTCATGCCGCACTCGTCGAGCGCCTCGCGGGCGGCGCGGATGGCGCTGATCGTCGGGATGCCGGTGTGGTTCAGCAGCATCTCGGGCGAAGCGCCGGTGCCGCCCTCTGCGCCGTCGACGACGATCACGTCGGCGCCCGCCTTGGCGGCGATCGCCACGTCGTAGCGCGGCCGCGTCGCGCCCATCTTCACGAAGATCGGGATCTGGTAGTTGGTGGCGATCCTGAGCTCCTCGAGCTTCACGGCGAGGTCGTCTGCGCCGAGGAAGTCGGGGTGGCGGATGGTCGAGCGCTGGTCGACGCCGACCGGCAGCGTGCGCATCTTCGAGATGCGCTCGGAAACCTTCATGCCGAGCAGCAGGCCGCCGGTGCCGGGCTTGGCGCCCTGCCCGACCACCAGCTCGATCGCGTCGGCGCGGCGCAGGTGATCGAGGTCGATGCGGTAGCGGGCCGGCGACATCTGGTAGAGCAGCGTCGTGGAGGCCTCGCGCTCCTCCTCGAGCATGCCGCCCTCGCCGGTGCAGGTCATGGTGCCGGCCTTGGAGGCGCCGTAGCCGAGCGCGGCCTTGGCCGGCGCCGACAGGGCGCCAAAGGACATCGAGGCGATGTAGATCGGGATCTTCAGTTCCAGCGGCTTCTCGACGATGCCGCGGCCGGCGCCGAGCACCGTCGTCGCGTCGCAGCTCTCGCGATAGCCCTCGAGCGGCAGGCGCGTCATCGTCGCCGGCACGAAGGTCAGGTCGTCGAAGGTCGGCAGCCGCTTGTTGAAGGTGTTGAAGCCCCGCACCTGGTAGCGGCCGAGCTGGGCGAGCGCGTGCACCTCCGAGATCGCCTCGGGGGTCCAGCGCGTCGAACCGCCCTCCGCGTAGGAGGACGGCACGCCGGCGGGCCGGCCCGGCACCGCCCCGTCGCCGAACTTGATGTCGGCCTCGGAGGGCATGTCGAAGGGGTACTGGTAGGTGTTCAGATCATCAGCCATGCGCCTGCATCCCGGCTCTCGAAGTACCAGAGGCGCTGACCCGAAATCATCTTGCGCCAGTTCCGTGAGGTGTCCTTCAGCCCGAGCGGATCGAGAATGGCGTCGACCTCGGCCACCTCTTCCGCCGTCGGCTCGAGCACCTTGACGTCGACGCCGAGACTGTCGACCTCGCCGGCGACCCAGACCTCGCCGGCCCACAGCGCGTCGGCGCAGGAATGGCCGGCGCCTCCGAGCGCGATGATCTTGCCGGAATGGGCCATGAAGCCGGACTGGTAGCCGACCTTGCCCTCGACGACGATGTTGCCCGCCTTCATCGCCACGCCGCAGCGCGGACCGCAGTTGCCCTTCACGTGGATCAGGCCGCCGGTCATCGCCGCCCCGCAGGACATGCCCGCGTAGCCGCCGACCGTGACGTGACCGTCCGACATGCCCTCGGCGACCGCCCAGCCGCAGTTGCGCTCGATGCCGACGGTGGCGCCGGTGTTGAGGCCCGCGCAGTAGTAGCCGACGCTGCCCTCGAAATGGATGTCGACGCCCGGCGGCAGGCCGACGCCGAGATTGTGCCGCGACAGGGTGTTGACCACGCGGATCGGCCTGCCCGTCGCGCAGGCCGCCTGGATCTCCTGGTTGATTTCGCGGATCGGGCGGTCGCCGACGTCGATGACGATCTCGCCCCGGCTCACGCCGCCGCCCTCCGGTTGCCGACGCCCCATATCTCGGTGAGGCTCGGACCGTCGTAGTTGAGGACGTCGCACTCGCCCCGGAAGATGCGGCGCACCGCCTGCTCCTCGGTCGCGGCGGCGAACTCGCCGTCCTGCCAGACGACGACGAGCGGCTTCATGGCGTAGCGGTCCTTGGCGAAGCCGATGCCGTTCTGGTCGGCGATCATGTAGGTGAAGACGCCGTCGATCTCCCTGATCGACTTCTTCAGCGCCTGCTCGAGCGTCAGGCCCTCGCTCATCTCGTGCGAGACCCACACGGCGATCAGCTCGCTGTCGTTCTCGGTGAGGAAGCGGTAGCCGAGCCGGTGCAGGCGGTCGCGCCAGGTGTAGTAGTTGGTGATCTGGCCGTTGTGGACGATCGCGACGTCGGGGAACGGCCGCGCCCAGAAGGGATGGCTCGCGTTCGGCAGCACCGAGCTTTCGGTCGCGAGACGGGCGTGGCCGAGGCCGTGGGTGCCGATCATGTCGCGCACGCCGTGCTTGTCGGCCACATCCTCGGCGCTGCCCATGTCCTTCACGATCTCGAGCGAGCGGCCGCAGGACTGGACCTCGAAGCGGTCCGTCATGGCGTCGGCGTCGTTGATCCAGCGGGCGAGGTCGTCGGGATCGGAGATCACCGCCCGGAAGCAGTAGTGGGCCGCGTCGGAGGTGACGAAGGTCGGCTCCTCGAGGAAGTCCGAACCGTGCTCCTTCAGGATCAGGCGGAAGTCCTCCATGTCCTGACCGAGACGGGCGTTGTTGAAACCCATGCCGCGGAGGATATATCCCTCGTCACGCGGGATGCCGTAGACGGCGAACCCGGTGCTGTCCGCACCGCGGTGCTCCTGCGCATCCATCAGTTCGACGAGATCGTTTCCGACGCGCCCGGGGGCTTTGAGAATTCTGCCAGCGATACCACACACGTTTGCATCTCCCACCAATCATGTATACTGTATTCAGTATCCAAAACTGGCGCAAGGGGATTTGGCGAACCGGCCTCCGTGCGTGGGCGAATAAGGTATTATGCAACCCGAGTCGGTCCCAGTTGACCCCGAAAGATAGGTCTGAGGCGTGGCACTCAAGAGTATAAAGGCCGAACGGCGACGGCTCGCCGACGAGGTCTACCAGCAGATTCTCGGCGCGATCCTCAACAACGAGGTCGGGCGCAACGACCGTCTCGTCCAGGAGAAGCTCGCCGCCGAACTGCAGATTTCCCGCACGCCGGTGCGCGAGGCGCTGCTCCGGCTCGAGCAGGACGGCATCCTCGTCACCTCGCCGCGCGGCGGCTTCGTGCTGCACGACATGTCGGAGGACGAGGTCGAGGAGCTCTACCAGGCCCGCGCGGCGGTCGAGGGCCAGGCGGTACGCATCCTCGCCACCCGCAACGACCCGCGCGTCAACGCCGAATTGCGCGCGACCATCGAGCGGGAGGAGCACATCACCTCGCCGACGGTCGCGGCCTATTTCGAGGCGAACCGCAACATCCACCGGCGCATGGTGGAACTCTGCCACAACCGCTACCTGCTCGAGATGTTCGACAACATCTGGAACAGGGCGATCTCGTTCCATCTGTTCGCGGCGATCGAGAAGGTCGACCTGTCGAAGTCGCTGGGCGACCACATGCACCTCGTCGACGCGATCGAGACCGGCGATCCGCGCGTCGCCGAGGACGCGATCATCGCGCACGTTGCCGAGGGTCTCGACCTGCAGATCGAGGCGCTGAACCAGAAGGAAATGGCGTAGGGCCGCCGTTTGCCCCTTCCCGCTCCGCGTCATGCCCGGGTTCGTCCCGGGCACCAGCGAACGGCGGCTGCCGGACAGCGAGCCGTCGCGATCCGAGAAACGACGTGAAAGCCGCCCGGCTCCGGGCGCCTAGCGCTTCCTGCCCGGCGGCAGGGTGCAGAACATGTCGTGGATGAGCTCGAGCATCGGCCGGGTGCGCTCGTCCGTCAGGCGGTAGTAGATCGTCTTGCCGTCGCGCCGGGCCTCCACGAGGCCCTCCTGGCGCAGCCGCGCCAGCATCTGCGACACCGTCGCCTGGCGGGCGCCGATGAGCTGCTCGAGCTCGGCGACGGAGCGCTCGCGCTCGACCAGGTGGCAGAGGATCATCAGCCGGCCCTCGTGGGCGAGCGTCTTCAGGAATTCGGTGGCCGCCTGCGCGGTGCCGGCGAGCTCGGCCGCCTCGTCGGCCGTCAGGTCGTCGTGCCTGAGGTCCGGCAACGCGGCTGGCCCGCCCTCGGTCACGGTCGTGTTGTCGCCCACGTCGCGCATTCCGTCTCGTCTTCGCTGGCGGACCGCACGAACCCCGGGCGCGGTCGTGCGCCATGCGAAGCGTGCATGCCCGTGCGATTTATATTCGATTTCCTGAATATAAGCGAGAGGGTCCGGCACGTCCTCCCCTCGCGGGCGAGACCGACGAAAGCGCCGGCGGCCCCGTCAGGACGCGGAACGATCGCCCAGGACCCTCTATCCCCAGACCGCCGACAGGCGTGAATCGCGGCCGCAGCGGGAACGATAGTACTTATATTTCAAGGCGTTCTTCTTGTAGTAGTTCTGGTGGTAGTCCTCGGCCGGATAGAAGGCGCCGGCCCGGCGGACCGATGTCGCGACGGCCTTGCCGAAGCGCTTCTCGACCGCCGCCTTGGAGGCTTCGGCGGCCGCCTTCTGGGCAGCGTCCGAATAGAAGACGGCGCTGCGGTACTGGCTGCCGCGGTCGCAGAACTGGCCGCCGCCGTCGAAGGGATCGACGTTGCGCCAGAACACGTCGAGCAGCTTCTCGTAGGAGACGCGGGCGGGGTCGTAGACGACCTTGACCGCCTCGACATGGCCGGTGCCGCCGGCCGAGACCTGCTGGTAGCTCGGGTTCGCCACGCCGCCGCCGGTATAGCCCGACGTCGTGGAGATGACGCCGGCGGTCTTGTCGAAGGGCGGCTCCATGCACCAGAAGCAGCCGCCGGCGAAGATCGCCACGGCCTCGGCCGCGCGGGCGGGCATCACCGATCCGACCGGGACCGCGAGCGTCATGAGCGCCGCGGCGGCCAGGCTCTTCAGGAAGGTCCTGCGCATTCTCTCGTCTCCCCGGCGGGCCGATCAGGCGGGCTCGAACGTCATCGCGACGCCGTTCATGCAGTAGCGCTTGCCGGTCGGCGGCGGGCCGTCGTCGAAGACGTGGCCGAGATGGCCGCCGCAACTCGAGCAGTGGACCTCGGTGCGGGTGCCGAGCCAGCCGCGGTCAGGCCTGGTGCCGACGGCGCCGGCCAGCGGCGCGTAGAAGCTCGGCCAGCCGGTGCCGCTGTCGTACTTCGTCTTCGAGGAGAAAAGCGCCTGGTCGCAGCCCGCGCACCGGAAGGTGCCGGCGCGCTTCTCGCGATCGAGGGGGCTCGAGCCCGCCCGCTCGGTGCCCGCCTCGCGCAGCACGCGGTACTGGGCGGGCGTGAGGATCTTCTTCCACTCGGAGTCGGCCTTCGTCACCGGGAAGGCGACGCCCGGCCCGCCCGAGAGGCCCAGGGCGGCGACGGCGCCCAGCGAGACGGCGCCCAACTGTCTTCTTGTGAGCATCGGTTACCTCCGATTTCGCCCATAAACATAGGGATGCCGACCCGAATCTGCAGGAAACAATGCGGTCGCGGGCGTTCACGCCTTCGTGCGGGAACGGTGATCGGCCGCTGCGACCGCGGGCATGCCGTGCCCCCCATGCCCAAGTAGCCGGATCGCCCGGAGCACGGGCCGGGGCCGGGCAGAGCGAAGGGTCTACCGGCCCAGCGCCTTCTTCAGGGCCGGGGCGAGATCGCCGGTATCCTCGACCGCGACATCGTCGAGGCCGAGCCAGCCGGCCATCAGCCGCAGTTCCTCGGCGAGGCCGCCGGCGACCGCGGCCTGGTCGGCGCACTCCTCCGCATGGGCCTGGTTGACGCGCAGGGCGCCTGCGGCGCGGTCGGCCTTGAGGCAGACGCGGCCGACAAGGTCCTCGCCCATCAGGAAGGGCAGGACGTAGTAGCCGTGCACGCGCTTTTCCGCCGGCGTGTAGATCTCCAGGCGATAGCGGAAGCCGAACAGGCGCTCGGCGCGGTCGCGCTCCCAGACGAGGGAATCGAAGGGCGACAGCAAGGCGCGGGCCTCGACCTTGCGCGGGGTCCGCGCGGCCGCATCGAGATAGGCGGTCTGCTTCCAGCCCTTCACCTCGACGGGGACCAGCTCGCCGGCTTCGACCAGCTCGGCGACGCGGTCCGACATGCCGGCGACCGGCAGGCGGAAATAGTCGCGCAGGTCGCGCTCGGTCGCGACGCCGAGCGATTTCGCCGCGACGCGGATCAGGTCGCGCTGGGCGTCGGCCTCGCCGGGGGTCGGGATGTTCAGGATATCGGCGGGGATCACCCGCTCCGTCAGGTCGTAGACCCGCTCGAAGTTGCGGCGCGTGGCGGTCGTCACGTAGCCCGCCCAGAACAGCCATTCGAGCGCGGTCTTGCCCTCCCCCCATTCCCACCAGCCGGGGCGCGACTTGCCGCCGTCGGTGAGCTCGGAGGCGCCGAGCGGCCCGCGCGCCTCGATGTCCTTCAGCGCCGCGTCGATGAACGCGCGCTTCTCCCGGCCGAAGCGGGCGAGGCCGCCATAGATGCCCTCGCCGGCCCGCGCCCGCTCCATGCGCCAGCGCATGGCCGGCTGCAGGTCGACGGGGATGAACGAGGCCTCGTGGCCCCAGTACTCGAAATAGCGGCGGCGCTTGTACGCCTGCCGGTGGAGCAGCGCCTGATCGTAGGGGCCGAGGCGGGAGAAGAACGGCAGGTAGTGCGAGCGCGTCAGCACGTTGACGGAATCGATCTGCACGAGGCCGACCCGGTCGAAGACCTTGCCCATGTGCTTCGGCGTGACCGAGGCGCTCGGCCTGCGGTCCGCGAAGCCTTGCGCGGCGAGCGCGATGCGCCGGGCCTTCCGGAGGCTCAGGCGGTCGAGGGGGGTCGGATCGGGTCGCGGCGGCATGGCGGCAGCGAAGCTAGCGGATTCACCGCGCACGCGGCTACCCGAAAGGGGCGGCCGGCCTCAATCCGCCTTCCTCTCCTGACGCCATCGTGACAAGGCCAGCATCGCGCCGCCGGCGGCCAGGCCCCAGAAGGCCGCGCCGATGCCGAAGAAGCTCAACCCCGAGGCGGCGACGACGAAGGTGACGATGGCCGCGTCGCGGTCGTCCTTGTCCTGCATGGCGGCGAGCAGCGCGTTGCCCAGCGCGCCCATCAGCGCGAGGCCCGCCACCGCCTGGATCAGCAGTGGCGGCGAGGCGGCGATGAGGACCGTCGCGAAGGTCGCGGCGAAGCCGAAGCCGACATAGACGACGCCGGCGGAGAAGGCGGCGATCCAGCGCCGGTCCGGATCGGGACCGGCATCCGGGCCGGCGCAGATCACCGCCGTGATCGCGGCGTAGTTGATCGACACGCCCCCGAAGGGCGCCGCGACCATCGAGCCAAGGCCGGTCGCCAGGATCGTCTCGCGTACGCGCGTGCGGTAGCCATAGGCCCGCAGCACGGCGATGCCGGGGATGTTCTGCGAGGCCATGGTGACGATGAACATCGGGACGGCGATCGATACCAGCGCACCCCAGGAGAACGCCGGCGCGACCAGCACGGGCGCGGGCAGGATCTCGCGTGCCGAGGAAACCGGAAGCTCGGTCGAGGCCACGATGATCGCAGCCGTCACCGCGACGGCGACCGGCATCGCGTAGAGCCGCGCGAACCGCAGCATGACCGCCCAGATCACGATCACCGGCAGCGCGTATTGGGGGATCAGCCCGATCGCCTCGACCGGGGCGAGGCAGAGCTTCAGGACGATGCCCGCCAGCATGGCGCTGGCGATCGACGACGGGATCGCGGCGACGAGATCGCGGAACGGCCGGACGAGGCCGGCGACGACGATCAGCGCGCCGGCGATGAGGAAGGCGCCGACGACCGCGGGAAATCCGCCCTCCACCGCCCCCGTCGAAATGAGCAGCGCGGCGCCCGGCGTCGACCAGGCGATCGAGACCGGCTGGCGCGACCGCCAGCTCAGGACGATCGCGGCAAGCCCCATCAGGATCGAGACCGCCATCAGCCCGGACGCCGCCTCGCGACTGGTCGCGCCGACCGCGTTGAGCCCCTGCACGATGACCGGGAAGGAACTGCCGAAGCCGACGAAAGCCGCGACGAGGCCGGCGCCGAGCGCGGCCCACGGCATGCCGGGAGAGCCGGCTCCGGACGCTGACGAAGATCCTGTCATCGGGCGCGGCCGACCCCCGTCACCGGCCGAACAGGCGGGAGAGAAAACCGCGGTTGCGGATGGGCGAGGGACGGGCTGCGCCGGGGCGGCGGCGCAGCACGTAGACGTCCTGGTTGTTGCCGAGCCTGCCCTGCTGGAACAGCGCCACCTCCCAGCCGTCCGCCAGCCGCGTCTCGACCCAGGTCTTCGGTATGAAAGCGACGCCCCAGTTGTCCCGGTCGAGATCGGGCGCCTGCGACTTCGCCGGGTGGCGGTCGAACAGGAGCCGGCCGGCATCGAGACCGTCGAGCAGCCGCGCGATCCGCGCCGGACCCGGATCGGCCCTGCGCTTGCGGTGGAGAATCGAGGCATAGCCGTGCGTCGTGAACACCAGCAGGCCGCCCGGCGCGATCACGCGGTGCATCTCGGAGAACCAGGCGAGCGCCGCCTTCTCGCTGAAATGCGACCACACCGAAATCGCGTAGACCGCCTTGTAGTGTCCCGCCTCCACCGGTAGCGGCGGCATCACGTCGCTGACGAAGAAGCGGACCTTCGGGATGTGGGCGGCCGCCCACTCGATCGTATCCCTGCGCGGATCGCAGGCCTCGCAGACGGCCTTCGGATAGTAGGCGGCGAGATTGCGGATCACCCGGCCCGAGGAGGCGCCGAAATCGAGGATGCGGTCGCCCGCCCCGATCGAGGCCCCGGCGGCTGTCAGCACGTCGACGAACAGGTCGCAGAGATGGAGATTTCCGGCCGGCTGGCGGTTGCCGACGACGGTGTGGACCTCCTCGGGCACCTGCAGGTTCAGGAGCCCCGCCTTCTCGAAACCGGGCGCGTCGCCGCCGACGCCGAACTGCAGCATCTTGCGCTTGTAGTTCGCCGACGAAGGCTTGAACCGCGCGAGTTCGGCCCGCTGCTCGGCGTTCAGGAATCCGGGCAGCGCGGCGACGGCCCCCGCCGGCACGCGCGCGAAAATCGCATTCGTAACCGGCGTAGCGGTCTCGCCGACCGTCTCTATCGCCTCGAGGCGGCGCTCGTTGGAGGCGCCCGCGTCCGTCCTGCCCGATGTGGCTGCCGTCGTCATGGGCGCCTACGTACCAGATGCCGGCGCGACGTCGCCAGTCCCCAATTCAGCCGAGTACCGAGAAGCTCGATTCCGGGTTTATGGTCCTCAATCGCGAGTAGAAACCGACGTTCGTCGCACGGCCGATGTGCTTCAGCGCGAACTGCACCGGGTCGGCGTCGTGATCGTGGCCGTTTTCGACCTTCTCGATCAGGTCGGCCATCATGGCGCCGGCGACCGGGGCGTTCTTGAACTGGTTGCCGCTGGAGCCGCAGGCCATGTAGAAACCCGGCACGCAGGACTTGTCGTAGATCGGGATCCAGTCCTCGGTGACGTCGTAGAGTTCGGTCACGCCCTTCATCTGGCTCGGGATGCCGAGGTTCGGGATGCGCTGGGCGGCGCGCAGGGCCTGCACCCGCCACTGCTCGGAGAAGTTCCGGTCCCAGTCGTCCGGATCGACCCATTCACGCGGGTCGCAGGGCGGGTCCTCCGAGCCGACGAGCACGAAGCCGCCCTTCTCGGGCCGGGTATAGCAGGCGATGTCGGAATCCGACGTCACCATGCCGACCCGGTCGTAGCCATCGACCGGCATCGGCACGTGGACGACCTCCTGCTTCAGCGCTCGGGTGGTGATCTTCATGTCGCCGGTCGCACCGGCCAATTCGTTGACCTTGTACGAGTGGGGGCCGGCGACGTTGACGACAACGCGGGTCGAGATCGTCGTGCCGTCGTCGAGCGTGACGCCGGCGAGGCGGCCGGACGCGTCCTTGTCGATCGAGACGACGCGCTTCCTGAAGACGAACTCGCCGCCCGAGGCTTCCGCCGCGCGCTGGAGGTTGTGGGCGGAGAGCTGCGGATCGGTGATGTATCCGGCATAGGGGAAATAGACGCCGCCGGGCAGCGCGCCGCCGGTCGGCTCGCCGAAGCCCTCGTCCTCGGGACGCTTCGGGGGATAGTAGAGCTGCGTGTCGAAGTAGGGCAGCTTGCGCTTGAGGCCCTCGGCGTCGAGATCCTCGTAGGGGATGCCGAGCGCGTCCATGTGCGCCTTCACATGGGCGAGTTCCTTGTTTGCGGCGGTCTTCATGACGACGCAGCCGCACTGGCGGAACTCGGCGAGGCCGCGCTCGTCGTCGACGCCGAGATAGTCGCGCCAGGCCTTCCAGTAGTAGAAGCCCTCATAGGCGAAGGCGGAGCCTTCCAGCGTCGAGTAGTGGGTGCGGATGATGGCGCAGGAGCCCGCGGTGGAGCCGTAGCCGGCGGCGGGGGCCATGTCGACATTGAGGGTCTTCAGCCCCTTGCGGGAGAGCTCCAGCCCGACCGCCGCGCCGATCACGCCGGCCCCGATGACAACCGCGTCGTAGGATCTCGTCATTGCACTCACGCCTGTTCCTTACTTCATTCCGCAACGCTTGCCGTGCCGCCCCCGGGTCCCGGATCAAGTCCGGGACACGAGGCTTTGCATTGTCGCACTGCCCTCACCCCGCCGTCATGTCGGGCTTGTCCCGGACATCCACGAGC
>JAEWYT010000190.1 GCA_023458595.1 Pseudomonadota bacterium
ACCGCGCTCCATCCGCCGGATCGCGAAGTGCATCCACAGGAGCGAGACGCCGACGATCACGAACAGCAGCATGAAGCAGCTCGTCCACACGCCGGTCAGGTCGTTCATGACGCCGAACATGATCGGCAGCACGAAACCGCCCAGGCCCCCGATCATGCCGACCAGACCGCCGACCGCGCCGACATTGTCGGGATAGTAGACGGGGATGTGCTTGTAGACCGCCGCCTTGCCGAGGCTCATGAAGAAGCCGAGGACGAAGACGAGCACGACGAACGGCACCAGCCCCATCGACGTCTCGAAGGATATCGGCCCGCGAATGCCGTGGATGACGTAGTCGGTGTCGGGATAGGACAGCATGAAGGTGCAGATCGCCGATACGCCGAAGGTCCAGTACATGACCGTGCGGGCGCCGACGCGATCCGACAGGTGTCCGCCGTACGCGCGGAAGATAGATGCCGGAATCGAATAGAACGCGGCGAGCATGCCGGCGGCCTTGATGTCGAGATCGTAGACGCCGACGAGGTAGCGCGGCAGCCACAGGGCCAGCGCGACGAAAGCGCCGAAGACGAAGAAGTAGTAGAGAGAGAACCGCCACACCTGCAGCTTGGCCAGCGGGGTCAGTTCCATCCAGGTGCCGCGCGGCTTGTCGCCCTTCGCCCGGCGCGCGGTCAGCACCGGATCGTCCTTGGTGGTGAACCAGAACACGACCGCCATGACGACCAGCGCGATCGCCCAGACCTGCGCCACGGTCGTCCAGCCGTAGGCGACGAGCACGAAGGGGGCGACGAACTTCGTCACCGCCGCGCCGACGTTGCCGGCGCCGAAGATGCCGAGGGCCGTGCCCTGCTGCTCCTTCGGGTACCACCGCGAGACGTAGGCTATGCCGACCGCGAACGACCCGCCGGCGAGACCGATGCCGAGCGCCGCCAGCAGCATCATCTCGTAGGTGGTGGCGTAGGACAGCAGGAACGTGGCGATGGCCGCCAGCACCATCACGGCCACGTAGACGAGGCGGCCGCCGTACTGATCGGTCCAGATGCCGAGGAATATCCGCGACAGCGAGCCGGTCAGGATGGGCGTCCCGACCAGCAGGCCGAACTGCGTGTCGCTCAGGCCCAGATCCTGTTTGATCTTGACGCCCAGGATCGAGAAGATCGTCCATACGGCGAAGCACGCGGTGAAGGCGATGGTGCTCATGGCGAGCGCCCGGCGCTGATCTCCGCGGTTCACACCTTCCAGGTTGTGCATCGTTCCAAGTCCCCGCTCTCGACGGTTCGGGCGGCCCGCATACACGGCCGCGTGGGAACAACGACGCTCAGACTAGAAGGATTCGGACTTGATGTATGTCAAGTTTTCCTCGTGAATGATCGAAATAAATATGGGGATCAGAATCGCACCGGTAAGAATTGACCAGATAAATACCCATGCTTGATATATTTTGGATGTCGATTGACACTTATCAAGATAAGCTCCAGAATACGAAATTCTGCATTGGGGGAGACAAAGGCGATGCGACTCGAGGATGCTGACGAAATCCGTCGGCTGGCGCTGTTCCACGATTGCGCGGACGAGACTTTCGATACTCTGATTCGCGCCGGGTTCCTGCAGCGTTTCCCGCCCGGTGTCGTGCTCATCCAGGAGAACGATCCGGCCGACTTCCTCTACATCGTCGTGGAGGGGATGGTCGAGATGTTCGCCGCCAACGCCGGGCGCGAGACCACGATCGCCTTCATCGAGCCGATCGGCACCTTCATCCTCGCCGCCGTTCTGAAGGATCAGGTCTACCTGCAATCGGCGAGAACGCTGGAGAAGTCCCGGGTGCTGATGATCCCGGCCGAAAGCGTGCGCTCGGCGATGCACAACGACACCGCCTTCATGAGCGCGATCGTCACCGAGCTCGCGACCTGCTATCGCAGCGTCGTCAAGGATCTGAAGTGCCAGAAGCTGAGGACGGGAACCGAACGGCTGGCCAACTGGCTGCTGCGAGCCGATCGCGTTGGCGGGGGCAGCGGCACGGTCGAACTGCGGATCGGCAAGCGCGTGCTCGCCTCCCGGCTCGGCATGACGCCGGAAAACCTGTCGCGCGCCTTTGCGACGCTGAACGCCTACGGAGTGGAGGTCGACGGCCCGACGATCCACCTGCGCGATGTCGACGACCTGACGAAGTTCGCCAAGCCGAGCCATCTCATCGACGAAGAGACGACCTAGAACCTTTCAGGGTCCGGCCCTCACATCGAGGACGGGGTGAGGGCCGAAGGTCGCTCGGCTTGCGCGGCGCCTTCGATATCGAGCCGTCCGTTGACGGCCAGCAGGAAAGCCGCCGCGGCCGTCGCGACGCAGACGGCGAGCTGCGCGATCTCCACGGTCAGGTAGCCGGCGAGCTTCGAGCCGGAGATGCCGGTCGAGACCTCGAGCACGGCGTCGAACAGGGCGAGCCCGATCTCCACTCCGCCGATATTGGCGAGCACGAGCCAGGTCCCCGCCGCCAGCTGCAGCGGGACCGGCATCCGGTTCAGCGCGAGAACGAACAGGACCGGCGTCAGCAGTCCGCCGCCGAGGCCGGTGATCGTTCTGGTCGCGGCGATGTAGGCGAAGCCGTCGACCCACGGATAGGCGATATAGCCGGCGAGGCCGACGATCGTCAGCCCGAAGCCCGCGACCAGCGCCAGCCGGAAGCGCCGCCGGAAGAGGAGGCCCGCGGCGAGCACCGTTCCGGCCACCTGGCCGGCGTTGCCGATCGCCGTCCTGTCGCCGATCGCCTCCGCCGAGACGTGGTTGAGCTCCGTCAGAAGCAGAACCTCGAACTCGGCCGTCGTCGGGAGCTGGTAGAGGAGGAGGATCAGCGTCGCGGCGGCGAAGCTGCCGACCGCATAGGGAGCGAGCGAAATGGCGGGGTTCGGCGAACGGCGCAGCCGCGCCACGGCATACGCTCCCGTCCCGATCGTCGCCAGGAGCGCGAGCAGAACCCCGGGCTCGAGCCAGGAGGACAGGCTGCCCCATGTCGACCAGATCTCGAAGGCGATGAGGGCGACGACGATGAGGGCGACTTCGCGCGGCGAGGGCTCCACCGCCTCCGCGTCGCCGCCGTCGGGATGGTGGAGGTCGCGATCGAGCAGCGCCAGCGCCGCGACGACCGCCAGCGCGAGCGGCACGGCGAGCGCCGTCCACCAGCCGATCCATTCGACCAGGAGACCGCCGCCGACGGAAGCGGCGATGAAGCCGGCCGGCAGGCCGGCCGACCACACCGATTGCAGCGAATGGCGCGCGTCCGCGTCGGCGGCGGTCGCCTTGTTCAGCATCGCCTGCGTGATCGGCGACAGGAGCGCGACGAAAAACCCGAGCACGAGAGCCGCCGCGAACAGGGCGACCGTCGCGAGGCCGCCGCCCGACAGTCCGGGCGCGAGGCCCATTCCGGCGGCGAGGAACAGGATCGTCGCTCCCGCCGCGCCGATGCTCAGCGTGCGCGTGCCCAGCGCCTTCGTCAGGGTGGGCAGCAGCACGACGGCGAGCAGTCCGCCGAAGATGCTGCATTCGACGAGGATCGCGAGTTCGCCGCCGTTGAGATCGAACGCCGAGCCGATCGCCGCCTCGCCGACGAGCAACCCGCCGAGCATTGCCGTGCGCAGGGCCGGCCCGGTGAAGACGGCGACCCACAGGGCGACGCGCGGCCTGCTCCGCGCGGCGGCGGTGTCCCCGCTCATCGCGGGCGGGACATCGCCGCGGGCGCCGTCGGTTCGGCGGGCCCGGGGGCCGGGTCGCGG
>JAEWYT010000191.1 GCA_023458595.1 Pseudomonadota bacterium
GTTTTCGAATGTCTTCAGCATCGTTTTCCTCCTTTCCGGTTTGATGCGTCGTCAATGAGCGGTCCGCCTGTCGGGCGGAACGCAGGTGCCGGTGTCACGAGATGGGAAGCCGGCACACAACTGCTGATGTGGAGCGCGCAGACGCCCCACAGGCTGCTGTCCAATACGGAACGGAGCGAGCTCCGCATCGGTGAAAGCACCCGCAGCAATCTCATGCAGCGCAAGATCCTGCGTTGTCATTCCTTCCAGCGCCAGTCGAGGCTCATCGCCCCGCCTCAGCGCTCTACAACGCATGGCCCCTGCGAGAGCCAGCCCGAACCTGTTAGGCAGAACCTTTTGTGCATCGATCGTGACAAATGGATCCATGGAATCACCTTATGCTGCTTCGAGATGCCCCGGACCAGCCGACTGGGCATCCACGCCTCTTTCGAGAGCGAGCAACGCCTGCTCGACCTCATCAAGGCGCGAGGGGCGGCCGTTCTCAGGCATGCCCTCGTTGGTGGCCTGATCGATCAGGAATTCGGTCCAGGCCCAGTTCATCAGGATCGACCGCCTCGTATCAAGGGGGAGGCGGTTGTCAGTCACGACATCCATCGGCGAAGCCCAGCCGCCATCCCCATCATTGCGATTGGCGTCATTCGACATGGCCCGACGGTACTTGTCCGAAAGCCCGGCGAGGCCAAGCTTGCCGAGCGTCGCATCGGAGAATGTGTTTCGCTTTTCTCCAGACTTATCCATGGTAATCCTAGCCTTATCCTTTGGTACGTCCACGACATAGCAAAGACCCTGCCGCTGCGCGTAACGGATCGCAGACGCCAGCGTCGGGAACTTAAGCTCGACCTGCTTCAGTGTGTCCCGGCTGCCGGTGTAGCCCATGAGCGGTTCGATAAAAGACGGGCTGCGCGCCTCGAACACGAGCTTCCATTGATCACGCGACGGAGCACTGGTAGTCGCCGAGCGAGATGGGCGGTAGATCCGGGCCACGGCATCGCTGGGGAATAAGGAGCGTCCCATTGACAGCATCGTGCGACGATTGTCGTTGGCTCCCGGCACGGGCCGGTCGACAGGACCATCTGCCATTGATGTCCTTCTTGCAGCAATGTTCATGGTTCTTCCTCCGTGATCGGTGAAGATCGACGCCGACGGGCGCAACGAACCCGCCGGCGCCGAAATCCTCGTCAGCTCTTGATCGCTATGCGTTTTACCTGCGACTGCGCCTTTTCGGTCTTGGGAAGCACGAGGCTCAGCACGCCATTTCTGAACCTGGCGTCTATCTTGTCCTCGACGATTTCGCTTCCAACCGGGATACGGCGCTCGAAACGGCCGTAGAAGCGTTCCGAGAACTGCTTGTCCTTGTCCTCGGTCTCAGATCGCTTTTCGCCGCGCAGCGTCAGCACACCGTCATCCAGAACCAGTTCGATGTCCTTTTCCTCCAGACCTGGCACTTCCGCGGTTATGCGGATCTCCTTTTCAGTCTCGGAGATTTCGACGCTCGGCCACCCCCGTCCGAAGGAGGCCAGAGAGTCAAAAGCTGGCAGGTTTCGATCAAATGAGCGAAAGACATCGTCAAACAGGCGATTGACTTCCCGGTGCAGCGACAGGAACGGACTGCGGTCATCTTCACGATAGGCAGCGGGAGCCTGATTGCTGCTCGTGTCACGGCCCCAGGGGATCAGGTCACGTACGTTCATGGTTATTCTCCTTCTGTTCTGAACAATTGGACACAGCTTCGCCGATGGCGCCGGACGCGTGGGCCGGCGCTGGCGATCCGTAGACTGACAAAAGCGTCAGGCTGCGATCTGCTCGTTGGTGTGCGAAGAGGCTTCAATCTGCATCGTCTTCTCCTGCGACGAGATCGCAATCCGACGAGGCTTCATCTCCTCCGGGATCTCACGCCGAAGATCGATTGTCAGGAGGCCGTTGACGAGAGTCGCGCCTTCAACTCGCACGTGGTCGGCGAGCTGGAAGCGACGCTGGAACGAGCGTCCGGCAATGCCGCGATGCAGATACTGCGCATTCTCGTCGGTGGTTTTGCTGCCCGCCACGAGAAGCATGTTTTGCTCCTGCGTGATGGAAAGCTCGTCTTCGCTGAAGCCGGCCACCGCCATGGTGATGCGGTAGTCGTCTTCGTCAGTCTTTGCGATGTCATAGGGCGGCCAGTTGTCGATGCTCTCGACGCGGCTGGCTGCCTCCAGCGCATTGACCAGACGGTCGAAGCCGATGCTCGACCGGAACAGGGGAGAAAAATCGAAAGTGGTTCTCATAGCCACATCCTCCTTGAAGCAACATGGGTACAAGATTGTGCGGCTTTTGGCCGGCGCCGCCCCGTAGTGGCAGCGGCGCACAATCGATCTGGTTCCTTCATTTCAGAGTTTCAAGAGGGTGACGGCAGAAAATTTCTACAGCGATTTCAGACTGTTGGAAATTGAGAACAACTCCACCATCTGATGAGTTGGTTGGTAAAATGAATGGAGACCTGCCATGACCTATGACGACATCGTTTCAGTGCTCGGCTCCATAGACGACGATCTGGCGGCGGGGCTTATCGCAACCGGAGCGAGTGTTGATGAACTTCGAGAAGCGTGGAACTGGCTTAACAATGACGAGGCGCTGATGGGCGAAGGGCGACCGCTCCCGGACCCACGCGTCAGCCAACTCATCGA
>JAEWYT010000192.1 GCA_023458595.1 Pseudomonadota bacterium
TAACGCCTGCCGGCCTCATACGAGCCTCGGTGGCCTTACCCCGAACGAGTTTGCAACCCGGTCCCGGAGGGACCACAACGAGAACAGAGTCCAGTCATGAGTGAGGGCAAACTGGGGGCAACGTCAAACGCCCGCGACAGCGCGGGCAACGTTCGCGACGACCCGAACAAGAAATGGATAGGTCGCCTTTGGGAACGCTGTCTTTCGGCTCGACGGCGAGTACAATTCATGGACCGGCTTGTGGCGGCCCACCCTGTGCATTGTAAACCCCGCGAATGCCCCGGTGCGCGTGTTGTGCAGTGCGTCAACTGGAAACGCAACGAATGCGGTTGACGAATGCCAACCCGCGGCGACCATTGCGAGCACTTTGTCGCGTCGACTTGCTGCCAACTCGGATCGATATATTTTAGCGGCTAGCGTTGTCTGGCCGTCGACCGCGTAGACTGTGCCCTCGCCCCCTTTTCCCAATCGATCGCCCAAGGGCACTGCCGTCCCAGTCAGGGTTCGATAAGAATGCCCCCTCATGGAATCATTCCTCGCCTACGCTGGCGAACCGGGCTGATGTTTAGAATTCACTGCAGGCACCATCCGTCGAGCCAGAATGATGGTCTTGTCATCATCGGTTCGGCCCGTGACCCGTGGGCTATCAAGAAATGTCCGCAACTCACGCGATAGTTCACGCTGACGTCCGCCTCCGGCGAGCCGAATTGGCCTAAACATTGGATCAAAGAAGCCAGGGAATGCGTTGGTGGAGGCGAAATCCAAGGCAAGTCGCTCAAGCCCGTCGGTAAAGAGCGCCACCTCTTCGATTGTCCCGACAACCAGAGACGTCTTGGCGCATGGCTGAGGGTCGTCCGTCACAAAGTAGGTCGTCGAAGCATATTCACCGTGGGATGGCCAACTCTGAACCGTCCAATCCGGTTGATCCGCAAGACGCAATACACAAGCCCCGTCGCCCACATGCACAAACGCGGCTGTTTCGTGTTGGATTACCGCCCCTACAAGCGTTGCGGCGAATGACCGGAGTGCCGAGCCCCTCTCCTCGGCAATATGGGCAATTCTATCGCGCACGCGGTCGAGCCATTGGTCTGCCAAGTCACTATCAAAGTGATCTAACTGGCCACCTTGCGTCACATACTCGACCGCAGCTCTACAGAACTCGGAACACGCAATTTTTGCGCCCATTCTGGAGTGGGCGGCTGTTCCGGCACCATCGGAAACCACGGCAATCAGCGTAGGGCCGGCTGGGGCCGGCACTTCGAGGCAAGCTCCCGCGTCGTCGCATCCTGTCCCGGCTGCGATATGGGCACTGCCGATGGAACATGCGCCCACCCAACTCCAATAACGATCTCTCTCGGGGATCATCCGGCCGTAGCCCAGCCCTCCGGTGCAGTCGGATTCTCAAGCGGAGGTGCATCACCGACCTGTGACCGCGAAATCGTTGAAAGCGAGGCTGAGAGCCATTGGAACAAATCTCGGAAACGGAGGCCTTTAAGGCGCAGCGGTTCGCGGACACTTATTTCCTTCAGGACATCAAAATTTGCTCCTTCGACACCCACCGCGAAGAACATGAATGACTTTGAGTTCTCGCCTTCCCGGATCAATTGCCCGGCGCGAACTACCGAGTCCGTTGGGCCACCGTCGGTTATCAAGAAAACCCAAGGGCGATAGTACGAAATGCCGTTCGCCTTGTATGCGTCTTTGCGTTGTCGGAGAAGCCCGAGCCCCTGCTCAATGGCGGCACCCATAGGCGTGTCGGCTTCGGCGCTTAGCGAAGGCGGATAGAAGTGCTGAATACCTACGAAGTCTGTTTCTATTCGCACCGGCCCGAAAGTGACTAAAGCAACGTCCACCCGCTTGACGGCGAGAGGGTCGGCGAACAATTCATCCCTGAACACCTGCAGACCTGCATTTAGTTCGTCGATTGGCGGGCCTCGCATCGAGCCGGAATTGTCCAGAAGCAATAAGACTGGACACCGGTTCTCGGGATTCTCCGCAAATTCGGTGGAGCCAAAAGGCTGCTGCTCGTAGCCATATTCGTCCATCACTCCCTCACAAGTTCTTGGGGTTGCAGCCGTGGAACTGCGCATCCTCATCTTTGCAACTGAAACGAGATCAATCAATCCGATGTCGAAGCGGCCACAGCCGCCCTCATTGGGCGGCCGGTCGTTCCAGAACGATAAGGCAGCAACCGTCCTCGCGGGCGGTGATCGTGCCGAGGCGGTCGAGGCTCCCGACCCGGAAGATGTGCCAGCTATCGGGAAATCCGCGCGAAGGGATCAGGTTGATGGGATGGGCTCCAGCCGGAGCGCGCAGCATCGTTGCGATCATCCGCTTGGCCTCTTCGAGATTGGGCGCCATGTGAAAGCCTGGTGTCGGTGTCATGATGTTCCTCCTTGCCCGTTGTTCGTCGTGACCTGCGTCCTGGTGGCTTGAAAGGGGCAAGAGGCCGCTTCGGGGATAACGTCCCCGGGGCTTGGCCTCGTGAACCTCACGGCCATGTCGCTTGTCATCACGACGTATAGACGGGCAGGGGCATCCATGTGCACGGGCACACCTTGGCTGAATGGTCGTCAGTTTGAGTGACGAGGCTGATGAACCAAGGTGCTGCGCTACCTCTTAAGCGTGGAGCCCAAATTGGCATGTGATCCAGCGTTTGGTGCGCTCGTTCGGGGCCTGGATAGGTCTCCGTCCGACTCCTTCGTTGCAATGACCGACGCTCTTCCCGGTGGGCCTTTCTTCTGACCGCCAGACCTGACGGCGCCGTCCGCCGAGCGGCGCAACGGGTCGGGCACGGGTTTTATCCCCGGCTGACGCCTTCCTCGCGCTCGCTTCGCTCCAGAAAACCCGCACCCTCACCGTCTTCGTTGCCTCAGCCCTGCGGGTGCGCCTGACGACCGTCCCCGTCTCATTGGTTGGCGTCGAAAGGCCGCGAAGGGCGCGGACCTGAGAATGAAACGAAGGAGAAAAACGATGACAACCAAGACCAACACGAAGACCGCCAGAAAATCGCAGGCTCCGAGCCACATCGTCTGGTTCGCTCCGGAGCGGGAAAACGCCCCCTGGACCCGCATCGGCGCCATGTGGCCGACCAAGACCGGCAACGGCTACCGCCAGATGCTCGAATTCCTGCCGACCGGCCCGGGCAACATCCTGGTGATGGCAAACGAACCCAAGGACGAGGAGACGGGGGAGTAATCCCCCGGCCTTCCGGCCTGCCAAAAGGAGGATGCCATCATGACCTGTCACGACATGAGCCTGACACAGCGGATCGCGGATGAAACCGCCCACCAGCTGTTCGCCCGGCTTCAGCGCGACTTCGACCTGTACCGTGCCGATGATTCCCGCGCGGACTGGTTGCTCCGTGCCGAAATGCTTCTCGAACGTCCGATCGACGGCCGGCTCGACGACAGTCCGATAGCTTCGAAGCTCGCGGACATGCTCACGCTGTTGATGGACGATCAGGATGACCGCACCTGGTGGAACGGCAACCGGTACGACCCGTGGGGCGGTTTGACCCGGTTCGAGGACTACGCAGACACTGCGGGTCGTGTCCTGGCTGCGGTCGTTGATGTCGTCGGCAGCGATACTCTCGACATCGACCCCGCTATCGAGGCATGCGCGGAGGCGCTCATCGAGCACGCCCGCGATTCCGGCGACCCGGCACGCGGGCGTGAGATTATCCGTATCGCTCAGGAAGCCGTAGCGGACCACATCTACCTGTAGTTCCTGTACTTTGGACAAGGCCGCCGCTGGCGGCCTTTTCTATTGTTCGTCACGACGGTTCGAACAGGCTTAGATCCAGTGGCTGCCAATCCATCCGGGAAAGAAGGTCGATGTCGCCGCGTGCAATGGCCGCCCGGATTTCATCGCTTCGCATCACCGCGAACACGCGCTCATCCTTGGCCTCGAGGAGCATCCAGACGCTCGTGCCCAGTTGGCGTTCGCGGAAGGGGATCGTCATCTCGTATTCGAGCGGCGGAAGCGCCATGGCGGACATGCCGTCCGCGTCAAAGGCGTCCAGCGGCTCAAGCACCGCTATGTGGGCCCAATGTGGCATGTCGGGCCAGCCGCTTGGGAAGGCCGGGCGACCGTCGGCTCCCAGAACAGTGCCTGTTTCGAAATCGACACGGAAGTGCTCGGCGAACAGCGCCGGGTTAGGCACGTCGAGCCAGGGATTGAAGACCGGATGGCCGAGGAGTTCGCAGGCGCGACGGAACAGCGCCAGACGATCGAACGTCCAGCCCGAATCCTCAAGTTCTATTTCTCCGTCGCTGCCCCGCAACCAGAGTGCGGGGCCGTCGAACACCGTGCGCCCCGCGCGGAAGCGCACGTGCCACGACGGGTTCGACGCGTTCACCGATACCTCGAGCCGAGGGGTATAGGATGTCACCTGCTCGGAACCCCTCCGGATCTGCAGGAACGGGGGGGCGTCGTGCTGCACCACATCGCTGCCGGCCGGGATCTCGATCTCGAACGGCACTGCCGTTTCCCTGACAAGCCACGGGAACGTTGCCTTTGCCGAAGCTGGATAGCGTTTTGCCTTGTACGCTCCCGGGACGGTCTCGCGCGCTCTTGTATCGGTGTTCTTGACGGCGGGTTCCTGAATATCGACTGGTACGACGCCCCAGCCTTCCGGTGGGGGTTCGATTTCCGGCCCGGCAAGCCGACCGGTGGTGATGGTCCGGCGCCTTTTCGCCGTCGCGAACAGGGCGTGCCCTGCCTCGCGTCCGAGTTCGCGGAGAAACTCGTTCTCGTACCAATGGGGCAGGATGCCCACGGCTGGCGGCATCCCGCTCTGGACCACGATCTGCATCCGGGTCCCGACACCGAGCAGCTCGCGGACGCTTTGGGGTGTCATCAGTTTCTGGCTGTGCAAACCATGGGAGCGGCTGAAGCTGGTCCCAGGGACGGGCAAGCCGGTCGTTGGACCGACGCTTACGCTGCCGCTCGAATAATCGATCTTCTCGACGCTCACGGTCTCCTCGCCGAGCGTCCGCGACAGCCACTCCGCGGTCACCGTGTCGTTGACGCCGAAGAAACACTGCGTCGCGCATTGGGAGAGGATGGCCTCCCAGTCCTTGTCGTAAATCGACTGCAATCGGGCGATGCTCTGGGCAAACAGCCAGAAGCGGACCCCGTACCCGGCGACCTCACCGAGCGCGTTGACGATTTCGTCCATGCGGCCGAGAGCCGGGAACTCATCGATCAGACAAATCACCGGCATGCGGCCGGGTCCCGGCGTTTCGATCATCGCCTGATAGAACTGCGCGACCACCAGGCGCAGGAAGGCGGAATAAGTACGCAGCCGGTCGAACGGCAGCACCACATAGACCGTCATCGGCGCGCCGGTCTTCATGGCGGCGAAGTCGAAGTCGGTTCCCGACACCGTCTCCCGCATCCTGGGGTCGTCCCAGATGGACGTGGTCGAATTGATCTCCGAAAGCAGATAGCCGCGCTCCTTCTCGTGCTTCTGCGTGAAGCGGGCCCCCGCTGTACGCACGGCGTCGACCGGCGAGGCCATCATCTCCTCGATAAACGCATCAAAGCCTTCAGCGGGGAGGCTGAGCTTTTCGCGCAGGTCGCCGAGCGTCGTGCCCGGCGTCGCCGCGAGATGCACCAACATCGCGGCCAGAAGGTTCAATGCCTCGTCGTACCAGAAACGGTTCTCACCGCGGATGGGCTCGCCAAGCAGCATCTCCGCCAGTCGACGCGCTTCCGACACGTCGGAGACGTAATCGAGCGGATTGTAGCGATCGAAGGGTGCGGTCGAGTCATGGGCCTCGGTCACACGGAACGGGTCGAGGCGGATGACCTCCGAGAACTCGGCGCGGCGCTTCGCCGTGACGGCGTAGTTTTCTCCCTTGGGGTCGATCACCAGCATCGGGCAGTGATTGAGCAGCAGGTTCGGAACGATCTGGGCCGCGCCCTTGCCGGCCCTGGTCGCCGCGATTGTCAGCACGTGACCGGGCGCGGGGGAGGGGATCAGTCCAAACGGCTCGCCGCTTGTCACGTCGAGGTACTCGCCGAGCGTGAGCACCTCGTGCATGCGTCGCTCGTCGCGATAGCCGACCTCGTTGAACCTTTCGGCTTCGGCTCGCGAGAGCCAGCGTGCATCTCCGTGGACTTGCGGTGGATGCTGCCGCAGCCATTCGGCGCGCTGTTCGAGTTCGCGGTGGTGCCGGCCGGCCCAACTGTCGGCGGGCGGTCGGCCCTGATAGGCCAAATCGCCCTCGATACGCGCGCGCCGATAGCCGTCCGAAACGATCTTCGCGAAGGTGTCGAGAGTGCGTAGCACGGCGCCCATGAATCGCCTCCAGCGGTTCAACCGGAAGATTAGGCACTCGCGCCCCGCACGCCAAGCGTCGTGGGTTTACGGGTCTATCGTTCCCTTTGTTGCGTCAGCTTGCGACGCCCCATGTGCCGCCGCGCGAGCGTGAGGAACCTGTCCGGTACGTGCATGCGTGGACGCTCGGCGAGCGCGACGATTGCCGCGTAGGGTGCGTGCTCCGGGTCAAGGCCGTGGGCGGCCAGATACACCATGACGGCCGCGAGCAATCCAACGGTCTCCTCGTCGCGAACGATCGCCGCGGGTCCGCCCTTCGCATGGAACCGCCAACCTCCCGGCGTATCGTGATCGTGCCCGTCAGGAGTGATCCACATTGTCAGACGATTCGAGCGCAGCGGCCCGTCGCGATAGTTCATGTTGACGAACACGCGGCTACCGTAGGTCGCATCGACCTTGTGCGTGAGCCATATGCCGGGCCGGTCGTTGGTCGCGCGATTTGTCATACATTGTGCCCTCCGATTGTTTTGCTGACATCCGCGACAGGCGCGGGTACCATGCCCTTCTGGCACTTCGCACGACCTGATTCCTGACGCCCCTTTCGCCGCCCCGCCATAAGCAACCGGCGATTGTGTCAGGAGATGCGCTTCCGTATCGGGAGCGGGGTCCGAAACCCGGTACATCTTCTGCTAGCGTATATACTCCTGCGCAATCGCTGCTTTAGTAGCGAGGAAGTGCGTCTATATAGAAAACGCTGTTTTCTATTGCGCCGCAGGCAGCCATTCGACCCGCTTGCGCTGACGTCTCAAGGCCGCTTCCTCGCCCGTTCAATCGCCACGGGAGGCTATGCGGACACATGCCAGCGAAGGGGTACAGGAAACCATCCCGGGACCGCCGTTCGAAGTGCTTCACCTTTTGGGTGACGCCGGCGGAGAAGGACGCGATCCAGCAGAATGCGGAACGCGTCGGGATGACCCCTTCGGCCTATGTCCGCGCCCTTGCCCTGGGCCAGCGGGTAACCCCGAAGCCCGGCAAGAGCGGGCACGAGTTGATCCGCCAGTTGTCGCGCGTCGGCAACAACCTCAATCAGCTCCTGCGGCACGCGGACGGTGGCCAGGTTCTGGCGGCGCCGCTCGAGGCGGCGCGCGTCCACGTGCTGGCGGCGCTGCGCCACTGGTCGGCAGGCAATATCGACCGTAGCCCCGCACCGGAGCTCGTCGCGGAGATCGTCCATCAGGGCGCTCTCCTCAACGATCTCGCCCGCCAGGCCAACCGCAAGCAGGTTCTCGATCCCGCTATGGTCGAAACCGTGCTTGCGAGCCTGACGGAAGCGGTCCGCCGTGTTGCCCCCGTACGCGATAGCATCGGAGGAGGCGCACCGGCATGATCGGCAACCCGTATAAGGGACGCGGGTTCAAGGGCCTCATCCGCTACCTCCACTTCGGTCGGCAGGGAGAGGAGAACCCGCATCGGGTCGAGTGGCATGTGGCACGTAACATGCCAACCTCCGACCCGGACGTGGTGCCTTCCATTATGCGGGCGACGGCAGACCTGTCACCAAGCGTTCAGAAGCCCGTCTATCACCTGCCCGTCTCGTGGCCGCGCGGCGAGGAGCCCGCCCGAGACACTCAACTCGCCGTCGCCGACCAGCTGGTTACCGACCTCGGTCTCGCCGAGCACCAGTACACCGTGATCGCCCACAATGACGGCGACTGCCGCCACATCCACGTGGTGATCAATACGGTGCATCCGGAGACCGGCAAGGTGTGGAACGCCTGGCGCGACGTGTACCGGATCATGGAAAGCCTGGAGCGGCAGGAGCGGGAGCTCGGCCTGCAGATCGTCGATCGCCCGGACCTCGAGGAGTACCGCTCAGGCGAGAAGGATCCGTCCCGTCGTAAGGACGCCTCGCGCGGCGAGAAGAAACGTGCCGGGCGCGAGGAGGATACCGCGCTCAGGAAGTGGTCGGAGAACGACATGCGCTCCATCCGGCGCGCTATCAACAACCACTTCCAGGACGCCAAGAGCTGGCAGGAGCTGGAAGCCCGGCTGGAGCGGCATGGCCTGTTCCTGATTCGCGCAGGTCAGGGTTTCCGTATTTCCGACGGATCGCATTTCATGACGATGTCGAAGATCGGAAAACGCGCGCGAGAGGAACAGCTCTCCGAGCGCTTCAGGATGACCTGGGAGGAGTATGAGGTCATCCGGCCGCTGACTTATCGCGAGGCGGCGAGCCTGGAGCCACCGGACGCGCGCAAGCCGCTCGCGGACCGAGAGGTCGACGACTTCACCGACGTTGGAACCGGAGGCGATGGAGAAGGTCAGCGGCAAATGTCCGACATTGCCTCTCCGAAAGACAAGGCCGAAGATCGCGACCAGGAAATCGTCCATGGTGTCGCCGCCGATGGGGCTTTGTCGGATGCCCCGGGCGACGACACCCGAGATCTTGACGAGTTTCGCGAGGACGATGCGTCTGAACTTCGGTCACCTCGCCTCGAAAGCGACAGCCACGACGGGACGCCGGTACCGAAGGAGCTGGCTCCGCCGTCGGTCCCCTCCGCAAGCGATGCGGAACGCGCGAAGCGCGCTGCCCACCTCGTCGACGTCTGGCGCACACATCGGGAGTACGAGGCGTTCCGCGCACGGGAGAGGGACGTCTCGCAGGACGGTGCGAATCTCGTCCAGCTCCGGCGACGACTTAGAGCAGTCGAGTTTGCCGGCACGAAAAGCAGCGAGGAGCTGGAGGCGGCCAGGGAGCACTACAGAGGCTTGTTCCGGCACATGTACAAGGATCCCGTCGCCGCCATGAACCGGCTGGAGTCGCAACTTCGCGAAGGCAAGGAGATTGACCCACAGGCGATGAAGCCACGCCGCGGGCGGGCATGGGAACGGTTTTGGCCGGTCCGTCGCAAAGACTTCAACGCAATCGATCCGTACGCGCTCGGAAAGATGCGCGGCTGGCGGGTCTGGGGTTTCGCAAGCGAGAAGCGCCGCGAGGCCGAAGCCGCCATGCGGCAGGTACCGTCCACCTATCAGCGGACATGGCGTCTTCAGCAACGGCTCGAGGTCCACGAGCACGACTGGCGGACACTCAGTATCCAGACCTATGAGTTGGAGCAGCGCTACAAGGCAGGCAAGGAGACGCTCGGCGATCACCGCCAGCGGGAAGAAAAGCGCCTGAGCCTTTGGCAGGCGAGAGCGCGAGCCTACGCCATGATCAATGAAGCCGATATCTGGCAATCGAATCTGTCGGAGGAAGCGAAAGCCGAACTTGCGCGGGCTCACGCCGACCATCTGCAGAGCGCCCGGGAACGCGCCCGCAAGCGCTACAAGGAGCAACCGCCGTTGCCGCCAACGGCGCCTGGGGACGAACGGGACGCTTGGGATCGCGACGATCCGTTCGAAAGATAGCTGCCTATCGTAGGAATAAATTCTTGCGACCTGCTGCTGAAAGGTGGTGCAATGGCTCTATGAAGCCACTTTCATCAGATCTGCATCTCGGGTTCGATCCAAATGATCGGGCGCTCATAGAAGCTGCACTTCGAGACCCTGACCCGACAAATCCGGTCGCGTTTGCGGTTGCGGCCCGACTCGACGCTCTCACCACGGTTCTCAAGGAAACAACCGAAAGTCAGCAGAAGCTGCCAGTGGAGATCACCATTGGTCGCCCGGCCACTGCCCTGGATGAGGTGGTCATCGAACTCTTTCGCAAAGCCCTGGCCGACCTGCCGGGAGCACCTCGGCTCCGGGTGCTCGAGCACGGACATCAGTAAGACTGGCGCCTCAGAAGTAAGCCTTCATGTCGTCGAAGGACGCGAAGCGTTTCGGACCGCTGAGTGTCGTCGCTTCCACACGACCATCGGCGAAAACGACATAGTCGCGACCCTTGTAAGAGCCGCGCTCGCGAATGTCGGCTTCGTGGTTCGATGTGTCGATCTCGACCCCTTGGGCACGCAGCGCGGCTATCTTTGCCGTAGCTGCGGGATTGATCTGATCCATCTTGCGGGCATAGGCGATGTCCTCGTCTTCGACGAATGTCTCCAGACGCTTGATGACATCTTCAATCGAACCAATGTCGACGTTGAGAGCCGCAGCAGTGCGTTCGAGGAGCTCTTTGCGGTCCATGATGATCCTGTATGACCGGAATTTCGCTTGGCGATCGAAGTAGGCATCCGCGAACGCTTCGCTGATATTCAACAGGAGGAACTTGTAGGTCATGCAGCGCCAATAGTCGGTCACAAGGGCGTCGACTTGGGGTTCGTTGGCGAGGCCGCCGTCTTCCAGTCCGGCGATGATCGCGTCGGCCAGCTCCGCTGTATGCTTGGCGATAATCTCGTTTTTGTACTCTTGCAAAGCCGCGCGCCGCGCTTTCTCGTCTTTGCTCTTGAGAATCGCGCTGACGGCTTTGCCTGTGATCGTTGCCGTCGCGCCGAACGCGCCTCCGATCAAGCTCCCGGCTACATCCATTTCCCGTTGCGATGACGACCACATGTGCTTCCGGCCTCCCACAGGTGCAACCCGATGCTCGATTTTGGGGAATTTCGCGAGTGTCGCAACCCTGAGGACGAGACTGGTCGGTCGGCGGGTTTGGCCCGCAATTCGTCACTCCAATCCTTAAGCGCAAAAAGCTTGCGCTTTTCGTCTCCTATCCACGAAAAGTTTGCTACAATGGCTTTGGAAAGGAGGCTTAATGGCCGATAGTTTGCTCACCAGGCTACCGGAGGTGTTCGTATCGACAGCCGCCCTGTCGACGGCCGTGTCACGCGGTGTCCGCGACGGCAGTCTCAGAAAGATAGGACCTCGTCTCTATACCAAAAGCCTCCGCGATACACCGGAGGAGGTGGTTCGCCGCCACCTGTGGGAGATCGTTTCATCCTACTATCCGAATGCTTTGATAGCGGATCGAACCGCCTTTGAACTAGCCCCATCCAGCGACGGCTCGGTCTTCCTGGTCACCGATTCAGGACGCGACGTCGTATTGCCAGGCGTCCGACTACGCCCCCGGCGTGGTCATGGCCGCATTGACGGTGACTACCCTTTCCGCGATGGCGTTTGGTGCATGTCGCCGGCCCGGGCTTTCCTCGAGAACATGCGGCCGTCCCGGGCGCGCAGTGGCGTCGCGCGCACGCTGTCGCGTCGGGACATCGAGCGGCAGCTCGAAGCCTGGCTGCGCAGGAGCGGCGAGGATGCTCTCAATCAACTCCGCGACCAGATCAGCGCCACGGCACCCATTCTGGAGATGGAGGAAGAGGCACGCGCGCTCGACCAGATCATCGGCGCCCTCCTGGGAACGCGTGAGGATACCCTGGTTTCACGGGAGGGTCGCGCCCGCCGCGAAGGGCACCCCTTCGACCCGCGGCGGATACGGCTCTTCGAGGAGCTTCATGCTGCGCTGAGGCGCCTGCCTCCGGAGCCTCAGAAGCCAGCCCCGCCAACCGGCGAGGGCGAGACCGTCCTGGCGTTCTTCGAGGCCTACTTGTCGAACTTCATCGAGGGGACGGAATTCGCTGTGCAGGAGGCAGCCGACATTGTCTTCCGCAATGTGATCCCCGCCAATCGCCCCGACGATGCCCATGACGTTCAGGGCACCTTTGAGGTCGTGGCCAACGCCGCCGAGATGCGAAAGAGGCCGGAAACGGCCGAGGACTTCCTCCGGCTCCTCAGACATCGCCATCAGATTATCATGGGAGGTCGCCCCGACAAGCGTCCGGGCACGTTCAAATTTGCCGGCAACCGGGCCGGAAGTACCTCGTTCGTCGCGCCGGTCGATGTCATCGGGACGCTATCGGAAGGCTTCGCCTTCTATCGGCAGCTTGATGAGGCCTTTCATCGGGCGGTCTTCATGATGTTCCTGGTGAGCGAGGTGCACCCGTTCGACGACGGAAATGGACGTATCGCCCGTGTGATGATGAATGCGGAACTCGTGCAGGCCGAAGAACCCAGGATCATCATCCCGACGATCTATCGGACGAATTACATTCAGTCATTAAAAGCCCTCAGCCTCAACAACTCGCCAGATCCGCTGATCCGCACACTTGCCTTTGCGCAACGATACACGTCGCTGATCCCGTGGGTACCCTTTGAGCTGGCATGGCGGGTCCTCGATCAGACACACGCATTTATGGATCCGTCCGAGGCGGATGCCGTCGGCGAACGACTCCGCCTGCCATCGCCGGAACAGATCGCGGAGGCGGAGGGTTTCGTCATCTCTCACGGCGCCGAGGAGGGGCAGCCGGGAGCGTCATAAACGAAGGTAGGGTGCAGGCTAGCAATAATGGAAAATGAAGCAGATCACGTAGATGAATGAGAGCGCTTTTCGCAAAGCCATCTAGATGTCCGCTTCGCGCCCCAAGTCGGTCACAACGAAGGTGATTTTGATTACTTGAAAGCCGACGTTCCCGCCGGCGGGACAGAAGATCGCCGTCGTTGATGTTTGAGATATTCGTCAATCGGATCGTTCCGACGAGAACACCGTCAGTCCACCGAGCAGAGCGTCTCTCCGCCGGAAGACTCGCAGCATCGCCAGTCGCTCCACGTGCCGCACTGATCATTCGGCTCCGACACGCGGTAGCAGATCTTGTCGGCGTCGAATTGCTGCTCCCACATCGGCTGAAGATCTCCGAACTGCCGCACCGGCGCGTCCGGCGCATTCGGGCCGACCGAGACCTCCAGCCCGCAGATGTTGGGGATATCCTCGTTCCGAAGAATGATCGGTCCGGCGAATGCGGACGTGGCGATTCCGACTGCGGCGGCAACCGCCGCAAGTGTCGCTAGCGATCTGCTGACAGCCATACTGGTCTTCCTTCCTGGTCCTGTTGCGATCAACATTGGCGCACTTGCCGAAGAAATTCCCGGTGCCGACTGGCCCCGCGAATTCCCCAACCCGGACCGGACGGAACAGACCGGGCATCCGCGGGGCCGCGCCGGCAAGTCTTAGTCTACTCGCCTTTGAGGATATCGAGGGCTTCGCTGTGCGGCGTCGCGCAGTCGCCGCCGGCCCGCGATTTCTCTCCCTGGCCCTGATCGCCCAGCTGCATGACCTGGTCCATCTGTTCCTGGCTCAGGTCGGACGTGCGCAGCAGCTCATCTATTTCCCCGATCATCGCGTCGCAATCCTGTGCGGCCGACGGAGCGGCGGAAACCGCCAAAGCCGCGGCGAAGAAACTTGAAATCGCAAACACGCGAACTCCAGCCGTCGTCGATCCTCCTGTGTAGTCCCCGGCCCGAAAATACGGAACATCAGTTCACTCCAAGCATCGCGACGGTGCGCTCGATCGTCCAGAACGCACCGAGGGTGCCGACGGCATAGATCGGAAGCGCGCGAACCGGGGTCGGCCACAAGGCGTGCACCGGCCGGGCGGCGCGTTCAAGCAGCAGGACGAAGGCCACGAAGCCGAGCTGGCCGGCCTCGACACCGACGTTGAAGGTCAGCAGCGCAAGCGGAATATCGCCTGATGGCAGACCAAGTTCGCTGAGCGCGCCGGCAAAGCCGAAGCCGTGAAGGAGGCCGAAGGCGAATGCGACGACCCATGTATGGCGCAGCGCGAAATTCGTCTCGCCGCGCCGGTAGCGGACGACTTCTATACCCACGAACAGGATCGAAAGCGCGATTGCCGCTTCCAGCGGCGGCGCCGGGACATGGACATATCCGAGCGTCGCGGCGGCGAGTGTGATGCTGTGCGCCAGCGTAAAAGCGGTGATCGTTTTTACCAGCATCCAGCGTCCCGGAACGATCAGCAGCAACCCGAGCAGGAACAACAGATGGTCGAAGCCGAAGAGAATGTGCTCGACACCCTGCGTAAAGTAGGTAGTCGCCACCGCCAACATGCTGCTATCGGGGTCGATCTCGACCCAGGGGCGGGAGGGCCGCACCAGGGACGTGGTATGGTCGCCGCGGCCGTCGTCGATCCGCACCAGGACGTCCGTGATCGTGGCTTCAAGCCCCGGGAATCCGATCCGCTTGCCGGCGAGCCCACCGGGTATCTCGAACGCGCTGCGTTCAATTCGGGAGCCGGGTAATGTCTGAACGCGGTGCGATGTCAGCATCGTCGCGTTGTCCGGCAACGCCAGCACGACGGGTAGCTGCGCGCCCGACAAGACCGGCGTGCGCCACATCACGGCGTAGCGGTCTGCGCCTATTCGGTCGACCTGAAGATAGGCGGGCCGCACATCATGCGCGGACGCAGTTCCCGCGAGCACGGACATCAGGAGCAGGAACGGCGTAATAAGCGTAAGGACACGGTCTCCGATCCGCGGGACTTTCATTGTAACGGTTCCGTGCTCGGTGACGCGTCCCCGGAAGGCACGCGAAGGGTGGTGAAATCGATCGTGGCCGGATCGGAGATCGCGATGGTGTAGCGCGACAGCATTTCGTCATAGGCACGGTCGCGGATTTCGCGGTATCGCTCGTCGAGCCAGGCGGACCGGACGGCGTCCGCGATCGTATCGAAGTCGGCGGCGCGGGCAGGTTCGAGCGTGTCGATCCAGACGAGATGCCAGCCGTAGCCGGAGCGGATCGGCCCCTGCCACCGGCCGGGCGTCAGCTTGAACAATTCATCCGCAAAGGCGGGGCCGAATTCCTTGGCAATTTCGGCCGGACTGCGCCCGCCGTAGTAATCGCGGAACATGAACCGGTCAGCCCGAGCCGACGGCCCGGGATCGTCCACGGCTGTTCGCGCCAGGGAGGGGAGCAGCGCCTCGGCGTCGGCCCGGGCGCCATCGAGGCCGCGTTCGTCCTGCGAGAAGTAGAGATGGCGGAAGCTTACTCGCGGCGGCATGGCGAACCGCTCGGTATCTTTCGCGTACCAGGCGCGCAGTTCCGCTTCCGATGGCTCGTCGAGCTCGGCGAGATCTACGAGAAGGAAATCCATCTTCTGGGCCAGCCTGCGTTCGATGATCTCGTCGTCCTGATCGAGACCGAGTGCCATCGCCTCGCGAACCAGGATGCGCTGGACAGCCTCCTGCTTCGCCAGTTCGCGCATCCGCTTGGGGTCGGGTATCGATCGACCCTGCGCCAGCCAGACCAGCGCGATCTGCCGCATGTCGTCGTCCGTCATCTCGACCCTCGACGGGTCTGCCGGTGGCGCGAAGTCCTGCGGAGAAACGGCCCAATAGACGGCGAACAGGAGACCGCCCGCGAACAGGAACTGGACCAGCGGCTCCTTGACCACGCGACGTACCAGACTCGACCCGCCCGACAGCGCGCGTTCCGCGGGCTCCGTGCCAGAGCGTGCCTTCGGTGTAGAAGTCTCGTCCGCCAGGGTACTCATTCCATTCCCGATCTAGTTTACTTGCTGCGCGGAAACCGCTGCCGCATGGGCCTCGGAGAGGGGACTCTCCTGCAGGTAGACGACGATCGCGAAGCGGCCCGCGGGATCCTTCACCGCGTTCGACCCCAGCACGTCGATCAGATCGGGCACCGCCTCCCACGCCTTCCAGGCGCCGAGATCGGCGACGACGAAGCCGGCCATGGGCTTGTGTGCGTGTATGAACGATCGATAGGCACGCACGATCCTGTCTCGCCACAACGCGCCGCGCGCATTGCCGTGAACGCTCAGCGCCAGCAATGCCGCCTCGATTTCCGCAACGCTCCGATCCGGATCGGTAAGATACATCTTCTCGATCCTGGCAATCCGTTCCTGCCCGCCCAGCTCCAGATCGGCGGCGATCAGCGCAGCGAGGTTTTTCGCGTCATTGGACGCCCACGCATCTGAAAGTTCCCTTTCGATCGCCGCAGCGTCGTCGGCATCGCCTGTAATCCCGAGAAGCAGAAGGTAGGCGTCGCGCCGCTCGGCCAAGGCCGGATCGTTGATCCAACCGCGCACGTCTTCGACTTCGATCACGGGTTTGAGCGACGGCATCGCGTCGTAGGGTGCGCGCGCCAGCTCCTCGAACGCAATTTTCGCGACAAGCGGATCGGCGCTTTCAAGTTGCGGCAGAAGGAGGTCTATCCGCGCCGGCCAGTTGGTGCTGTCGGGGACCGCCTGCGCCGTGCTCGACAATGGCCAGGCAACCGACTTGCCGCTCGAGCGGCCGTCGTTCGTGGCTACGAGTTGCCGCAGCCAAGCCGAATAGCGCACGCCGATCTTGCCGAGGTTCGTCCATCGCGCCGACAGCCCGTTGCGGGCAAGCAGGAACGTTTCGCCGCCTTGCGTACCAAGCTGGCCCGCCACGCCGGACAGGCCTTCCACGGGCATCCCGACGACACCTTTGCCCTTGATTACCTCGGTGACCTGAAGCCCCCCTCCGCCGTGTACCGGCGAGGCCAGCACAACCACATCGGCGGCATCGAGTTTCTGCGCGGTGGTCACCGAAACCGCCGACAGGCAGATGATGCACGCAAGCGCCGAGCCGGCGGAACCGGTCAACAATGCCGCCGGCAGGAGCAATCGCGCCAATTCGCGGACCAAGGTCGACATGGTCGTTCCCCGGCTACTCGGGAACCGACGCTCCCGTCACTTCCGTGCCCAGGAACACCGGTGGCTCGACGACCTCGTAATTGGCGTAGCCGAACTCGTTGCTTCGGGCAAAGACGTGACCGACCGCGCCTTTGTCGTCGCTGTGACCGGCGGGCTTGTAGACCTTGTAGGTATAATCCCGATTGCCGAAGTTGGTGACCAACTTCCCGTCTGCGATCGAATACGCGCTGTTCGGATAGCCGAGATAGGAGTGGGACGGCAGGTCGCCGAATTCCGATGGCTGGGGAATGCGCGGATCGACGTTCATGATCAGCAGCAGACCGTCACTGGTCCATCGGGTCTTCATCAGGCCGCCTGTCACGGCGTTCTTCAGCCAGAGGTATTTGCCCGTAACGAGCGACTTGAGTTCGTCGTCGTTGAGTGCGACGGCGCCTTGCCTTTCCAGATCCTCGACGGTGCGCCCGGCCACGGCCTTGGCGCGCGCTTCTGCCGTCGGGGTGTACCAGATCGGCGAGGACCAGGCACGCTCCTGAACCGTTGCCGGAACCGTCTCGGGCGGGGGGACACCGAGCTCCTTCGCCTGGATCGTGGTCCAGCGCGGCGTCGGAATGGCCAGGGCCCGGGCATAGTAGAAGGCGTCGAGCGAGGGATCGAAGTCCGGATCGGACCAATAGCCGAGCAGCTCTGTCTTTCCCGTCGTGTCGTCGTAGGTCGCGCTGACGAGGTCCACGGTCGACTGAATGGCCGGAACCTTTCCGAATACATCAGGCTCGCGATCGCCGGACCAGACGACATCGTAGACCTTTTCGAAACTCTGACCATCCTTGGACCAGCCCTTGACGATCTGGATTCGGTCGAGATTGGCGGCCGAAGGATCCTTGAGCGCCCAGACGACGAACCGCGGCACGGAGTCGCCCGAACGCGTGACGACCGGCGGCGCTGGCAGGTCGGCGCCCATCGGCACGGCGCTGCTATAGGCGAGCTTCACCCAATCGTCGTTCTTGACCATCCCGCCGTCGAAATTCCAGCCGCCGAAGAAGCGCAATTGCATACGGGGGCCGCTGGTCGCGAAGGTCTCCTTGCGCTGCATCGCCTCGAACAGGGAGGCGCGCGTGTTCTCGTCGGCCCACAACCCGGTCAGTCCAGCGGGATTCTCGAAGCGCACGTCCATACCGGTGAAGTTATGGCCGGCCATACGCTCCTTCATCGTCCCGTCGAGCCGGGCGTGACCGCCGTAGAAATTCTCCTGGCGGTAGGGAACGCCCGTGTTGTGGGAGTCGGATCCGCCGACGATGCCGGTCTTGTAGGGGTTGTAGCCCTTGGCCTGCTGCATCGCGATGCCGTCCTTCAGCGCCTGGCGCACGAAGCTGCCGCCGATGGTGATGAACGCGTCCTCGGGATTGCCGAGCAGGAAGTTGAGGATCTCGTAGTTGGCGAATTCGTCGTTGGGCGAGAGCAGCGGGTGGGTCTCGGAAGCGCCTTTGATCTGCTTGATCTCGGTCAGGCGCTCGTTGCGGTCGCGCGCCTCTGCCCAGGCTTTGTCGATCGGTCGGCCCTGGAAATCGACCTCGGTCGGATACATCAGTCCGCCGGAGACGTTGGCGTTGTGCGAGATCGCGAGAAGCTCGATGCCCGTCTTGCGCTGTTCGTCCATCCAGTCCCACAGATCCGACGGCGTCTGGCTCTCCAGCGAGCTGAACGGCCGCGCCGGAACCTTGGCGCAATCCTTGAAGAAGACGTTGCGGTGCATGTTCCGGTAGTTGGGCGTAGACGTCCATTCGTATGAGCAAAATGCCGTGAACTTGCCCGGCTCGTTGGCCTCGTCAGCGGCCTTGTTGTTGGCCTGCCAGACTGTGTCGGAGACTTCTGGTTGCACCAGCGCCTCAATCGGCTTTTCCTCGATCATGCTTGTGCCGAGCCACAGGTAGATGCGCTGGATATCGGCGGCATCGTGCACCTGGAGATCCTTGGCAATCGCAAGCTTGCTGATCGGCGATTCTGGGTCGTTCGAAAGCCGTACGACGCCGGCATATTCGGAGTGGTCGGTTACTCCCATCCAGTCGAGCGGCGTGGTGATCTGGATGTCATAGCCAAGCGGATGCTTTATCGGCTCGCCCTTCGCGTACTTGTAGGCGTCTGCGGGGCCGGTGATGTGATTTCCGAAAATGTAGGCGTCGAAGGACCAGCTGGTGTGGACGTGGGTCTCGCCGAAGAAGGCCTGCCGGTCGGCTGGATCCTGCGCTGCGGCCATCGAACTCCAAATTCCCGCCAACACGGTCGGCACGAAAAGGGCTCCAGGCAGAATCCTAGTGCGAATCGTGTTCATTGTGGCTTCCTCTTGCCTGCTCGCAAGGTGATCCGAGCACGACCTTTTATGGGGTCACTTCAGGGAAAGAAGATCATAGTATGCCGGCTCAAACAAACCATTTTACGCCACATAAATGGATTGGAATCGGTCATGCATCGCCAGGTTCCGGTAATCTCGGTAACGGCCCTCGCCGGCGTTCCGGATTTCGTAAGGGCGCTATATGGAGAACGGACTTTGCTTCGCGCCAAACGGGAAGCAAATCTCGATCTTGAGGCGATTTCGGACCCGGACGCGTTCATGCCGCATACCGTCATGTCGCGCTTCGTATACGCGATTGAACGTAACGCGGCGCAGTCGGACTTCGGCCTGGTTGTCGCGCCGCACCTATCCATTCGGAACTACGGGTGCTGGGGAAATTATCTGCTTGGCGCCGATACGCTTGCCGGCGCCATCGAGCGTGGAATTCGGGCGAGCCGGTTTCACAGCAGCGACGAGTGCGTAATGCTTGACGTCGCCGATGGTGTGGCGCGGATCAGCTATCCAAGCGCGGCCAAGGGAAAGGAGGGATATCCGCATATTGCCTGCGGGGTTGTGGGCATCTTGCTCAGTATTTGCCGGGAGTATCTTCCTGCCCATTGGCATCCTTTCCGGGTGGAGCTCGATTTTCCAAAACCCGCCACACCCTCGGCGTACGAGGAGCAGTTCCGGTGTCCGGTCTGGTTCGATGCCGCTGCGCCCGCAGTTTGCATCAACGCTCGCCAATTGTCGCTGACCCGCAAACGCCCGGACTTCGAGAGGCTCTTGACGTTGAGCGATGTCGCGGGATCACGCGACGGTCTACGCGATCCGGACTTCTCCGCAGTTGTTGCCGAGCAGGTGCGCTTGCAGCTGATCAGCGGCAGCGCAACAATCGACAACATTGCTAGGGTGCTGGACACGAGCGTAAGGAGTCTGCAGCGGGAACTGAACCGGTGCGGGGCCAGTTTTCGCGATATCACCTCCGCGGTGCGGACGAGGCGGGCTGCCGACCTGCTGAGAGAAACCGATATTTCGATCACGCAGATATCGGCCGATCTCGGTTATTCTGCCCCGGCCCACTTTGCACGAGCCTTCCGAAAAGTAACGGGTCGATCGCCTCGGGATTACCGAGGAAATTGCCGACAGCTTATGGACGACTGAAGCGGTATTCAGCGCATCCGCTTCGGGCCAATCCCGAGACGTTGATCCAATGTGTTGAAATGTCCGCTATCGCTTGCGAGGCTCCAGGAGCTGACGGTCTGCCACCGGCCCCGCAATCGCGTCATTGGTGTTTCCGTGTGATTGATGGAACGCTGTTGCACGAATTAGGTCTTGAGTAACTGCTTGGAACCCCGTCTTCGCCTTGCTGGGCACCGCCTCTGGGACCCGCCGTTGATGCGAGCGGTGTTTGCCGCGCGGCATCTGGTAGAGAGTGGCTTCCCAGATTGTGTTACTCAGCGTCGATGGAAAGCATATAATTGCATTCCGCGCTCCACCTTCGACGAATACTTCCATTTTGGAGTTTATATATGATAATGTCCTTTATCAAATACAGAAGGAATTGCCGTGTACCGTCTTCTCGGAGAGCCTTGGAAGATCGCGATAGTCATTTGTGTTCTGGTAGTGGGACACTTCACTTGGATATGGTTTAGCCAAGACCCAACAATTTCACAGCGGTTTGGGGCAGCGCTTATTGTTTTGGGAATCGCTGTTGCCGCTCGTGGGCTATTGAGAGAGGGCATTGACGTATCGGTGCGTCGTCAGATGCCTAAGCATCCGGGAATTTTTCTGGGCGGCCCGAAACTCACGGAAGAGTTCCACGCTCATGTGACCAAGGTCGCGCCCGAGATCGAGAAGGACGTAAAAGCGGAAAGGAGCTGGGGCGTGTGGCTGATAGTGGTCGGCACCGCGCTCACCGGCTACGGAGACTTATTGGCAAGGGCGGCGGGGATCGGCGGATGACCCAACTCGTCACCTTCCCCTCCCCACAGCTCCCTGCGCTCATTAACGCGGCCGATCCCGCCGCACGGCTCCGCTTCCTAGAGTTTTTCACCGTCAACATCCGCAACCAGAACACGCGGCGCGCTTACCGGCTAGCGTCGGCTGAATTCCTAGCGTGGTGCATCGGGCATGGGGTGGGTTCGCTTGGCGCTATTCAGCCGATTCATGTGGCCGCTTGGGTCGAGGAAGTGACGCGTGATTGTTCCGTCCCTACGGCCAAACAACGTTTGGCAGCCGTACGGCACCTGTTCGACTGGTTGGTGACGGGGCATGTGGTAGCCGTAAACCCAGCTCATGCGGTGCGTGGCCCGAAGCACTCTGTCAGCAAGGGCAAGACGCCAGTGCTTTCGCCTGCGGAAGCGCGGCAGCTCATTGACACGATCGACGTGTCGACGGTCATCGGTTTGAGAGACCGCGCGCTGATCGGGCTCATGGTCTATTCCTTCGCCCGTGTAGGCGCGGCGCTCACTATGAAGGTAGAGGACGTGTTCACGCAGGATCGGCGTTTGTGGGTCCGACTGCATGAGAAAGGTGGCAAGCGGCACGAGATGCCCTGCCACCACAATCTCGATGCCTGGCTGCACGCCTATCTGGACGGCACCAGAATTGCCGGCGACGCGAACGGGCCACTGTTTCGCACGGTCGCGCGCGGCACGCGGGAACTGTCTGATCGTCCTCTCCCGCAGGCAAACGCTTGGGCGATGATTCGCCGGCGCGCCGCCGCGGCCGGCATCGAGACCAAAGTCGGCAACCACACGTTCCGGGCCACCGGCATCACGGCCCATCTCATGAACGGCGGCACGCTGGAGAATGCCGCCGCGATGGCCAACCATTCCTCGACGCGAACGACGCAGCTTTACGATCGTCGTCGGGATAGCATCACGCTCGATGAGGTGGAGCGCGTCCTGATCTAGGCGAGGGAGAACATCATGCCCAGCGGCTACGAGAAATCGCCCGACTATGGAGGCCCGGAGCCGACCAGAAAGGGGATCGTTGTTCTGATTATTGTTGTTGCCGCGCTTTCAGCGGGGCTCGCTTATCTGGTTGTCTCCTGGCGTGACATTCCTGGAAATCTGTTTCGCATTGTCAGAATTTTCTGGTCAGGATTCGCGGCCTGAATCATAATATGACTAGACTGGTCAGATTGGAGGTCGCCAATGTTGAAAACACACCCGAGAAAAGGAACCGGAAGCGGGCGTCGGAAGTCGGTCGCCAGCCTGTCTCGTTTTCATGGCTGGCGCCTACAAGATGCCAAGGCGAAGTTCAGCGAAGTCGTACGCCTCGCTCGGGAAAGCGGCCCACAGCGAGTAACAGTACATGGACGCGATGCGGTGGTGGTCGTATCGGCTGAGGAGTTTGCCCGGATCTATCCGTCAGCCACCCAACCCAGTCTCGGTGAACTGCTGGCAACTTCGCCGCTGCGCGATATCGAGTTTGAACAGGCGTCGACAGAAGCGCCGGTGCGGGACGTGGAAATTTGAGGGGCTGGCTGCTCGACACCAACGTTATCTCCGAGCTTCGCAAATCAGCCTGTCATCGAGCCGTTCGCGCCTTCGTTGATGCCCAAAACCCGGCCACTCTTTTTCTCAGTGAAGTAACATTTTGAGCTGCTCCCCGTCTTTGGATCGCCCCGGGCAGGAACTTCCGGGGTGGGTGAGCTGCTCCCCGTCTTTGGATCGCCCCGGGCAGGAACTTCCGGGGTGGGTGAGCTGCTCCCCGTCTTTGGATCGCCCCGGGCAGGAACTTCCGGGGTGGGTGGCTCAAGGCGGTGCTGCCGCGGATGAGCCTTTCATGAGCGATATCGGCGGCTTGTTGCCGATCGCGCTGTGGG
>JAEWYT010000193.1 GCA_023458595.1 Pseudomonadota bacterium
ATCAAGTGGCAGCGGCCACGCCCTAGGCGCCCCCGGCCCCCCTGCTTTTTGCATCCACCTTGAACGGGTTGGCGCGCTGCAACTCATCGACATAGCCGTCAACAGCCACCGTCTCCCGCTGCAGGAAGTGGTCGATGGCCGCGGCAAACCGGCGGTCAGCCACCCAGTGGGCCGAAAACATCTTCACCGGCAACAGCCCGCGGGCCATCTTGTGTTCGCCCTGGGCCCCTCCATCAAAAAATTCAAGGCCGTGCTGAATGCAGTAGGCAATCGATTGCATATAGCAAGTCTCGAAGTGCAGGCCCTTGACGAACTCCGTCGTGCCCCAGTGGCGCCCATACAGGGTCTTGCCCCCACGCACATTCAGCGCCACCGCCACCGGTGCCCCGTCACGTTCCGCCAGGATCAGCACCAAGTCCAACACACGCTCCGCATGGGCCCGGAGAAAGAACTCCAGGCTCAGATAGGGCTGCGACCAATGCTCGGTATAGGTATTGACATAGCAGGCGTAGAAGAACTCCAGGTGCTCCCGCTGCAGCTGTGCGCCCTCCAACCACCGGTAAGTGATTCCGGCACTGGCCACATACCGGGTGTCTTGCCGCAGTTTCTTGCGCTTGTCCTGGGACAGCCGGGCCAGGAAGTCTTCAGTGCATGTGTAGCCGTCGTTCCGCCAATGGAACTGCACGTTTTCGCGCAGCATGAAGCCAGCCTCAACCAGGGCTGCCCGGTCCTGCGGCGCGGTGAACAGCACATGCGCCGAGGAGGCATGCACGACGTCGCACGCCGCCGCCAGCTCGTGCGCCAAGGCACGGCACGCAGCCTCATCCTTGGCCAATAGCCTGGGACCTTGGACGGGCGTAAACGGAACGGCCACCACCAGCTTGGGGTAATAGGACAGACGATGCGCCTCAAACGCCTGGGCCCAGGCCTGGTCAAACACAAACTCCCCACGGGAGTGGGTCTTGAAATAGCTGGGGGCTGCTGCCACCAAGACGCCCTCCTCGTGCAGCAGCAAGTGGCGGGCATGCCACCCGGTCTTTGCGCCGACACAGCCCGTTGTTTCCAGCAACTGAAGAAATGCGTAGCTGGTGAATGGATGGCCACCGGCCAGTACCTGCCACGCGTCTTCTTCGACATGGCCAAGCGCATCCACCCAGCTCGCCGTATACCGCCCTTTTTGAGTCATGCCGTAGTCTGGCACAGGCCCACCTATCCCACAGATACTGCGTGATTTGCAGGGCCGCCCGCGTCTTTGGGCATAGCTTTCGCACACAGCATTGCATGGCGAACCTCCGCGCAAGCCATCTTGCACTGCGAGTTTTCACACGCCAGCGTGCCCGTTTGCAGCAACGGAGGCTTGACATCACCCAGACACCTAAGCCCTAAGCCCTGAGCCCTGAGCCCTGAGCCCTGGGGGCATTGCGACCCTACACAAGAAAGGCCATGCCTTTGCACCGAATGCTGTTATAGAGTTGCGGCCAATTTGCTGCAACGCAACAACATATACAGCACACCAAAGTGCAGCGCCCCAAGCGCAACCCACATCGCACCAGACGATTTTCAACTCCTTGTTTTCAATGACTTCTGGTTGTCATTGAGAAATGACCAAGCACGCCGCTGCATGCTTGGCTCCTACTTTACGCCCCCCAAAACGTATAAGCGGCTTGCTTTTGAGTCTGTTATTCGCGCGTCTGCCTAATCCCAACGCGTCTCTCTTGATCCACTCTCCTGCTATCTCTCAAGTCATCGGCCGCTACGCACTCACGCCTACCGCCGCAATGACCGCCAGCGGCTCCTACACAGCAACGCTTTCCATTCGCAGCGGCAAAAGCTCTTGCTCACACGACCGGGTGTTTCGCTTCATTCCCCTGTTTCGATCTCCTGCTGCCGCCATCCGCTATGCCATTGAGCAATGGCAAAAGCTATTTGCACCTGCCCGGCCTGCCCGACTGACAACCGAGCTTGCGGCGCTCCACACCCAAAGGCCAACCCGTACCCGGGCGCTTTGCACCCTTTGATCCCTGGACATCTCCCAGGATCACCCCAACTTCATAGAGTTACACCATGACAACCAAACTGTACGTAGGCAATCTTTCTTACAACGTTCGCGACCACGATCTGGAGCAACAATTTGCCGAATTCGGTAATGTGACCTCTGCCAAGGTCATGATGGAGCGCGATTCCGACCGTTCCAAGGGTTTTGGCTTTGTTGAAATGTCGACCGAGCAAGAAGCGCAAGCTGCCATCCAAGGCCTGCATGACCAACCTCTGAATGGCCGCAACATGCTCGTCAACGTTGCACGCCCCCGCGAAGAATCCAGCGGCGGCTACCGCAGCAGCAACGGCGTTGGCGGTTACCGCAGTGGCAATAACCGCTACAAAATGCTCTTGAGGCTCTAGGTCTCAAAGCCCCTGTCAGCAAGTGCTGGCAGGGGCTTTTTGTTGGCGGCCGACAAGCATCAAATGCCCAAAGAAAACCCCCTGCGGACTTTCATCCGCAGGGGGTTGCGCTTGTAGCTACAGGGCTTTAGCTGCGATCGCGAGCAATCGCCACGCTCAGCGCGCGCCCCTCGGTGGGCTGACCATTCAAGCCCTGCACTGCGGCTTGCGCCTCTTCTTCCGTGGACATCTCCACAAAGGCAAAACCGCGCGAGCGGCCAGTGTCACGCTGCAAGATGACCTGGGATGACAGCAC
>JAEWYT010000194.1 GCA_023458595.1 Pseudomonadota bacterium
GCGCCCTGCGCCGCTGAGCCAGCCGAAGCAGCCTGCGCCGGCGGCGGCCGAGACGCGCGCGCCGGCGGGCAGCGCCGACCGCTGGTCCCTCTCCGACGTGCTGGCCAGGGCCGGCCGCGCCGAGGAGCCCGAGCCGCAGGCGCGCCATCCCGAGGACCGCTCGCCGGCGCACATGATGGAGTCGCTCAACGCCATCGCCGTCGACATCGTCCGCGCGATCGACGACAACGCCTTCATGGAGCTCTACGACCGCTATCGCCGCGGCGAACGGGACATCTTCATCCGCCGCCTGTTCGCCCAGCGCGACCGCGGCGTGATCGACGAGGTCCGGCGCAAGTACCGCCGCGAGCCCGAGCTGAGGGACGCCGTCGACCGCTATCTCGACGGCTTCGAGCAGCTGATCGACGAGATCTCGCGTACCGACCGCGACGGCGTGATGCGGCAGATGTACCTGACCTCGGAGCCGAGCAAGGTCTACGCGATCCTCGCCGAAGCCTCCGGCCGCATGGGCTGATCGCCCCCACCCTTTCGATCGGACAAAGGCCGGTCCGCTCGGACCGGCCTTTTTCGTCTGCGGCCGTTGCCGGCCCGCCGCCGCATCTGCCCGAGCCTTTCAGGCCTACAGTCTTTCAGGGTCAAATAGAACCATTCCGACGCGGCGATTTCGGGCCAGGGCCGAGCCGGCGGCCGAAGAGCGCATCCGGATACGGTCGAGGACGACGGTGACGGCCTTGGCCCGAAAGCGCCCGTCCCGGAGGGTTTGCGCGCGGCGGACGCCCGCCGGGAAATCGGGTGTTCCCGATTTCCCGGCGGATCGCCTCGCCGATCGCAAACAGAATTGCTTCTATTTGACCCTGAAAGGCTCTAATCCCAGCGGCCGCGCGAGTCGCGGGAGTGGTGATCCGCCCAGGCGAGCGCGCCCATGAAGAACGCGAATATCCCCACGATCGCGACGATGACGAGCGTTTCCCCTCCGGACATGACTTCTTTCCCTTCGTTGCCCCCGGCCGTCCCGGTTGCCGCAACGGAAGGATAAAACGCCGCGCCGAACATTGATCGGCGTCAAGGCGCAGGCACTCCGGACGCGCCGCGAGCCGGATTCGCCGCGCCTTCGAAGACGAGAACACCGGCCGGGGCGGTCGCCCCGGCCGGTGCCCAGAAACGCGCGCCCCGCCGGTGGCGGCTCAGGCGGCCTGCCCGATCCGGCTCGCCTCGGCGGCGGCCCGCTGCATGTTGCCGGACATCTCGTTGGTGACCGCGCTCTGCTCGTCGACCGCAGCCGCCGTCGAGGAGACGTATTCCTGAACACGCTCCATGGACTTGCGGATGCTCTCCAGCGCGCCGACCACGTCCTGCGAGATCGCGCGGATGCCCTCAATCTCGCTGCCGATGCGCTCGGTCGCGTTCTTGGCCTGGCCGGCGAGGTTCTTGACCTCGTTGGCGACCACGGCGAAGCCCCTGCCCGCCTCGCCCGCCCGCGCCGACTCGATGGTGGCGTTCAGCGCCAGCAGATTGATCTGGCCGGTGATGTTGTTGATCGCCTCGACGATGCCGCCCATCGACTCGGCGGCGCCCGCCAGCCGCTGGGTCGAGCCGTCGGCGGCCACCACCAGGTCGAACGTATCGCTCGTGGTCTGCCGCGACTTGTTCATGGAATCGGCGATTTCCTTGACCGACACGTTGAGCTCCTCGGCGCCGGCCGCCACGCTCTCCATCATCTTGCGGACGTGCTCGCTGCGCATGCGCGCGATCACCTGGTCGGTGACGTCGGAGGCGTACTTGACGACCTTGTAGGGCTTGCCGTTCAGGTCGAGGATCGGGTTGTAGGAGGCCTGGATGTAGATTTCCCTGCCGCCGCGACCGATGCGCTTGTATTCGCCGGCCTGGTACTCGCCCCCGTTCAGCCGCGTCCAGAAGTCCCGGTATTCCTGGCTGTTGCGGTAGTCCGGCTCGACGAACATCGAGTGGTGCTTGCCCCTGATCTCCTCGAGCGTGTAGCCGAGCACGTTCAGGAAGTTGTCGTTGGCCCTGATGATCGTGCCGTCGAGATTGAACTCGATGACCGCCTGCGACTTGCCGATCGCGTCGAGCTGGCCGGCGAAGTCGGCATTCTGCAGCTTCTGGCCGGTCACGTCGGTGGCGAACTTCACGACCTTGAACGGCTTGCCGTTGGCGTCGAGGATCGGGTTGTAGGAGGCCTGGATCCAGACTTCCCGGCCGCCCTTGCCGATCCGCTTGTACTCGCCGGCCTGGTATTCGCCGGCGTTCAGCTTCGCCCAGAAGGCCTTGTAGTCGTTCGAGTCGCGATACGTCGGCTCGACGAACATCGAATGGTGCTTGCCCTTGATCTCGTCGAGCGAATAGCCGAGCGCCTTGAGGAAATTGTCGTTCGCGCGGAGGATCGAGCCGTCCAGCGCGAACTCGATCACCGCCTGCGCCTTGCCGATCGCCGCGATCTGGCCGGCGTAATCGGCGTTGCGCAGCGTCTGCTCGGTGATGTCGGTCGCGAACTTGACGACCTTGTACGGCTTGCCGCCGGCGTCCAGCATCGGATTGTACGAGGCCTGGATCCAGATCTCCTTGCCGCCCTTGCCGATCCGCTTGAACGCGTCGGCGACGAACTCGCCGTTGTTGAGCCGCGCCCAGAACGCCCTGTAGTCGGCGCTGTCGCGATACTTCGGCTCGACGAACATCGAGTGATGCTTGCCCTCGATTTCCTGCAGCGTGTAGCCCATCGCCGCCAGGAAGTTGTCGTTGGCGGTGATGATCGTGCCGTCGAGATTGAACTCGATCACCGCCTGCGCGCGGCGGACCGCCCGCGCGAAGGCATCGAGTTCAGCCGTCCTGGCTGCTTTCTTGTCTGAAAACATGGTGTAGCTCTTCCTCCAATGGGATGGCCGCGATCGAATTCGGCGCCGTCCGGTCGTCAGAACCCGGGTAGAGACCGGGCAAAACCCGACCCTTCAGGCGCCTGCGCCTGCCGCCGATCCTCCCGCGTGTCGAGATTTCGAAAAGACTCCGCCCTGTCGTGCCGTCCTTGCGAACAATATCGCGAAACTAAGCCGGAATTGGTTTCCGCCCCCTTAACCATCACCGCGCCGGACCGTGAATTCCGAACGAAAGACTAAACCCATGGTAGTATATCCACTGGTATATACAACATTGCTTGCAAAACATATGAGTTCCCGCATCGATTGTTCGTACCGAATACAACCTCTACGCTTGGTCACAGGCGGGCATCGACTTTCCGGCGGTGCGCGCGATGGATCATTCCGTTGCGGAATGCGCCCGGGCCGACGTCCCCGAGACGGCGCGCCGGACGCCGGTGGCGAGACCGGCGCAAACCGCAACCGGAAGCTAGTACTCCCCGCGCCGGAATTGATGCGGGTCCGGAAAATATTTTGCCCGGCTTATCAATAGAATAATTCCGCAAAGTTTTGAGTCGATACTAATTTTTCAGATGTATTACAGTACTTTCGGTAAGACATCTCCGGTTGCAAAACCTAGGTTAACGCAGAATTAACCAGGATATTGTTTGAATGACTCGTTAGATTGTCATCAATACCCGAACAAGGTCGGGAATCGCTGAACTTGCAAGAGGCGCTCCAATGACGACATTCAATGAAACCGGAATAGATACGGCCGATCGCGATCGCCGGCTGAATTTCATGCAGATAACGCCGGAGAGCGGCCGGCTGCTGGCCGAGTTCTGGCACACGGTCGAGCCGGCGCTCCCGCAGATCCTCGACGGCTTCTACAGCCACGTCGTCGCGGTGCCCGAGCTGGACGCGCTGGTGGGCAGGAACGCGCAGCGGCTGAAGCAGGCGCAGGCGGTTCACTGGGCCCGGCTGTTCTCCGGCAGGTTCGACGACGCCTATTTCAACGGCGTGCGCGCCATCGGCACGGCGCACAACAAGATCGGCCTGGAGCCGCGCTGGTACATCGGCGGCTACAACTTCGTTCTGGCCGAGCTCTCCCGCCTCGCCTTCAGGACCTACCGCAAGAAGCCGGACAAGATGAACGACGTGCTGAGGGCCCTCGTCGGCGCGGTGATGATCGACATGGATCTCGCGATTTCCGTCTATCAGGACGCGATGATCGAGGAGCGCGCCGTGCGCCAGCGCAAGATCGACGGGGCGATCGCCGATTTCGACGAGATGATGCATGCCGCGCTCGACACGGTGCGCGCCGCCGCCGAGCAGATGCAGATGACCGCGTCCTCCCTCGCCTCCGGCGCCGACCAGACCAACCGCCAGGCCGCCGCCGTCGCCGCCGCCGCAGAGGAAGCGACGAACAACGTGCAGACGGTCGCCGCCGCGTCGGAGGAACTCGCCACCTCGATCGCCGAGATCTCGCGCCAGGTCGCGGACTCCACGGCGACGGCGAGCCACGCCGTCTCCGAGTCCGAACTCGCAGCCAAGCAGATCGGCGAACTCACCGAAGCCGCCGAGAAGATCGGCAACGTCGTCAACCTGATCAACGACATCGCCGCCCAGACGAACCTCCTGGCGCTGAACGCGACCATCGAGGCCGCCAGGGCCGGCGAAGCGGGGCGCGGCTTCGCCGTTGTCGCGGCCGAAGTGAAGTCGCTCGCCGGCCAGACCGCCAACGCCACCGACGAGATCACCTCGCAGATCTCCGGCATTCAGGAAGCGACCAGGAACGCGGAAGCGGCGATCGGCAAGATCCGCTCGACGATCTCGAGCGTCAACGAGATCGCCACCACCATCGCCTCCGCGGTCGAGCAGCAGGGCTTCGCCACCCAGGAGATCGCCCGCAACGTCCAGGAGGCAGCCACCGGCACGGGCGACGTCTCCGCCAATATCGGCGGCGTTTCCCAGGCCGCGGGAGAGACCGGCACCGGCGCCAAGGCCGTGCTCGGCGCCGTTCACGAGCTGACCGACCAGGCCGACAAGCTGCAGGCCGAGGTCGACAAGTTCTTCGCGACCGTCAGGGCCGCCTGAGCGGCGGCCCTCCGCGGGCCGTCAGATGTCGAATTTGACGCCCTGGGCGAGCGGCAGCGCGCGCGAGTAGTTGATCGTGTTGGTCTGCCGGCGCATGTAGCCTTTCCATGCGTCGGAACCGGACTCGCGCCCGCCGCCGGTCTCCTTCTCGCCGCCGAAGGCCCCGCCGATCTCCGCGCCGGAGGGACCGATGTTGACGTTGGCGATGCCGCAGTCCGAGCCGATCGACGAGACGAAGGCCTCCGCCTCGCGCACGTCGTTGGTGAAGATGCACGACGACAGGCCCTGCGGCACGTCGTTCTGCATGGCGACCGCGGCGTCGAACTCCGAATAGCCCATGACGTAGAGGATCGGCGCGAAGGTCTCCTCGCGCACGACCTCGGTCTGCGCCGGCATCTCGACGATCGCCGGGCGGACGTAGGCCCCGCCCGCAACGGCGTCGTTGACCGGCTCGCCGCCGTGCACGACGCCGCCGTCGGCGGTGGCGCGCGACAGCGCGTTCTGCATACGGTCGAGCGCGGCCCGGTCGATCAGCGGGCCGACCAGCGTCTTCGGGTCGAGCGGGCTGCCGATCGGCGCCGACGAATAGGCCTTCCTGAGCCGCCCGACGAGCGCGTCCTTGATGCTGTCGTGGGCGATCACCCGGCGCAGCGACGTGCAGCGCTGGCCGCAGGTGCCGATCGCCGAGAAGGTGATCGCCCGCACGGCGAGATCGAGGTCGGCGGTGGGCGCGACGACCATCGCGTTGTTGCCGCCGAGCTCCAGGATCAGCTTGCCGAACCGGGCGGCGACCTTCGGCGCCACCGCGCTGCCCATGCGCGTCGACCCGGTCGCCGAGATCAGCGCGACGTCCGGCGAGGAGACGAGCGCCTCGCCGACCTCGGCTCCGCCGATCACCACCTGGTGCAGCTTCGCCGGCGCCTTGCCGAAGCGGGCGAACGCCTTTTCCAGGACCTTCTGGCAGGCGAGCGCGGTGAGCGGCGTCTTCTCCGACGGCTTCCAGATCACCGCGTCGCCGCAGACGAGCGCGATCGCGGTATTCCACGACCACACCGCGACGGGGAAGTTGAACGCCGAGATCACGCCGGCGACGCCAAGCGGATGCCACGTCTCCATCATCCGGTGGCCGGGCCGCTCCGAGGCGATGGTGAGGCCGTAGAGCTGCCGCGACAGGCCGACGGCGAAGTCGCAGATGTCGATCATCTCCTGCACCTCGCCGAGACCTTCCGACAGGATCTTGCCGGCTTCCAGCGACACGAGCGCACCGAGCGCCTCCTTGGCCGCGCGCAGTTCCTCGCCGAGCAGGCGGACGAGCTCGCCGCGCACCGGCGGCGGCACGCTGCGCCACTCCAGGAAAGCCTCGTTCGCCGCCGCGATCACCTCCGCCATCCGGTCGGGCGACGTCTCGTGCACCTCGGCGATCAGCGACCCGTCGACCGGGGTGTGGACGGCGATCGTCCCGCCGGAGGTCTCGGCCGGCCCGAGGCCGTTGCGGGCGATGATGTCGGAATACTGGCTCACTGAATTCTCCCTTGTCGGTTCGGACGACGACATAGCCGATCGGGAGTGGTGGGGGAATAGGTCGCCGGGCGCCGCCGGCGCAGCGCCGGGGCGTTCACGTCAGAAAGCCGGTCACGCGCTCCACGAACCAGAAGCCGGCGACGCAGCCGATCGCGTAGCCGGCCCATCGACGCGGCGGTACGGACGGAAGTTCGATGAGCCGCCGGACGATCAAGCCGACGATCAGGACGACTGCGACGAACAACAGCTGCCCCGCTTCCACGCCGAGGTTGAAGGCGAGCAGGGCCAGGGGCACGTCGGTCTGCGGAAGGCCTATCTCGCGAAGCGCGCCGCCGAACCCGAAGCCGTGCAGCAGGCCGAATGCGAAAGCGATCAGCCAGGGATATCGGATGGTCAGGTCCTTCTCGCCGCGTTCCGCGCGGAGGATCTCGGCCGCCACGACGGCGATGCTGAGCGCAATGGCCGCCTCTATCGGCGGCTGCGGGACGCGGGTCCAGTCGAGCGCGGCCGCAGCGAGCGTGATGCTGTGGGCGACCGTGAACGCCGTGATCGTCCCGATCAGGGTCCGCAGGTCGCCGATCAGCAACAGAAGCGCCAGCACGAAGAGCAGATGATCGATGCCGAGCAGAATGTGCTCCGTTCCGAGCTCGAAGTAGGTGCGCGCCGTTTCGAATGCGCCCGGCGCAGCGCTGACCATGAGGTCGGGCGCATCCGGAGTGAGGCGCGCCGTCTGCACGGTGCCGTCGTTTCCTTCGATGCGGACCAGAACGTCCGTAACGGTTCCCCGAAGCCCGTCTATGGCGATCGTGTGCCCGGCGAGACCGCCGTCGCACCGTGTCTTCCAGCGGGTGGCGATGGCCGTGCCGGCGTCGCTCGCCGTCCTCGGCGAGGCGTCGGCGCACGTTTCGGGCAGCGCGACATCGAGCGCGAGCCGGAACTCGCCGCGCGCGGGCACCTTCCAGAGCACGTCGTATCGACCGTCCGCGGTCTCGCTGATCTGCAGAAACGCCGGCCGAACTTCATGCGCCGCCGCGACACCGCAGCCGAGCAGGACCGCTGCAAGCAGGACGAGGACCCTCATTGTGCCGCCGCCCGATCCCCGCCGGAGGGCGATGCGCCCGCCCACCCCTCCTCCACGACGACCTCGTACTTCCTGCGCAGCTCGGAATAGCGATCCTCCGCGATCGTCCGGCGACGATCGGATTCCCATTCGCGCGTGACGCTTTCGACGATCTCGGACAAGTCCGGATCGCGCGGGGGCGCCTTGTCGTCGATGCGTATCAGGTGGAGGCCGAACGTCGAGCGAACCGGCCCGCTCCATTCGCCGACGGGCGCCGCCTGCAGGGCGTCGGCGAACTCCCGGCCAAAGCTGATCGCGATCCGGTCGATCGGCGTGCGCGGCATGCCGCGGGGCAGCAGGGTGCGGTCACCCAGCGTCTGCGGATCGAGCAAGGGGGCCGGCTGGCGAAGGGCGGTCAGCGTGGACCGCGCATCCCCGCCGGCCCGCGCGTCGCCGCGATCCGTGTCGAAGAATATCTGCCGAAACGCGACTTCGGCCGGAAACCGGAACCTGTCGCGATTGGATTCGAGATAGGCCTGAAGCTCGCCTTCGCCGGGCGTCAGCTCCGCTTCGCTCGGTTCCGCCAGGAACTCCATCTTCTGCTGCATGCGGCGGCGGAAGACGACGTCGTCGGCGTCGAGGCCGAGCTTGCGACCTTCCCGATAGAAGATCTCCTCCCTCACGTAGCCGTCGACCAGGCCGCGCAGTTCTGCTTCCGTCGGCTGGCGCTGCCAGGTGCGCACGAACGTTTCGCGCAGTTGCGCAACGCGCCCCGGACTGACGACGATCCGCTCCGGCGCCGTCGTTGCGGTCTCGCGCTGGACGAGCGAATACAGCGCGAACACGACCGCGCCGATCACGAGGAACTGCAGAAGGGGTTCGCGCAGGATGCGTTTCATAGCGGGCGTCATCGTGCAAACGGACCGAAATCATGACCGTCGGCGGGGGCCCGGTAAAGTGCCGGCGCGGCCGGGCCGGTGCCGTTCTGTTGCCAAAGGCGGCCGGCGGGTGTCTAATTAAAATAGATAAGCTGGCAAAGGATACAATGCGGCGCCAGCGTGGGCCGGCATGGCACACGGCGGCGGACTTAAGTCCGCAAGAACAAACGCCTTTCAGTGAGAGGAAGGGGCTGGAGTCGTTCACGGGAGGAGCAAGCCATGTTCAGGCGGTTAGGGCTTGGCGCGGTCGTCGTAGTGTCTTTGGCCATACCGGCAACGGCCCAGATCATCCCCTCGGAAGAATCGTTGTCCGGCCTCTATCCCGGCAAGGCTTATTCCCCCTACGCGGAGCGCAGCTTTCCCGACCGCGTGTTCTGGGGCGACACCCACCTGCACACGCGGCTGTCGGCCGACGCGGGCCTGTTCGGAAACATTCTCGGGCTCGACGAGGCCTATCGGTTCGCCCGCGGCGAGCAGGTGACGGCCTCCTCGGGTCAACCGGCGAAACTGTCGCGTCCGCTGGACTGGCTGGTGATTGCCGATCATTCGGACGCGATGGGCTTTGCCGAGGACATCGCCAAGGGCGCGCCGAACATCCTCGCCTACGACAAGGGCAAGGAGTGGTACGAGGCCTTGCAGGTCGGCGGCCAGGCCGCCGCCGAGGCGGCGGTCGATCTGATCACGAACTTCGCGCAGGGAACCCTGCCCGAGGGAATGCTCGACCAGTATTCGCCGGGCGCGAAGATCTACGCGTCGGTCTGGGAACGGGTGGTGGACACCGCCGAGCGATACAACGAGCCGGGCCGGTTCACGACCATCATCGGCTTCGAGTGGACGTCGCTTGTGGCCGGCAACAATCTGCACCGCAACGTGCTCCTGCGCGACGGCGCGAACCGGGCGCTGCAGGTCGTGCCCTACACCACGCAGGCGCCGATCGGGTCCACTGATCCGCTCGATCTCTACAAGTGGCTCGATACTTACGAGGTGAAGACGGGCGGCTCGGCGCTGGCGATCGCCCACAACGGCAATCTGTCGAACGGGCTGATGTTCCCGGTCGACGCTCAATATACCGGCCGGCCGATCGACGCCGCCTATGTCGAGGCGCGCGGCAAATGGGAGCCGCTCTACGAGTGGACCCAGATCAAGGGCGATGGCGAGACCCATCCCTTCCTGTCGCCCGACGACGCTTTCGCCGACTACGAAACCTGGGACGTCGGCAATCTCGACCTCACCCAGGCCAAGACCGAGGAGATGCTGCAGTACGAGTATGCCCGTCAGGCTCTCAAGAACGGCCTGATGCTGGAGAAGAAGCTCGGCACGAACCCCTACAAGTTCGGCGCGGTCGGCTCGACGGACGCCCACACGTCGCTGACGGCGGTCGAGGAGGACAACTTCTTCGGGAAGGCGACGAACGTGGAGCCGTCGCCGCACCGCATGGAGCACCCTTTCGTCAAGACGAGTATCGGCGTCTACGAGGACTACCAGCTTGTCTCGTCGGGCTACACCGGCGTGTGGGCGACGGAGAACACGCGCCAGGCGATCTGGGACGCGATGGCCCGCAAGGAAGTCTATGGGACGACCGGCCCCCGCATGATCGTGCGCTTCTTCGGCGGGTGGGACTTCTCCGACGCGGACATGAACAGTCGCCAGCCCGCCTTCCGCGGCTACGAGAAGGGCGTGCCGATGGGAGCGGACCTGCGCCCGCGCACCGGCGATGCCGCCCCGGCCTTCATGATCTATGCGCTGCGCGATCCCGTGGGGGCAAATCTCGATCGCATCCAGATCGTCAAGGGCTGGCTCGACGCGGACGGCGAGACGCACGAGAAGGTCTACGACGTCTCCTGGTCGCCGGGGCGCCAGCCGGACGCAAACGGCGTGCTGCCGCCGGTCGGCAATACCGTCGACATTGCCGCTGCGAACTGGACCAATACGATCGGCGCATCCGAGCTCGGCGCGGTCTGGACCGATCCGGATTTCGACCCGACGCAGCCGGCCTTCTACTATGGCCGGGTGCTGGAGATCCCGACGCCACGGTGGGTGGTCTACGATGCGTTCCGATACGGAATCGAGATCCCCGAAGGCGCCGAAACCATCGGCCAGGAGCGGGCCTACACGTCACCGATCTGGTACAGTCCCCAGGGGTGACGAGGCCGCAGAGGTGACGAGTCCGCAGGGGTGACGCCCGACCCGCGCGTCACGCCCTGGCGCGCAGGCGGTTCACCAGGAGATCGTCCCGCAGGATCTCGTCCCTGAGCGCGACGAGCTCGTCGACGTCCCAGTTGGCGCTGAGATACCGGCCCGCGGCCCAGTCCGCCTTGCCGGAGCAGAGCCAGACGACGAAGCCCGCGGCGAGCCCCGGGTCGTCGACGAGATTTGCGTGCAGCGCTTCGGGCATGTTCAGCCCGAGATCGGTCGCGACACCTCCGGGATGGATGGCGAAGCACTTGATCCCGTCCTCGCCGTGATCGACCTGGACGAACTCGCACAGGCGATTGATGGCGTGTTTCGAGGTCTGGTAGTCGGAGGCCGTGGGAACCAGGAGCTGGGCGCCGACCGACGAGAGCAGGACGAGATGGCCGCCGCTCGAGCCTTCGGCGGCACGCCTCCTGGCGGATTCGATCAGATGGGGAAGCGCGAAGCGGGCGACGTGGTAGGCACCCCGAACGTTCACTTCGAAGCTCCGCCACCAGCTTTCGGGATCGGAGGCGCCGATCTTCGTCCAGCGGTCGAGGTAGCCGGCGTTCGCGTCGGCCGCGTCGATCCCGCCGAACCTGGCCACGCAGTCCACGATCGAGGACTCGACCTCCGCCGCGCTGGTGACGTCGCAAGCCGAATGGGCGCATTGCGTTTCCGGGTTCGCCTGCCCCACCAGCCGGCAGGTCTCTTCGAGCCCGCTCCGCGACCGTGCGGTGAGATAGACCGCCCTGGCGCCGGCCTCGGCGAAAGCGACGGCGGTGGCCTGACCGATCCCCCGCGACGCGCCGGTCACGAACACGACCTTTCCCGACGCGCTGCCCTTCAGCCCCGACTTCGGGTCGATCGCGTCGTATGTGGCGTGATGGGCCGTCAGGTCGAGGAACTGGGATTGAATGGACGACATGGGACGCTCCCTGTTTCCGGCGATGTCCGTAGGCGAGGACAGATAGCCGGGTTCGCCGGTCCATGCCTGCCACATCCTCCGCGATACATGCCACATCCTCCAAACTGAGGAATTATCGGCTGCACCGGCCCGCGAACTCTGATAGGGAGGAAGGTGAGAGAAACACATGGATTTGTCGCGCCTCATCGATCTTTGCACCCGCTATTCCGGCGATAAGCGGCGGGAACCGCACGACTTGCCCGGCTTGTCCGTTTTCCGCAGGGAGGCGGAAAGCGACATCGAGGCCGTCCTGTACGAGCCCGTCATGTGCCTGATCCTTCAAGGCAGCAAAGTTACGTCCGTCGGCGACCAGGCCGTCGAACTCACGCCGGGCGACGCCCTGCTCGTCAGCCACGACCTGCCGGTCGTTTCGCGGATCACCAGGGCGAGTGCCGAGAAACCTTATCTCGCGGTGATCCTGGCGCTCGATCTCGGACTGGTTCGCAGTCTCTACGACCTCGTCGCCGATGCGCCGGCGACGAGCGCTCCCGATGCCCGGTCGCTCTCCACCGGGCCCGCCGATCCGGCCTGGCTCGCGCCCCTCGTCAGGTATCTCGAACTGATGGACGATCCTCTGGACGCAAAGGTCCTCGGCCCCTCGATCCGGCGCGAGATCCACTACCGGCTCCTGCTGTCTCCGATCGGAAAGATGCTGCGGAATCTCCTCGTCGCGGACAGTCACGCCAGCCGGGTCGCGAAGGCCATCCACAAGGTGAGAGCCGAGTTTCGTTCGCCGCTCTGCGTGTCGGAGCTGGCGAAGGCTGCGGGGATGAGCCCGTCGTCCTTCCACCAGCACTTCAAGTCCGTCACGGGCACGACCCCGCTGCAGTATCAGAAGGACCTTCGCCTGATCGAGGCGAGAGCCTTGCTGACGGACAGGACCCATACGGTTTCCGGAGCCGCCTACGCCGTGGGCTACGAAAGCCCGACCCACTTCAGCCGCGACTACAGCAGGAAGTTCGGCTTGCCCCCGAGCAGGGCCGCCTGATCCCGGCGCGCGCCGGGCGGCGGGTCGGTCTGGCGGATCCCGCCCCTACAGCGTCTTCACCGTCTTCAGCGCCCCGTCGAGCATCTCGCCCTTCTCGTCCTTCAGCGCCGCCTCGATCAGGCGGTGGAGCCATTCGGCGCCGTCCGCGCGGCCCGTGAGGTCCGGCAGGGCCGACAGCACCCGGTCGTATTTCGACACGCCCCGCTCGTGGGTATCCGAATAGCCCTTGATCAGACGCCGGCAGCGCAGAACCTCGACGCCGAGGTCGTAGTTCTTCTGCGCCGTCTGTCGGGCGAGTTCCAGCCATTCCTCGAGATGCGCGACTTCCGTCCTGTGCCTGAGCGTCCGCCGCCGCATCCGGCGCAGGCCGCCGAGGAAATAGAGCGTCCAGAACCCGCGCATCGTGTCGGTGCGCACGCGGCGGCCCTTGTTGGCGAAATGGTCGAGGGTGGCCTTCAGCCGCGAACGGCTGAGGATGAAGCGGCCGAGCCAGGCCGGCATCGTGCCGGCCAGTTCCTCGATGCGCGGATGCATGAACTCGGTGACCCGCATGACCTGCCCCTCGCGGACGCCCATCTCCGTCTCGATGCGGGCGAAGCGCGATGCGCGCGTCTTCAGGTCGGCGACGCGGATCACGTCGTCGTAGGTCATGGCGTTGGCGAGATGTTTCGCCGCTTCCACGGTGAAGCGGAAGTGCTTCGGCTGGCCGCCGTGCGAGGCATCGAAGGCGTAGATCTGCTTCAGCCGGTCGAGATAGTCCCGGCCGTAGTCGATATCCTGATAGTCGACGACCTTCTGGAGCCCCGCCCGCATCATGTCGCGGGCATCGCGCGGGAAATCGAGGTCGAGGCTTTCCATGAAGCCCGCCCAGGCCCTCATGTCCTCCTCGGGGCCGGTCATGTCGGCCTCGGGTCTCGCGAGCGCCTGCGCGGCCTTGCCGAATCCCTGCGCGCCCCTGGCGTCCTTGGAACGCACGGCCTCGTACCCGGCGCGGAAGGCCTTCAGGCTCGCCTCGCCGCGCTTTCCCCCGTCGGCGGCCACCGTCTTCTCGAAGCTGTCGAGCGGGAACGGCAGCGCCTCGGAGCCCGCGAGCGCACCGAACAGGCTCGCCGAGATGACGGAGCCGCTGGCCACCGCCAGCCGGTCGAGATCGGCGCCGAGGAAGCGCTTCGAGGCGGCCCGGGCGGCCTCGAGCACGGCTTCGGAATCGCCGATGCCGGAGCCGGGCACCACCTTCTCGATGACGGCCAGTGTCCGGTCGGTCGAGGCGATCAGCGTGGTGCGGTCGGACGTCACGAGCCCGCGTTGCATCGCCCTGCCCGCCTCCATCAGCTCGGCGGCGAGCACGATGTCGACGTCGCCGGGCGCCGGCATCAGCGAGAGGACGGGCGTGCCCCCGTTTCCGGCATCATCCACCTCGGGCACCATCTCGACGTAGTAGATCGTCGCACCGGTGCGCTGAGCCACGCCGGGCACCGAGGTCGCCTGCGCGTACCAGCCGTTGGCCTCGGCGACGTCGACGATCCAGTCGGTGATGACGCCGCCGCCCTGGCCGCCGACAGCGAGCACGGCGAGCTTGATGATCTGGTCTCTTTCTTTAGTCGCAGAAGGCATTTGTCAGGCAGCCTTGAATCCGAATGAGAGCCGGCCGGACTCCCGCCGCCGCTGCAGCCGCGCCCGGAAGCCGGAGCGAAGGCGACCCATGAAGCGGTCCCACCGGCCCGGATTGTGGATGACGTCGGCGCGGTAGAAGGACGGGCACAGGATCGCCGCGTCCGCGACCTCGCCGCAATTGCCGCAGGCGACGCAGGACTGGTCGATCGAGGCGACCGGATCGTCGCGCAGGGGGTCGTTCAGACGCTTCACCGAGAGCGACGGACAGCCCGACAGCCGCATGCAGGCGTGGTCGCCGGTGCACACGTCCTCGTCGACGCCGAAGCGCGGCTTGATCGAGCGCTTGCCCTCGGAGATCGCCTTCGCCTGCAGCGGCCGCTCGCGGCGCTGCCGGTTCAGCATGCATTCCGACGAGGCGACGATGATCTTCGGCCCCTTCTCCTCCGTGGTCAGCGCCTCGCGGAAGGTCTCGCGCATCTTCTTCACGTCGTAGGTGCGATCGATATGGCGTACCCACTTCGCGCCCACCCCCTTCACCGCGTCGGTGATCGGGTGCTTGGTCGAGCGCGAGCGGTTGAAGGCGCGCGAGGACGGGATGTCCTGCCCGCCGGTCGCGGCCGAGTAATAGTTGTCGACGATCAGGATGACGCCGTCGTGCTTGTTGAAGACGGCGTTGGTGATGCCGCTCGAAAGCCCGTTGTGCCAGAAGCCGCCGTCGCCCATCACCGCGATCGGCCGCTTCTCCGCCTCGACGTTGAAGGCCGAGGCCGACGCCGGCCCGAGGCCGTAGCCCATCGTGCTCGCGCCGATGTCGAAGGGCGGCATGATCGAGAACAGGTGGCAGCCGATGTCGGCGGCGACATGGTGCTCGCCGAGTTCCTCCTGCACGAGCTTCATCGCCGCGAAGATCGGCCGCTCCGGACAGCCGGTGCAGAACCCCGGCGGACGCGGCGGCACGACCTTGGAAAGGTCGGGCACCAGCGGCGCCTCCGGCTCGTTCGGAGCGCGGTCCCTGTCGCCAAGCAGGCCGCCGGCGTGGTCGCGCAGGAACTCGCGGATCGAGCTCAGCATCACCGCGCCGGTATATTCGCCGGCCATCGGGAACGGGTCCTTGCCGCGCAGCTTCGTCTCGATGCCGGCCTTGTGCAGCATTGCACCGAAGGCCTGCTCGATATGGTTCGGCTGGCCCTCCTCGACGACGAGGACGGCGTCCTTGTCCCGGGCGAAGTCGAGGAATTCCTCGTCGATCAGCGGATAGGTGACGTTCAGCACGTAAAGCGGCACGTCTGTGTTGCCCCGGATATCGGCAAGGCCGAGCCGCTGCAGCGCGCGCATGACGCCGTTGTACATGCCGCCCTGCATGACGATGCCGACATTGCCGCCCTTCTTCGGCTTCTTCGGCCCGAAGAACTCGTTCAGGGCCCGCTCGCGGACGAACTTCACCGCCGCCGGCCAGCGCTTGTCGATCTTCTCCTTCTCGTGCAGGAAGGAGGCCGGCGGCAGCACGATGCGGGAGAGGTCGCGCTTCGGGTTGTTCAGCGCATCGGCGAGCGACATCGTCGGCTTGACGTTGTTGCGCGCCTTGAAGCGGCCGTGGACATGGCAGGCGCGGATGCGCATCTCCAGCATCACCGGGGTGTTGGAGGCTTCCGACAGTTCGAAGCCCTCGCGCACGGATTTCACGATCATCTCGAGGTTCGGCCGCGGGTCGAGCAGCCAGACCTGCGACTTCATCGCAAACGCATGGCTGCGCTCCTGCATGATCGAGGCGCCCTCGCCGTAGTCCTCGCCGACGATGATCAGCGCCCCGCCGTTGACGCCGCCCGAGGCCAGGTTCGCCAGCGCGTCCGAGGCGACGTTGGTGCCGACCGTCGACTTGAAGGTGACGGCGCCACGGATCGGATAGTGGACCGAGGCCGCGAGCGTCGCCGCGGCGGTCGCTTCCGACGCGCTCGCCTCGAAATGCACGCCGAGTTCGCCCAGGATATCCTGCGCGTCGGCGAGCACGTCCATCAGGTGCGAGATCGGCGCGCCCTGGTAGCCCGCCACATAGCCGACCCCGCACTCGAGCAGCGCCTTGGTGACCGCGAGGATGCCCTCGCCGCGGAACTCCTCGCCCGCGCCGATCCTGAGCTGCTCGACTTCCCTGGCAAACGACCGCTCGGCCATCGCAATCAACTCCCTGCTTGGACCGGCCCCTGGGTCCGGGCCGTCGGCATCTCGAAATAGCGGCCGCCTCTCGCGCAGCCAAGGCTACATGGGTCCCGGATCAAGTCCGGGACACCAGGTCGCGATTCGTGGCCAATCCCGTGCCGCACAACGGACCGTGTGCCCTGGACTTGATCCAGGGTCCATGCGGCGGCCCGGCATACGGGGCGACTACGGTGGAAGACCATCGTCTTCGTCCAGATCGCGGGAATAGCCGGAAGTTTGTCGGCTCCCGGCCATATGACCCGATCCCATCATCCCTAGTTCGTCGCGTTCTTCGGCGACCACAGCACCGGCCCGCCGTCCTTCTCGTAGGCCATGCCGTCCGGATAGGTGATGATCTCGAACTGCATGCCCCACGGCGACAGGAAGTACTGGATGGACTGGCCCGCCGCCGGCCCTTCCTGAATCGGTACCGGTCCCATCATCTGCCGGATGCCGCTGTCCTTCAGGTAGGCGGAGGCTGCGGCGATGTCCGTCGTGTAGAAGGCGATGTGATGCCCGCCGATGTCGCTGTTCTTCGGTTCCTCGGTCTTCTGGTCGGGCGCGGTGTACTTGAACAGCTCGATGTTGCTGCCGTTGCCGCACCGGATGAGCGTGATGTTCTCGATCACCGAGCGCGGATGCACGTTGACGAGGTCCTGCATGAAGGTGCCCTTGTCGTCGCTGAACGGCCCGAACGACATCGCCTTCTGGCAGCCGAGCACGTCGACGAAGAAGGTCACCGCCTGATCCATGTCCGGAACCGTCACGCCCACATGGTCCATGCCCTTCATGCCCGGCAGAGCGCCGGCCGAGGCGGACCCTGCCGCCAGCATGAGTCCCACTGCACCACCCAAGAAAGATGCGATCCTCATTGCCACCTTCTCCCCTGTTTTGGCCCGTTTTTGCGTCCGGCGGGGCCCATCCCCGCCGGCGCCGAAGTCGATATGAACCCTAGAAGTCGTGTCGCCGGATGTTGCGCAGGACGCGGGTCAGGAGCCCGATCAGCGTCTCGTATTCGGAATCCGAGAAGCCCGCGAACATCCGCTTCAGCGACTCGTACATGACCGGCCAGACGTCGCGGAACGCCTCGCGGCCCTTTTCGGTCAGGTGCAGTTCGCGCACGCGCGCGTCGCCGCGCCGGTTCTTGCGACGCACCAGCCCGTCGCGCTCCATCCCGTCGAGCGTGCGGCTCATGGTCGACTGCTCGGTCACCGCGAACACCGCGACCTCGTTGACCGTGCTTCCGGCCATCACGGTCAGGATCGCCAGCACCCGCATCTGCAGCGTGGTCAGCCCCTGCGCCTTGATCCGGGCGCCGAGGTCGGTGTTCCAGCGCGCCGAGATGCGGTTGATCAGGTACGGCGCGAAATGATCGAGGCCGATTTCGCCGAGCGAGGGCACGCGGTCGAACCGCTCGGTCTCCTGGACTTCCTGCGGGAACTCCATAGACTTCGCCTCCATCCTCTTGCGCCTCATCCGAGCCGCTCGGCGAGCGCGAAACCCGATCCGCCGCCGAGGCCCGGCCCCGGATGCGTCGAGGCACCAATCTGGTAGAGGCCGGAAATCGGCGTCTTGTGGTTCACCGTGTCGGCGAACGGCCGCCAGATGAAGAACTGGTCGATCGCGCAGGAGCCGCCGTACGGGTCGCCGCCGACGAGGTTCATGTTCATCGCCTCGAGGTCGGCCGGCGAGTAGGCCGTCCGCTTGACGACGTTTTCCTCGAAGCCGTCGACGTGGGCCTTCAGGATCGCCTCGACGCGGTCGGCATAGGCCTCGCGCACCGCTTCGGTCCATTTGCCGTCGGCCGGGACGGCGATCTTGCCGGCCGCATCGCCCTTGATGTGGCGCGGCGCCTCCGGGAGCTGGATCCAGATGATCCCCGCCCCCTCCGGGCAGCGGGAAGGATCGAGCGCGTGCGGCTGCCCGACGCAGATGGTCGGCACGTCCGGCAGCATGCCGCGCTCGCATTCGTTGACCGCCTTCGACACCCCGTCGAGGCCGGGCGTCAGGTGGATCAGCGCCACCTGGTCGAGCCCCGGCGATTTCCACTTCGGCGGGCTCTTCAGGGCGTAGTGGATCTGCATGTCGCCCTTGCCGTAGCGATAGTCCACGGCGCGGGCCTTGCCGGCGGGATCGGCGGCGTCCGGGATCAGCCGGCCGTAGAGCTGCGTCGGCGTCACCGAGCAGATGACGCCCTGTTTCGCCTCGATCGTCTCGCCGCCTGCGAGCCTCACGCCGGTCGCCCGGCCGTGCGCGACCAGCACCTCGGCGACGTCGGCGCCGGTGCGCACCTCGCCTTCGAGTTCCTCGATGAGGCCCTCGAACGCCTTCACCGCGTTCGCCGCCCCGCCCTTGGCGATCGGCGCCCCGGCGGCCTCGAGCGCGAAGGCGATGACACGGGCCATCTCGCCGGAAAAGGCACTCTCCGGCCCGAGGCCCGCGTGCAGCACCCAGGGCGCATAGAGCGCGCGGATCAGGTCCGACTTGAACCGGCTCTCCAGCCAGGCGCGGCCGGGTCTCAGGCCCTCTCCCAGACGCGCCGCGAGCCCGCGCAAGCCGCGCCGACGCGCCTCGCCGAACAGCAGCTTCGCCGTGCCCCACGACCACAGCGATCCGCCGAGCAGACCGAAGACAAGCGGCGCGTCGCGCTCGACGGTCTCCACCTCTCCCTTGTGGCGGTCGCCGTCACCGGGGCTCAGTTCGTTGAACCGGGCGATGTTGGCCGCCCGGTCCGTGGTCAGTACGAGGCTGCGCCCGTCCGGCGTGACGACGCCGGTCGGATGCGGGGTATAGGCGAAGTCGAGCCCGTGGCGGGAGAGGTCCGCCCCGAGCTTGCCGAAGGCCGGCGAGGTGACGAACAGCACGAAGGTCGCCGCCATCAGGTCGTGGGTATAGCCGGGCGCGGTGATCTCGCCGGACTTCATGCAGCCGCCGGCGACTTGCTCGCGCTCGAGCACGAGGACCCTTTTCCCGCGCTTGCCGAGCAGCGCGGCGCAGACGAGGCCGTTGATCCCCGACCCGACGATTATGTAGTCCGGCGATACGGCCATGTCGCGACCGTCCTTTCGACCCTAGCCCACCCGGGCGGACGCACCATCGCAACCGCCCCGCCCGCCGCCTGTGGGTCCCGGATCGAGTCCGGGACACACGGCTTCTATCTGTCGCTCGGGTGGTGCCTCGAAAACAAAGGCGTGTCCCGGACTTGATCCGGGACCCATTGAGCGGTCGCGGCGATACTCAAACGCACGTTGTCGACTCCGCCCGACGCGACACGCCCTAGCGCTTCGGCACCAGCGCCAGTGCCCGGATCGGGCTGCCGGTGCCGCCGACGAACTTCAGCGGCGCGACGATCAGGATCGCGCCCTTCGGCGGCAGCTTGTCGAGATGGGCAAGGCTGGCGAGGCCGTAGCGGTTGTTCTTGTGCAGGAGGTTGTGCGCCGGATAGGGCGGCTCGAAACCACCGGCGGCGCCGGCGTCCGTGCCGACGCATTCGGTGCCCCAGCCGATGATGCCCTTGGAGATGATGTACTCGACGCAGTCGACCGTCGGTCCGGGCGAGTGCGGGCCGTTCTCGTCGGCGTTGAGGAATTCGGACTCGCTGCGGTTGCGCGGCCACCAGTCGGTGCGCATCACCACCCAGCTGCCCTTCTCGATCTCGCCGTGCTCCTTCTCCCACGCCTTCACGGCGTCGGCGGTCAGCAGGAAATCCGGATCGGCGGCCGTCTCCTTGCTGCAGTCGATGACGTTCACCGGCGCGACGAAGTTCTGCACCGGGATCGTGTCGGTCTTGCCGTCCGGATAGTCCTTGCCGGTGATCCAGTGGATCGGCGCGTCGAAATGGGTGCCCGAATGCTCGCCGAGCTCGTACCAGCTCCACGCCCAGTAGGGGCCGTTGTCGTCGTAGTGGGAGATCTCGTGCACCTTCACCTTCGGCGTGTTCTGGAAGATGTCCGGCAGCTTGATCAGCGGCGTTTCGGGCCCCAGCGGTACGGCGAGGTCGACGACCTCGACGGCGCCCGACATCAGCATGGATCCCAGTTTCGCGAGAGTTTCGGTAGACGACATGGCTGCAAGTCCTCCCGGGGTCCCCGCCCCATTACGAGCCTCGGGGCCGTGCGCCCCGTTTCATGTTCGCGGATGAGCTTAGTCCGGAATTATGCATTTGCAAATGTCTAACGTTGAAATAGACTTCCCTCAACGGGCGGCGACAGCGCTGGCGCCGCCGATAAGGCCGACAGCGGCAAGAGGGGCTACAGAAGGCGCATGGAATTCGACGCCGTCTTCATCGGCGCGGGCCACAACGCGCTCGCCGCCGCGGTCCATCTGGCGAGCCGCGGCTGGTCCGTCGGCGTCTTCGAGAAGGGCGACAGGCCGGGCGGCGCGATCCGCACCGAGGAAGTTACCCTCCCCGGCTTCCGGCACGATCTCTACGCGACCAATCTCGGCCTGTTCGCCGGCTCCGCCTTCCACGCGCAGTACGGCGGCGAGCTGGCGAAGCACGGCCTCGCCTACGCCCCCGCGGAGCACTGCTTCGCCTCGCCGACGCCCTCGGGACGCTGGTTCGGCGTCTCCAAGGACCTGCAGAAAACGCTGGCGCGGGCTGAAAAACTGTCGAAGGCGGATGCCGAGCGCTGGCAGTCGATGCTCGGCCAGTTCGGGGCCGACGCGCCGCATCTCTTCGCCCTGCTCGGCTCGCCGATGACGGCGAGGTCGCTCTTGAAGACCGGCTGGAAGGCCTGGCGCGGGAAGGGTCTCGGCTGGATGCTGGAGACGGGCAAGATGCTCGCCTCCTCGCCGCGCGAGTTCCTGGAAGCGAACTTCGAATCCGAGGAGATCCGCGCCGCGATGGCGGCCTGGGGCATGCATCTCGACTTCGGCCCCGACGTCGCCGGCGGCGCGCTGTTTCCCTATCTGGAGAGCATGGCCGACCAGAGCTTCGGCATGGTCATCGGCCAGGGCGGTGCCGACACCGTGATCAAGGCCATGGTCGCGATGCTGGAGTCGCTCGGCGGCATGGTGCGAACCGACGCGGAAGTGACTGAGATCAAACGGACTTCCGGCCGCGCTGACACGATCGTCCTGAAGGGCGGCGAGACGGTGCGTGCCCGCAAGGCCGTGATCGCCGGCGTCATGCCGAAGGCGCTCGTGACGCAGCTGCTCGACGGCGGCACCGGTAACACGTCGTTCGATGCATCTGCACGAAAATTCCGGCACGGCCCCGGCACGATGATGGTGCATCTGGCGATGTCGGCCCTGCCCGACTGGGCGGCGGACGCAGAATTGAAGCAGTTCCTCTATGTCCACCTCGCCCCCGATCTCGACATGATGGGCCGCGCCTATTCGCAGGCGCTCGCGGGCGATCTGCCCGCCGAGCCGCTGCTCGTCGTCGGCCAGCAGACGGCAGTCGACCCGACCCGCGCGCCGGAAGGCAGGCACACCCTGTGGATACAGGTCCGCGCCCTGCCGGCCGGGATCAAGGGCGACGCCGCCGGAACCATAAAGGAGCGCGACTGGAAGACCGCCGCCGAGCCCTATGCCGACAGGGTGATCGACATCGTCGAGCGCTACGCGCCGGGCACGAAGGGGAATATCCTCGCCCGCCATGTCGAGACGCCCGCCGACCTCGAGCGCCGCAACCCCAATCTGGTCGGCGGCGACAGCGGCGGCGGCAGCCACCACCTCAACCAAAACTTCCTGTTCCGGCCGGTTCCGGGCTGGGCGAAATACAGGACTCCGGTGGAAAACCTCTACATGGTCGGCGCCGCGACCTGGCCCGGCGGCGGCGCCGGCGCGGGGTCCGGATTCATGCTGGCGAGGATGCTCGCCGGCGGCTGAACGGGATGGGAGAGCCGCTTGACCTATGCACATGCATATCTCTAATCTTCAAATAATTGGGGAACAGTAGCCTGCACCGGACCTCCGGAACGAATGATGCGGAAGTTCAACGGCCGGCCGACGCCGCGCCGACAAGGGAGAGAAGAATGTCACTCACGAGACGCGACCTGATGAAACGCGGCGCAGCCGGCGCCGCCCTGCTGTCCACCGGCCCGTACCTGTCACGCGCGTTCGCTCAGGGCAGCGACCTGACGATCGCCTACAACGTCAACCTGCCCTCCTTCGATCCCACCGTCGGCCCCTCGGCGGTGAATCCGACGATCCAGGGCATCTACCAGTCGATCTTCGACCAGTATATCGGCCAGAAGCCGGACCTTTCCTTCCAGCCGGGCCTCCTGACCGACTGGGGCTGGAACGACGACCGCTCCAAGATCCACATGACCGTGCGCTCTGGCGCCACGTGGCACGACGGCTCGCCCGTCACGCCGGAGGACATCGTCTGGTCGCTGGAGCGCGCCGGCAATCCCGACACTGGCAACCCCATCCAGTTCGTCTGGGGCAAGATCGGCGGCTTCTCGATTGACGGAAACGTCGTCACCGCCGACGTCAAGGAATTCGAGCCGACGCTGTTCAAGTGGATGGCCTTCCTCACCGGCTACGTCATGCCGAAGGCCTACTACGAGAAGGTCGGCGCGGACGGCTTCGAGGCCAAGCCCGTCGGCTCCGGCCCCTACATGGTCGAGCGCTTCGAGCGCAACGCCTACCTGGCGCTCAAGGCCCACGAGGGCTACTGGGGCGGCCCGGCGGCCTACAAGTCCGTCATCATCAAGTTCGTGCCGGACGCTTCCAGCCGCGTCGCCGAGATCGATTCCGGCAAGAGCCAGGTCGTCTTCGACATCACCTATGACGAGTTCGACCGCCTGAAGGCCAAGCCGGGCCTGAAGGGCGTCACCACGCCGATCTCCGACATCGCGATGATCTTCATCAACGACGTCGCGCCGATGACCGACAAGAATGTCCGTCTCGCGGCCGCCTACGCGATCGACAAGCAACTCCTGATCGACCGGCTTCTGAACGGCTACGGCGTCAAGATCGATACCCTGCAGGCGCCCGAATACGCCGCCTTCGATCCGACCACGACCGTCCCCTACGATCCGGAGAAGGCCAAGGAACTGCTGAAGGCCAGCGGCTTCTCGACCGACAACCCCGTCAAGTTCAAGATCCAGACCACGCGCGGCTTCAAGCCGAAGGACTACGAGATGATCCAGGCGATCGTCGGCATGTGGCGCAAGGTCGGCATCGACGCGGAGATCGAGGTCTACGAGATCGCCAAGCACTACGAGCTGCGCGCCGCCGATCAGCTCGCCCCGGCCGCTTTCTACAACTGGGGCAACTCGATCGGCGACCCGGCGACCTCGACGGGATTCGCCATGTTCGGCCCCTCCCCCCACTCGGTCTGGGACGGCCAGGACATGCTCGACATGATCGGCCCGCTCTGGGGCGAGCCGGACGAGGAGAAGCGCATCGCCGGCTACAAGCTGGTCGACAAGCATATCGCCGAGGAAGGCGAGGCGATCCCGCTGCTCCAGTACGTGCAGCCGATCGTCTATTCCGACAAGGTCTCGGTGACGCCCAGCGTGTCCGGCGCCGTGCTACCCTATCTGATGAAGCCCGCCGGCTGATCGGATAGCTCGAGGGACCGCGGGGGCGGGCATGGAGCGTAGCGACCGCGCATGACCGCCCTTCGCGCCATTCTGACGCGCGCTGTGATGACGGCGATCACCCTGTTCGGGGTCGCCGTCATCGTCTTCATCGTCATCCGCGTCGCCCCCGGCGATCCGATCGCGATGATGCTGCCGCCGGGCGCCAGCGACGCCGATATCGCCCGCCTGCGCGCCCTCTACGGCCTCGACAAGTCGATCGTCGAACAGTTCTTCATCTGGCTCGGCAACGTTCTGCACGGCGATTTCGGCACGTCGATCTCGATCCGCCAGCCGGTGTCCCGCATCGTCCTGAACCGCCTGCCGGCGACGCTCGAGCTGAGCTTCCTGGCGATGCTGATCGCGGTCCTCTTCGGCGGCTTCCTCGCCTTCACCGCCACCCGCTACCGTGAGACGCCCGTCGAGACCGGCATCGACATCGTCAACGGCATCGCCCTGTCGGTGCCCGATTTCCTCTGGGGCCTGGCGCTGATCCTGCTCCTCGGCGTCGCCTGGCCCCTGTTCGAGATCTCGGGCCGCGTCTCGCCCTCGCTCGACCTGCCCTTCGTCACCCAGTTCTACCTGGTCGAGAGCATCCTCCGGCTGCGCTTCGACATCACACTCGACCTGCTCGATCACATGCTGATGCCGGCGATCGCGCTCGCCCTGCCGCTCGCCGCCGTCATCGCCCAGCTCCTGAAGGTCTCGCTCAAGGAGACCATGAACCAGGACTACGTGATGCTGGCCCGCACCAAGGGCTTCGCCGAGGGCCACGTCATCACCCACGAGGCCTTCCGCAACGCCCTCCTGCCGACCCTGACGCTGACCGGCGTCCAGCTCACCTTCCTGATCGGCGGCACCGTCATCATCGAGCGGCTGTTCTCCTACGAAGGGCTCGGCAACCTGGCGATCGACGCGGTCATCAACCGCGACCTGCCGCTGATCCAGGGCATCGTGCTGCTGTTCGCCGTGATCTTCGTCGCCATCAATCTCGGCGTCGACCTGCTCTACACGGTGCTGAACCCGAGGCTGCGCCATGGCTGAGGCCGTCGTTCGGCACAGACGCCCGATGTCGTGGAGGCTGATCCTCGCGGGCTCCTGGCTCGCCGTCGTCATCGTCTGCGCGCTGTTCGCTCCGCTGATCGCCCCGCACGATCCCCTCGCCCAGGACCTGCTGCTCGAGCGCCTGCCGCCCGCCTGGGTCGCCGGCGCGGAACCCGGCTACCTGCTGGGCACCGACGGCCTCGGCCGCGATGTCCTCTCCCGCATCATCTACGGCGCGCACATCGCCCTCACCGTCGCCTTCGTCGCGGCGACGGCGGCCTGCCTGTTCGGCTCGTTCATGGGCCTGATCGCGGGCTACTACCGCGGCTGGGTCGACCAGGTCGTCTCCCGCATCGTCGACATCTGGATGTCGTTCCCGCCGGTCCTGTTCTCGATCCTGCTCGTCGCCGTGCTGGGGACGGGCCTGCATTCGGTGATCATCGCCATCGCCGTCATCGACTGGATCCGCTTCTGCCGCGTCGTGCGCGCCGAGACGCTGGTGCAGACCCGCCTCGACTACATCGACAGCGCGCGGGCCGCGGGCTTCTCCAGGCTTCAGATCCTCGCCCGCGAGGTGTTCCCCAACGTCCTGCCGACCATCGTCGCGCTCCTGTCGCTCGAAATGGGCATCGCCGTCATCGTCGAGGCGATCCTGTCCTTCGTGAACCTGTCGATCTCCACCGACGACCCGACCTGGGGCGGCATGATCGCGGAGGGCCGCACGATCATCCATTTCGCATGGTGGGTGCTCGTCTTCCCGCTGATCGCCCTGTTCCTCACCGTCCTCGCCTTCTCCCAGTTCGGCGAGGGCCTGAAGGACCGCTTCGACCCGGTGCTGCGATGAGCGGCGATATGACGACCGGGGCGTATCTCGACATCGAAAGCTTGAGCATCGTGCTGAAGCACGAGCAGGCGCACCGGCTGCTGCGCTCGGTCTCGCTGCACGTGAAGCCCGGCGAGGTGCGTGGTCTCGTCGGCGAGAGCGGCGCCGGCAAGTCGATGATCGGCAAGACGATCTTCGACATCCTGCCGCGCGCCGTCGAGATCGTCGAAGGGTCAGTGACGCTCGGCGGCGAGAACCTGCTGAAATTGCCCGATTCCGCCCGCCGCAAGGTGATCGCCCGCACCTCCGCGCTGATCCCGCAGGACCCGCTGACCGCGCTCAATCCGGTGCGCCGCATCGAGGGCCAGATCACCGACCGGCTGACGAGGATCCTCGGCTTCTCCGGGCCGCAGGCCCGCGAGCGCGCCCACGCCCTGCTCGACGAGGTGCATATCCGCGATCCCGAGCGGGTGCTGAGGAGCTATCCCCACCAGCTTTCCGGCGGGATGCGACAGCGCGTGCTGATCGCGGCCGCCTTCGCCGCCGAGCCGAAGCTGATCGTCGCCGACGAGCCGACGACGGCCCTCGACGTGACGGTGCAGAAGCAGATCCTGCGGCTGATCTCTGAGATGCAGGCCCGCCACGGTACCGCGCTCCTGTTCGTCACCCACGACCTCGGCGTCGTCGCCAAGATCTGCCAGAACGTCACCGTGCTCTACGGCGGCAAGGTCGTCGAGGAGACCGACGTGAAGGGCCTGTTCGCCCATCCGAAGCACGCCTACACGAAGGCGCTGATCGCCGCGACCCCGCGCTACGACCGGCCGGAGGACTCCCTCGTTCCCGTGCCCGCCGCCGTGATCGAGGCGACGCGCGCCGAGATCGCCGCCGCCGACGCGGAATGGAGGTCGGGGCGATGAGCGACTTCCTGTTCGACGTCGAGAGCCTCTCCGTCTCCTTCCCGGACCCGAACCACAAGCCGCTGTTCGGCCCGATGCCGATGGTGGAGGTACTGCACGGCATCCGCCTGAGGATCGAGGAAGGCACGGTCGTCGGCCTCGTCGGCGAATCCGGCTCGGGCAAGTCGACGCTCGGCCGCGCCCTCGTCCGGCTGATCGACCCCTCCTCCGGCTCGATCCGCTTCGCCGGCACCGACATAACCCATCTCGACGAGAAGGCGATGCGCCCCTTCCGGCGCGACCTGCAGGTGATCTTCCAGGACCCGCTCTCGGCGCTGAATCCGCGCCTGACGATCGGCACCATCATCGGCCGCCCTTTGATGCTGCACGGCCTCGCCGGGGGGCGGCGCGAAGCGTGGAAGCTGGCGCAGGAAGCCCTCGAGCATGTCGGCCTGCCGACCGCCTTCGCCTCCCGTTATCCCCACGAATTGTCAGGCGGCCAGCGCCAGCGCGTCGGCATCGCCCGGGCGATCGCGACGAAGCCGCGCTTCGTGCTGGCCGACGAGATCGTCTCCGGCCTCGACGTGTCGAGCCAGGCCCAGATCCTGACCCTGCTCGCCGACCTGAAGCGCGAGATGAAGCTGACGATCGTCTTCATCAGCCACGACCTCTCGGTCGTCCGCCGGCTTTGCGACCGCGTCGTGGTGCTCCGTCACGGCGATGTGCTGGAAAACCGCCCGACAGGACCTTTGTTCGAGCATCCCGAGCACGCCTATACCGCGGAGCTCAAAGCCGCGATCCCGCTGCCGGAGGTGAACGGGAGCTGGCTGAACAGCTGATCTTCGCCCCTTTTTCCGAAGGAGGCGGAGCCACGCGTCATATGCAACGCGGTTTCGGCGGTGATCGGCGTGTCATTGCTCGATCACGGCGTGGAAAACCTCTTCCGGCGCCCTGAAGCCGAGGTTGACCCCGAAGGCGACGAGAACGCCACCACAGACGCGTTGCGCCAGCCGCGCGAGGCGCCTCGAGCCGCCGAGCCGCTTCGTCACCATGTCGGAGAGCAGGATGCACGCGACATCGGTCAGCGAGAACATTGCGTTGACCACCAAGCCCAGCACGACGATCTGCCCGGAGACCGGAAACGCTGCCGCGCCGTCGGTGAACTGCGGCAGGAACGCAAGGTAGAACAGCGCCGTCTTCGGATTCAGAATCTCGACGAGGATACTGTCGCGAAAGGACTTTCGGCCCGTCGGCCGCATCCCGGTCGATGCCGCCGTCCGCTGCCCGGAGCCCGCGAAGTATCGCACGCCGAGCCAGATGAGATAGGCGGCGCCGACGAGTTTCAGCGCCGCATAGAGAACCGGCACGGTGCTCAGCACGATCGCGAGACCGAAGGCGGCGGCCAGTATGTGGACATAGCCGCCGAGATGGAAGCCGAGCGCGGCGAGCCAACCGGCGCGGCTGCCATGTGAGACAGTCTGCGCGGCGGCATAGAACATCCCCGGACCGGGCACGCAGGCGAAGACCGCCGACGCGACGAAGAACGGCAAGAGCAGGTCGAGCGAAGGCATAAGGCATGAATCTCCTTTCGGCCGACCGCCGATCGTAGGCGGGGCCCGGCGGCCCGCCAGTCAGGTCCGGGGCGTCAAATCGACACCCTTCCCCCGTCCGCCGCCTCCGCCTCCGCCCCCACCGTTCGACGCGTGCACACCGGTTGACATGACGACTGATTCATGTCTCATATGGAGGCCAAGAAAGCGTGCGAAAACCTTCATTCCGGTCGCTCCCTCGACGCGGGCGATCAGGTTTCAGGTCCTGGCGTCCGTCCGCGCCCCGGGCGGCCGCTCCAACAGGGAGGAAACTATGGGGACCTTCAGATCCGCCGCGCTCGCGGCGTTCGCGCTGACTGTCGGGTTCGGGAGCGCCCAGGCTGCCGACGACATCGTCATCGCCCATGTCTACGGCAAGACCGGTCCGCTCGAGGCCTACGCCAAGCAGTCGCACACCGGCCTGATGATGGGCCTCGAATACGCGACGAACGGCACGATGGAGATCGACGGCCGCAAGATCGTCGTCATCGAGAAGGACACGCAGCTCAAGCCCGATATCGGCAAGGCGGCGCTGGCCGAGGCCTTCGGCGACGACGACGCGGCGATCGCGGTCGGCCCCGTCTCGTCGGGCGTCGCCCTCGCCATGCTGCCGGTCGCCGAGGAATACGAGAAGATCCTGCTGGTCGAGCCCGCCGTCGCCGATTCCATCACCGGCGAGAACTGGAACCGCTACGTCTTCCGTACCGGCCGCAACTCGTCTCAGGACGCGGTCTCGAATGCGGTCGCGCTCGGCAAGCCCGGCGTGAAGATCGCCACCCTCGCCCAGGACTACGCCTTCGGCCGCGACGGCGTCGCCGCCTTCAAGGAAGCCCTGACTGGCACCGGCGCCGAGCTCGTCTTCTTGGAATACGTGCCGACCGACACCCAGGACTTCACGGCCAGCGCCCAGCGTATCTTCGACGCCATGAAGGACCAGGACGGGCGCAAGTTCCTGTTCGTGATCTGGGCCGGCGCCAACAACCCGATCGGCAAGATCAAGGCGATGGACCCCTCCCGCTTCGGCGTCGAGATCGCCACCGGCGGCAACATCCTGGCGGCGATGAAGGCCTTCAAGGAGCTGCCGGGCATGGAGGGCGCCACCTACTACTACTACGAGATCCCCAAGAACCCGGTGAACGACTGGCTCGTGAAGGAGCATCAGGCCCGCTTCAACGAGCCGCCGGACTTCTTTACCGCCGGCGGCATGGCCGCGGGCATCGCCGTCGTCGACGCGATCAGGAAGGCCGGCTCCACCGACACCGAGGACCTGATCAAGGCCATGGAAGGCATGGAGTTCGAGACGCCGAAGGGCAAGATGGTGTTCCGCCCCGAGGACCATCAGGCTCTGCAGTCCATGTACCACTTCAAGATCAAGGTCGATCCGAACGTCGAGTGGGGCATCCCCGAGCTCGTCGAGGAACTGAAGATCGAGGACATGGACATCCCGGTCCGCAACAAGAAGTGAATTCGGTCCGGGCGGCGGTGGAGATCGCCGCCCGGTCTTTTCATCCCGCTGCCCGAGGAATCCGCCGCCCTGGATTCGCTCCCTCTCGGGAATGAGCGGCGCTTGGCGCACGGCCTCGCCACTTGCCGCTCGTTCCCGCAGTGGCGGGAGCCCAGGGCGACCGGAACAGGCTCCGGAACAATCCTACTGCGGACCATTCGGCCATGACCGAGCATCCCGTACTCGAAACCCACGACCTGACGATCCGCTTCGGCGGCCATGTCGCCGTGGACTCGGTCTCCTGCGCGTTTCGGCGCGGCACCCTCACCGCCATCGTCGGCCCGAACGGCGCCGGCAAGACGACCTACTTCAACCTTGTTTCCGGACAGCTCAAGGCGAGCGCCGGCCGCGTCGTCCTGAACGGCGAGGACATCACCCGCCTCTCGGTGCCCCAGCGCACCGATCGCGGCATCGGCCGCGCCTTCCAGCTCACCAACCTGTTCCCGAGCCTCACGGTGCGCGAGAACGTCCGCCTCGTCGTGCAGGCGAAGGCGAACCGTCGCTACGACCTGTTCTCCCGCGCCGACGCCCATATCGAGCTGATCGAGCGCGCCGAGCACGTCCTCGCCGAGATCCGCCTCCTCGACGACGCCGATCGCATCGTTTCGGCTCTCCCCCATGGCGATCAGAGGAAGCTCGAGGTCGGCCTGATGATCGCGCTCCAGCCTCAGATCCTGATGTTCGACGAGCCGACGGCGGGCATGAGCGTCGACGAGGTGCCGGTGATCCTCGACCTGATCGCCGGCCTCAAGGTCGACAAGGACCGCACCATCCTGCTCGTCGAGCACAAGATGGACGTGATCCGGTCGCTGGCGGACCGCATCATCGTGCTCCACAACGGCGCGCTCGTCGCCGACGGCGACCCGAAGACCGTGATCGCCTCGCCGGTCGTGCAGGAAGCCTATCTCGGAGTGGAAACTGTCAGTGGGGAGCCCGCCGATGGCTGATCTGCTGACGCTTGAAGGCGTCCACACCCATATCGCCCAGTACCACATCCTTCAGGGCGTCGACCTGAGGGTGCCCGAGGGCGGCGTCACCGTCATTCTGGGCCGCAACGGCGCCGGCAAGACGACGACGCTCAGGACCATCATGGGGCTCTGGCGGGCCTCCTCGGGCTCGCTGCGCTTCGACGGCACCGACATCACCGGGCTCGACACGCCGGCGATCGCCCGCCTCGGCATCGCCTACGTACCTGAGAACATGGGGATTTTCACGGACCTGACGGTCCGCGAGAACATGCTTCTGGCGGCGACCGATGGTCCGATGCAGTCCGCCCGCCTCGACCGTATCTTCGATCTGTTCCCGCCGCTCAGGACCTTCTGGGAGAAGCCCGCCGGCACGCTCTCCGGCGGCCAGAAGCAGATGCTTTCCGTCGCCCGCGCCGTGATCGAGCCGCGCCGGCTGATCCTTATCGACGAGCCGACCAAGGGCCTCGCGCCGGCGATCATCAAGTCGATGACGGCCGCGCTCGCCGAGCTCGCCAAGACCGACACGACGATCCTGCTGGTCGAGCAGAACTTCGCCATGGCCAAGAGCCTCGGCCGGACCGTCTCGGTCATGGACGACGGACGCATCGTCCATTCGGGCGACATGGCCGCGCTCGCCGCCGACGCCGCCCTGCAGGAGAAGCTGATGGGCCTGAGCCTGGAGGCGCACCAGTGAGCGACCCGCTGACCGGCGACACCGCCATCGCCCCGAAGATCCGCCAGGCGGGCCTCGCGGACCGGCTCGGCAAATGGGCACCCGTCCTGCTCGTCCCGGCCCTTGCGATCGTCGGCCTCGTCGCGATCGCCAATCCGGCGACGTGGATCACGCTGACCGCGGCCGGCCTCGCCATGGGCATGATGATCTTCATCATGGCCTCTGGCCTGACGCTGGTCTTCGGCCTGATGGACGTCATCAATTTCGGCCACGGCGCCTTCATCGCGATCGGCGCCTTCGTCGGATTCACCGTGCTCGGCTACCTCGCCGGCTGGACCGCCGAGCCTTCGATCTGGCTGAACCTTGCCGCCCTCTTCCCGGCGATCGTCGTCGCCATGCTGGTCTCGGGCGCCGCCGGCTATGTCTTCGAGCGCTTCATCGTGAAGCCGGTCTACGGCCAGCACCTGAAGCAGATTCTCGTCACCATGGGCGGCCTGATCATCGCCCAGCAGCTGATCCTCGTGCTCTGGGGCCCCGACGCGATCCACCTGTCGCGGCCGGCGACCCTGCAGGGCTCGGTGGTGATCGGCGAGGCGGCGATCGAGAAGTACCGCCTCGTCGCCGTCGTCATCGGTCTCGCGCTCTTCGTCGGCATGCGCCTCGTCCTGAACCGCACCAAGATCGGCCTGCTGGTGCGCGCCGGCGTGGAGAACGGCGAGATGGTCGAGGCCCTCGGCTACCGCATCCAGAGGCTGTTCCTCGCCGTCTTCATCGTCGGCTCGGCGCTCGCCGGTCTCGGCGGGGTCATGTGGGGCCTCTATCAGGAGACGATCACCGCCCACATGGGCTCCGAGATCATGATCCTCGTCTTCATCGTCGTGATCATCGGCGGCCTGGGCTCGGTCGAGGGCTGCTTCATCGGCGCCCTGCTGGTCGGGCTTCTCTCCAACTACGTGGCGTTCCTGTTCCCGAAGGTCGCCCTCGTCTCGACCATCGCGCTGATGGTCGCCGTCCTGATGTGGCGCCCGCAAGGGCTCTATCCCGTAGTCAAGGCGAAGTGAGGGACGGATGCTGAACGCCCTCCTCTCCGGCGACACGCCGCGCAGCCGCGTCCTGACGGTCGTCCTGTTGGTGATCTTCGTCGCGCTGCTGCTCGCCCCGTTCCTGTTCCCCGGCACGCGGCCGCTGGAGACGGCGGCGCGCATCTGCATCTTCGTGGTGCTGGTCGCGAGCTACGACCTCCTGCTCGGCTATACCGGCATCGTCTCCTTCGCCCATACGATGTTCTTCGGCATCGGTGCCTACGGCGCGGCGATCGCGCTGAATTCCTACGGCGCGAGCTTCCTGTCGCTCCTGATCGGCGCGGTTGCCGGCGCGCTGGTCGCAGCCGTGCTGGCCCTCGGGATCGGCCTGTTCTCGCTCAGGGTGAAGGCGATCTTCTTCGCCATGGTGACGCTGGCCGTCGCTAGCGCCTTCCTGGTGCTCGTCTCGCAGCTCTCCGGCCTTACCGGCGGCGAGGACGGGCTCAACTACAAGATCCCGCGCGCGCTGACGCCGGCCTTCAAGCTCATGGACGACAAGGTGTTCGGCGTACGCGTCGACGGCAGGCTGCTGGCCTACTATTTCGTCTTCTTCGTCTCGCTCGCCCTGTTCCTCCTGATGCTGCGCTTCGTCAACTCGCCGTTCGGCCGCGTGCTGCAGGCGGTGCGGGAGAACGCCTTCCGCGCCGAGGCGATCGGCTACCGGGTCGTCAACTACCGCACGCTGGCGACCGTCCTTTCGGCCATCATCGCCGCGCTCGCCGGCGTCCTGCTCGCCGTCTGGCTTCGCTACACCGGCCCGGCCACGACATTGTCGCTCGAGATCATGGTCGACATCCTGCTGATGGTCGTCATCGGCGGCATGGGCACCATGTACGGTGCGGTCGTCGGCGCGACGGTCTTCATCCTCGCCCAGACCTACCTGCAGGAGCTGATGGCCGCCGCGTCGACGGGAACGGAGGCGATTCCGCTTCTTTCCGCCCTGCTTTCGCCGGACCGCTGGCTCCTCTGGCTCGGCCTCCTGTTCGTGCTCAGCGTCTATTTCTTCCCGACCGGGATCGTCGGCCGCCTGCGCGGTCCCGCCAGGTGAGCGGCAGCATGCACGTCGTCGACATCGGCACGGGACGCCCCCTCGTCCTTCTGCACGGCTGGTCGTGCCACGGCGGCTTCTTCGGTCCGCAGATCGAGACGTTCCGGGCCGGCGCCCGCGTGATCGTACCGGACCTGCCCGGCCACGGCCGCACTGGCGCAAGCGGCCCCGAACTCACGATCGAGGCCGCCGCCGACGCTCTCGCCGCCCTCCTCGCCGACCGCGACATTTCAGAAGCGATCGTAGTCGGCTGGTCGATGGGCGCCCACGTCGCCTATTCCCTGATCGAACGCCACGGTCCCGGTCGTCTGGCCGGCCTCGTCTCGATCGACATGACGCCCAGGGTGCTGAACGACCGGGACTGGCGGCTGGGCCTGAGCGACGGCCTGGACGCCAGGCGGAACGCCGGCGTGCTGAAGTCGATCGAGCGGCACTGGCCGGAGATCGCACCGCGCATCGCCCGCCGCGTATTCGCCCGCGACCAGCCCGCCGACCGGGATTTGCTCGCCTATGCCGAACTGCAGATCGCCGACGCCGACGCGGCCCTGCTGGCGCCCATGTGGGCCTCGTTGACGGCGCAGGATTTCCGCGGACTGATCCCGCGGATCGAAATCCCGGTCGTTCTCGCCCGCGGCGTCCGCAGTGCCCTCTACGGACCGGAGGTCGCGCGATGGCAGCTCGACCGCCTCCGGAAGGGCCGCCTCGTCGAGTTCGCACGCTCCGGCCACGCGCCGCACCTCGAGGAGCCGGCGGCCTTCCGGGAGATGCTGACCGGGTTCATGGCACGGCTGTAGCGCTCCGCGCCGGGGGCTTGGATAAAATCCGAGCACGCCGGTTTGCGTTTTGTTTGGATAAACCGGTTTCAGTTGCCGCGTCCCCGCCCGCGTCACATTTCCGGGCCGAATCGTCGGTCAGGTACGAGACACGGCCGAGGACGCCGGAGAGCCGCCATCGGGGGTGAGATGACCAGACTGCTCGCGACGCCGTGCGTCCTTGCCGCGTTCCTGTCCGCAGGCGTGCTCGCCGCGAGCGCCGGCGACCTGACCGTCAGCCCGAAGAACGGGCGCACGGTCTATCGGTCCCATGAGGGGACCTACAGTCCGAAACGGCTTCGCTACCGGGTCGGGACCACCGACGGAAAGCGCAGGTGGAGCATGGGCTCCACGAAGAAGCTGTTCACCGCCAGCCCGCCGTCGGGGACGGCCAGGAAGAGGCCCAGGCCCGTCATCGTGACGCCGGAAGACGCCAGGATCCGGACCAGGGCGCCCGGCATATACAACGTACGGCTCATCTGGAGGCCGAAGGGCCCGGGCTCGCGCGCCAGGATCGGGCGCAACGTGACGCTGATCGTCGAGGGCGATCCCGCGGCCGGGCTGACCTATTTCAACGCCACGTGCTCGGGCTGCCACGACCTCTACATAAACAAGAACGGTCCGCGCCTGATCGACGTCTACGGCCGCAAGGCGGGAACCGTGAGCGACTTCTCCTATTCGAGCGCCCTCGTCGCCTACGGCAAGACCTGGGACGAGAAGACGCTCAACGACTGGCTGAAGAACCCGCAGAAGGCGGTTCCCGGCGTCAACATGTACCTTTCCGTCTCCGATCCGGTCGACCGGATGAACGTCATCGCCTACCTGAAGCAGATCGCGCCGTAGCGTCGCGATACCGCGCCGGCGGACCGCTCGCGGTTCGAGACGCGCCGCCGTCTCAGGCCCCGACGTCCTCGACATAGACGAGCGCCCGCCCCTCGCACAGGCGGGTGCCGTCGCCCGTCTCGCAGACGGTCTCGAGGTCGACAAGGTGCTTCTCCGGCCGGAGCTTCGTGATGGTCACGCGGGCCGTCAGCGGCTCGTCGTAGGGCGCGGGCTTCAGGAACCGCATCTCCTGCTTCAGGTAGTTGGTGCCGAAGCCCGGCAGCTTCACGCCGAGCAGATAGGAGAACAGCGCCCCGATCAGCGGCCCGGGCACGTGGTCGGGCGGCGGCCCGTCGTGACCGGCGAGCGCGGCGAACAGCGCCCGGTCGCCGGACCGGTAGGTCCGGGTGACGCTTTCGGCCTGGCCGAGCTCGAACATCAGCCGGCCCTCCCCGAAAGCAGGCACTCGCCCTGCAGCGTCACCTCGCCGTCGGCCTGGCGGGTGATCGTCACGCAGAGGCGGGACGGATCGCCGGCGACCGGCTCGATGGCGATGACCAGCGGCTCGCCGGCATAGGACGGCGCGGGAAACATGAGGTTCTGCCCCGCATGCCCGGCATCCGGCCAGTGCCGCCTGATGAGCGCCCAGACCCGCGAATAGAGCAGCATGCCGTGCGAGACCGTGCGTCCGAACCGGGTGCGGGCGGAGAACGCCGGGTCGACATGGATCGGATTGTCGTCGCCGGACAGTTCGGCGAACCGGTCGAAATCCGACTGGCGCGGCGTCCACACCTCGCGGATGCCCGTCGTTGCGGTCTTCATGGAACCATCTTCCTGAGCAGGTGCTTCTGGATCTTGCCGGCCGCCGTGCGCGGCATCTCGGCGACGACGTGGAAGCGCTTCGGGATCTTGTAGGCGGCAAGCCGCTCGCGACACCAGGCCGGCAGCGCCTCGACGTCGATCTCCGTGCCGGGACGCGCGATCAGGAAGGCCTCGCCGACCTCGCCCCAGCGCTCGTCGGCGACGCCGATGACGGCGGCTTCGAGCACCGCATCATAGGCGACGAGAACCCGTTCCACCTCGGCCGGATAGACGTTCTCGCCGCCGGAGATGTACATGTCCTTGATGCGGTCGACGATGTAGTAGTAGCCGTCCTCGTCGCGCCTGGCGACGTCGCCGGTCCTGAGCCAGCCGTCCTCCGTGAAGGCCGCCTTCGTCGCCTCGGGATTGCCGCGATAGCCGGGGGTGACGCCCGGCCCGCGGATCTGCAGCTCCCCCTCGCCCGCGCCCGCGATCACCGCTCCTTCGGCATCGAAGATGCGCGTCTCGGCGAGCATCTGCGGCTTGCCGACCGAGCCGATCTTGCTTTCGGCATGGGCCCGGTCGTTGAGGAACACGGTCGGCCCGGTCTCGGTCATGCCCATGCCGTTGCACACCAGCACGCCGCGCTCGGCGAAAGTGCGGATCAGCGGCTCCGGCAGAGGCGCGCCGCCGCAGGCGAAGGAGCGAACGGCGGAGAAGTCCGTATCGGCGAACCGCTCGTGCAGCGCCATCGCCTGATAGATTGCCGGCACGCCGAAGAAGCTCGTCACCTCGCCGCGATGGACGAGATCGAGGACTTGGCCCGCGTCGAACTTCCTCAGGACCCGGCTGCACCCGCCGAGCAGGAACAGCGGCAGCGTCGGCAGGTTGATGCCGCCCGTATGGAACAGCGGCAGGAAGTTGATCGAGCGGTCGGTCGAGACGAGGTCGACGGCCTGCGAATAGTTGACGGCGTTCGCCCAGGCCATCGCCGCCGTCTGGATCACCGCCTTCGGCAGGCCCGTCGTGCCGGACGTGTAGAGCAGATACCAGGCATCCGCCGTCGGAACCGGCCGCGTGTCGAAGGGACCCGCCGGGCTTTCGGCGATCAGCGCATGGAGGTCGGCGTCGGCGGCGGTGCCCGGCTCCATGCCGAGCCGCAGGAGCTTGCGCGCCTTGGCGAGCGCGTCGGCGACGCCCTCCAGCGCCCCGTCGACGGCGAGAATCCCGATATCCGCCTGCTCGATCAGCGGCAGGAGCTCGGCCGGCGGCTGGCGCCAGTTGAGCGGCACCAGGACCAGCCGCGCCTTCTGCGCCGCGAACAGGAAGACGAAGAAATCCGGGCGGTTGTGGCACAGGATGCCGATGCGGTCCCCTTCCCGCGCGCCGAGCCGCAATAGCCCGTGCGCGAGCCGGTTCGCCCGCTCGTTCACCTGCGCATAGGTCAGCTCGGCGCCGGTTTCGTCGTCCGCGAAGGCGACGTGGTCCGGCGTCAGCTCCGCCCGCTTCGCGGCCATGTCGGTTACGTGCAGCATGTCCCTCCCCGGACGTTCATCGAGCGTCTTCAGCGCTTTTCCACGAAAGCCTTCATGCGTTCCGCGACCTCCAGCCTGCCGACGAGCGCGCGGAACGCTTCCCTTTCGGCTTCGAGCCTCGCGGCGACGGCCGCCCTGCGCGCCGCGTCCCAGACGAGCCTGCGCGCCGCCGTGAGGCTTTTCCTCTCTTTCGTCCGCAGCGTCCCGACGGTTCGCGACACCGCCGCGTCCAGCGCGTCCGGGGCCACGACTTCGGTCGCAAGCCCGAGTCCCAGCGCTTCCCGCGCCTCGATGCGACGGTTGAGCGCCTGGACCGCCACCGCCCGCGCCGCGCCGATCCTCTCAGGCAGCATCGCCGTCCAGCCGCCGTCGGGCGCGAAGCCCACCTCGACGTAGTAGGACTGCAGGAAGGCGGTCTCGCTCATCAGCACGATGTCGGAAGCGAGCACCAGCCCGACCGAGCCGCCCGTGACGGGGCCGTTCACCCGGGCGAGGACCGGCGCCGGGAAATCGAGGAGATCGAGGATCGCGCCGTTGAGCAAGCCGACGATCCGTTCCGCATAGGCGCCGATGCCGCCGGGCTTGTTCTGCGCTTCGCCGAACGCGGCGATATCGCCGCCGGTCGAGAAGCTGCGCCCCGCCCCCGTGAGCACCAGCGCGAAGACGTCGCCCGATGCCGCATTCGATATGGCCGAGCGCAGGTCTTCCAGAAGTTCCGGGATGAGCGCGTTGTGCCGTTCGGGCCGGTCGAGCGTGACGGTCGCCACCCCGTTCTCGATGCCGGACGCGACGAGCCGGGCGCGCATGACGGCTAGCGCTTCAGGCCGTTGACGATCATGTCGTGCGCCGCATCGACCACCTCGTCGATCGGCGTCTCGTCGCCCCACACGATGGCGCGCTCGCCGAGCGTCTTGGCGATTCCCATCAGCATCCAGGCGCGCACGTCCGGGTCGCCGGGCCGGATCTCGCCGGCCTTCTCGGCTTCCGCCAGCGCCTCGCGGTAGCCGTCGGCGAACGACTGGAAGTAGCCGCGATAGGCGTCCGGATTGACGAAAAGCGCCTCCTGGATGATCCGGTAGAGGTTCGGATGGGCGGTGACGAAGGCGAGGAAGCCGCGCAGTCCCTCCTTCTCGGCCGACAGCCTGTCGACGGCCCCGGCCGTCGCCTCGTTCAGGGCCTGGCGCAGGAGCCGGCCCATCTCGACGACGAGTTCGGCGAACACCTCGTCCTTGCTCTTGAAGTAGATGTAGAACGTGCCCTGCGCGACGCCCGCCTCGCGGGTGATGTCGGTGATCGAGGCGTCGTTGAAGCCGCGGGCGCCGATCACCTGTTCCGCCGCGCTCAGGATCGCGCGCCGCGTCGCCTCGCCGCGGGCCGTCTTGGGTGTCGCAGAGACTTCCATCGGGTCACCGGATAAAACATGACATATGGTTCATGTTTCATGATGCGCCGGAAATCGTGACGGGTCAAGGGATTGGCGGGGCAGCCTGAATCGATTGCGCAACGCCCGTCCGACCCGAGCAGGCCTCGCGCACGCAGCCGCGCAGCCAGCGATGCGCCGGATCGGCGTCCATGCGCGGGTGCCACAGCATCGAGATCGTGTGCTCCGGCAGCGTGACCGGCAGCGGGAAGCTGAACAGCCCGTCGCGCAGGTTTCCCGTGTAGCGTTCGGGAACGCTGGCGACGAGGTCGGAGCCGCGGGCCAGCGCCAGGGCCTCCGAGAAGTCGCCGACGACGGTGGCGATCGCTCGTTCCAGTCCGAGCGCGTCGAGAGCGAGATCGATCTGCCCCTTGTCGATACCGAGCCCGCGATTGGAAATGAGGACGTGCCGCCCGCCGGCATACCGCTTCGGCGTGATGTGGCCCTTGCACAGCGGATGCCCCATCCGCACGACACCGACGAAGCGATCGCGGAACAGCGCCGTCGCGCGGACCTCCGGACCCGAAGTCCCTTCGACGACGCCGGTTTCCAGATCCACGCTGCCGTCGCGCAGCGGCGTGCTCTCCTTGCCGAGCTTCGGCACGAAGACGAGCCGCACGCCCGGCGCCTCCTCGGCGACGCGCGCGACGAGCGCCGCCCCGAAATTCTCGACGAAGCCGTCCCGGTTCCGCAGCGTGAAGGACCGCTTCAGCCGCTTCAGGTCCAGCACCTCGACGGGACGCAGAACGGCTTCGGCCTCCTGAACGAGCGGGCCGACCCGCTCGCGCAGCTCGATCGCCCTCGGCGTCGGCACGAGGCCGCGTCCGGCGCGGACGAGCAGCGGGTCGCCGGTCGTCTCCCGGAGCCGCGCCAGCGCCCGGCTCATGGCCGACGGGCTCAAACGCAGCCGCTTGGCCGCGCGCGCGACGCTGCCCTCGGCGAGCAGCACGTCGAGCGTGACGAGCAGGTTGAGATCGGGTCCCGGCATCTGTCGGCCGTATCGCGTTGATCCTCGCTGACATGGCGTCAGGCGCACGAATATAGTGCAACCGATGCGTCTTCCGCCACCCCTCGCCGCCGGCTACCTCTCCCGCGACAGCGTTTCCCGCAAACCAAGGAGAGGCCATGAGCCGGATCGCCGATACGGAAGAGGCCGCCGCAGCCGTTGAAACCACGGGCGCGCAGGCGCGGATGCGGGGCGGGCTCGCCGCGCTCGCCCTCTCCATGGGGCTGACGACGCTGAGCGCCAGCATCGTCAGCGTCGCCCTGCCGATGCTCGCGGACGCCTTCGCCGCCCCGTTCCAGCAGGTCCAGTGGATCCTGATCGCCTACCTCCTGACGATCACGACCCTGATCGTCGGCGTCGGCCGCCTCGGCGATCTCGTCGGCCGGCGCAAGCTGCTGCTCGCCGGACTGGTGGTCTTCACCGCGGCGTCCGCGCTCTGCGGACTGGCGCCCTCGCTCTGGGTTCTTCTGGCGGCCCGCGCCGCCCAGGGTCTCGGCGCCGCCGTGATGATGGCGCTGACGATGGCCTTCGTCGGCGAGACCGTGCCGAAGGAGCGGACCGGCAGCGCCATGGGCCTGCTCGCGACGATGTCGGCGATCGGCACGGCGCTCGGCCCCTCGCTCGGCGGCTTCCTGATCGCCGGCCTGGGCTGGCGGGCGATCTTCCTGGGCAACCTCCCGCTCGGCCTCCTGGCCTTCGGCCTCGGCTGGCGGCACCTGCCGCGCGATCGCGGCCGGACGGCCAAGGATCGCGGCCGCTTCGATGTCCAGGGCACGCTGCTGCTCGCCGGCACGCTCGCCGCCTATGCGCTCGCCATGACGATCGGGCGCGGGCATTTCGGGCTGCCGAACGTCGCGCTGCTGGCCGCGGCCGCCGTCGGCACCGGCCTGTTCGTCCGCGTCGAGGCGAAGGCGGCATCGCCGCTGGTCCGCCTGTCGGCGTTCCGCAGGCCGGGCTTCAGCGCCGCGCTCGCGACCAACGTGATCGCCTTTGCGGTCATCTCGACGACGATGGTCGTCGGGCCCTTCTATCTTTCGCTGGCGCTCGGGCTCGACGAGAAGGCCGTCGGACTGGTCCTTTCCGTCGGCCCGGCCAGCGGCGCGCTGAGCGGTTTCGTCGCCGGACGCGCCGTCGACCGCTTCGGCGCGGCCGCCATGGTGATCGCCGGACTGATCGGCATGGCGGTCGGCTCGGTGGCCCTGTCGGTCCTGCCGGCGTTCCTCGACGCGACGGGCTACATCGCCGGCATCCTGCTGCTGGTGCCGGGCTACATCCTGTTCCAGTCGGCCAACAACACCGCCGTCATGATGGATGTCCCGGCCGACGAGCGCGGCGTCATGTCGGGGCTGGTCAACCTGTCGCGCAATCTCGGGCTGATGACCGGCGCGTCGGTGATGGGCGCGGTGTTCGCCTTCGCCGCCGGGGCGAGCGACGTCACGGCGGCGGCGCCCGCGGCGATTTCGTTCGGGATGCGGATGGCCTTCCTGGCGGCGGCGGGCCTGATCGCCGCGGCGCTCGCGATCGCGGCCGCCGGCCGTGCCGCGCAGCGCCGCTGACGATCCTCACATCGCGTTCATCGTCAGGAGATCGTAGCCGGCGACCTGCTCGTCGTTCTGGTTGAACACCGCGACGTCCCAGCGCACCTCGCCGTATTCGGGATTGCGGCGCATCTTCTGCTTCACGGTCAGCCGCACCCGGATCGCGTCGCCGGGGCTGACGGGCTTCTGGAAGCGCAGGGAATCCAGGCCGTAGTTGGCGAGCACCGGCCCCGGATCGGGATCGACGAACAGGCCCGCGGCGAAGCTCAGGATCAGGTAGCCGTGGGCGACGCGGCTGGGGAAGAACGGGTTCGCCCTGGCCGCCGCCTCGTCCATGTGGGCGTAGAAGGTGTCGCCGGTGAAATGGGCGAAATGCTCGATGTCCTCCATCGTGATCTCGCGCGAGGCGGTGTCCAGCGTCTCGCCGATCCGCAGTTCGCCGAACCTGCGGCGGAACGGGTGGACATCGGTCCTGATCTCCTTCGAGCCCGGCACCCAGGCTTCCCCGATCGCCGTCAAGAGGTCGGGCGAGCCCTGGATCGCGGTCCTCTGCATGTAGTGGAGGACGCCGCGCACGCCGCCCATCTCCTCGCCGCCGCCGGCGCGGCCGGGGCCGCCGTGGACCATGTGCGGCAGCGGCGAGCCGTGACCCGTCGCCTCCTTGCCGGTGTCGCGGTTGGCGAAGTAGAGCCGCCCGTGCCAGGCGCCGGCGCCGAGCACCACCTCGCGGGCGACGGCCGGATCGTGCGTGAACACCGAGGCGACGAGGCTGCCCTGCCCGCGGTTGGCGATGGCGATCGCATGATTGAGATCGCGGTAGCCCATGACGGTCGACACCGGGCCGAAGGCCTCGGTCTCGTGCGTCCTGGTCGCCTTGTCCGGATCGGCGCAGCGGAACAGCATCGGCGGCAGGAAGGCTCCCTTCGCCTTGTCCGCGCCTTCCACGGTGAAGTTGTCGGGATCGCCGAACACCCGCTCGCATTCGGAGGCGATGATCGCGGCCTTCGCCAGCACGTCGGCCTTCTGCTCGGCGCTCGCGAGCGCCCCCATGCGGGTTCCCTCGGCGGCGGGATCGCCGATCGTGGTCTTCGAGAGCTTGTCGGAGATCGCCTCGATCACCGCCCCGACATTGGCGTCGGGCACGATGACGCGGCGGATCGCGGTGCACTTCTGCCCCGCCTTCACCGTCATCTCGCGCACCACCTCGCGCACGAAGGCATCGAATTCGGGCGATCCGGGCGCGGCGTCCGGCCCGAGGATCGAGGCGTTGAGCGAATCCTGCTCGGCGACGAAGCGCACCGAATTCTCGATCAGGTGCCGGTCCGAGCGCAGCATCAGCGCGGTGTGGGCCGAGCCGGTGAAGCTCACCACGTCCTGGCAGCCGAGCCGCGACAGCAGGTCTCCCGTGCCGCCGACGATGAGCTGGAACGACCCTTCCGGGAAGATGCCGCTGTCGATCATCATCCGGAAGCAGGCTTCCGTCAGATAGGAGGTCGCCGTCGCCGGCTTGACGATCGCCGGCACGCCGGCGAGCAGCGTCGGGGCGAGCTTCTCCAGCATCCCCCAGACCGGGAAGTTGAACGCGTTGATGTGGACGGCGACGCCTTGCAGCGGCACGCAGACGTGCTGGCCGAGGAAGGCACCGGAGCGCGACAGCTGCTCGATCGAGCCGTCGACGTAGACATGGGCGTCCGGCATCTCGCGCCGGCCCTTCGAGGAGAACACGAACAGCGTGCCGATGCCGCCGTCGATGTCGATCAGGGAGTCGGCCCTGGTTGCGCCGGTCTTGAACGACAGCTCGTAGAGCGGATCGCGCCGTTCGTTCAGATACTGGGCGAGCGCCTTCAGCTTCTCCGCGCGCTCGTGGAAGGTCATTGCCCTCAGCGCCGGCCCGCCGACGGTGCGCGCGTGGTCGATCATGCCCGCGAAATCGAGCCCGTCGGAGCCCGCCTCCGCGATCGTCTCGCCGGTCACTGCACTGGCGATCGGCCGCGTCGACCCCGCCGGCGCGACCCAGCGCCCGGCAGCGAAGCTCTCAAGTCGCATGATGCTCACGGAACTGAACTCCTTATGCGTTGAACTCGGATTCGGATGAGCGCGGGAGACATCCCGCTTGCTCATCCCTCTCCTGCGTCATCCCGGCCGCGACGCGAGCCAGTCGGGGAAGGCTGGTTGGCCCGTAGTTCGGACACCCCACCACCCTCTCCTGCGTCATGCCCGGGCTTGTCCCGGGTATCCACGAACGGCCTGTCCGCGACGACACCGTGGATGGCCGGGACGAGCCTGGCCATGACGCCGTGGGTGTGGATGCTTCTTCCCGCTCCATCGGCCGAGGCACGCATCGGCTCTATCCGACCCGCGCCGGCAGCTTCGCGAAGCCGCGGAAGCGGACGCGACCGCCGCGCACCGGCTCGCCGTCGAGGCGATAGTCCGGCAACCGCGCAAGGAACCGGCCGATGGCGATCCGCCCCTCCAGACGGGCCAGCGCATGGCCGGCGCACAGATGCGGGCCCCACGCGAAGGCAAGGTGCTTGTTGGGGCTGCGGGTGATGTCCATCCGGTCCGGATCGGGGAATTGCGCCGGATCGCGGTTGGCCGCTCCGATGCACAGCGTGATCTGCGTGCCCTTCGGCAGCACCTCGCCGGAAATCTCCACCTCCTCGGTGGTGATCCGGTTGCCGAGCTGGTTCGAGCTCTCGTAGCGCAGGAACTCCTCGACCGCCGTGCCGATCAGCTCCGGGTTGTCGAGCAGCCGGCGCTTCTCCTCGGGCCATTCGGCGAGGATGTTGAGCCCGTTGCCGATCAGGTTCGTGGTCGTCTCGTGGCCGGCGTTGAGCAGGAAGATGCAGTTCTGCACGAGCTCGACATGGGTCAGGTGCTCGTTGCCGTCGCCCTGCATCAGCCTGGTCAGCACGTCGACGCCCGGGTCGCCCGGGTTCTTCTTCCGGTCGGCGATCAGGCCCTCCAGATAGTCCTGGAACTCGAGCACGGCGGCGTTGCCGCGCGCCTCCTGCTCCGGCGTCAGCTTCGGCTCCAGCGCGCCGAGAATCGCCAGCGACCATTCGCGCAGCGGCCCGCGGTCCTCGTGCGGCACCTGCAGCAGGTTGCCGATCACCTCGATGGGGATCGCCGAGGCGAAGTCCTCGATCAGGTCGACCTCACCCTTCTCCGCCATCCGTTCGATCAGGCCGTCGACCAGCCGGATCAGGTCCGGCTCCATCCGGGCGATGGCCTTGGGCGTCAGCGCCCCGACGATGATCGAGCGCACCCGGGTGTGCAGCGGCGGGTCGTTGAACACGAGGCTCGTCGTGTGATGCAGGTAGAGCGGGCTGTCGCCGTATTTCGGCTTGAACTCGACCTTCTTGTCGGACGAGAACCGCTTGGTGTCGCGGTAGATCGTGACGAGATCGGCATAGCGGCTGACGAAGCAGGTGCCGTCCCCGAACCGCTTGATCGGCGCGTATCTCAGCAGCGCCCGGTAGGTCGGATAGGGATCGTCGGCGAAGGACTTCGGCAGGTTCCACTGATCGAAGCCTTCGGCAAGCGCCCGTTGTTCGGCCTCGTTCATGTCTCCTCCTACATGCTGTTGGGCAGGACGAGGACGAGCCAGGGAACGAACACCATCAGGGCGAGCCGGAGGATGTCGAACATCCAGAATGGCGTGACGCCCCTGAAGATCGTCGCCGTGGATACGTTCTCGACCACGCCGCGCAACACGAAGACGTTGAGGCCGACCGGCGGCGTGATCAGGCTGATCTCGGTCACCACCACCACGATGATGCCGAACCAGACGGGGTCGAAGCCGAGGCTGATCACCAGCGGGAAGAAGATCGGCACGGTCAGCAGCATCATCGACATGCTCTCGAACACGCAGCCGAGGATCAGGTAGACCACGAGGATCAGCAGGATCACCGTCAGCGGCGAGAAGCCGGCCTGATTGACGAGGCCGAGCAGCGCCTCCGGCATGCCGGCGATGTTGACGAAGTTCGAGAATATCCAGGCCCCGATCAGCACCGCGAACAGGCTCGCCGTCGTGTAGGAGGTCTCGAACAGGACCTCCTTCAGATCCGCAAAGCTCAGGCCGCCGCGGGCCCAGGCGATCAGGAACGCGCCCATCGCGCCCATGCCGGCTGCCTCTGTCGGCGAGAAGGTCAGGTGGATCGGCCAGAAGTCGAACAGGCCGTACAGGCCGCCGATCACCAGGAAGAACAGGAGCAGCACCGCCCACACGCCGCGAAGGGCGTCGAATCGGCCCTTCCAGCTGGTGCGCTCGCCCGCCGGTCCGGCCCCGGGATTGCGCGCGACCGTGTATTTCACGGCGAACAGATAGAACAGGATGCCGATCGCACCCGGCACGATGCCGGCAATGAACAGCTTGCCGATGCTCGTCTCGGTCAGGATGCCGTAGATGACGAGGATGACGCTCGGCGGGATCAGGATGCCGAGCGTGCCGCCCGCCGCGATCGACGCCGTCGACAGCGTGTCGGCATAGCCGTAGCGGCGCATCTGCGGCATCGCGACCTTCGACATGGTCGCGGCCGTGGCGAGCGAGGAGCCGCAGATCGCCGAGAAGCCGCCGCAGGCGACGATGGTCGCCATCGCCAGGCCGCCCCGGAAATGACCGAGGAACGCGTAGGAGACCTGATAGAGCTCGCGGCTCAGGCCGCCCTTGTTGACGAGCAGGCCCATCAGGATGAACAGCGGCACGACCGAGAGCCCGTAGTCCTGCGCCGTGTCGATCAACAGCCGCCCGGACATCGAGATCGCGCCGGCGGTGCTGGTCTCGTACGCATATCCGATCATGCCGACGAGGCCCATCGCGAAGGCGATCGGCAGGCGCAGGAGCACCAGGAAGAGGACCGCGGCGAAGCCGATGAGGGATTCGATCATCGCTCAGTCCCGCTTCGCGGCGACCGGCCGCGAAAGCTGCAGCACCTCCGGGGCGACCAGCTCGATCAGGCCGCGGACAATCAGCACCACGACCGTGATCGAGGTGAAGATCGCGATGAAATACTCGACGTAGAACTGCGGGATCGCCAGATACTCGGTCAGATCGCCGTAGTCCTTCGCCCGCGCGGCGAGCTTGAAACACTGCGCCGCGGGCCAGACCAGAAGGAGCCCCGAGGCGACGTCGACGATGCAGTCGCGCAGCCGTGCGCCCCAGCCGCGGAACAGGAAGTCGAGAAGGTCCACCACGATATGCCCGGCCCGCGCCGAGATGACCGGCAACGAAGCGAAGACGATTATCGCCATCGCGATGCGCGTCAGCTCGGTCGCCGCCTCGATCGGGCTGTTGAACAGGCTGCGCAGCATGACGTCGAAGAACGTCATCGTCATGAGCAGGAACAGTGCGGCGGCGGCGAGCCAGGAAGGCAATGGGGCAAGCGCGCGCCCGGCCTCGACTAGCGTTCTCGACAACGCGTGCATCGGTGCTGCCCCGGTGGGAACGGCCCGGCGG
>JAEWYT010000195.1 GCA_023458595.1 Pseudomonadota bacterium
GGCCACAAAGCGAAGACGTTCCTCCATAACCGAACATTCTCTCCACGGCATCAACACCTCCGGCCAAAAGCCAAAAGTGTTACCCATGTGTCCGGTACAAAACGTCACCTATGTCTCAGGCCGCTCACCCCACATTCTGGGGGAAGGCTTCGGTGCCGGTCAGCAGCGCCAGCCTGCCCTTGATGTCGACTTCGAACATCCCTGCCTTGTCGAGCGGATAGACCGTGACGCTGTGGACCAACTCGCGGAAGAGTGCAATCGGATGTCGCCGGTCGTCGTGCGCGCGGCGTGGTGGCTCCGGAAATCGATTGGGCCGGAACAGAAGTAATATCAGTCTCTTATGAACTTCGCCGCGTGAATTCCGTGCGGCCGCAGAAAAGGCCCAGCCGTTCCTCGCGTTTATAGTTGCCTGCCCCCCATCTCTGGGCAGCCTGCGGCACAATCACTCTCGGCGGGTTTCAGAAGATTGTGACGTCATACCGCGGCTCCGCCACGGCGTCCTCCGGATAGACCGGGCGACGTTTGCGGTAGGGCAGCAGGCCGGGACGGTAGTTCGACTGGCCCGGGGTGTCCACGACGACGCAGGGGCCGATCCGACCGAACGAAAGCTTGAAATGGTAGCCGGATTTCGCGACGACGACGTCGAAGTCTGCGGGTTCGAGACCTTGACTGCGAAACGCGGCCGGATCCTGTGTGAATCCGGGCAGGCTCGTCACCAGAATCGTCAGATTTCCGTGTGACAGGATAGCGGTATCGCCGAGCTCCGCCGGCTCGTTCGCGAGAAAGGGCCCTTCCTGAACGAAATGTCCGCTGCCAAGGCCCTCAATCCTCCATTCGGTTTCCACCGGGGCTGTCCCGCGGGACAGGCGCCCGCCGAGACGGCACGTCATCCCGGCGCCGACGCCCAGTTGCCGGGCCGCCTCCACAATCGCCGGATCCGTGATCGGCACCAGGGCGCGAAGACCGGGCCAGTTGTCCAGCAGTTCCTTGATGATGACGGTTCCGTCGCCCGGCGTCCCGGCCAGCACCCTGTCGCCCTGATCGCCGAGAATCGCCGGCCGTGTCAGGTGTCGCTCTGCGACATTCCGCAGAGTATCCCGGAGCGGCAGGAAATCCGGCTTGAAGTCGTCCCGCATCTCCCACAACGCGCGCGCCAACGTGAGCACTGCGCTCCGCGCCGCGTCCGCGTCGCCATTCGCGATCGCAGTGATGCATTGCCCGCCACCCGCGACATCCACCAGGGCGGTGGTGTTGTATATCGAGATGTCGAGCAATTCGTCCCTCTCGGCCAGCAGCCGGCGCCTGAGCGCATGCAGGCGGGCGAGGGGGCCCTGCGCCGTTTCCATCTGGGCCCCGACAAGCAGCGGCAGCCAGACCGCTGCGGTGATCGGGCGGAGTTCACCGTTGAGCTTGCCCAACAGCAACTCCGCGGCGCGCGCGCCGGCGACATCGTAATCGGAGTGCGGATTTTCCTTGCAGGCGACGACGATATCGGCGTGGTCGAGCAGTGCCGGTGTCGGGTGGGCGTGGAGGTCCAGGCTGACCGCGATCGGGACGTCCGGTCCGACGGCGGATCGCAGCCCCAGCAGCAGGTCGCCTTCGGGTTCGTCCAGCGTCTCGGTAACCATCGCACCATGCAGGTCGAGATAGACCGCGTCGACACGTCCGGCCATCGCGGCGGTGAGGATGGCGTCGCGAAGCTCGAAATACAGCTCGTCCGCCACCGGCCCGCCGGGCGGTGCGACGGCGGTTAGGGCCGGGACCAGCTCGACGCCCTGCCCGGCAAGAAAGCGACAGGCTCCCCCGATACCGGTGCCGGACGTCTTCGCTTTCTCGACGACAGCCGACCCGACGGTGACCACGAAGCTGTCCCGCTCCGTCAGCAGCGTGCTAAAGCTGTTGCCCTCGTGAAACAATCCGCCGATCAAGAGTCTACGCATGCCTCAGGCCTCCCGGGCCTCCGGTGCAACAAACGGCCGCACAAAAAGGGACGCACCTGCGGTTCACAAGAATCCATCTTCGCCAAGGGAGATGCGCTGCGAAGCTATCGCAAGGACGGCGCGCGGCGGCTGTGTCCTGCGAACGTTCCCATGCAGGCAAGGCCGAACATGAAAGCCCGGTATGCCATCTTCAGCCGACCGGGGCGCTACGAAGGCGCCAATGTCTCGATTGCGCATCAAGGTTTGCAGCGTCCCGGCGGGCCGGCCATGAGGCTAGCCCGCCGGGCCGGCGGCCTCCGGTCAGCTGGCCACCCACGACGTCCATTTTTCCAGAACCTCGGCATTGTTCTGCCCGAGCCAGCCCCGGTCGATCTGGACAATGCCCTTCCAGTTGTCCGGAGCAGTGGCTTGAACCTTCTGCGAATCGGGATCGAGCATCGCCAGGGCAGCCCGCATGGCCGTGATGCCGTTGCTTTCGACGTCGAAGGCGGCATGCGCCTCGGGCCTCGTATAGAGGAAATTGAGGAGCGCCAGAGCCGCAAGGGGGCGCTTGGCGTCCTTCAGGACGCACCAGGCGGCCGCATCGAGCGGCGCGCCGTTCCAGGATACGCCGACCGGCAGCCCTTCCTTGCGCAGTCCCAATGCCCGGCCCGCGTACATCTGCGCCATCACCACCTCGCCGGAGCGCCATATCTGCTGGCTCTGGTCGCCGCTCTTCCACCAGACGGCAATGTGCGGCTTTATCTCGTCCAGCTTGGCGAACGCCCGGTCCACGTCGAGCGGGAACAACTGATCGGGCGGGACACCGTCGGCGAGCAGCGCGGCAATCATTGGCCACCAGGGCGTGCCGATGTTGGGCAGCGCGCGCGGTCCGGGAAAAGTCTTCACGTCCCAGAAATCGGCCCAGCTCGACGGTGCCTTGCCTGCGTCCTTGAAAGCCTCGGTGCTGTAGGCCATGACGCCGCCTCCGATGTCGAACAGGACGCCATAGCGCAGGCAGGCGCCCGGAACGCCGTTCGCGGCAACGTTGGGAACTTCTCCGCATTCGGCGCCCAGGTCGCGAAGGTACTGCGCGTTCTGAGCCACCAGGTGGTCCGCGGACAAGGTGACGACGTCCCACTCGTACTGGCCGACCTGACTCATTGCCTTCAGCTTGGCGAGCTTCTCGCCGTAGGAACCACCGGCCTCGACGACCTTGATCCCGGTCTCCTCGGTGAACGGGTCGAGGAAATGCTTCTTGACCATCGCTGCATACCCGCCGGTGCCGCCGGCGAAGACGAGCTCGTTCTCACCGGCCTTCAGCGCGGCCTCGGCAAGCGAATCCGCCGCGGCGCTGAATCTTGCGGTGCTTGCAAGAAGGGGTATGGCCGAAGCTCCGATAAGTAGATTGCGGCGTGTCAGCATGACTTTTCTCTCCTGTTTGGCCTTCTGGCCGAAGGCGCTGCTAAAGACCGATGCGATTGAGAAGGTTTCGTACGGATGTCCGGGCCCTGGCGGTCGCATCGTGCGGCTCGACCCGCAGCGGCCTGCCGTTCCGCAGAACGATCGCTCCGTTGACGACGACCGCTTCAGGCGGCTGACCGAGGCCGAGGACCGCCGCCTCCCAGATCGGGTCGACGCCGAGCGTCTCGGACTCGTTCGATGAGCGAATGACCAGATCGGCCCGCTTTCCCGCTTCGAGGCTGCCGACCTCCGTCGCAGCTCCGATCGTCCGCGCGGCGCCGATGGTGCGCATGCGCAGAATGTCCCCGCCGCCGGCCGGCGTGCCGCACGCGGCAGCGTTGGCCACGGCGAGCGCACCCAGGGCGTCGAAATCGATCGCACGCGGAATGTCGGTCGCCAGACCGATCGCGCATCCGCCGCGGTGCAGTTCCAGCATTCGCGCCTCGGCGTCGCCAGCGCCCATCATCTGCAACTGGCCGTAAGGGCACCAGACGATGGCGGTGCCGCTGCGTGCGAGCAGCGGAACGTCTTCGCTGTGAACGACATTCATGTGGATGAATGTCGTTCCGGGACCGAGGACGCCGCTGTCGCTCAGGTGCCGGACGGCCGACATGCCGAGCGCCCGCTCGGTGGCGCGATAGGCGGCGGGAAGGTAGCCGCGGTGCTCCTGGAACTGCACGCCGTTGCGGCGCGCCGCATCCAGCGCGGCCTCGTACAGCTCGGGGGAGGCGGTCTCTTCTCCGTATATGCCGACAAAGGCGTGGGCGAGTCCGTCGCGGTCGGCGTTTCGGCGAAGCTCCGTGCCGATCCGCGCGAGCGCCTCGTCGGTCGTCTTCGGCCACCGGCCCAGGAAGGCCGGGCTCGCCAGGTCTCCGAGGCGCTCGGTAAGCTGGTGGCCGCGATCGGCGACATACGGGTCGGTCAGCCACATTCGCAGACCGACGGCTCCGGTCGCCGCGGCGACGGCATCCGGCTCGAATATGGTTCCGGGATCGACGAACGCCGTGTAACCGGACCGGAGATAGTCTACCGCGGCGAGCTGGGCGCTCGCGAATTCGTCGTCGGGGGTCAAGGCGGCCTTCCAGTCGCCCATGTTGACGCGAGCCCCCGACATGCGCTGAAGCACACTTCGGGCGGTGTATTGGGAGACGTGGATGTGCGCGTCGATGAAGCCCGGATGCACGACGGCTCCTGCGGCATCGATTGTTTCACGCGCCAGGTAGCGCGGACGCAATTCCGCGCTCGGTCCGACCTCGAGGATTCGGGTCCCGCCGATCGCGACCGCACCGTCGCGAATGATCGCGTCGTCCGCGCCGACCGTCAGGATCAGGGCGCTTTGGATGAGGATATCGCAGGTCTTGAATGGGCTGTTCGTCATGGCTTTCCCGCACTGTCATGCCGGCACGCGCGAGCCGGACCCGGACGCGCGCATGCCGTTTCGATGGAACCCGCAATGTCTATGAGGGGAGAGTTCGAATGCCACCGCCGGCACGCAGGCATTGTGCGTGCAGTCCGATCGCGCGTAGCGGCACGTGCCCCGCGCGCTATCGGCTCAAGGTCGTCAGGCGGTGAATTCAGGTACGCGACCGACGGAGCCGGCCACTCGATCTGATGCATTGCGAGAGTTTCCGAATGACGTGATAGCCACGGATCCTCGCACGTTCTCGTTTTCCCCAGTCTACACCGCGCGATGGGTGGACCGGCTCAGGAACCGACAGTCTAGCGGTTGTTCAACGGATTTTCCCCGGTCCTTTCTCGTTTCATTCTCAGTCCGCCCCGATTCCGGATTTCCAGTTGCCCCAGCTCTCTTTCAAAAGCTCCTCATTGGCGTTGATCCAGGAAACGTCGGGTGCAACCAGCTTGCCCGCATTCTGCTCGGACAGCGGCAGCATGGCTCGCGTGACCGCGCTGACCTGTTCGGCCGCCGACCTGCGGACTGGCGTACAGGTCGTCAATTCACATCGATGCGCCTGGCCCTCGCGGCAGTCCAGGAAGAACTCCAGGAAGCGCAGCGCGTTGTCCTTGTGCGGTGCTCCTCTAACGAGGGCCCAGCGATCACCGACCAAGAACGCTTGGTCGTGGCTCCACTCCAGCGGCGCACCGGCCCGGCGCAGGGCGGCGGCTCGCGATTGCCAGATCAGGCCGGCCGCATAGGTGCCATCGCGGAACCCGTCGATGCTCTCATCGCCCGTGCGCCACCACAGCGATACGTGGGGTCGTATCTCGTCGAGCTTTCGAAACGCCCTGTCGAGATCCAGTGGAAACAGCGTGGCGGCGGGAACGCCATCGGCCAGGAGCGCAGCGGCAAGCACTCGCCACGGATCGTCGATGTCCGGCAGTGCCCGCGGGCCCGGGAAGTCACGGAGGTTCCAGAAGTCCAGCCAGTTTCGCGGGCCACCCTCGGGGAACCGCGTTCGATCGTAGGCGATGAGCGTGGATCCGTAGGCCGACAGCACACCGGATGCCGCGAACGACGACGGCAGGAAGTCCTGGTCCGAACGGAACGGATACCCGAAGTCAGCGAGATCCTCCGCCTGCAGACAATGCTGTTTGGAGGAGCTGTGGACTTCGCTTGTCTGGTAAAGGTCGATCGTGATGTCGCCGCTGCGTATCATTTGGCCGACGCGCGAAAAATTCCCGGCGTCCGATCCGGCGACCGTGGCGACTTCGATGCCGGTCGCCTCGGTAAACGGATCGAAGAAGCATTGCCTCATTTGCCGATCCCAGATCCCGCCCGTCGTCGCGATGACGACACTGCGTCGATTGCGGTCGGCGTTGCTGAAGACCGAAAATCCGTTCACTGCGGCGGCGGCCGATGCCAGCGAGACCTTTGAACGCATTCAGATCGCCTCACCCGCCGGACGGTTCATTTTTCGCGCGGCCTGTCTCGACTGCAGCAGTTGCACACCTCCCATCAGGAGCAGCGAAGCTGCGACCATCACAGTCGATACCGCGGCAATGACAGGTGTCAGATTGTAGTCGATGTCCTCGAACATTTTTCGCGTGATCGTCTTGCCCCCAATGCCGGAAATGAAGAAGGCGATTGTCGCTTCGTCGAAAGAGGCGAGAAACGCAAACACCGCCCCTGCCGCCACCCCGGGCCTTATGTTGGGCAACACGACTGCAAAGAATGCGCGCGCACGGCTGGCACCGCAATTGAGGGCGGCAAGCTCCAGCGTAACATCGAACCGCTGCAGTGCGGCACTGACCGTGAGCACGACATAGGGCACGGCCAGCATCGTATGGGCTACGAGGAATCCAAAGAAATTGCCCGTCAGTCGAAGCGGCGCGAAAATCAGATAGAGCGCCACCGCAATTACAATATGCGGCACCACCATGGGACTGAGCGTCAGCCCCAGAACAAGGCCTTTTCCCGGCAGATTGCCGCGAACCAGCGCGATCGCCGCAAGCGTGCCGACCATTGTCGCGGCCACAGTGGTCGCCAGCGCCACGCGCAGGCTGAACAGCGTCGCGGCGACCCAGCCGGGATCGTCGAGATACTCGACATACCAGCGCAGCGTCAGCCCGGTCGGCGGGAACTCGATGTATGGCGCCGTGCCGACCGACATGGGGATGACGATGAGCGTCGGCAGGATCAGGAAGAACAGGATCAGGCCGACCAGTGCCCCGAGCGTGATTTGGCTGAACGACAGCTGCCACCGCGGTGCCCGGGTCTGAGTAGTGGCGGGTGATGCGTCAACATGGGATCTAGCCGGCATCCTGGAATCCCTTGTTGAAAGACAGCATCCGCCGGAAGGCAATTGCCAGTACCAGGGTGGTGACGAGCAGCACGGTCGACATCGCGCCGGCGAACGGCCAATTGAGGAGTTCGGTCGTTTGCTGGCCGATAAGCGTCGCCATCATCAGCGTACCTGGCCCCCCGACAAGGGCCGGGGTGATGTAGAAACCCAGCGCCAGAATGAAGGTCATCAGAGACCCGGCGTAAACGCCAGGCAGGCTGAGCGGCAGGATGATCTTGAAGAAAACCGCCCCCTGTCCGGCGCCGAGGTTGAGCGCGGCCTTCGGCAATTCGTCGGGAACTGAGCGCAGCGAGCCAAAGATAGGCAGGATCATGAAAGGAAGCAGCACGTGGGTCATGGCCACGATGACAGCCGATTCCGTGTAGATCAGACGCAACGGGCTCGCGATGATCCCGGTCTCCATCAACAGGTTGTTGACCACCCCCTTGCGTTGCAGCAGCACGATCCACGCGTAGGACCTGACCAGCACCGATGTCCACAAAGGAACCAGGACGCAGGCCGCCACCACACCGGCCCAGCGGCCCTTGAGCCGGGCCATCGCATAAGCGACGGGATATCCCAGCACGAAAGCGCCGAGCGTAACGATGAAAGCGATCTGCAGCGTGCGCCACAGGATCTTCAGATAGAGCGGTTCATCCAGGATGCGCGCATAGTGGCGAAGCGTGAACTCCGGATCGAAAAAGCTGCCCGCCAACAGTTTTCCGACAGGATAAAGAAAGCCGAAGGCAAGCAGGGCCAAGAGCGGGGCGACCAGCACCAGCGACAGAGCGGTCGAGTACCGCCGCGCCGAGGCGGGCGCGAAAAACCGCGCGCGGGCCGGGGCGGTCGTCTTGCTCGCGGAGGGCAGGGCAGCGACCGACATGCCTCAGGCCGCCGTCATCTGAAACAAGCGCACCGCATCGTGTTCCATCACGACATCCACTGCGTCGCCCCGCGCATAGCTCGGCGCTCCTGCAGCGGGAACCTGAATGTGCAGCGGCTCAGCGTCGCGCCCGTCGATCGCGACCAGGTAAATCCGGAACGATCCCACGAAGATCGCCGCGTCGATCCGTCCGGCCATCGCCTCCGGTCCGCCCTCGCCGGGCGGCGCAAGCTGCAACCGTTCCGGTCGGACGGCAATCCGTACGGGGGAATTGTCGGCCAGGTCCGCTGCCGAGCCATTCGGTGCGTGAGGGACACGCAGCGTCGCGTCGGCCGAAAGGCGAACGCGTAGCCCTGATCCGTCCCGGCCGAGATATTCCCCGTCGATGAAGTTCATCTTGCCGATAAAATCGGCGACGAACGGCGACTGCGGCGCCTGATACAGATCAATCGGCGTTCCGATCTGTTCCAGTCGCCCCTTGTTCATCACCGCCACGCGGTCGGACATCGTCAATGCTTCTTCCTGATCGTGCGTGACGTAGACGACGGTGACCCCAAGGCGCTCCTGAATGGCCTTGATCTCGATCTGCATCTGCTCGCGCAGCTTCTTGTCGAGGGCGCCGAGCGGCTCGTCCATCAGCAGAACGGGAGGCTCGAAGACCAGGGCGCGGGCAACCGCGATACGCTGCTGCTGGCCACCGGACAACTGACCCGGCTGGCGCTCGCCGTAACCCTCCAGACGAACAAGAGAAAGCGCGGCGTCGACACGCGCCGCGATCACTTCGCGACTGATCTTCCGCATCTTGAGAGGAAAGGCGATGTTGTCTGCGATCGTCATGTGGGGAAAGAGCGCGTACTTCTGGAAAACCATGCCCACGCCGCGCTTGTTGGGCGCCACGTGGGTGAAATCGCGCTGGCCGATCAGAATGCGCCCGGCGTCGGGTCGCTCAAACCCTGCGATCATCATCAGCAATGTCGTCTTGCCCGACCCCGAAGGTCCTAGCAACGACACAAACTCACCGGCTCCGATATCAAGTGAAATGGCGTCGACCGCGGGCATCGAGCCATAGAACTTGGACACAGTGTCGACTTGCACTGTACTGCCGGTGACCGCACCGTCGATACCTGTCACGCAATCCGCCTCTTTGTCGCTAGAGAAGCCGTTGATCGGCAGTTGCCCCGGGCTGTCCACAAGCATATCCATTGTTCCGGCATTTTGATGCACCATATTACATCTTGTCAAGCGGATGAATTTGAGTAGTGATTGGCAGGCGGGAGAATCGGGATTGAGCCAGACCGAATCCAAGATTACGGCCCCGATCGAGCCTCTCGATCGTCAAAACAGCCTGGGCGAGCTTGCCTACGAGCGGCTCAAGGAGAGCATCGTCGGCGGCCAGTTCCAGCCGGGTGTCAAGCTGACCGTGAGGTCGGTTGCGGAGGCCCTCGGTGTCAGCACGACGCCGGCCCGCGACGCGATCAACCGATTGATAGGCGATGGCGCCCTGGTCAATCGCGGACCCAAAACCGTCGTCGTTCCCGAACTTACGATGGCGGCACTCAACGAAGTGACGAAAATCCGTATGAACCTCGAGGGCCTTGCCGCATTCGAGGCCGTTCAGCACATTCAGGACGAAGATGTCGACTTCCTCGAGGATGTCCAGGCGCAACTTAACCGGGCGCTTGACGGCGCGCGTTACGCCGACGTTCTGAGGTTAAACAAGGCCTTTCATTTCCGGATCTACCAGCGTTCGAACATGCCGCGGCTGGTCGCCATCATCGAATCGCTCTGGCTGAGAATTGGGCCAACTCTCAATCGCCTGTACCCGGAATACGCGATCTCGAAACGGGGCGTCGCCAATCATCAATGGGCCATCCGCGGCCTCAGGGATCGCGACGGATTGACCGTGCAATCAGCCATGCAGAACGACCTGCGGGACGGCTATCGAAGTCTGGCGAGGGTGATCCTCGGCGAAACGTCTTCGAGCAGCGACTGAATCATTTTGTTGCATCAAATATCAAACTGAAATAGACTCGCCTTGTAGCTCAGTCGAGGAGGGTCATTCGTGGCGCAACCATCCAGCTTCACCGGGGACGGCGACGCCGGCGCCGCGCGTGGCGAACCGCGGTCGAGCCAGGCATTCATGCGAGCGCGCGGCGTATTTCCGGACGGAACGACGCGGGTCACCGTCGAGCGTGATCCGGTTCCGCGCTACATGCATCACGGGGAGGGGGCCTATCTCATCGATGTGGATGGGCGTCGATTCCTCGACCTCAACGGAAACTTCACGACGCTGATACACGGCCACGCCTTCGCGCCGGTCACCGAGGCGGTAACGCTGCAAATGCGCAGCGGCAGTTGTTTCGCCAGTCCGACCGAAGCCGAAATCGCCCTCGCTGAACTGCTTTGCGGCCGCATCCCCCGCCTCGATCGCATCCGTTTCGTCAACACCGGTACAGAGGCGGTCATGTTTGCGATCAAGGCGGCGCGGGCCTTCACCGGCCGCAGTTGCATCGCCAAGCTTGAAGGCGCCTATCATGGCGCCTACGACTGGGTCGAGGTGAGCCAGTCTGCGGAGCCGGCAGTCTGGGGCCCCCCGGAACGCCCGGCGTCGCTGTCCTACTACCCGGGCATGCCGCGAAGCGTCCTCGACGAGACCGTGGTGCTTCGCTTCAATGATGTCGAGCTGGCCTGTCGCCTGATTGCGGAACGCGCCGGCGACCTGGCCGCCGTCCTGATAGACCCGATGCCGAGTCGCGGGGGGCTGATCGCACCGGATCCGGAATTCATCGGAGCTATTCACGAAACGTGCCGTGCCCGCGGGATTCTGATCATCAGCGACGAAGTGCTGAATCTGCGTCAGGGCTATCGCGGGGCGTCCGCGCGCTACGGTCTTCGGCCCGACCTTTTTGCAATGGGAAAGATCATCGGCGGCGGCCTGCCGATCGGAGCGATAGGGGGTCGCGAAGACGTCATGGCGGTCTTCAATGCGGACTCTGGCAAACCGATCCTCCCGCAGGGCGGGACGTTTTCGGCTAATCCGCTGTCCATGGTGGCCGGGCTCGCGGCGATGTCGGCGCTGGACGAGGATGCCTTCGCCAGGCTCGAAGGCCTGGGCACGAAATTGCGGTCGCGGCTTGCCGCTGCGATCGAGGCCCGGGGCGCGCCGTTCTGCGTAACGGGAGCGGCTTCCCTTTTTCGTATCCATCCTCGACGCGAGGTTCCCCGGGAATTCCGCGATGCGTATGTCGGGCCCAAGGCCGCCGTCGTCATGAAGGAACTCGGACGCGCGTTCGCCGAGAACGGGATCGTGTTTCCCAGCGGCGCCGCCGCGTGTCTGTCGACGCCGATGGGGGAGCCAGAGATCGCCCTGGTCGCCGATGCGTTCGAGGCGTTTCTCGACGGCCGCCCCGACCTGATCCAATCTATTGCGGACTGAAAAGATGACCGGACAGACCGTTGCTCAGACGATCGCGACCGCGCTGCGTCGCCACGGCGTCGAGATCATTTTCGGCCAGAGCCTTCCGTCCGCCGTTGTCCTCGCCTGCGAGGCGATTGGCATTCGGCAGTTCGCCTATCGCCAGGAAAACATGGGCGGCGCCATGGCCGACGGATATGCTCGCGTTTCCGGGCGAACCGCGGTGGTGTGCGCCCAGAATGGACCGGCGGCGACCCTGCTCGTTCCGCCGCTGGCCGAAGCGCTGAAGGCGAGTATCCCGATCGTTGCCCTCGTGCAGGATGTCGAACGCCCGCAATTTGACCGGAACGCCTTTCAGGAATTGGACCACATCGCGCTGTTCTCCTCCTGTGCAAAATGGGTTCGCCGGCTGCATACCCCCGATCGGGTCGACGACTATGTCGATGCGGCGTTCCTCGCCGCCGGCAGCGGGCGTCCCGGGCCGGCGGTGCTGTTGCTGCCGGCCGATCTCTTGCGCGAACGCTCCGTCGATTCCAAACGCGTCAGAACACGAAGCTACGGCCAATGGCCGATCGATCGCACCCGTCCGGATGCGGAGTCGGTCGAAGCGGCCGCACGTGCGATCGCCGAGGCCCGTTCACCGGTCGTTCTGGCTGGCGGCGGCGCGGTCTCGCCGGCAGCGGCGAAGGCACTCGCAAGCCTTCAGGACCGGGCACATCTGCCCGTGTTTACCACCAACATGGGCAAAGGAGCGGTGGACGAGACGCACGAACTCTCATGCGGCGTCCTCGGCGCGCTGAACGGACCGCTTTCGCTTGGGTTTCGGACCCGGACGATGCTGGATGAGGCCGATCTGGTCTTGCTGATCGGGACCAGAACGAACCAGAACGGCATGGACAGCTGGCGGCTAATCGCACCCGAGGCTCGAGTCATTCATATCGACGTCGACCCGAACGAAATCGGGCGCAACTACGAGGCGATGCGTCTTGTCGGCGACGCCGCGACAACGCTTGATGCCCTGGCGGACGTACTGGACCCTGCCGACCTGTCGACGCGCAAGGCGGGACGTCCGGAGCTCGTGCGGCGGATCAAGGATGCATGGGAAAACTTCGACGACGCCCGCCTGCCCGTTTGCGGCAGCAACAGCACGCCGATCCGTCCGGAAAGGGTAATGCGCGAGGTGCAGGAGCGCCTGACGCCACGGACAATCGTCGTTGCCGACGCGAGCTACTCGTCGATGTGGATCGTCGGGCAGCTACGTGGCTCGCAACCCGGCCAGCGTTTCCTCACGCCGCGCGGGCTTGCCGGGCTGGGCTGGGGGCTGCCGCTGGCCATCGGCGCAAAACTGGCACGTGCCGATGCACCGGTTGTCGCGATCGTCGGAGATGGCGGCTTCGCCCACAGCTGGGCCGAGCTCGAGACACTGGTGCGCGGTTCCGTGCCTCTGGTCGTCGTCGTGCTCAACAACGGCGTGCTCGGCTATCAGAAGGACGCGGAGACCGTGAAGTTCGGGAAGTTCACGACGGCCTGCCATCTTGCGCCCGTCGACCATGCCGCGATCGCGCGTGCGTGCGGATGCCGGGCCGCAACCGTCGACGCCCCGGGTGATATCGGGGCGATACTGGAAGAAGCGCTCGCGTCCCGCGAGCCCTGGCTGGTCGATGTGATCAGCGATCCGGATGCCCACCCGCCTATTTCGCTTTATCACGGCACGCTCGATCACGAGGTCGCCGAAGCGGGTGCCATGAAATGAGCGTCCTCGACGTGGATCCGACCGGCCGGCCGGTCGCCGTCGTCAGCGGTGGTTCCAGTGGCATAGGACTGGCGACGGTCGAAGCACTGCTGGCGGCCGGCTGGAGGGTGGGCTTTTTCAGCCAACAGGCCGATCGTATCGAGAGCGCGCGGCGCGAACTTGCGACGCGTTTTCCGGAACCTTCGATCCATGCGGCGGTCGTCGACTTGCGCGACGAGTCGGGGGTCCGCGGATTCTTCGACACCATAGGAAGTCGGTGGGGCCCCGTCGGCGCTCTCGTCTGCAACGCCGGCTATTCGCCCAAGGGGCCGGCGGGTCGCATGCCGCTCGCCGAGATCCCGCTGGCAGAGTGGGAGGACGTTGTGCGGGTGAATCTGACCGGGGCGTTGGTATGCTGCCAAGCCGTGTTGCCGCAGATGATCGGCACCGGGCACGGGCGTATCGTGCTGGTCGGGTCGTTGGCGGCGCGAACGTTGCCACGCATTGCCGGAGCGAGCTACGTCGCCTCCAAGAGTGCTCTGGCCGGTCTTGCCCGCTCTATCGTCAGTGAATATTCGAAGAACGGAATCACGGCGAACACGGTTTGTCCGGGACGGATACTGAGCGAAATGGCCGGCTCCGCCGACAGTCCGACGAACCTCGCTGCGCTCGAACGAATTCCGATCGGACGTCTCGGCCGGCCGGTCGATGTCGCGCGCATCGTGGAATTCTTGGTGAGGCCGGAGTCCGATTTTATCAATGGCGCGATCTTCGACGTGAATGGCGGCGAATTCGCGCCAGCGTGAGTTCCGATCGAAGTTCGACCCACTTCCAACGAGCGGTGAATGTGGATCGCCGGGCATTGGCGCTGCCGTCTGCATCGCACCCGGTTCGGGGTGCGGACTTCCGATACCTGCTGTTCGCGCAAGAGAAGCCGGCGGTGTCGTCCGCGGAGCGGGCGGCAAACCAACAGATTTGCGATGTCGCCGAACCGGCGCTCGTGATCATCGGGCCAGTAGGCATACGGTCGCGGCCGTCGATAGTGAGAGAGGCGGCCGATGCGCGCACCAGATCGAAGTTGGGCCGAAACCGTGTGGTGCCCCGGTTCGCCCATCCAGCCGATTGCTCCTTCAGCCGGCGTCTGCGGCAGACATCGGGAGCGAGCAGTGAGCCGACCTAAATCTTGGAAACACCACGCCGCCAGAGAGCAGGTGCTGACCGATCTCCTTGTGCGCGGCCACAGCCTTGGGCGCCGGCCAGATCCCGCGACAGTTGCGTGTCTTTTCCGGGGTGAGGTGCCGATGATCTTTCCGAAAGTGACGATATCGGGTCGGCGCGAGAAGCTCTCTGATATTCCGTGATGGCCGCAACGAAAGTTCGGCAAAGTCAGACGTTGTCATTTTGTTTCTGCGGCTATGGCAATGTCCATGCGGCGGCTTCCCGCTGGGTGGTTCTGGCCGAAGCGGTCAAAATCCGCAGCGTTGCGACTTTCGCGCAGCAGCGAAGTCATTTCTCCGTCCATCGATAAATCCGGTCCTGAACCGAGAGCGACCCCGTAGTTCTCTCTGGCGGCTTCGATCGACACCAATCCGTCGAGAACATCCTCTCGGACACGGTGAGGATCACGTCGGCGCGGATCCCCATATCCACCGCCGCCGGATGACGAAATGGTCAGCCTGAGCGGACCGAGCATTTCGACGCCGTACGGGGGCGGGTCGTAGACACGACCATCCGGGAAGGTGATGCTGCATGTACCATCATCGCCAGGCAGGCCGCCTGCGACGCCAAAACCGGTCTGCACGCCGTTGCCTTCGCCCCGGTAGGAATATTCCGCGGAGAGGAGCACATCGAGTTCGACCAGGGCGCCCGTTCCGCCGCGGAATTGGCCAGGGCCGCCGCCATCTCGACGCAGTTCGTTTCGGCGGACACGAAAAGGATAGCTGACTTCGAACGTCTCGACGTCGGGCAGGGTCAGGCCGCCGAGCGTCGCCATGTGCCCCATCGTTTCGAATCCGTCCCGACCTTCGACCGCGCCGCCGCCGGACATGCCCAGCCACTGGTAGGCCACGTAAAACTGGCCAGCGAAGTCTCGGCCAGACGTGTTGCAATGCGATGCCCGTCCCCACCCGGCGCACGCCAGATCGGGCAGGGCATCAGCCAATGCCTTCCATACCGCATGAATGATCTGGTGGGCGGGGTAGGTCGTGCAGAGCGTGACTGCCGCAGGATACCTGGGGTTCACGATCGAGCCTTCCGGAGCGATAACCCGGATCGGACGATAAGCGCCTTCGTTGCGGGGTATATGGGCGCCCAGCATCGCTATGATCGCGAGATAGGTAGCGGAGCAGGTGTTGGGAAATGAGCTGTTCTTGAAGCCGCGAATCTGGGGATCGGTATCGGAAAAGTCGCAAACCAGGTTCCGGCCGTCATTGGCTACGGTGACGCGCACCATTGCGTCGGTTGGCTCGAAACAGTCGGTCCAGAGGAAATCTTCGCCCCGCCAGGATCCGTTCGGCATACTGGCAAGCGCGTTCCTCATCACTGTCTCGCCCCAGTCGAGGAGGTCCGAAAGCAAATGGCTGAATTGCTCCGGACCCACGTTGTCGGCAAGCTCGGCGATACGGCGCATGCCGACCTCCGTCGACCCGATCATGGCTGCGAGGTCCCCACTGGCCAGATCAGGCGTGCGGCTGTTGATGCGCAGCAGCCGCAACAGGTCGTGCCGCGGCCGCCCCTTGTCGACAAGCTTCAGAACCGGAAGTCGAACCCCTTCGTGAAATATCTCGGTTGCCGCCGCGTTGTAGGTTCCTGCCGCACCGCCGCCGATATCGGACTGGTGGGCGCGATTGGCGACAAAGGCGACGAGATGCTCCCATGCGAAGACGGGGCGGACAACCGTCCAGTCCGGCAGGTGATTGCCGCCGGCCTCATAGGGATCGTTCAGTATGAAAACATCGCCTGGATTGATGTCACCGGCGAAGTCCTCCAGAACGTGGCGCAGGCCGAAGCCGCCTGACCCGGTATGAATCGGAATGCCGTCTGCCTGGCTGACGACGTTCCCATTCGCGTCCCCGATGAAGCACGAGAAATCGTGGCTCTGGCTGAAGATGGGACTGCGTGCCGTGCGCGCCATCGCCCACCCCATGGTATGGGCGACGTGGTCGATCTGTTTCTGACCTAATGCAAGTTCGACCGGGTCCGTCTGGTGGCGTCTCAAAGTGTTTCGACCTCGTGTTCGCGTTGCATGATGGCTCCCTCGGTGACCCGAATCTCGACAACAAGGTTGCCCATTGCGTCGACACGCAGTTCGTCGCCGGGGTTGACCAGAACCGTGGTGGTCTTCTCCTCGACGATGAGAGGTCCGGCGAGGCGGTGTCCGGGGTGAAGATCGTCGCCGCGATAGATCGGCACCTTGTCGACGGTGCCATCTTGCTCGATCCAGACTGTCCTGAACGCACAAGGCGTCGGTGGCGTGGTTGCCGCCGTACCGATCGCGGCGCGAATAGGCGGCGTGGCAATCGATCCGGTCAGGTGAACGGCTGCGATCTCGAGTGTCGCGTCCGGCTGCAAATGTCCGTATAGCTCGTTGTGCAGGTTTTCGAAGACGGCGAGCAGCGCTGCTGCATTGTTCTCGTAGTCGATGCGTAGAGTCGATTGCTGACCGGCGTAGCGTATTTCGAATGCGCGTTCGAAAATAGCGTGTCCGGCGTCTCCCAGCTGTCTCGCCAGGGCCGATCCGATTTCGGACATCATCGCTTCGAACATCTCGTCGGCCTCGACCAGGCTTTTGTCGGAGAGGGGCCGAATGAAGCTGCGAACCGCGTCGCGTCTGAGGTCGGCGTTCAACATTCCGAACGCGCAGAAGACGCCGGCGAGCCGCGGTACGATTACCTTCTGGCATCCCAGATGCCGCGCCACGGTCGCCGCGTGGACTGCGGCCGCGCCGCCGACGCCGACGATGGTGAATTGTCTGGGGTCATAGCCGCGTTCGACGCTGACGCGCTCGACGGCGTGGATGAGCGTCTGTTCCTGCAGACGGCAGATTCCGGCGGCCGCCGGGATCGCATCTATGCCGAGCCGGCTTGCGATATTGGCGTCGACGGCCTCCCGCGCGCGGGCCGGATCGAGGGAAATGGCGCCCCCGGCGAATGCTCCGGCGGGAAGCCTTCCGAGGACAAGCTGCGCGTCCGTGTCTGTGGCCTCCTGTCCGCCTCGGCCATAGGCCGCCGGTCCTGGTTCGCTGCCAGCTCCATCCGGTCCGAGGGACAGCACGCCACCGGCATCAACGCGGGCGATCGAGCCTCCGCCGGCGCTGACGGTGTGAATGTCGACAGCCGAGACGCAGACGTCATAACCGGCGACGTCCAACGTGTTAGTATTTTCGATGCGACCGCCATGCATCAGGATGAGGTCGCAGGACGTGCCGCCCATCTCCATCGTTATGAAGTCGCGCTCACCCGTCACCTCGGCGAGCCAGCGCAGGCCGCCGACGCCGCCGGACGGACCCGACAGTAGAAGGCACGCGGGGTTGCTGACGACCTCCGAGACGGTCACCAGCCCGCCGTTGCTCTGCATCAGCAGGAGCGGTGCGTTCAATCCGACCGCCGCAAGCCGCGATTCGAGCGCGGTCAAGTATGGCAGAATTCGTGGCGCTACAGCTGCGGCGGCCGCAGCGGTCGAGGTGCGAATGTACTCGCCGATGACCGGCGCGACTTCGCAGGAGGGGAAGACCGGTATCGACGGATTGACGCGTGCGATGGCGTCGCGTGCCGCCAGTTCGTGGGACGGATTTGCATAGGAGTGAAGGAGCGCGATCGCGATGGCTTCAACACCTGAAGCCTCGAACTGGCGCACCGCCGCCTCGAGATCTTCCAGATTGAGAGGCTCGATCTCATTACCTCGGTGATCGATCCGGCCACGCAGCGGCAGGCGCAGGCGCCGTGGTACGAGCGGTGCCGGATAAGGCTCGCGGTGACACCAGGGATCGGCACGAATGCCACGCCTGACCGTGAGCGCATCCCGAAATCCGTCGGTGCACAACAGCCCCACGCGTGCGCCTTTGCCTTCCAGAATGATGTTGGTCGCAACTGTGGAACCGTGCACCAGCGTAGCGGCGCCGGCCAACAGATCTTCGAGCGTCGAATGCGCCTCCTCCGCGGCTTTGCTGAGCGCCAGGATGACGCCTTGCGCGGGGTCCTGCGGCACCGACGGGGATTTGGTGATCAGCATATGGCCGGTCGTGTCAGCAACAACCACGTCGGTGAACGTACCCCCGACGTCGACGCCGATGCGCCAAGGCGGATCTGTAAGCCGGTCCTGCAGATCGTGCATCCGGAAGGCCTCCATCAACTATCAATGTGATATGTGTTATAACACATTCCATCGAATGGAAATCCCCAAAACACAGGCCGCAGTTAATTTCTGATCACTTTGGTGAGTAGGCTGTGGCCGCGGTGCAGATCATCGCGAATAGCTGCGGCGAGAGCCGCGCCGTCACGGTTTCGGGCTGCTGCGATGGCCGCCGCATGGATGCGCAACGCGTCTTCGGGGACCGCTAAAGTCGGGTAAAGCAGGCGGTAGGTCGGGCCAATCCTGAGCCATACGGTCTGGACGACGGAGACTATCAACGGCATAGCCGCCGCGCGGTAGATCAGAAAATGGAAATCCCGATTCTCGCGAAACACCGCGTGAAAATCCTGTCGGTCATAGGCTGCGGCCATGCGGTCGTTGGATCGAGCAAGACGCCGAATATCCTCGTCTTTCAGGTTCCGGGCGCCGTGCTCGGCAAGCAGCGGTTCCAGCGCGTCCCGAAGATAGTGCAATTCGGAGAGCCGCTGAGCTGTCAGCCGTGGCACCACAACGGTCCGGGCATTCAGCATCTCAAGTGCGCTTTCCTGGACAAGGCGGAGCATGGCTTCGCGCGCCGGCGTTGCACTGACGCCAAGATCGGCGGCCAACTTCCGGGTAACGACATGGTCGCCAGGGCTGTAAGCGCCGTCCATCAGGCTTTCCGCGACCCGTTCATACGCCGCGTCAGCCAATGTGTCCGGTCGCGTCAGGGCCTCTATTTCGGCGCCAGCGCGGCCGGCAGGAGACTTATTTGAGCTATTTGAGCTTGACATCTTGATACATGTTATAACACGTTTGTGTCAGGCAAACCCAATGGTGGGAGAGCGAAAGCACGTGCAGCTACCGTGTAAGGCAATGTGTCGGGAGGAGCAATCGGCGAATTGCCCACGCGGTGGAAGTCGTTTGACGCGGGCGTCTGTCGTGCGCTCGGGCATGGGCTGAAAGTTTGCGCGCTTCGGCGATCACCCTCCGGGGCCATTGCCGGTGCGCGAGAACCTCAACGAGGGAGAACATCATGAAGTGTTTTTTGTCGGGGGTGGTGGCGGTTGTGCTGACGTCGGCGAGTGTCGGGGCGGCTTGTTCCGCGCCGGTCAAACTGGCTGTCATTGAGAATCTGAGCGGACCGGGCTCGACGACCAATCGCGAATTCGCGCTGGCAACGCAGTACTGGGTCGAGGAGGTCAATGCGGCGGGCGGAATAGATGGAAACGAGATCGAGCTTCTGGAATATGACAGCCAGGGCGCGACTGCGACGGCTGCGGAGAAGTTCAGAAGCGCCGTAGCCGACGGTGCCCAGATCATCATTCAGGGCGGCTCTTCCGGCATCGCCGGTCAGCTTACCGAAGACGTGCGCAAGCACAATCTGCGGAATCCGGACAATCCGGTACTATACATCAATCCGGGGTCCGAGGCGCTCGAACTCACTGGCGAAAAGTGCCACTTCTATTTCTTCCGGTTTGCGACGAACGCCGACATGCGCGTCAAAGCACTCGTGACAGCGATGGCGGAGGCCGGAGATCTCGGGCCGAAAGTGTTCTCGATCAACCAGAACTATTCCTGGGGCAAGGACATGCAGGCAGCGATAGACGCCTATGCGTCGCTTGGCAATTACACGGTTGTCGATCGCGTTCTGCACGATACGAACAAGATCCAGGATTTCGGTCCTTACGTTGCCCGAATTAAGGCCTCGGGCGCGGATACCGTCATCACCGGCAATTGGGCGAGTGACCTGGTCCTTCTGGTCAAGGAGGCGGCCACGTCCGGTGTCGACGTCAATTTCGGCACGATGTTCCTCGATCTGCCGGGCAGTCTCGAGAGTGCTGGTGACGCGGCGCTCGGGTACTACACGGTTGAAAGCTCGAACAAGGAAGTGGGTGGCGAGCCCATGCTGGCGGTCTATGACGAGTATGAAAAGCGCGTCGGACATCAGCCCAGCTCGTCGGAGACGCGTACGCTGTTCGCGTTGCGGACGCTCGAAGCCGCACTCAATTCGGTCGATCTTTCGGATGCGGTGGACGTCGAAGCGGTCGCCCTGGCGCTCGAAGGCGCGAAGTTCGAGACGCCGATCGGCCAGATCAGCGTTCGCGCCGACGATCACCAGGCCGTCGTTCCGATGATCGTTTCCAAGGTAAGTCCCGACGCGAAATACAAGCGGGACGGCCTGTCGCTCGGGTTCAAGCCGGTCGGTGTGGTTCTCGGCCCTGACGGCGTGAATCCCGTGCAGGAGAGCTGCAAGATGGATCGCCCATCTTGAACCAGACCGCCCGCTGGAGGTGGACGGTAGGCGCTCCGGGCAATCTGGTGATCATGTAGGGAGACAGGCCGTGGATTTCGTTCTGGTTTCGCTTCTCAACGGCATCTCGTACGGCCTGCTCCTTTTCATGGTATCGGCCGGGCTGACGCTGATCTTCGGGATGATGGGTGTCCTGAATTTCGCGCACGGTTCATTCTACATGCTCGGAGCCTATTTCGGCTACTCGCTGTCGCGGGTCGGCGGCTTCTGGATCGCGCTGCTGATTGCCCCGCTGCTGGTTGCTCTGATCGGCGCATTCCTCGAGCGTTACATGCTGCGGCGCGCGCATCGCTACGGTCACGCCCACGAACTGCTTCTCACGTTCGGCATGCTCTTCGTATTCGAGGAGTTGGTGAAGCTTACCTACGGCTTCTATCCCGTCGACTACCATATGCCACAGGCGCTGACTTTCACGGCGTTCAGCGCTTTCGGCATCGACTACCCTTTCTACCGCATCTTCATTGCGGCCGTGGCCATCGTGATGTTTGCGGCCGTGCTTCTGGTGCTTCGGTTCACGCGCGCCGGCCTGATCATTCGCGCGGCGGTCCGTCGGCCGCAAATGGTCGAAGCACTCGGCCATGACGTGCCGCTCGTCTTCCTGGCCGTGTTTGCGCTGGGCGCCGGCATGGCCGGCCTTGCCGGCACCGTCGCCGGTGCCTTCTACCCGACAAGTCCGACCATGGCGCAGGAACTCGGCATGATCATTTTTGTCGTTGTCGTGGTCGGTGGCCTGGGCTCCCTCGAGGGCGCGTTTGTCGCCTCGCTGCTTATTGGTGTGTTTTCGAGCTTCGCGGTCGGTATCGATTGGACGATCGCAGATCTTGGGAGTCCCTTCGGTCTGTACGGCTTCTTCACGAGCCTCGGTGGCTTGTTCACGGTGCGCCTGTCGACGATCGCCGGTGCGGTCCCGTTCCTTCTGATGCTCCTAATCCTGCTGATACGCCCTGCCGGCCTAATGGGCGAAAAGGCCTGATCGATGCCCGCCCTCGTACAGTCTGTCTCTCTGTTGTCCAGGGCCCCGACCCGGGTTCGCGTGTATGCGATTGGCGTTGTCATCGTGATGGCTTTCTCGGCGCTGCCGCTCGTCGTGCCGCCGCGGGCCATCGGGACGCTTATCCAGATGCAGGTGGCTTCGGTCTTTGCGCTCGCTTTCAACATTCTCTGGCGGCAGACGAGACTTCTTTCTTTCGGCCATGCGGCGTTCTTCGGAACAGGTATGTTCGCAACCATTCATCTCATGCGCGCTCAGGAAATCGGCGCAGCGCTGGTGCCACTTCCACTGCTACCCCTGGCGGGGCTGGCCGCGGGGGGGCTGCTCGGCATCGTCATCGGATATTTCGCAACCGCGCGAACGGGCACCTACTTCGCCATGGTTACGCTCGCCTTTGCCGAGGTGATCCATCAGATCGCGCCACAGTGGGAAGGCCTCTTTGGTGGGGAAGCGGGACTGTCGACGATCCGGATGCCGTGGGCGGGCATTTCGTTCGGATCGAACATAGAAGTCTACTACTTCGTACTTGTCTGGTTCCTGATCGCGGTGGGAGGCATGTATGCCTTCGCTCGGATGCCTCTCGGCCGACTTGCCTTCGCGCTTGGCGACAACGAGGTTCGCGTCCGTTTTCTGGGTTACAACGCCCGCCGTGCGAAGACGCTTGTCTTTGCCGTCTCCGCGATGTTTGCAGGACTGGCTGGCGGCCTTCTCGCCGTCACGAATGAGAATGTCGACTACAGCGTCTTTGCTGCGTCGACGTCCGGCCTCGTGGTTATTCACACGTTTGTCGGCGGGGCCGAATTGTTCCTGGGGCCGATCGTGGGAGCGATTGGTCTCGTCCTCTTTAGCAGCGTCGTTTCGGACGTCACCCGGCTTTGGATGCTCTACCAGGGTGTTCTTTTCGTCCTGGTAGTTATGTACATGCCGCAGGGGGTGGCTGGTCTTTTGCTAGATAATCTCGCCCCGGCTCGCTGGCGCATCCTGTCCTCTCGCGCGATCCCCATTCTGAGTAGTGTCGCCGGCGGTGTCCTCATTGCGGCAGGAGCAATTTTTTCGGCCGAGGTGGTTTCAGCTCTGGTCTCAAATCCCTTTGCCATCCAGGTGCTCGGGGCCGGCGGGCCGACCGTGGTCGTATTCGGGCTGTCATGGTCGGCCCATGCCGTCGCGACCTGGTTTGTTCCGGGGGCATGCTTCGCGTTGGGTGCGCTGCTCGTGTGGCTCGCCATTCGTCGCGTCCCGATCGCCGAAGTCACGTCAGACTTTGCGAATAGGGAGGACGCAGTGTGACGGTGCCGCCGCCGGTGCTTGAATTACGCGACTTGGAGAAGTCGTTTGGGTCGCTGCAGATCATTCGCGGCGCCGATCTTCTCGTTCGCGCCGGCGAGCGACACGCCGTGATCGGTCCCAATGGCGCCGGCAAGTCGACCCTTTTCAATCTCATTTCGGGGCGCTTCCCGCCCGACTCCGGCGAAATCTACCTGCGTGGGAGTCGTATCGATGGTCTTTCGCCGGAAAAGATCAATCGACTCGGACTTGGGCGATCTTTCCAGATTACAAGTTTGTTTCCGCGGCTGAGCGCGCTCGAGAACGTCCGGATTGCCGCGATGCGGCATCTCATTCGCCCTTTCTTCGCAATAGGGGCGCTCGACAGGCACGCTGAGGTGACTGCGCGCGCCGAGGAATTGCTGGATGTCGTCGGACTTTCGGAGCGCCGCGACGTTGTGGCAGCCGAGTTGCCTTACTCGGAACAGCGCGCCCTTGAGATCGCGCTGACCCTGGCCACGGAACCGGAGGTGATACTGCTCGACGAGCCGACATCCGGAATGTCCCGAAGCGAGGCGGCTCATATCACTGGCCTGGTCGGGAGCACGATCGGTGCGCGAACTTTGCTGGTAGTCGAACACGACATGGATGTGGTGTTCAGGCTTTGCGACCGCATATCCGTTGTCGTCTACGGACGCGTGATCGCGACCGGAACGCCAGATGAAATTCGGGATAACACCGCCGTTCGCGAAGCGTATTTGGGAAGCCAGGCAAATGGCCCTCGAGCTTCGTGACGTTCACGCGCGGTACGGCAAGAGCCGGGTGCTTCACGGCGTCGATCTTACCGTCGGTGAAAGTTCGATCGTAAGTCTGATCGGGCGAAACGGTGTGGGTCGATCGACGACCTTGAGGGCCATTGTCGGTTTCGTCGAGTCAGACCGGGGTTCGATCCGCCTGAACGGACAAGACCTTCTGGGGCGGCGGACGTTTGAGATCATTCAATCGGGCATTGCCTACGTGCCCGAAGAGCGACTGGTCTTCGAGAACTTGACCGTCGAAGAAAACCTGCTCCTCGGCGTCCAGCCGCCTCGTTCGAACACGCCAGTCTGGTCGATCGAGGAAATGTACGGGTTCTTCCCCGCGCTGGCCGAAAGACGCCGTGCCTATGCGGGGACCTTGTCGGGCGGCGAGCAGCAGATGCTGACATTGTGCCGATCGCTGCTCGGCAATCCTTGCGTCATGCTGATTGACGAGCCGACCGAGGGTTTGGCGCCGCTCATCGTTTCTCGACTGGTGGACATCATCCAGGAGATACGTAACCGGGGCGTATCCGTGCTTCTCGTCGAACAGAAGATGACCATTGCTCTTCAGATCAGCGACCGCGTGGACATCATGGGGCACGGCCGGGTGGTTTTTTCAGGGCCGCCCGACGAGTTGGTGTCGAACAAGATCATTCAGCAACGGTGGCTCGAGGTCGCCGAGAGCGATTCATAGCTACTTGAGGCGTTTCACGGAAGTCGGTCAGCCGATAGCATTGCTCTGGAAGACGTATAAATGCCGATTTGGGCCCCGGGTATCGAGTATCCCGATCTGACCGGCCCGGCTCGATGCGGACGGTCTTCCGTCCGGCCGCCATGTTCCGTTTTTGATCGCACGCAAGAGGCCGTAGAGACTGGCGTCAGCACGAACTCGGTCCGACTCCAAACCCGCTTGCTGCTTCTTCCTTCGACAGAACGTCTGCCCCGACGCCACCGATTTCCGGATCGGGCCGGCGACCGGCAGACTCGACCCAGCCTGCTTCAGCGCGCTGCGATCTGCTCTGTAGAAAACCGTCTCCGATTCATCCGCGAACCTCCGCCTATGGAAATCCCCCCGGGGAAGCCGGTGCCGGAAACGGATCACTTTCACCGTGTCGACCCAATCCCATGCGCGCCGGGATTCAGGACAATTCCGGTCGTCGAAGCGGTGGGCCCCGGTCGGGTGTCCTCATGCTCCGTTCGCCTCCTGCATGAGGACGGCCGCGAAGTTCGTGAAGAACGCGCCCGAGAGCTTCCTGGCGGTGCCGAGGATAAGCCGGTTGCCAAGCTGAGCGATCTTCCCGCCGACGTCCGCCTTTGCCGTGTAGCGCAGGCGGGTGCCTCCCGGCTCCTCGATCAACTCGACCTCCGCGCCACCGCGCGCGAACCCCGCGACGCCGCCGCTGCCCTGGCCTTCGAGTGCCATCCGGTCGGGTGCGCCGCTACGATCCAGCGTCACCTGTCCGGAGAACCGCGCCCTCACCGGTCCGACCTTGAGCACGACCTTGGCCGAGAACTCGTTATCCGATACTCGCGTGAGTTCCTCGCAACCCGGGATGGAGGCCTTGAGCACCTCGGGATCGTTCATGGCGGCATAGACCACTTCGCGCGGGGCAGGAATCACGATTTCGTCGCTCAGTTCCATGGTTTCTCCATCTCAGCAGCAAGGGAACTTGATGTGGATCAGGATATCGACCGGACTTCCCGCGGCTCCAGCCGGGCCGGCCTTGATGTGCGTCGGGGCGGCGGCGCGGCGCAGTCGTGCCCCGAGGCGACGCAGAAAATTCCTCATCGTCCGGTCTCGCGGCGCATGACGCGTACGATCTCCGCAAGGATCGAAAGGGCGATCTCGTCGGGTGTTATGGCGCCGATGTCGATGCCCGCCGGCACCTTCAGCGCCGCGAGCGCTTCCTCCTCCACGCCGCTCTGCTTCAGGGTGGCGCGCAAGGCTTCGCCCTTGGCGCGCGACCCGACGAAGGCGACGTAGGACGCGCCCGAAGCGAGGGCGGCCCGCAGCGCCGCCTCGTCGCCCCGCCCCTGGGTCGACACGACGACGTAGCGGTTGCCATCGGCCGCCGTCTCAAGCGCATAGCCCTCGATTCGCCGTTCGGCCTCGGCGAAGGCCGGCTGGTCCTCGGGCGGCGCGACGATCGTGCGAGAGAAGCCCATGCGGGCGCCGAGATCGGCGAGCGCGACGGCGACCGGGCTCGCGCCAAGGATCACGAGTTCGGGCAGTGGCATGATCGGCTCCACGAAGACGTCCATCGTGCCCTTCGAAGGGCACATGTTCGAAGCGAAGCGGATGCCGTCACGCACGTCGCCCGGCTGTACCCCCTGAGCGCCCAGGAGGTCCTTCGGCTGGATCGAGACGAGGCGCGGCCGCCCGTCGGCGATCGCATCGTGCGCGGCTTTCAGCACGGCCGCGCGCGCGCAGCCACCGCCGATCCAGCCTTCGGAAATCGACCCGTCCGGCCGGATCACCGCCTTGGCGCCGGCCTTGGCCGCCGTCGCGGCCACGGTTCGCACCACTGTCGCCAGCGCGAAGGACTGTCCCTGCGCTTTCAGATCGGAAACGAGGCCATGGATATCTGCGGGTCCCATCGATCCCTCCATCAGATCCGGCGGAACTCGGGTTCGAGCGCGGCCAGCGCGGCCAGCGTGTTGGCTGCGGCGAACAGGTCGAGATACGGCAGGGCCGCGGCCATGCCCCGCGCGACGGGGCGGTAGTCCTTCCAGCCCTTGAGGGGATTGAGCCAGACGATCCGGCAGCCGCGCCTTCTCAGCCGAGCCAGCGCGGCGGCGAGGCGCTCGGGCGGATCGGTATCGTAGCCGTCCGAGAGGATCATCACGACCGTTCGGCCGCCGACGGCGCGGACGGCGTACATCCGGTTGAAGTCCGCCAGCGCCGTAGCCAGCCGCGTGCCGCCGCCGAAGCCTTCGGCCATCAGCGTCAGTCGCGCGACGGAGCGGAGCGGATCACGGTCGCGCAAGGCTTCCGAGACGTTGATGCAGCGGGTGTGGACGGCGTAGGCGTCGGTGCGCAGATCGGCCCCCATCAGCCCCTTGAGGAACGCCAGGAAGACGCGCGCGTAGACGGTCATCGATCCCGAGACGTCGCACAGCACGACCAGACGCGCGGGGCGCTCCGGACGGCTGCGGCGGAACAGGCGCAACGGCACCCCGCCCGTCGAGACGCTCACCCGCGCGATCCGCCTGAGATCGAGCATCGCGCCGCGACGGTCCGCCCTGCGGCGGCGCGAGCGCCGGTCCCGGATCGCCCGGGCGATGCGCTCGGCCGCAGCCTCCGCCTCGGCCATGGCATCGGGCGTCACGAATTCACGCAGATCCGTGTGGCCGATGTTCTCGACCTTCGCGGCGACGAGGCGGCCGCGGCCGCCGGCTTGCGCCGCGCTGGCGCCGTCATCGGGAGCATCGGGGCGCCCGCTGCCGCCGGCCGCCGCCAGATGTCCGGGCAGTGCCGTCCGGCTGCTGCGTGCCGGCGGGCGATCCGGGGCCGGGGCGCCACTGGCTGGACGCGCGCGACCGGCGTTGAACCAATAGGCCGTGAAAAGATCGTCGAAACGGCGCTGCTCGTCTTCGGTGCCGGCGCAAACGGCCCGCAGTGCCAGCCGGGCCTCGACAGGATCCGCCGCGTGGACCACGCCCAGTGCCGCCAGCGCCGTGGCGGTGTCGGACACGCCGAGCCGCAGGCCGTTCATCCGCAAGTGGGCGATGAAGTCGGCCATCCGGTCGGCCGGGCCGGCGGCGCGAGCGGGAAAGCGGGTAACGGCCATCACGCCGCCTTCCCGGCGAGCCGCTGGGCCACCTCGGTGGGAATGGCGGCGCGGTCGGCCTGTGTCTTCAGAAGCGTCACGAGCGTTGCCTGCAGCGTTGCCGGATCGGCGGCGAGATCGTTCACCCCCAGGCCGGCCAGCGCAGCGGCGAAATCGAGCATCTCGGCCACGCCCGGCTTCTTCTCCAGGTCCTCGGCCCTGAGCATCTGCACGAAGCTGACGATCTGTCCCGCGAGCCTGGCCTCGATGCCCGGATGGCGGGCGGCGAGGATGGCGCGCTCGGTGCGGCGGTCGGGGTAGTCGATCCAGGCGTAGAGGCAGCGACGGCGCAGCGCATCTGACAGGTCGCGCGTGCCGTTTGCGGTGAGGATGACGTGGGGCCGGCTGCGGGCCGTCATGGTGCCGAGCTCGGGAATGGTGATCTGGAAGTCCGACAGTATCTCGAGCAGATAGGCTTCGAACTCCTCGTCAGCGCGATCGATCTCGTCGATCAGCAGGACGCAGGGTTCCTCGGTCCGCAACGCCTGCAGCAGCGGACGCGCCATCAGGTAGTCTTCGGAGAATATCCGCGCTTCCGCCTCGGGACCCGTCACGCCGCCCTCGGCGGCGGCGCGGATCGCCAGAAGCTGGCGCTGATAGTTCCACTCGTAGATGGCGTGCGAGGCGTCGAGCCCTTCGTAGCACTGCAGGCGGATCAGCCGCGTATCCTTCATCGCGGCGAGCGTGCGGGCGACCTCGGTCTTGCCGACGCCGGCGGCGCCCTCGAGCAGCAGCGGCCGCCCGAGAGCGAGCGCCAGGTGAAGTGCCATGGCCAGTTCGTCGCCCGCGATATAGCCGCGGGCGGCGAGATCGGCCTGCAGGGTGCGCCAGCTGCTCATCGCGGGTTTCGCTTCGGATGGGCCGGGGCGGTTTCGCCCCGGCCGGTCCCCCGTCCAGTCAGGCGTGCAGCCCGAGGCCATGCGCGATCTTCCAGATGCGCGCGTGGTCATGCGGCATGTGCGCGTGGACGTGGCCGAAGGGACGGAAAGCGTCCTGCACCGCATTCGAGTAGGCAGGGACGGAGCCGACATTGGGGCTCTCTCCCACGCCCTTGGCGCCGATCGGGTGATGCGGCGACGGTGTCTCGGTGTGGTCCGTCGTGTAGTGCGGCGTCTCCCAGGCCGTCGGCAGGAAGAAGTCCATCAGCGTGCCGGTCTTCACGTTGCCCAGCTCGTCGTAGGCGATCTCCTGGCCCATCGCGATGGCGAGCCCCTCCGTCGCGCCGCCGTGGACCTGCCCCTCGATCACCATCGGGTTGATCCGCGTGCCGCAGTCGTCGAGCGCGTAGAACTGCCGGATCTCCCAGACGCCCGTGTCCGCATCGATCTCCATGACGCAGATATAGGCGCCGAACGGATAGGTCATGTTCGGCGGATCGTAGTAGCTGACGGCCTCCAGCCCCGGCTCGATCCCGGGAATGGCGTTATGGTAGGAGGCGAAGGCGATCTCCTTCATCGTCTTGAACCGCTCGGGCGCACCCTTGACGACGAACCGGTCGACGTCGAACTCGACGTCGTCGTCGTGCACTTCCAGGAGATAGGCGGCGATCATCTGGGCCTTGGCGCGGATCTTCCGCCCCGCCATCGCCGTCGCCGCTCCCGCCACCGGTGTCGAGCGCGAGCCGTAGGTGCCCAGGCCGTAGGGCGCGGTGTCGGTGTCGCCTTCCTCGACGGTGATATCGTCCGCGGGAATCCCGATTTCGCTCGCCAGGATCTGCGCGAACGTCGTCGCGTGGCCCTGGCCCTGGCTGATCGTTCCGAGACGGGCGATGGCCGATCCGGTCGGGTGTATCCGGATCTCGCAGCTGTCGAACATGCCGAGTCCCAGGATGTCGCAGTTCTTCACCGGACCGGCACCGACGATTTCGGTGAAGAACGACAGGCCGATGCCGAGCAGTTTGCGCGTCTCGCCGCGCTTGAAGGCTTCGACGCGTTCGGCCTGCTCCTTTCGCAGGCCCGCGTAGTCGACGGCCTTGAGGGCCTTGTCCCAGGCGGTTTGATAGTCGCCGGAGTCGTACTCCCAGCCCAGTGCCGAGTGATAGGGGAACTGGTCCTTGCGAACGAAGTTCTTGGCGCGCAGCTCGGCTGCGTCCATGCCGAGCTTCACCGCCAGGATCTCGATCATCCGCTCGATGAAGTAGGCCGCCTCGGTGACGCGGAACGAACAGCGGTATGCGACGCCGCCCGGCGCCTTGTTGGTGTAGACGCCGTCGACCGTCAGATGTGCCACGGGAATATCGTAGGAGCCGGTGCAGATGTTGAAGAACCCGGCCGGGAACTTCGTCGGGTCGGCACAGGCATCGAAGCCGCCGTGGTCGGCCGTCACATGGCAGTCGAGCGCCGTGATGCGGCCGTCTTTCGTCGCCGCGATCCGGCCCTTCATCCAGTAGTCGCGCGCAAACGCGGTGGACATCAGGTTTTCCATCCGGTCCTCGACCCATTTGACCGGCTTGCCGGTGACGATCGAGGCGACGACGGAGCAGATGTAGCCCGGATAGACGCCGACCTTGTTGCCGAAGCCGCCGCCGATATCGGGCGAAATGACCCGGATATTGTGCTCGGCGATGCCGGAGATCAGCGAGGCGACGGTGCGCACGGCGTGCGGAGCCTGGAACGTGCCCCAGAGCGTCAGCTTGCCGTTCACCTTGTCCATCGAGGCGACGCATCCGCACGTTTCGAGCGGACAGGGATGGGTGCGGTGGTAGTAGACCGTTTCCTCGGCCACGACCTCGGCGCCCGCCAGCGCGGCTTCCGTTCCCGTCGCGTCGCCCATCTCCCAGGTGAAGATGTGGTTGTGGTGCTTCCGCGGTCCGTGCGCGCCTTCGGTCTGGCCCTGCAGGTCCTCGCGCAGCACCGGTGCGTCGGGCTTCAGCGCCTCGAAGGGATCGGTGACGACGGGGAGCTCCTCGTACTCGACCTCGACGAGGTCCACGGCGTCCGCGGCCGTATACCGGTCGGTGGCGACGACGAAGGCCACTTCCTGGCCCTGGAACAGCACTTTGCCGTCGGCCAGCACCATCTGCTTGTCGCCGGCGAGGGTGGGCATCCAGTGCAGGTTCAGCGGCGCGAGATCGGCGGCCGTCAGGACGGCGACGACGCCGGGAAGTGCCTTGGCTGCGTCGGCGTCGATCGACTTCACGCGCGCATGGGCATGGGGCGAGCGCACGAAGTCGCCGAACAGCATGCCGGGGAGCTTCATGTCGTCGATGTAGTTGCCCTTGCCCTGAGTGAAGCGCACGTCCTCGACGCGGCGACGGGACGCGCCGAGCCCCTTGAGGCTGGCGATACGATCGTCACGGGTGGGGGTCTGGTCGTTCATTCCGCGGCCTCCATGACCTGGTTCATCTCCTCGGCGGCGGCGAGCACGGCCTTGACGATGTTCTGGTAGCCGGTGCAGCGGCAGAGATTGCCGGACATGCCGAAGCGGACGTCCTCTTCGGTCGGGTTGGGATTCTCCTGCAGCAGGCGCCAGGCGCGGGTGATCATGCCCGGCGTGCAGAATCCGCACTGCAGTCCATGATGCTCGCGGAACATGCGCTGGAGGACGCTCAGGTCGTCGGGGGTGCCGAGCCCCTCGATCGTGGTGATCTCCGCGCCGTCGGCCTGTGCCGCCAGCACGGTGCACGATTTGACCGATTTGCCGTCCATATCGATGGTGCAGGCGCCGCAATGGCTGGTCTCGCAGCCGATATGCGGCCCGGTGAGGTTCAGCTGCTCGCGCAGCACATGGACGAGAAGTTCGCGCGGCTCGGCCAGGCATTCGACCGCCTCGCCGTTGACCGTGAGTTTCAGGTGCATTTTCGACATTCCATCCTCCCGTGTCAGGCGCGCGACCAGGCCGTTGCGACGGCCTGTGTCAGAATGGCGCCTGCGACATGACGCTTGAAGTCGACAGGCCCGCGGTTGTCCTCGACGGGCGAGATGACCTCCTGCATTCGGTCGACGGCGGCCCCGACCGCGCCCGCGTCGCAGGCGGTGCCGACCAGCGCGGCGGCGGCCTGTTCAGCCAAGACGGGCGTGTCGGCGAGATTGGTCATGGCGATGCTGGCCGCGGTGCAGGTGCCACCGGATTTCGTGACGATGACGGCCGCCGCGGCAGTGGCGTAGTCGCCGATCTTGCGCTTCTGCTTCAGGTAGGCCGTGCCACCCTCGGGCGCGGCAAAGCGCACGGCGAGGAGTATCTCGTCGTCGCTGCGGGCCGTCACATAGGCGCTTTCGTAGAAACCGCGCGCCGCGACCTCCCGGGTTCCGCCGGGACCCTGAAGCTCGAAGGTCGCGTCGAGGCACTGCATCAGCGCGGGCATGTCGTTGCCCGGATCGCCGTTGGCGACATTGCCGCCGACCGTACCGAGGTTGCGTACCTGCGGGTCCGCGATCTGTTGCGCCGTCTCCGCGAGGATCGGCGCCGCCGCGCGGAGGCCGGAGTGGCCGAGTATCTCCGCCTGCGTCACCATCGCGCCGATGCGGATCTCGCGCCCGGCAATCGATATACCGCGCAGGCTCTCGACGGCCTTCAGGTCGACGAGATGGTCGATCGCCGTCATGCGCAGCTTCATCATCGGCACCAGGCTATGTCCGCCGGCCACGATTCGGGCGCTGTCGCCATATTCATTGAGAATCTTCAGGGCCGACGGAATGTCGGTCGGCCGATGGTAGGTAAATCCTGCGGGGATCATGCAGGGCCCTCCTCCTTGACTGTCCGGTAGATTTCGAACGGCCGCGTTTGCCGGCGGTCTTGCTTCAATCGTCATGCTTCGCCGGGCGAAAGGGAGGAGGTGTTGCATGCGCGGCGCATAATTTTCACGAACGGCGGAATAGCCGCACGAACTGCGTACGCCGAGCCGTCGCGGGAACGCAGCCTGCTCTTGTGGAGCACTGCCGCGCCAATCCGCGTGTGTGCGGGAAACGGGAAAGTAGGCTAAAGCGCGAGCGCCTCGCGCATTGCGGCGAGCCGGTTGCGGCTGACCGGCACGCGTTCGAGCTGGCGCACGTCGGAAAACAGGCAGACGCCGCCGTCACGATGCCGCTCGAAGGCGGTGATCCGCGCGATATTGACCAGATAGCTGCGATGCGCGCGCAAGAAGGACGACTTCGCCAACCGTCGCTCCGCTTCGGAGATCGACCAGGGACAGAAGAACTTGTCCTCGCAGCAATACGCGATTGTGTAGTGTCCTTCGGCCCGCAGGGCGACGATTTCCGAACCGTCCACGAATTCCGTGTGACCGCGGCGCTCGATCGGAATACGGACGGCGCCGTTGGGACCGGCGACGGCATGGGGTTCGGCTGCGATCCCGTGACTATGGGCCTGGGCCGCAACGAGCGGCGCGTCGTCCGTGTCTGCGAAAACCGATGCGGAGGCGCTTTCGGCGGTTTCGGCAGGCGAGGCAAGGAAGGTCGCCGCCGTCAGAAGGAAGGCACCACAGATCACGAAGGCGCTGAGCAGCACCACCAGCGCCAGTTCCTGATTGTCGAGCACCGGCGACAGGCCGGTGGCCCCCGCGATCTCGTAGAAGCCCGTGCCGCCCATGGCGGTGAAATGCACGACCACTACGGTCGAGCCGAGAAGCAGCGTGCCGAGCAGCATGTTGCGCCGGCTGCGGTGGTCATAGGCCGTCAGGACGGCGACAATGCCCATTGCCGGAGCGATCAGTGCCGCCGCGACGATACTCGAGGGGGCGTAGCTCGGGCGGCACAGCTCCATCGCTGCCATGCCCGTATAGTGCATCACTACGATGCCCAGGCCCAGGACGGCCCCGGCCACCAGCATATGCGGCAGGGTGCGCCGTCCGAAATGCAGGATCAGCAGCGCCACGCCGGAAAGGAGAATGGCGATCAGGAGCGAGGCGAGCGTCGACAGGACGTCGTAGGACACCGGAATCGGCAGAGTGATCGCGAGCATGGCGGTGAAATGCATCGACCAGATGCCATCACCGAGGGCGATCGACGCCATGGCGACGCGCAATTGCCGCTGCCCGGTGGTGACCGCCGACAGACCGCGCGTCAGCCACAAGCCCGTAAAAGCCGCCATCATCGAAATGGTGATGGACGCAAACACGAGGCCTGTGTTGTAGCTAGCCTCAAGCATTGTTCTGCCTATGCGCCATTCTTCACCGTGATGAAGCCTCCCACGGCGCAGGGAGGGAGATTAGCACAAGGATCAAGGCTGGAAAGCCGCAGTGGCGCAGGTCGACGCCCATGCCAAACAGCCGGACGACGCCAACTCCGTTTCATTCACGCCTGTCGTGGCATCTGCACTTTCCAGTCGACCATCGCTCGTTTCGAACAGGCGATGCGGAGGCACCGATAGGATACACCCCCTTTTCTCGCGATGGGACGGCGATCCTGCCGCTCTCGTCGGCTTGGAGGGCGAAACAGCTATCCGGACGCCCCGCGGCGTTTGGCCGTCTGCGCTTCCAGCGTATCTACGGTCCTGAAAGTCCGACGTGAACCGGGCCGCGGCCCAATACGCGCTTCCGGTCTCTCGGGTCCGGCCAGCGCCAGCTCCGCCAAAGCGTCGGTGTGCACATGCGACGACCGGGGGCGGCGTCGAAACGTGGTTCGAGGAGGCCGCTATACCTCCATCCACTCCTTGCGCAACGCGTGGTCGGCCTCGAGTTCGGCCGGAGTGCCGGCGAATACGATCCGACCGTGTCCCATGACATACAGGCGTTCGGAGATTTCCGGCGCGATCGTGAGCTTCTGCTCGACCAGCAGGATCGCTGTGCCGCGGCGCGCGATTTCCAGCAGGAGGTCCTTTACCTTCGTCACCATCAGCGGTGCGAGGCCCTCGGTCGGCTCGTCGACCATGACGAGATCCGGATCGCCCATGAGCGTCCGGCACATGGCGAGCATCTGCTGCTCGCCGCCGGACAGAAATCCGGCCGCCGTGTCGGCGCGTTCCCGCAGCACGGGAAACAGCTCGTAGGCGTCTTCCGGGCTCCAGCGGCCCTTGCCGCGGCCCGACTTGAGGCCAAGCAGAAGATTGTTGCGCACACTGAGGCCCGGGAAGATGTCCCGGTTCTCCGGGACGTAGCCGATGCCGCAATGGGCGATCTGATAGGGTTCGAGGCCGAGCAGTTCCCTGTCGCGGAAACGGATGTTCCCTTCGGCACGGACCAGTCCCATGATCGCCTTGATCGTGGTCGATCGTCCGGCGCCGTTTCGTCCCATCAGACTCACGATCTGACCGGCTTCGACGTCAACGTCGATGCCGTCGATGACATGGCTCTTGCCATAGTACGCGTGCAGGTTGCGGACCTGGAGCATCATGCGACCTCCGCGCCGAGATAGGCTTCCTGGACTTGCGGATTGTCCTTTATCTCGTTGGGCGTGCCCGTCGCGATGACTTCGCCGTAGAGCAGAACCGAAACCCGGTCGGCCAGTTCGAAGACGACGCTCATGTCGTGCTCGACCATGAGCAGCGTCTTGTTCTCCGACAGGGCCCGGATCAGTTCCACCGCGCGCGCGGTTTCGCTGCGGCTCATGCCGGCGGTCGGCTCGTCCAGGAGAATGACGTCGGCGCCGCCCGCGACCGTCAGCCCGATTTCGAGCGCGCGCTGCTCGGCATACGAAAGCATGCCGGCGAGGACGTCGCGCCGTTTGGTGAGTTCCAGGCGTTCCAGGACCTCGTCGGCGCGCTCGTGGACGTCCTTCAGCCGCGGGCACAGTCTCCAGAACGAGTAGCGATAGCCCATCGGATAGTAGAGCGCGCAGCGAATGTTCTCGACCACGCTCAGGCGGTGAAAGAGGGTCGTGATCTGAAAGCTGCGACTGAGGCCCATGCGGTTGATCTTGTAGGCCGCCAGGCCGGTGATGTCGCGGCCGCGCAGTTCGATGCGGCCCGCCGTCGGCACGAGCTGGCCGCTGATCAGGTTAAAGAGCGTGGACTTGCCGGCGCCGTTCGGGCCGATGATGGCGTGCCGCTCGCCGTCGAGGACGTCGAGGGTCGCGCCCTGGATGATCCGTGTCGAGCCGAAGGACTTCTCTACGTCGCTCAGTCTGATGGCCGGGCCGGCGCTCATGTGGCTGTATCTCCGAGCATGCGGTTGCGCACGTCCGCCCAGGCATCGCCGACGCTGTGGATCGTCCCTCGCAGCAGAAACGCCCCGATCGCCAATGCGCCGAGGCCGAAGGCCCAGGGCCGCCAGCCGTCGGCGTCGTATTCGATGCCGGCCAGGTTCATCGTCGCGGTCAGGGCGCCCGGCTGCGACAGGTGATAGCTGGATTCGATGACCACGACGGCGCCGACCAGAAGGACCACCGCCGTCACGAACGCCAGGACGTAGGAGGGCAGGAGGCGGTATGCGAGCCGGGCGCGAAAGACCGGCTCGTGCAGGGCCAGAATGCCCGACACCCCGTTGGGGGCGTAAAGAACGACAATGATGAAGAAAACGCCGAGATAGAACATCCAGGCTTCGGTGTAGCCGCTCAGGACGATCGAGAGCGCCGTGTAGATGATCGCGCCGAGAACGGGCCCGAGAAAATAGCCGGTACCGCCGATATACGCCATCATCAGAACGCTTGCCGAATACTCGATGCCGACGGTCTGCGCGGTGATGATCTCGAAGTTGATCGCGAACAGTCCGCCCGCGATCCCGGCGAAGAACCCGGACAGCGCGAACATCAGGAAGCGGACCGTCTGCGGATTGTAGCCGACGAAGGCCACGCGCTGCGGGTTGTCGCGCACGGCGTTGGCCATCCGCCCGAGCGGCGTCTGGGTGATCAGGTACATGAGCAGCGCCGAGACCAGCATCCAGGCGGCGATCACGTAGTAGACGTCGCGCTGCGGCCCCATGGACAGGTTAAACAGCACCGGGCCGCTCATCCTGTCGCCGGAGATGCCTTCCTCTCCGCCGAAATAGCCGCGGATGATATTGGAGCTGGCCGCGACCAGCTCCGCAAACCCCAGCGAAATCATGGCGAAGATGGTGCCCGAGCGCCGTGTCGAGACCCAGCCGAGAATGATGCCGACTGCCAGTCCCATCAATCCGCCGACGATCGGCAGGAGCGGCACCGGCAGCGGCAGGTCGCCGTCGGTGATGGCGTTGAGGGCATGAAGCGCGGTGAAGCCGCCCAGGCCGAAATACACCGCATGTCCGAAGGACAGCAATCCGCTCTGGCCCAGCAGCATGTTGTAGGACAGAGCGAAGACGATGCCGATGCCGAGCTGGTTGAGGAGCGTCAGGGCGTAGCGGCCGTGGAACAGGTGCGGGAGCACCGCCAGAACGACGATCGTTCCGACAAGGAGCAACGTTGGCAGAAACCGGCTTCCGGAGGTCACCACGATCAGGCCTCTTTGGACGCGAACATCATGAGTCCCGGGTCCCCAGCAGGCCGCGCGGCCGCAGCACCAGGATCAGGACCATGAAGAGATAGGGAAGGATGGGCGCGACATCGGAGATCCGCTTCGACCACAGCTCATGCAGCGGCACGTCCTGAAGGCTCAAGCCGACAGTCGCGAAGAGATCCGCTACCGACACGTCGATCGCCACCGCAGTGGTCTGGATCACGCCGATCAGGAGCGAGGCGATGAAGGCGCCGGTGAGGGAACCGAGCCCGCCCACGATGATGACGACGAAGACGATCGTTCCCAACGCCTGCGCCATGCCGGGCTCGGTAACGAATGCGTTGCCGCCGATGACCCCGGCAAGACCGGCCAGTCCGGTGCCGGCCCCGAACACCAGCATGAATATCCGGGGGACGTTGTGGCCCAGCGTGCCGACGGTTTCGGGATGGGTCAGCGCCGCCTGGATGATCTGGCCGATACGGGTCTTCGCGATGATCCCGTAGAGGAACACGAACATGGCGATGGATACCGTCATCATGAAGATCTTGTAGGCGGAATAGGAAGTGCCGCCGATCTGGAACAACGAGAAATCGAGATCGGGCGGGACGGTATAGGGCACCGGATTGCGGCCCCAGATCAGCACCACCGTTTCCTCGATCAGCATCGCCAGGCCGAACGTGAACAGCAGTTCGGCGACGTGGCCGTGGCGGTGAACGGTCCGCAGGAAGTAGCGCTCGACCAGGGCGCCCAGAAAACCGGCCAGCAGCGGCGCGATGACGAGCCCCGGCCAGAAGCCGGTGATCGTGCTGATCTGATAGGCGAAGTAAGCGCCCAGCATGTAGAACGAGGCGTGAGCGAAGTTGAGCACGCCCATCATGCTGAAGATGAGCGTCAAGCCGCTCGACAACATGAACAACAGCAATCCGTAGACGATGCCGTTGAACAGGAAGAAGATGGTACCTTCCACGACCGCCTCGCATGTATCCGTGAAGCCGCGGCCGGAACGTGCGTCGGGAGGCCCGCACGAACCGGCCGCAAGTTCCGTTCAGACGAAGCCTATTGCGGGCGCTTCATCTCGCAGGTCGTCGGCAGCACCGTGTCCTCGAGCTCGAACTCCTGGTCGGTCTTGAAGCCGATGCCACTGTTCTCGAGGTCGAACTTCATGCCCTTGGCGAGTGTAGCCAGGTACAACTTCTGGAACAGCTGATGGTCGTCCTTGCGCATCCACGACTCGCCGATCGGCGCGTCGATGCGCATGTCCTCCAGCGCGAACGCCACGGCCTTGGGGTCGGCGCTTCCCACCTCATTGATGGCCTTGGTCAGCATGTCCATCAGCGTACCCACACGATAGTATGCCCAGTCGAATTCCGGATACTGTTCCTTGAACTCGGTGACGATCACGTCCATTTCCTCGTTGGGCACGTTGGAGTGCCATTCGGAGACCTGCCGGACATGATCGACGCCGGCGTCGCCGAGCGCCGACACGCCGCCGAGCAGGCCCGCATAGAAGGTGAGCCATTCGATATCGAGGCCGGCGTCCTTGCCGGCATTGACGAGGAGCGAAAGGTCGTTGCCCCAGTTGCCGGTGATGACTGCGTCGGCACCGGACTGCTGGATCTTCGCGACGTATGGCGAAAAGTCCTTGACCTTGATCAGCGGGTGAAGGTCATTCCCGACGATCTCGATATCGGGCCGCTTCTCGGCGATCATCTTCTGGGCAGCCGCGACGACGGCATGCCCGAAAGAATAGTCCTGATTGATCAGGTAGACCTTTTTGATTTCTGGGCGATTGGCCAGGTAGTCGGTCATCGCCGCGATCTTCATGTCGACATTGGCATCGAAGCGGAAATGCCAGAAACTGCACTTCTCATTGGTCAGCGCCGGATCGATAGCGGCATAGTTGAGGAACAGAAGTTCGTCGCCCGGATTGCGCTGATTGAACTTGTTGATCGCGTCGACCAGCGCGTGCGCCACCGAGGACCCGTTGCCCTGCACGATATAGCGAATGCCCTGGTCGATCGCACTCTGCAGGACGGTCAGGCTTTCGGCGGCGTTGATCTTGTTGTCGAAGGGAACGATCTCGTAGGTGAGGCCGTCCGGCAGAGCGTTTTCGGCGTTCAGCCTCTCGGCCAGAAACCGGAAATGCGCCAAGCCGGCATTGCCGATATTGGCAAAGCCGCCACTCAGCGGATCGATATAGGCGATCCGGACGGGCTCGGCGGACGCCATGCTTGGAACGACCGCGGATGTGGCGACTGCCATTGCGGCCCCGAGTATCGTACCGCGTAGAACTCGTATCATTTCGATTTCCTCCAAGAGATGCGCTGGTTGGCTGGTATTTTCTCATCCTCTTGCGTCTCGTTTCTTGTTTTCTGTCTTTCTCCTTTCTTGCCTGTCTTGCCGGTACCTAGCGGCTGGCTGGTTTGACCGATGCGACCACTGTGTCGATCGGCCGGTCATCGTCGAGGCCCGTGAGGTCGTAGCCGCGCTTGAAGTCCGCGAAATGCTTGCGCATCCACTCTTCGGCGGCATCACCATCCCTGGCCGACAGGGCCTCGAACACGGCGGAGTGCGCCTCCAGCATCCGGCCGGGCGCTTGGGGCAGGGCGTCGACGATGGCGCTCATGGCAGAGCGGCACAGGACGATCGTCGGCTCCTGCGTCAGGACCATCGCGTCGTTCTTGGTCGCTGCCGCAATCAGGATATGAAACTCGATGTCCTCGTCGACCAGGCTTCTGCCGTTCTCGATCGTGTGCCGGGTCCGTTGAAGGTTCCGGTCGATGCCCGACAGCTCCTCGTCGGTGATGCGTTCGGCAGCCATACGGGCGATCGCGGGCTCGAGGATCATCGAGATCTCCCACAGCTCGCGGAAGGTGACGCGGCGCAGTATCAGGGCGCGCTCTTCGCGTGTACCGAGTTCATCGTAGTGCGGCAGCGCCACGAAGAGCCGCCTCCCGGCCTTTCGCTTGACCAGGCCGCGCTGCTCGAGCAGGCGGATGCCTTCGCGTACGGTCGAGCGATTGACGCCGAAATCCTCGGCCATCTTGGTTTCGGTCGGCAGCCGGTCCCCGAACTGCAACTGACCTTTCATGATCCGCTGCTCGATGGCGTTGGAGACCACGCGGTAGGCGGGGACGATGTCGAGCTTGTCGAATATGCGTTTCACGGATGGCTGTCCTGTCGGATCATCCTTGGCGCACGCGACTGTCCGCCGAGGACCGACCACCGGGAGCTTGCCGAGCCGTTTCCATGAACGATCGACGGGCGGCACTGCTTGGTATCGGGAACAGGCGGCGCGGAACACGGCGGCCCGTAACTCCGATGCCCATGCCTGCGGGCCCGGTGCGACCGTCTGCAACGACGCCTTCGAGTGGAAATCGACCACCCCGCAGGGGTTGTCCCGCCTCGGGCGCCGTCCACGCCCCGCCATCGGCACGCCACCGCAGACCGGCACGGATGCCCGTCTGCCGCGCGCGGCACAGCGCCAGATCGAAAGCCGATGCGTGGCTCTCCGTCAACATTCCCCCCAAACCCGTTTGCTGCAATGCCTGCGAGATATCCTTCCCGTCACGACAGATAGCAGCAATTCAGGTGTTTATTGGTTCTTCCGACAAACCATATAATGCTGGTCGACAGAGTCAATTTCTATTTGAATCCCTTTATAAACAGCATGTTATGGGCTATCTGTACTGCCGAAACGTACTGCGTCGTTCTCCATAGTTATATTTGTCCGACAAACTAACTTCTCCGGGGCGGGCACGCTCAAATACGCATTGATGAGCCGGAAACGGGGAAGCTGTGGCCCATCCGGGTTGTCGTTCCAGGAGGCTGCCTCGACGACCACGAAGGCGGGGGGATCAGGTCGTGGCCCCCCGAACGGTCGGTAAGCCGAGGATTCCGAGACGAAGCGGCCTTGGACCTCGGTGAAGGTGTCCGTCAGTCCGCGTGCCGACGGTTCCCGTTCGTTCGGACGCATCTTGGCGATCTGATCCCGCACTCCATCGGCGATGCGGTTTCACACCGGTCGGGGCCGAGGCTTCCGATCTCCGGCACATCAGTGCCATCGGTTCCGAAATGGTCATGCCGGCGATTGAAGCTGGAGCGCGAAGCCCGCCCGCTTCCGATGCACGGGGTGTGCGATCCGTGCGGGGCTGCCGGCGCCGAGCTGTCGGCCGCCGCATCGCGATGTCGCAGGCTTCCGGAAATTTGTTATCCGCTTTACAAAAACCACGGCTTGACCGAACATGGACCATCCGCGTCGACACACGCGAGCCGATCATGAAGGGGGCCATTCATGGAGGTGGAATCCCGCTCCTGGCGAGCGCGCCGGAGAAGGGAACGAATTGCCGCGACCGCGAACTGGAGTTCACCGCGTACTGGTTCGACGGAAAGACGCCCCAGCGTACTCTGTTTCAGTTCGACAAAGGCCTCTCCAAGAAGCCCTTTCGAATAGTTCCGAAGGGGGACATGTCGGGCATGCATGCTTCGGCGATGTCTGCGATGGAACGCGAAGGAGCGAAGCCCTACTCCAGGCTGGTCCCCCGACTGCACGAGCCGCAATGGGACGCGGGCGTCCTCGAAGAGGTCGGCCGCGAACTCACGAAAGGGGCGCGCGGTTCGACTCCCGACAACAACGATCTCCCCGCCGCCTACACGTATTTCGGCCAGTTCGTCGCGCATGAAATCTCCGACATCGCCGAAGTGAACCGGCGGGACGGCGAGATAGTCAGCCGCACGGCCGCGCTCGACCTCGACAGCATTTTCAGCGTGAGCGAGCCGATGTCGTCGCGACGGGCGGTCTGGCGGGGCGGCGTCGGGGTCGGCGAGCTGTCGAACAACCCCGAGGGCGGTGCCTATGGCGACCTGCCGAGAGAGGACAATCCGGAGGACACCCGAAGCACGGCTGAAATCGGCGAGATCAGGAACGATCACAACATGGGGGTGGCGCAGATCCATGTCGCGATCTCGAAGTTCCATCACGTGCTGTGGCAGGAGGCCCGTCCCGCCGAATTCAACCGGCGAAGGACGATGCGCCATGTCCAGGCGATCGTATTGTTCGACTATCTGAGGAAAATCTGCGACGCCGACGTGTATGGCGATGTGATCTCGAACGGCCGGAGGATCGTCAGGCCGGGACCATTCGATCACTCGCATCCTTTCCGCATTCCGATCGAGTTCTCGGCGGCGTGTTTCCGGATCGGCCACAGCATGATCCGGGACCGGTACACGAACTGGTCCCAGTCGGGCGCATCGACCGGCCTGGAAGATCTGCTCGGCTTCACCGCGATGGGCGGACAGCTCAACGACACCGGCGGACGGCTGCCGGCGGAATGGGAGGCCGACTGGAGCAGCTTGCTCGGCGACCCTGGCGCCCCGGGCAGCACGAGAAACAAGGCGAAGGCGATCGACCAGTTCCTGAACGGGCAACTGGGCGCGCTTCGCAAGCAATGGTTTCCGGACGATATGCACGAAGCGGCGATCCTCGGGAAACTGAACCTGGCGATCGTGACGCTGAAGCGCGGCGAACTGTTCGGGATCCCGTCGGCGCAAGCCCTGGCCGGCGCGCTCGCCCCGAACGGCCGTGGGCGCCTTCCGGTCCTGCCGCGCGATGAGATCCTGGGATCGCGCGTATTCGGTTGCGCCGACGATTCCGGGCTTCGCCGCGTCGTCAGAAACAACGATCTTCATATCAACACGCCGCTTTGGCTCTATTGCCTACTCGAAGCGAAATACCATCATGGCGGGCAAAGAATGGGGCCCTTTGCCAGCCGTATCGTCTGCGAGACGATTCATGTGGCAATCGAGACCTGCGATGACGGCATAATCTCCAATGGATTCGAAATAAACTTCACGGACCGCGAGAGTTTCAGTCGGAAACGCGAGTTTACCCTGCATGATCTGATCGCCATTGCAGAGCAGTGGCAGCCAAACTAGAGGAGCGCCGAGATGGCTTCCGTGATCGTGACGAGCCGGCCACTCAGTGGCTTGGAGGACTTGGACGGCGCCAAGGGGCGTCAGGCCCTAAAGGAGGGGATGGTCGCTTTCGGCGACGAGTTTCACGACCGCTACAGGCAATCGAGAGATCAGGACGCGCTGATCGAAACCTTCTTCCATGTGCTCGATGACCTGGACTACCACGTATACGCCATTAGTCCGGAGGGCGCAGACAGGGCGCTGATAGAGTTGAGCGGACCCAGATACAACGACGACGAGTCGGCGATCATATTCGATGTGAACGTGGCCAGCGGCGCGAGATCGAGAGTCGTCCGCAAGTTTCGAATAGTGATCCGGGAGGATCGGAAGCTCAGAATGAACGTCTACATGCCGATATTCGGCAACGCTTTCACGTATCTGGACAATCTTGTCACGATCATACAAGGGACGGATCCGGGTGAATCGCCGCTCGGTGCCGACGACGCGAAAAAGCTGCTGCTGGCCACCTCTATGATAAGCCGCTGCAAATAGGCTACTTGCCGGTCATCGCGGCGCGGAGCGACCGGGCGAGTATCTTGCGGTCGGCGTCGTGGCGTATCGGATAGGCGCCGACGAACCAGTCGAACACGGCTTCGTCGGAGAGGGCGTCGGCGCCCGCCCAGACGGGCCGGATCCGCTCGACCAGGCGGTCGAACGCGGCGCGCGCCTCCTCCACGCGGCCGAGGCGGCAGAGCGCCGCCGCCGCCCAGCCCTGATTGTCGAGGATGCGGTCCCCCGACAGGCGCGCGGCGTCGTATGCCATCTCGTAGCGACCGGCGAGAAAGTGCACCGCGGCGATGTAGCACCATTGGTAGTCGCTGACGATCGGCGATATCCGCAGCACGTGCGAAACGAGGGTCTCGCCGCGGTCCGCCTGTCCGATGAACGCGTAGCCCATCGCGGCAGACACCTGCGTCATCACCGAGTTCGGGTTCAGGGTCGAGGCGAGGTCGAAATGGATCGAGGCGCGGTCGAACCGGCCGGTGAGCGCGGCGGTCCACGCCACGGCCAGCTGATTGCGGGCGTCGAGGGGGTCGATTTCGATCGCCCGTTCGGCGAGGCCATGGGCGACGCGCTCGCTTTCGGCATCGCGACGCTCCCCGGGGCGGATCACGTGCCGGACGTTTCGAAAGCTCGCCAGGCTCGAATAGGCGGGGGCGAACCTGTCGTCCTGCCTGATGAGGCGCCAAAGCATGGTCTCCGCCTCCTCGGCGGCTTCGGGCGACCACCGCGCGAAAAGGTTCTCGGCCTGAAGCCAGATGTCGTGGCTAGTCAGATCGTAGCCGGCGTTGCCGATCGCGATCGCGATCCGGTCGGCGGATATGTAGGTGTCGAGCCGGGCGGCGATCCGGGCTACGACGTCGCGCTGCAGGTCGGCCCAGCGGCTCAGGTCGAGCACGAACGTGTCGCTCCAGACCAGCCGGTTGCGGCTCAGGTCCTGAAGCCGCAAATGCAGCGTGGGAGAAGGTCCCGCGCTGCATTCGCCGTAGATCGCATAGTGACGGCCTGCCTCCCTGGAGGTGACCGGAGCCGCCGCACCCTCCGGTGCCGGTCCCTTTCCTTCCGCTATCGACCACTCCCGAAATCGCGCGAGGTTGGCCAGCAGCTCGCTGCGGAAACCCGCGATGAGATGCTCCTCGCACCCGGCGCGGTTGACGAACTGCTCGACCGTGATGTGGAGAAGCCGGGCGCGCTCCCCGGGCGGCTCGCCCTGGCCGTTGGCGAGCTTGCCGTTGGATCTCTTGGCGCCGCCCTTTCGGGCGCTGTCGATCGCGTTCAGGACGGTCTCGCCCGGACTGAGGTCGTGCCTGGCGCGCAGATAGGCTTCCAGCCGGTCGAATTCCTCGATCGCCGCCATGCGGTTGCCGTGCGCGGCGAAATGCTCGATGAGCGCGGTCGAAGCCTGCTCGTTGCCGGGCTCGATCGCGAGAATAGCCAGCGCCGCGTCATGGCACGACTCGTCGTGCGGCGCGAAGCGCTCGATCAGGTCGGTGAGGACATGGATTATCCGGTTGCGCCAGGTCGTCCGCGTTATCTCCAGCCAGGAAGCGAACAGCGGGTTCGTATTCTCGAACCCCTCGAGGATGCGGGACGGCCAATCCGTCACCTCGAGCAGTATCTGCGGGACGCGACCGCGGCGGAGTTCCGAAAGGATCAGCGCGAGGTCGGTGTCGAACTGAAGCTCGTTCAGCCCGATGTCGCCGTCGGCCGCATAGAAGAGGGACCCGGAGTGCTTCTCCACGATCGCACGCAGCTGGCGGCGACAATTGCCGACCGAGCGCCGTGCCGGCACCGACTCGAGATGCGGCCAGATGAGCCCGGCCAGTTTTTCGGTCCGCTCGCGCATACCGGGCACGAGCGCCAGATATCCGAGTACCGCCGAGCTCTTCCTGCTCGGCGCGAAGACGAACTCGGTCGCGCCGGCGCGAAGCGTCAACGAGCCGAGAACGGCGATCCGCGCCGTGATCAGTGCCGAAGCCGGCACGGGTTCGCCGGTGGCTAGAGTCCGGTAGAGCGGGATACGCTCGCTTATGTTCTTCAAGGCGGGCCGGCCGATCGCCTCGAAGGCGACGTCGGAAACGCCGTTCACGTGATCGTAGACCGCCTGCGACAGGACGCACGTGCCGGGCAGGGCTTCGGCTTCCAGCCGCGCGGCGATGTTCACCGCATGGCCGTAGGCCGTTCCGTCCGTCAGATGGACCTGACCGAGATGAATGCCGACCCGGAAGCGCGCCGGCAATTCCAGGCCGGATTGCCGCTTGGCGATCAGCCGGTGCAGCTCGACGCCGAAGTTCACGGCATCCAGCGCGTTCTCGAAAAGCACCAGATATCCGTCGCCGCTCGACTGGATCAGCTCGCCGTGGTGGCGGGCGCTGGCCTCGTGCATCATGTGGGAGCAGCCGACGATGAACTCGAGCGTGCCGAGCTCGTCGCGGGTCATCATGCTGCTGTAGCCGGCGATATCGGCGAACAGAATAGCGCAGTCCCGAGCCTCTATGGAGCCGCGCGGGACGTAGCGTAGGTTTCGTGCCGCTTCCGAGCCGACTTCCCCCACAGCGATCCTCGCCGTAGTTTCGTGCGCGATGAACAGGATGATAGACGCACTTGCCGACAGTTTCGAGTGCGTTCGGCTATCACCTGCCGATTGGCCGGTTTGCGTCAGTGCCGCCATGGCCGGTCGGCAGACCTTTCTTCGCTGGCCCGATTTCCCCGGCGCGGCGACGCTGGAGCGCGGCCGGCTCGGACACGGGTGGGGACGCGACTTCGCCGGGTCCCGGCGGCGCGCGGTCGGCGAAGTGGTCGAAATCGCAAGCTGTGCGGCCTGGGGCGACGAGCGGATCGTCGAGGCGTCGTATCTCGAGGTCTCCGATCGTGCGTGGCACCCCTCGGAACTCACCGGCTTCTCCGATGCCCAGCGCGCGAACAGGCGGGACTGGAACGACCGGCTCGACGGGCTCGACTGGATTCCGCCGGGGTTACCCTCGGCCCGGCCGATCGGATGGATGGAGGCGCGTGACCCGCTGTCGGGGCGGACGATCCTCGTTCCCGCCGATGCCGTCCTCATCGGCCGGCGCGAAGCCGGCGAAGAATCTGCGTGCGTCGTCGCCGATACGAACGGCTGCGCGGCGGGCGTCGACCGCGATTCAGCTCTCCTCGCCGCGCTCTACGAACTGATCGAACGGGATGCGACCGGCCGATGGTGGTACGGCCTGCGCCCGCGCGCGCAGATCGATCCGCTGAGGCTCGAGGGCGGTAGCGAGATCAGGCGCAGCCTTGAACGTCGCGGCCGGATCCTTCGGCTGGTCGACATAACGACGGATATCGGGATACCGACCGTCGCGGCGATCGCTGCGGACGGTCAGGGGCGGGCCGTGGCGCTGGGGTTCGCGGCGTGCGGCCGGCTCGATGCGGCGGCACAGGCGGCGCTCGGCGAACTGCTCCAGACGGAACTGGCGATCCATGTCGAGATGGAGCATCGAGGAACGAACCCGCGCCTCGGCGATTGGCTGCGGGCTGTCGACCTCCGCGGCTCGCCCCTGCTCGGCGCCGATGCGCGATGGGCGAGTGCGAGAACGGGCGGCGGCGATGCCGCGGATCTGCCGGCCTGTCTTTCCGCTCTCGAGCGTCGCGGTTGCCGGGTCGCCATCCTGGACTTGACGCGCTCCGCCTTCGATGTGCCGGTCTTTCGGGCGGTCTCCCCCGACCTGTGTCACTGGAAGCCCAGGTTCGGCCGGCGGCGGCTGCTCGCGCTCGACGAAAACGACATCCCTCCGGAGCATTCCGGCCGCTCCGGGGTCAACGGGGTCTATCTCATGATCTGATCGGCAGATCGGACGATGAGATCGTCCCGCCGGCGCGGCCGATCGACCTTCCGCCTCCGGCCCTATCCCTCCTCGGCGCGCAGGGGCATGTCGGCGATGAACGCGCGCAGCTGCTCTTCCGCGAAGTCGAGGATCGCCTCGTCGGCGAGGAGCCCGTCGGTCACCTTGTCGTTGGCGAAGGGAACGATGATCTCCTTGCAGACGAAGACCTTCGCCAGCATGCCGTTCAGGATGTATTTCAGGTGCGCCTGAGCGCGCGCGCCGCCGAGGACGCCTCCGGACGTGGTGACGACGAAGCACGGCTTGCCCTTGAAGACGGACGCATAGGCCGGCCGGGACGCCCAGTCGATTGCGTTCTTCAGGAGCCCGGGGACGCTGTAGTTGTATTCAGGGGTGACGAACACGATGCCGTCGGCGCTCGACACCTCGCCGATGAACCGGGCGACTTCCGCGCTGTCGGTGAGGTCGGCGCTGTAGTGGGGCAACGCGCCGGGATCGGCGATACGGCACGTTGTGTCTCCTTCGATCCGCCTGATCAGCGCGCGCATGGTGGCGCGCGACGAGGACTTCGCGCGCAGGCTGCCGGGTACGAAAAGCAGGTCGGTCATTGGCACTGTTCCCAATCTGTAGGCGGGCGGGTTCACGGGCGGGCGATCCAGGTCGCGATGGGCGGGAAGGCGACGATCAGGGCGAGAGAGAGGAGCATCGCGACGACGAAGGGCAGGGCGCCGCGGAATATCTCGCCGATCCTGAGATCGGGATCGTCCATCGCCGACTTGATGACGTAGATCGACAGCCCGAAGGGCGGCGTCAGAAGCCCGACCTCGACGGAGACGACCGTCAGTACGCCGAACCAGATCAGATCGAAATGGGCGGCTTCCGCGACCGGCAGCGCGATCGGCAACAGGATCAGCATGATCGAGATCGAGTCGATCAGGCAGCCGAGCGCAATGATCAGCAGCAGATAGAGGACGAGAAAGCCGTACGGCCCTATCGGGCCGGTCAGGAAGAATTCGGCGAGCTCGCGCGGCACGCCGGACATCGCCAGCATCCGGCTGAAGAACGTTGCGGCCAGGATCAGGAAGAGGACCGAGACGGTGATCTGTCCGGTCTCCACCAGCAGCTTCCAGAACGTGCGCGGATCGAGCGAGCGTCTGGCGAGCGCGATCGCCAGCGCGCCGGCTGCGCCCGCCGCGCCGGCCTCCGTCGGGTTCAGGAACCCGCCGTAGAGGCCGCCGAGGACCAGCAGCATCAGGGCGACGATCGGCACCGACTTGCGCAGGATGGCGGTGCCGGACACGTCCTCGAAGCGCGCGTCGTCGCGGTCCGAGGCGAAGACGAAGCGCCTGTTGGTCAGGGCCAGCAAGACGATCGTCGCCGAGAACGCTATCGCGAGCAGGATGCCGGGGCCGATACCGGCGAGGAACATGCGGCCGACGGATTCCTCGGCGAGCACCGCATAGACGATCATCAGCAGAGACGGCGGGATGAGCATGCCGAGAACGGAGGAGCCGGCGACGACTCCGGTAGCGAACTTCTTCGTGTAGCCGTGCCGGGTCATCTCCGGAACGGCGACGCGGCTGAACACCGTCGCCGATGCAATCGAGATACCCGTGATCGAGGCGAAGACCGCATTGGCGAATACCGTCGCGATGCCGAGCCCCGCCGTCAGTCTGCGCAGCAACTGCTGGAAGACGTCGAAGGTGTCCTTGCCGACCCTGGAAACGGTGACGAGCAGGCCCATCAGCACGAAGAGGGGCACGACGGCGAACAGATACTCGCGCAAGGAATCGTTGGCGACCTGGCCCATCATCCGGAGAGACACCACGTCGCCGCGGATCGCCGCCACGGCGACGAAGGACACGAACAGCATGCCGATGCCGATCGGCATGCCGATGTAGATCAGCACGATCAGCGCGACCGTCGCGAGCGAGCCGATCTCGAGCGGACTCATGGGCGTACTCGCTGCGTCGATGCGCGGCGCAGATCGTCGAGCGTCCGGATCAGGAACTCGATCGCCGCTACCGTCATGCCGAGCAGGATCAGCGCGCGGAACGGCCATGTAGGAAGCGTCGCGATGCCGGTGACGCCGATATACTCGTGGGCCGTCCAGTCCTTTTCGAGGATGCGTATGCTGGACCAGGCTATGGCGCCGATCATGCCGGCGCCGACCAGGTTGAACAGGGCGGACAGCAAAGCGCCGGCGCGCGGATGCGTCTGGGCGAACCCGAGGAAGAAGATCTCCGTTCGCGCCAGGCGGTCGGCGCGCACGGTGGTGGCCAGCTGCAGGCTCACGATCATGACGAGAAGCAGCGCGCCGAGCTCGGAGACGAGCGGCAGCGAGGCGCCGAGTGCGTTGCGCGCGACGATGTCGGCGCAGATGATCGCCATGAGAACGCAGATGAGCCCGGTCCCGACTGCCGCCAGGCCATCGACGAGCCACAGCCAGACCCGCGACATACCATGAAGCGGACGCCCCCTTTCGGCGGGGGCGTCCTGGTTCTCGTCGCCCGATGCCATGGTCGGCCGAAGGGACCTACTTGTCCCAGTCGCGCTTGGGCTTCTCGCCGTGCTCGCGCAGGCCGTCCATGTAGGCGGCGAGAAACGCCTTGGCCGGCACGCCCTGGCCTTCGAGCTGGGCGGCCCATTCGCCGGCGAGGTCGGGCAGTTTGTTCACCCACTTCACGCGCTCTTCCTCCGGCATCACGGTGATGGTGACCGGCGGATTCTGGCCGGCGCCGAGCTCGACCATCTTCTGCATCGCGACCTCGTGGCGCTCGAGCAGGTCCTTGCCGTGGGCGAGGGTATAGGCCCTGCCGGCCTCGATCATGGCGTTCTGCACCTCTTCGGGCAGGCCGTCCCAGGTGTCGCGATTGATGGCGAGAGCGCCCGAGAAGGCGACGCCCGCGTCGAACCGGCTGATGTAGGGGGCGACCTCGTAGAGCTTCGTCGGCATGGCGCCGAGGGCGAGCGACAGGACGCCGTCCGACACGCCGGTCTGGATGTCGGTGTAGAAGGTGGTCAGCGCGCCGTCGACGGCGTTCGCCCCGGTTCCGCGCAGCCAGGTGCCGAGGACGCCGGGAGCCGACAGCTTCATGCCGTCGATGTCGTCGATGCCCTTGATCGGTACCTTGGTGTAGATGTCGTACATGTCGGTCCCGGTGAAGCCGAGAACCTTGAGGTTGTACTGCTCCCATTCCTTGCGGAACGCCTCGTCGGTCTCGAACAGCTGCTCCATGACCTGGAGCTGCACCGGCGGATTGGCGGTGGCGAAGGGCGCGTAGCTCGACGCCTGGCTGAGCGGCAGCTTGGCGGCTTCCAGGAACGAGAACACCCAGCCGACGTCGGTGACGCCTTCCTCGACGGAGGTCAGCGTGGCGTTGGCCTTGTAGAGCGTCCCGCCGAAGGCCTCGTTCCATTCGATCTTGTAGTTGCCGGTCTTGGCGAGGATTTCATCGGTCTTCGCCATGAAGACGGACTTGATCATGCCGACCCACGGGATCACCGTCGGGTGGCTGGACGCCACCGTCAGGTTGATCGTTTCGGTCGCCATGACCGTGGTCGGCATCGTCACCGCGCCGGCGACGAGCAGTCCGTACAGCGTGCGCATTCTCATCGGATTTCCTCCCTGGACTGTTTTCAGCTTATCGAGAAGGTCTGGGTCGAATAGTCGAGGCGCACCGTGACGGTGCCTTCGTTTATGAGCCACGGCCGGACGTGGAAGGTGCGGGCCCCGCTCTTGTGCATCGGGTCGCGCTCGGCGATGGCGATGGCCGCCTCGCGGGAAGCGGCGCGCACGACAACGAGCCCGTCGCCCTCCCAAGTGCGCTCGTCGTCGGTCCACATGGGGCCGGCGGCGAACATCACGCCTTCGCGCTCCAGCTCGACCTGGAACGCGAGGTGCTTCTCTATGTTGGCGAAGACCGGCCCGAGGCCGCTCACCGGTTTCGTGAAGATGGCGTAGAGCTGCTTCTGCAGCATTGCCTTGCTGGCTTCGAGCACGCCTGCCGCCGGTACCGATTTCGGATTGTCGTCGGCGCTCATTTGTCTCCCTCCCTCTTGCCGGCCCGTTCGGCCGGGCCTCAGCTCGCCTTCTTTCTTTCGATCTCCGCCCTGATCTCGGCGCCGTGCTCGTCCAGCGTCGGCGGCGCCAGCACTTCGAGCTCGGGCTCGCCGTCGAAGCTGTAGGGCGCGCGGACCGTAGTGGATTCGCCCATTTCCGGATGGCGGGTCTTCACCGCGAGCTGCAGGTGCTTCGCCTGCGGGTCCTCGAGCGCCTCGTTCGACTCGTAGGCCGGCGAATGCGGCACCTCGGCCGCCAGCAGCCTGGCGCACCAGTTCTCGCGGGTGTCCGTCTCGAAGATCGGCGTGAAGATATCGATTAGGTCGTCCTGGTGCCTGATGCGTTCGAGCCGCTCGGCGAAGCGCGGGTCGGTCGCGAGCTGCTGCTGGCCAGTCGCCTCGAGAAGGCCTTCCCAGAATTTCGGCGGTGACGACATGTGGATCGCCACCCACTTCCCGTCGCTGCACTGGAAGGTGTAGCTCTGCGAGACAACCGGACGCGACAGCGGGCCCATCACCTCGCCGGCCGAGTAGTAGTGGGTAAAGCTGTCGAGGTTGAAATGGGCCATGGCCTCGAGCATCGAGATGTCGAGGCGCCGGCCCTTGCCGGTCTTCGTACGCTCCAGGAGTGCCGCAACGATGCCCATCGCCGCGTACTGGCCGGTCACGGCGTCGGCGATCGCGGGCCCGATGACGCGGGGGTTCGTCGGCGGCGTCAGCAGCCGCAGGTAGCCGCTCGCCGCCTGGGCGACCGTATCGAAGGCCGGACGGTCGCGGGACGGACCGCTGGTGCCGAAGCCCGATATCGCGCAGTAGACGATCGTCGGATTGACCTTCCTGAGGTCGTCCTCGCCGACACCGAGCTTCTCGGCGACGCCCGGCCGGAAGTTCTGGATGAATACGTCGGCGCCGGCGATCAGGTCATAGAAGACGGCGAGGTCGTCGGGGTCCTTGGTGTCGAGGGCGATCGAGCGCTTGTTGCGGTTGTAGGTCTGGTAGTGCGGGGAATAGAGACCGCCCTTGAAGGCGCGGAACGGGTCGCCGCCGTCGGGGCGCTCGACCTTGATCACATCCGCGCCGAGATCTGCGAGCTGCATGGCGGCCGCCGGACCGGTGATGTAGGTGCCCAGCTCGACGACGCGGACGTCCTTCAGGATCTTGACCATGCCGACCTCAGGCCGATTTCTTGTCGCGCGAGGGGCTTGGTTCCGGTCCATCGTAAGCGATCGCCTGATCGGCCTTGTGCGACATGATGAAGCCGATCGAGCGCTGCGATTCCTCGAAGAGGTGCGCGGCCAGCCCCGCCGTGCGCGCGAGCAGCGGCACCGCCTTGATCGCATCGAGCGGCCAGCCCGCGTCGAGGATCGTCGCCGGGATCGCCCCCGACACGTTGATCGGCAGTGGCCGGTCCATGATGCCCGGCGCATGCTTCGCGAGTATGCGGATCGTCTCGATGTATCTGCCGTCGATGCCGAGCTCGCCGGCGATCGCCAGCAGCCGGTTCGCGCGCGGATCGCCGGCATTGTGTTGCGGATGGCCGAGGCCCGGCACCTTCTTGCGCTCCGCCTTCAGACCTTTGAGGCTCTCGATCGCGGCCGTCTCTATATCGGTGCCGTCGGCTTCGGCCCTGGCGATCACCTCGGCGAGGAACTGGCCGGCGATCTCCGAGCTTCCCGCGACGACGCTACCCATGCCGAGCAGGCCGGCGGACATCGCGCCCTGCCAGGATTCTGGGCCGGCGGCGAGCGTCATGCGGGCGGCCTGCACGCTCGGGACGAGGCCATGCTCGGCGATGGCGACAAGGCAGGCGTCCATCATGGCCCGCTGCTCGGGGCTCGGCCGATCGCCGAGGACCAGAAGCCAGAAGTAGTCGGTGAAGTCGATCTTGCCGATCAGATCGTTGCAGAGATCGAGGCCGCGGACCGTGATGCTGTCCGCGTCCGAAGTCGCGATCGCGGTGAAGGCCTGATCCTGCTTGCCGATTCGCATCCCTAGAACCTCTTTTCGGTATCCGAAATATTTTGCTCTTGCCGAAATCTTACTGACCCCCTAATCTTGCGTCAAGCAACAAACAGAAGTGCCATCTGCCGCAGAGGAACGATGTGGCACGGGAGGGGAGGATGACGTGACGTGCTTGACGACGTGACGAGCACAGACGCGCACGAGCGGCCGGCCGAGTTCGTCGAAAGCCTCGCGAAGGGGCTCGCGATCCTCGAATGCTTCGATGCCGCCAATCCCGAGATGACGCTGAGCGAGGTCGCGCGCCGCGTCGGCCTTTCGCCCGCCGCCGCGAGGCGCAGCCTGATCACGCTTCAGACCCTCGGATACGTGGGGCAGAACAACAAGCGCTTCCACCTGCGCCCCAAGATCATGACGCTGGGCTCGGCGTTCTATTTCTCCGCCCGCATCGACGAGGTGCTTCAGCCCAATCTGCGCGCCCTCGTCGAGCGCTTCGGCGACGCCTCGTCGGTGGGAACGCTCGACGGCGACGACGTCATCTACATCGCCCATTTCTCGGTGCAGCGCGCCCGCCGGGCCGCGGCGGTTGCCGGCGCGCGCTATCCGGCCTGCGCGACGGGGCTCGGCCGCGTGCTGCTCGCCGATCTCTCCGACGAGGCGCTGGCCAAGTACATCTCGCATGTCCGGCCGGAGCCGCTGACGTCGAAGACCATCACCGATCCGAAAGTGCTTCACAAAGAGATCCTGGCGGTCCGTGAAGCGGGCTACTCGACCACGGTCGACCAGCTCGACTACGGCATCACCGCGCTGGCGGTGCCGATCCGCGACCTCAACGGCAAGACGATCGCGGCACTGAACACGTCCGGATACACGGGCATGGTGACGCCGGAATCGCTTGTCGCCGAACGCCTGCCCGAGCTTCGCGCGGTCGCCTCGCAGATCGCACACGCGATCGCGCGCTATCCGATCCTGCATTCGATCATAAAGACCTAGAAGCCGGTCAAGAGACGCCCAAGGGAGGAAAACATGTGCAGCCTGTGCGATCCGATGAGCCACGATCTCGCCGGTCCGAGCGGCACGGTGATGATGGCGGCGGCAGGTGGCGGCGGTGGCGGGGCATCCTCGCCGGGGAGCGCGGCCGGACGCGACGCCGCAGCCGCCAGGCTTCCCGAAGGCCTCGGCACGCCGGGCAGGCGCATCCTGATCAAGGGCGGCGCGGTCCTGTCGATGGATGACAAGGTCGGCGACTTCGCGGTCGGCGACGTCCTGATCGACGGGGCGAAGATCGTCGAGGTCGGCCGCGACATCGACGCCGGAGACGCCGCGATCGTCGATGCGGCCGGCAAGATCGTCATGCCCGGCTTCATCGATACCCATCACCACCAGTTCGAGACCGCGCTGCGCAGCCAGCTCGCCAATGGCATCCTGATCAACGACGGCAGGCCGTCGAGCGCGCACAACTACTACGAGACGATCCTGCAGAAGTTCTCGATGGTCTACCGGCCGCAGGACGTCTACATCAACGTGCTGTTCGGCTCGATCGCGCAGCTCGACGCCGGCGTCACGACGGTGATGGACGTCAGCCAGATCCATCATTCGCCCGAGCATTCCGACGCGGTGTACGAAGGCTTGCGCGACGCCGGGCGGCGCTCGGTCTTCGGGTACTTCGAGGGCTGGGGCGACAATTCGAAGTATCCCGGCGACGCGAGCCGCATCCGCGAGCGCTACTTCGCCTCCGGCGACCAGCTGATCACGATGGTCATGGGCGGCGAGATCTACATTCCCGGCTACGAGGCGGCCTGGAAGACGGGGCGCGATCTCGACCTGCCCGTCGCGCTGCACGTCGTCGGCACCTTCGGCATGCAGCCGACTTTCGACGAACTGGCGAAATCCGGGCAGTTCGGCGCAGACAACATCTTCATCCACATGACCGGTATGTCGGAGCTCGCCTGGAAGACCGCCGCCGACGCGGGGTCGCACGTGTCGCTGTCGGTGCCGATCGAGATGCACATGCGCCACGGCATGCCGCCCGTCCAGAAGGCGCTCGATCTCGGCATGAGCATGTCGCTCTCGTCGGACGTCGAATGCACGCTGACCGCCGACCCGTTCACGCAGATGCGCAGCCTGCTGACGCTGCAGCGCGCCTTCACGAACGAGAAGGCGCTCGCCGGGGAGGACTATCCCGAGCTGCTGACCGCCCGCGATGCCGTGAAGACGGCGACGCTCGGCGGCGCGGAGGGCCTGAAGCTCGCCCACAAGACGGGCTCGCTGACCCCCGGCAAGGAGGCCGACATCATTCTCCTCGACGCCGAGGCGATGAACGTCGCGCCGCTGAACAACGTTCCCGGCGCAGTGGCGACGCTGATGGACCGCACCAACGTCGACACGGTCTTCGTCGCCGGCGAGGCGAAGAAATGGGACGGCCAGGTGCTCGGGTTCGATATCCCGAAGCTGCGGGCCGAGCTGGAGAAGAGCCGCGACTACCTGTTCGAGGCCGCCGGCATCGAACGCAATCTCTTCGCGAACTGACACGCGAGGCAAGAAACGGGAGCGCGCTCTGGCAAGGCGCGCGCATTCGAAAGGGAGAGTGACCTTGGCAAAACTCGTCGCCACGCTGGCATCGACGCACCACCCGTTCTACCTGAAGGCAACCACAATGCCGCCCGAGCAGCAGATGCCGCAGGCGCCGGAGTGGAAGCGCAAGGTGGAGGCCTATCGCGAGACGCTCGCGAAGGCGGAGCCCGAGATCCTGGTGATGGTCGGCTCCGACCATTTCCACCAGATCTTCCTCGACAACTGCCCGCAGTTCCTGATCGGCAAGGCGCCGCGCTACGACGCGACGTTCTACAACGAGATACGCGAGTTCGGCATCCCGACCTACGTGCTCGAGGGCGACGAGGACATGTCGCGCTTCATGCATCAGTCGCTGATGGACCAGAACTTCGATTTCGCCTTCTCGAACGAGCTGAAGATCGACCATTCGATCATCTGCCCGATCATCACGGTGAGGCCGCAGAACGACCTGCCGGTGGTGCCGATCTACACCAACATCTTCGCCCCGCCGCTGCCCTCGCCGAAGCGGTTCTACGATCTCGGCCGGGCGATCCGGAAGGCGATCGACGACTACCCCTCCGACAAGCGCGTGGCGGCGATCGGCACCGGCCATCTGTCGCTCGAGCTCGGCGGCCCGCGCCAGTTCATGGAGACGGGCCCCGATCCGGTCTTCGACCGCCAGGCGATCGAGTGGCTCAGCAACGGCGACATCGAGGCGATGCTCGAGAACGTGACGCACGAGAGCATGGTCACGAGCGGCAACGCCACCCAGGGCTTCCTGAACTTCATCCTGATGCTCGGCGTCGCCGGGCCGGAGAATGCCGACTACGTCGACAATCTCGACCTCTTCCACACCATGGAAGCCTATTTCACCTGGTACCCGAAGGAGCAGGCGGCATGAGCAAGTACTACGTCAACAAGTTCCTGTTCATGGTCGACCGGGACCCGGAACTGCTGAAGCGCTATGCCGAGGAGCCGCGCAGCTTCGTGGCGACCTGGGAACAGTCGATGGGCCCGAAGCTCATCAACAACGAGGTCGAGGCCTCGAGCGTCCATGCCTTCACGCCCGAGGAGCGCCAGGCGCTGATCGACCACGACTACGTCGCCCTGTTCGAGATGGGCGCGCACTTCTTCCTCAACCTGACGATCTTCATCGGCATCTACGACGAGCCGTACATGGAGAAGAGCGGGCCGCTCTCCTTCCAGCGCGAGATGGCCGCCAAGCTCCAGCACTGGCGCGGCAGGGAGTATCCCTCGGTCGAGACCTGAGGGGCGGACGGGGGCGACCGAGGGGCGACGAGGGGGCGTCGGAGGGGCGGGGCGCGGGCGGATGCGGTCGGGCTCAGCCGTAGCCGCCGCCGCCCGGGGTGATCATCAGCACCTCGTCGTCCGGCTGCATCTCGATCTTACGGGCTTCCGACATCGCCTTGCCGTTGATCTCGAAACGGCCGGCAGTGCCGGAGCCGCCCCCGAACAGCCCTTCCGGTCCTTCCCTCAGGCGGGAGGGGATCGCGTTCAGGAGCCACGGCGAGCCGGTGCGCATGCGGTAGCCAATGCGCTGGCCGTCGCCGCCGCGATGCTTGCCGGAACCGCCCGAGCCCAGCTCGAGTTCCTTGCAGGTGAAGGCGATCGGGAACGCGGCTTCCAGCACCTCGGTCGGCACGGCGGCGACGCCGGTCGGGTAGCAGATCGCCGAGAGGCCGTCCTTGGTCGCGCGCGCACCCATGCCGCCCGAATAGTTGAACATCGAGCTGGTGAAGGGCTGGCCGGTGCGGTCGCGGCCCTGGATCTGGATCGTCCACACCGCGCCGGACCCCTCGGCCACGACGCTTTCCGGCGTAACCTGCGCCAGCGCCTTGAGGATCGGGAACGGCACGTACATGCCGACCACGTGGCGGGCGTTGACGGGGGAGGGGTACTTGGCGTTGACGATGCACTCGTCCGGGGCGACGACCTTGATCGGGGCGAGGCTGCCGAAGTTGTTCGGCAGTTCCGGATTGAGCGTCGAGCGCACGGCGAAGGTCGCGTAGGCGTGGGTATAGGCCGGCACGACGTTGATGCCGATCCGGCTCGGTCCCGACGATCCGGCGAAGTCGATCACGATGTCGCCGGCCTCCGCGTCGATCGTCACCGCCGTGTGCAGCGTGATGATCTCGCCGCTCGGCACGTCGAAGCGGCTCTCGCCGTGATAGGTGCCGCCCGGCAGCTTAGAGATCGCCTCGCGCGTCGCCGTCTCCGACCGGCTTATGATCTCGTCGGACAGCTCCTCTATGTCGTCGAGGCCGTAACGGTCGCACATCATGGCGAGGCGCTCGGCGGCGATGTTGCCGCTGGCGACCTGCGCGCCGAGATCGCCGAACAGGGCGTCGGGCGTGCGCACGTTCTGGCGCAGGATCGCGTGCAGGGTCTCGTTCGGCCGGCCGCCCTCGTAGAGCTTCAGTACCGGGATCCAGAGGCCCTCCTCGTGGATGTCGCGAGCGCCCGAGCCGACGCCGTAGCCGCCGATGTCGGTGTGGTGGATCGTCGAGCCGCAGTAGCCGATGATTTCGCCCGAGCGAAAGATCGGCGTCAGCACGGTGATGTCGAAGAAGTGGCCCGCCGACATCCACGGATCGTTGGTGATCAGCACGTCGCCGGGCCGAAGCGTCTCCGGCGGGATCGCCTTCAGGAGATTGCGGGCGGCGGCGCCGAGCGAGTTGATGTGGCCGGGCGTGCCGGTCACCGCCTGGGCCACCATCCGCGCGCGCTTGTCGAAGATCGCGTTGGCGAGATCGCCCGCCTCGCGCACGACCGGCGAGAAGGCGACGCGCTGCAGGGCGCGCGCCTGTTCGCTGACGATCGAGATCAGGTTCGACCAGAGAATCTCGAGTTCGATGCCGTCCATCTCAGGCCTCCATCCTGCGTGCGATCAGGCTGCCGCTCTCATGCAGCTCCAGCGACCAGCCGGGCAGCACGAAGGCGGTCGTCTCGCGTTCCTCGACGATCACCGGGCCGGCGATCGTCTGGCCGACCGCGAGCGCGGCGCGGTCGTAGATGGGCACGTCGCTCGGAGTGTCGCCGAGATGCACCTTGCGGGTGCGCTTGGGTTGCGCCGGCTCGGCTGCGAAGCGTACCTTTGCCTCCCGCGCCGGAGCCTTTCCCTGCGCGACGACGCGCCAGCTCACCACTTCGACGGGCATGTCCTGAAGAGTCATGCCGTAGACCCTCTCGTAGGCCGTCTCGAAGGTCTCGCGCAGCTCCGCCGGATCGGCGATGCGGCGCGGGTCGTCGTCGAACTGGACGGCGATCTCCGACTGCTGGCCGACGTAGCGCATGTCGGCGGAGAAGCCGAAGCTCGTCTCCTCCTCGCGCAGGCCGGCCTCCAGGAGGGCGTTGCGGCCTTCCGCGATCATCGAGTCGAGGGTCGTGCCGAGCTTCGCCCAGTCGATGTTCTCGAGCCGCACGAGCTCACTGCGGACGAGGTCGATCTTCGCCGGCGTGACCAGGGTGCCGAACGCCGACAGGACGCTGGCGAGCGGGGGATAGATCACGATGCTCGCCTCGACGAGGGTCGCGACCTTGCAGGCGTGCACCGGGCCGGCGCCACCGAAGGCGAGCATCGGCATGCCGCGGTAGTCGACGCCGCGGTCGGTCGCATGCGCGCGCGCCGCGGCGGCCATCTGTTCGCAGACGACCTCGAACACGCCGAGCGCCGCCTTCTCCGCCGTAACGCCGAGCCTGTCGCCCAACGCGCCCAACGCCTTGCGGGCGCCGCCGGCGTCGAGCTTCATGTCGCCGCCGAGGAAATTGTCGGGATCGAGAATTCCGAGCACCACGTCGGCGTCCGTGATGCAGGGTTGGGTGCCGCCACGCCCGTAGCAAACGGGACCGGGGTCCGAGCCGGCGCTGTCCGGCCCTGTTTTCAGAAGTCCGAGCGCGTCTACGCGTGCTATCGAGCCACCACCCGCGCCGATTTCGATCATGTCGATCGACGGCACGGTGATCGGCATGCCGCTGCCCGGCTTGAACCGGTAGCGGCGGTCGACCTCGAACTCGCCCGAAACGAGCGGTTCGTAGTCGAGGATGAGACAGGCCTTCGCCGTGGTGCCGCCCATGTCGAAGGAGATGAGGTTCGGGATGTCGAAGCGCCGCGCGAAGAAGCTCGCGACGAGCGCACCGGCCGCGGGACCGGACTCGATCATGCGGACCGGGTTGCGCCCCGCCGTCGGCGCGCCGACCACGCCGCCGCTCGACAGCATGATGAGCGGCTGCTGCGAGAAACCGCGCCGCGACAGCTCTTCCGTCAGCGCGTTGAGGTAGGGCCGCGTTATCGGCTCGGTGAAGGCGTTGATCGCCGTCGTCGAGGCGCGCAGGTATTCGCGCATCTGCGGAGCGATGTCGCTCGACAGGGAGACGAACAGCTCCGGCATCTCCTCGGCGAGGACGCGGCCGACGGCCTTCTCGTTCTCCGGGTTCTTGTAGGAATTGAGCAGGCAAACGGCGACGGACTTGACGTCCTTCGCCTTCAGTTCGGTGGCGATCGCCCGCACCGCGTCCGCCTCGACGGCCGCGCCGACCTCGCCGTCGGCGTAGACGCGCTCGGCGAGCGGGAAGGTGTGGTCGCGGGTGATCAGCGGATCGGGGAACTCGATCTGCGGATCGTACATGTCGTAGCGGTGCTCGTTGCGGATGTAGAGCACGTCGCGGAAGCCCTCGGTGACGATCAGCGCGGTCGGCGGCCCCTTGCGCTCGATCAGCGCGTTCGTGACGATCGTGGTGGCGTGGACGATGACCTCGTCGATGTCGCGGGGCCCCAGGCCGGCGCGGGCCAGAACCTGGTCGACGCCTCGGAAGAAGCCCTCCAGCAGGTTGGCGTGCGTGGTCAGCGTCTTGTCGACGTAACTCGAGCCGTCATCGGAAACGAGCACGACGTCGGTGAAGGTTCCGCCGATGTCGACCGCGAGCGCGTGGCGCGTCATACAGGATACTCCGTGCAACCCAGATTTTCGGAAATGCGGCGCGCCGCCTGAAGGACAGACGCGAGAAGCTCGGGCGGCGGCTCGGCGGGAACGTGCTGGAGCGAGCCGGCGACCGTGATGGTGGCGATCAGCTCGCGGTTGGCACCGAAGATCGGCGCGGCGAGCGCGTTGACGCCGACGAGCGTCTGCTCGGGCGCCGTCGCCCAGCCGCGCTCGCGGGCGAGTTCCACCTCGGCCTCTAGCGTGGCGATGTCGGTGTTGGTGCGGGGCGTCCACTTGGAGAGCGCCTTGCCGCGCACCGCCCGCCACAGGCTCGCGGGCCCGAAGGCGAGGGCGACGCGACCCTGGGCCGAGGAATGGAATTCGAGCAACGCGCCCGGGCGGGTGACGATTTGCACCGGCGAGTGGGCGCGGACGATGTCGAGGACGCGCACGCCGGTGCTCTCGATGCTCGACAGCGTCGCCGTCTGCCCGGTGTCGCGGCGCAGCTGGACCATCGCCGCGCGCGCCTCGGTGAGGAGCTGCGTCGAATCCGCCACCGCCTGGCCGAGATGGAACAGGCGCAGCGTCAGCCGGTAGCGCTCGGTCGTCTCGTCCTGCGACACGTAGCCGAGCGTCTTCAGCGTGCGCAGGTAGCGGAAGGTCCGCGTCTTCGGTATGCCGAGCGCCTTGGAGAGCTCGGTGACGCCGACCGGCTCGCCGATCGCCGCCATCTCCTCGATCACGCGGAAGGCGTGCTTGAGCGACTGGATTCCGGACCGCGCGGTGTCTGTCGTCATGCCAGCCTCCTCATTCCCCGACGAGGCTCGGCAGGAACAGCGTCAGCTCGGGCACGAAGGCGACGAGCAGCAATACCACGACGCAGATCACGATCATCGGCAGCGCGGCGCGGCTCACGCCCTCGATCGGGACGCGGCCGATCGCGCCGACGATGAACAGGCAAAGGCCGACCGGCGGCGTGATCATGCCGATCATCAGGTTGAGCACGACCATGACGCCGAACTGGACAGGATCGAGCCCGATCGTCTTCACCACTTCGATCAGGATCGGCATGACCAGGATCATCGCCGCCAGCGGCTCGAGGAAGAGGCCGAGAATGAGCAGCAGCGCGTTGATGAGGAGCAGCAGCAGTGAGGGATCTTGGGTCAGCGCCAGAAGCGCGGAGGCGATCTGGCGCGGCACGTTCTCGAAACCGAGCACGAAGGCCGTCATCGAGGCCATCGCCACGATCAGCATGATGCCGGCCGAAAGCGTCGCCGTCTCGAACAGCGCCGTCCAGAAATCCCGGAAGCCCATCGTACGGTAGAGGAACACGGCGAGCAGCAGCGCGTAGAGAGCCGCGACGGCGGCCGCTTCCGTCGGCGTGAACACGCCCGAGCGGATGCCGCCGACGATGATCACCGGCAGCATCAGGGCAGGGGCGCCGCGGATGAGCGAGCGGCGGCGCTGACCCGCGTCCAGTACCGGCGAAACCGGATGGTTCTCGCGCCGAGCCTTGACCAGCACGTAGCCGACGAGGGCAAGGCAGAGCACGATGGCCGGACCGATACCGGCGATGAACAGGTCGCCGATAGAGGTGCCGGTCAGCACACCGTAGAGGATCAGCGCCAGCGACGGCGGCACTAGGGGTCCCAGGATCGAACTCGTCGCGACGAGGGCTGCCGCATAGCGCGGGTCGTAGCCGTCACGACGCATCGCCGGGATCAGCACGCTGCCGAGCGCGGAGGCTTCGGCCGTCGCAGCGCCGCTGACTCCGGAGAACAGCATGCTGGCGACCACCGTGACGGCGGCGAGGCCGCCGCGCACCCGGCCGACGAGGGTCTGGGCGAGCCTGACGATCTCGTCGGTGATGCCGCCCGCGTTCATGAAGTTGCCGGCGAGCAGGAAGAAGGGGATCGTCAGCAGCACGAACTGGTCGACGCCGGCGATCATGCGCTGCGGGAAGGCGATCAAGAGCTGCGTGTTGCCGGTCAGGAACAGGTAGATCAGCGAGGCGAGACCGAGCGCCAGCGCGACCGGAACGCCGATCAGCAGGAATGCCGCGAAGCCGGAGAGATAGAAGATCACAGCTCGCCCTCCGGCGTGCCCGGGAAGACCGGGCTCGTTCCGCGGGCGAACGCCTTCAGGCAGGCGACAAGATGCACGGCGACGTGGATGGCGAGCAGCCCCGCGCCGACGGGGATCGAGACGTAGATCCAGAACATCGACACGTTCGCCGAGCCTTCTCCGCCGAGGATGTCGGCCCAGATGAAGTCGGCGGCCGGCATGGTCTGGCCCTCGGAGAACACCGCGTAGCGCCAGCCGTAGACCGTCAGGACGGCGAGCAGCACGAGGATCGCGGCGTCGGCGGCGATCGCCAGCAGGGTCGCGGCGCGGGCCGGCAGCGCCTCGAGCAGGATGCGCATCGCCGCGATCTCGCCGCGCTGATAGGCGACACCGCAGGCCAGGAACGAGACCCAGATCAGCAGATAGCGGCAGACCTCCTCGGCCCAGATCAGCGAGGCGTTGAGGCCGTAGCGGAAGAACACCTGCACGCACATCACCGCGAACAGCACCGCCATCAGGGCGCCCAGGACAGCGACCATCAGGCCATTGTAGAGGCGTGCTATCTGGCTCAGGGTTCCGGTCATCTCATTCGTCCGCTGGGGCGGGTTCCTTCGGGTATGGCTTCCCCGTCCGGCCGGCCCGAAGGCCGGCCGCCGGGGAGGAAACCGGCCGTCCGTGGGATCAGGCGGCCTCGAACGTGTCCTTCTGATAGGTCACCAGATGCAGGTAGTCCTGGCGTAGCGGCGAGAACACGTCGAGGTTCAGCACGGTCTCGTCGCCGAGCACCTCGCCGCAATGCACCACGTTCGGCGGGATCCGGACGATGCCGCCTTGCTCGACGTCGACGGTGTCGTCGCCGATGTAGAAGCGCATCCTGCCCTTGACCACCATCACGAGCTGCTCTTCGGGATGGCTGTGCGGACGCACCTCCATGCCCGGCTCGAGCCAGTTCATGACCATCATCGCGTCGTTGCCGCGGAACCCCGCCCGGGAGACCCCGGGACGCACGTGCTCCCGGGGCAGGTCTTCCCAGCGAAAGGCTTGCGCCTTCTCGGTCATCGTCACGACCCCTTGCGGACGGCTTCGATGAATTCGCCGATGATCGGGTCTTTGCCCGACCACTGCTCCACGACCGGCGCGGTCTTGTCCTGCATGGCCTTCAGGTCGTCGAGCTGGTTGATGTGCACGCCCTTCGCCTTCAGCGCTTCGGCGACACGCGCCTCGTCGTCCCTGGCGAACTGGTAGTGCTTGGCGATCGTCTCGTGGCCGGCCTCGATCATTGCCTTCTGGATGTCCGCCGGCAAGGCGTCGAACTTGGCCTTGTTCATCACGAGCACGCCCGGCCAGAAGTAGTGGCCGGTGAGCGTCACCTCCTTGGCGTTCTGGAACAGGTTCTCGGATTCGATCGAGGAGAGGTTGATCTCCACCGCGTCGATCACGCCCGTTTCGAGGCCCGAATAGACCTCGCCGTACGGCATGCCGACGGGGTTGGTGCCGACGGCTTCCCAGGTCGCCTTGTGCAGCGGGATCGGAACGATACGTGTCTTGAGACCCTTGAAGTCGTCGAGGGACTTCACCGGCTTCTCGCGGCTCAGGAAGTGTCGCTGGCCGGCCTCGTAGAAGGAGAGGCCCTTCATGCCCTTGGCGTCGAGGCTGTCGAGCAGCTTCTGGCCGACCGGACCGGAGAGGGCTGCCGACATGGCGTCATAGGAGGATACCAGGAAGGGAAGCTGCAGCGCGTCGAAGGCCGCCGCGCCGGCGGCCAACGGGAACGTCGGGGACGACACCAGTGCACCGTCGATCGTGCCGAGCTGGACGCCCTCCAGGAGCTGCTTGTCGTCGCCGAGCTGGCGGTCGCCGACCACCTCGATCGCGACCTTGCCGCCGGTCTTCTCGGCGACGGCCTCGGCGAACATCTCGACGCCCGTGTTGAAGGCGTGCTTGCTCGAGGCTGCGTGGCCGACCTTGAAGTTGTAGTCGGCGGCGGATGCCGTGACGCTCATCGCGCCGAGGGCGAAAACACCTGCGACAAAGCCGTGAAGAATACGCATCGATTTCCTCCGCTGTTTCTCATTGTGAAACATTGTTTCTATATGAGATATACAGAGACGGGCGGGACGCGTCAACGCGCCGGCACGCATCGCGTCGCGAAAACCTGCGTGGAAAGATGGGGACTTCGAGCTGCGCGTTCGGCTATGGGTCGAGGGTCGTCAGCCCATGATCGCCTTCGCCGCGGGTTCGACGTGCGGCCACACTTCCTCGCTGCCGCGCCAGATCATCTCCAGCGCCACGTAGAGGATCACCAGAAGGCCGACATAGGCGATCCAGCGGTGGTGGTTCAGGAGGCGGGCGATCAGGGACGCGGCGACGCCCATCAGCGTGATCGACAGCGCGAGGCCGAAGACGAGCACGATCGGATGCTCGTGTGCGGCGCCGGCGACCGCGAGCACGTTGTCGAGCGACATCGAGATGTCGGCGATCACGATCTGCGTCGCCGCCTGGCCGAACGTCTTTGTCGACACCGTGCCGGCGCCGACGGTCCCGTCGGCGTTCAAATCCCGGTCGGCTAGGGTCTCCGTCAGATCCTCCCGTTCCTTCGCCGTGGTGCGCAACTCCCGCCACATCTTCCAGCAGACCCACAGAAGCAGGATCCCGCCTGCGAGCAGCAGGCCGACGATCTCCAGGAGCTGGGTGGTGATGCTTGCGAAGAGGATACGAAGCACCGTGGCGGCGACGATGCCGACGGCGATCGCCTTGGCGCGGCGCTCGCGCGGCAGGCCGGCGGCGGCAAGGCCTATGACGATCGCGTTGTCGCCGGCAAGCACCAGGTCGATCATGATGACCTGGGCGAGAGCGGTGAGCGCAGGCGCGGTAAAGATCTCGGTCATTCGCCAGGACCAGAAAGCCATTTCTCACCGGTTGGGAGCGGCGCGGCATGGAACGCCAGTCCCTAAGTCCGGTCTCGTCCCTCGCTTCCGGCTTCGTCGGCTGAAAAGGATGGGTGCCCTGATATGGGAGTGCCGCTTTCGCCGGTCAACCTCGGATCTTCCCGGCTCCGGTCGTGCGCCGGCCGCGGCCCTGGAAACGCCCGCCGCGAAGCTGTCGCGATAGACCACGCGGCTCGCACCGAAACGGCGACACCAGACACTACTCAAGCTTCGCGGGGAATCCCGGGGCGCGCAGGTCCGTGCCGAGCGCGTCTTCGAGCAGCTTCACCACCCGGCTCGACCAGGCCGAGCCGCCATAGGCCTCGCGGGCGCGGATGAAGGTCTGCGTCGTCAGCGCGGCAAGATCGAGCGGCACCCCGAACTCGCGGCCGAAGCCCATGGCGAAGCCGAGGTCCTTGCAGGCGAGGTCCATGGTGAAGCCGATGTCGTAGGGGCCGTTCAGGATCAGCCGGCTCTCTGTCTCGTGGACGAAGGAGTTGCCCGAGGAGGCGCGGATCGCGTGGAAGGCCTGAGCGAGGTCAAGGCCGCCGCGTTTCGCCAGCATCAGCGCCTCGCCGGCTGCAACGAGGTGGATGAAGGCGAGCATGTTGGTGATCACCTTGATCACCGCCGCCGAGCCGAGCGGGCCCATGTGGAAGATCTCGCCGCCCATCGCCTGAAGTGCGGGCTTGTGCGTCTCGAACAGCGCCGCGTCGCCGCCTACGAGCACGGTGATGTCGCCGTGGGCGGCGCGGTGGACGCCGCCGGTGACCGGACATTCGAGCGTCTCGATGCCCTTGTCCCTGGCCTGCCCGGCGAGCGCCTCGATCTCCTCGCGGCCGAGCGTCGACATCTCGATCCACGTTCCGCCCGGCTTCAGGCCATCGAGAATGCCGCCCGGGCCGCACAGCACGGCTTCGGAGACGGCGGGGGAGGGCAGGCAGGTGATGACGGCGTCGCTTTTCTCCGCGACCGCCTTCGGCGTGTCGGCCCAGGCGGCGCCGAGCGCGATCAACCGTTCGGCGGCCGTGCGATCCCGGTCGTGGACCGTCACGGAATAGCCCTCGCGCAGCAGGCTCGCGGCGAGATTGCCGCCGAGATGGCCGAGGCCGATGTAACCGTAGCGCATGGATGCCTCCGTTCTCTCGATCAGGAGATTGGCCGGTCGCCGGGCATCAGGTGCAGTTCGTTTCCGGCATATGGGTGCGCGCGTGCGACATCCTCGTCCAGCTCGGCGCCGAGCCCCGGCGGCGCCGGCGGGACGACGTAGCCGTCCTCCGACCCGACTGCTTCTTCAGGATCTCGGCATGGAGGCCGGTCCAGTCGCGGATCGGCTCCAGGATCAGGACGTTCGGGCGCGCCGCCGAGACGTGGATGTTGGCCGCTTTGATGACGGGCCTGCAATAGAGGCACGGGCGATCTGGCCGTAGTGCGTCTGTGCCGTGCCGGCGATCGTCTTGGCGTCGAGTGGGCCGCCGACGCGGGTTCCGACGGCTCCGCGACTCCTGCGGCACAAGGCTTCCGACAATTCCAGCCGTTCCAGGCTCGGCTGGCGCAGGACGGAGATCATTCTGGCTGCCGGGAAGTGACGGTGCGATCGCGGCGCCGTCGGCCGTCGCCTTCGGGCGCGCCTCGTCGCGCGCCCTGGAAGACGGGCAGGCCGTACCCGTCCGCGTCGTCCAGTCCGCTCGCGTGGCCGCCGAGCATCGCCTCAACGGCGTGCACGAGATCCAGGAGGCGCGGGGCGACTTCGCCGACGAGCCGGTCGCCCGAGATGTCGGACGACAGCGCTCCGCAACTGAAAGCGTAGACACCCGATCCGTCGGGCATGATGATCGGCGCGGCGACGCCGTTGACGTCCTCCAGCCAATCGCCGAACGACACGGTGAAACCGCGCTTGCGCACGTCCGCCATCGCCCTTTCGATCCCCTCGCTGATCCGGGCCCAGTCTCCGCCGGCGCGTTCGGCGAGCCGGTCGGACAGTTCCTCGCGCTCCTCCTTCGACATGACGGAAATCAGGGCGCGGCCGATCGCCGTGGTCGCGATCGGAATCCGGGAGCCGACGTCGAGGCGCGTCGACAGATTGGTGCTCGCCACGCAGTGCTGGACGTAGATGACGGACAGCCGATCACGAGATCCGAGCGCCACGGCTCCCCCCGCATGGTCCGCAAGAGCCTGCATGTGCGGGCGGGCGATGTGGCGGATGCCGATATGGGCGAGCGCCGTGTAGCCGAGCGCCATCGCCGCCGGTGCCAACTGGTATTTGTTGAAGCGTGCGACGTGAACGAGATAGCCGAGCCGGGTCAGGGTGTAGGTCAGGCGGGTGACGGTCGGCTTCGGCAGGCCGGTGCGTTCGGCGATCTCGGTATTGCCGAGCAGGCCGTCGCGGGCCCTGAAGGCCCGAAGAACCTCGAGGCCGCGCGCGAGCGCCATCACGAACTTGCGGTCGTGTTCCGGCGCGGTGTCGCGGCCGTGGGGCGGCGCGTCCAACGGTTTTTTCCTCCTGCGTTGACAACCAGCGCGGCAGTTTCTAGCGTCCGGCCGAAATTGTAAAATCAAATTTCGCACAGCGAAACAAATTCGAGGGGAGGCCGGTCGATTGAGGCACCGTGGAGCCGTGTATCCGGAGGCGGGGAAGCGGGATGCTTGCGGCCGCCGCCGCGTTCGCTTAGTGGAGCGCCTGCAGCCCTCCTGTCCATGGGCGCGCCCAACCGGAACCGAGTGGAGATCTTGATGAGTGACGTCGTGAACGTAACGAGGGACGGCGACGTTGCCGTCGTGACGATCGACAATCCCCCGGTGAATGCGCTCGGCCATGCGGTGAGGAGCGGCGTCGCCGAGGCGATGGCGAGCCTGCGCAACGACGCCTCCGTCAAGGCGGTGGTGCTCGCCTGCGCTGGCCGCACCTTCTCCGCCGGGGCCGACATCACCGAGTTCGGCAGGCCGCCGCAGCCGCCCGCGCTCATCGAGATGATCAACGCCGTCGAGGACATGCCGAAGCCGGTCGTCGCCGCGCTGCACGGCACAGTTCTCGGTGGCGGCTTCGAGGTGGCTCTCGGTTGCCACTACCGCGTCGCGGCTCCGGGTACGCGCGTTGGCCTGCCCGAAGTGAAGCTCGGCATTCTGCCCGGCGCCGGCGGCACGCAGCGGCTGCCGCGGCTGATCGGTCCGGTCGAGGCGTTGAAGATCATCGTCAGCGGCGATCCGATCGCCGCGGAGAAGGCCCTGAAGCTCGGTGCGATCGACGAGATCGCGAGCGGCGATCTGACGCAGGCCGCGATTTCTCTCGCCAGGAAGGTCGGTGCGGAAGGCAAGGCGCCGCCGCGTATCTCCGAGCGCGCCGACAAGCTCGCCGACGTCAAGGCGGACATGACTGCGTTCAACATGGCGGCCGGCGCGCTGACCGCGAAGGCGCGCGGCCTCGAGGCGCCGCACGCCTGCGTCGAGGCGGTGAGGTTGTCGTTCGAGGTGCCGTTCGCCGAAGGGCTGAAGCGCGAGCGCGAGATGTTCATGAAGCTCGTCGCCGGCGACCAGTCGAAGGCGCAGCGCCATCTGTTCTTCGCCGAGCGCGAGGCCGCCAAGGTGCTCGACATGCCGAAGGGCACGGCGCCGCGCAAGGTCGAGAAGGTTGGCGTCATCGGCGCCGGCACCATGGGCGGCGGCATCTCGATGAACTTCGCCAATGTCGGCATTCCCGTCACCATCGTCGAGACCTCGCAGGAGGCGCTCGACCGCGGCTTCGGCACGATCGAGAAGAACTACAACATCTCCGTCTCTCGCGGACGAATGACCGAGGACGACGTCAGGAAGCGGATGAACCTCCTGACCGGCACCACAGACATGTCCGCCCTGGCCGACGCCGACCTCATCATCGAGGCGGTGTTCGAGGAGATGGACATCAAGAAGCAGATCTTCACGAAGCTCGACGAGATCGCCAAGCCGAGCGCGGTGCTCGCCACCAACACGTCCTATCTCGACGTCGACGAGATCGCGCAGATGACGAAGCGGCCGGGCTCGGTGCTCGGCACGCACTTCTTCAGCCCGGCGAACGTGATGAAGCTCCTCGAGATCGTGCGCGGCGCCAAGACCGACCACGACGTGCTCGCGACCGCCATCGACGTCGGACGCAAGATCAGGAAGGTGCCGGTCGTCGTCGGCGTCTGCTTCGGCTTCGTGGGAAATCGCATGCTGCGCGCCCGCACGCTTCAGACCGAGCAATTGCTCCTCGAAGGCGCGAGCCCGCAGCAGGTCGACAAGGCGATCACCAATTTCGGCTTCCCGATGGGGCCGTTCGCGATGACGGACCTCGCCGGCATCGACATCGGCTGGCGCATTCGCAAGCAGATGGGCGCGCAGGCCGACGGCGGCCGTGCCGAGATCGCCGACGCGCTGTGCGAGATGGGCCGTTTCGGCCAGAAGACCGGACGCGGCTTCTACATCTACGAGAAGGGCGCGCGCGCCGGCGTCCCCGATCCGGAAGTCGAGGCGCTGATCGTTGAGACGGCCGCCAGAAACAACGTCAAGCGGCGCGAGATCGGCGAAACGGAGATCGTCGAGCGACTGATCTATCCGATGATCAGCGAAGGCGCGAAGATCCTTGAGGAGGGCATCGCCCAGCGGCCCGGCGACATCGACATCGTCTGGGTCAACGGCTACGGCTTCCCGATCTGGCGTGGCGGCCCGATGTTCTACGCCGATCTCGTCGGCCTCAAGCACATCCGCGACCGGCTCGCCCATTACGCGGAGGTCACCGGCAATGCAGCGTTGAAGCCCGCGTCGCTGCTCGAACGCCTCGCCGACGAGGGTTCGACCTTCGCGGACTACGCCAGGGGCAAAGAGAAGGCTGCATGAGCGAGCGTCCCTTCGCCTGGGAGAAGTCCTACCCGCCAGGCGTTTCCTGGGACGCACCCCTTGCCGTTTCGACGATCGGCGGACTGTTCGACAAGGCCGTCGCGGATTTCGGTCCGCGGCGCGTGTTCGAATACAGCGGCGTCGACGTGACCTACGACGCGCTCGCCCGGATGGTGAACAAGGCTGCCGCCGGATTCCTGCGTGCCGGCATCGGCGCGGGAGACACGATCGCGGTTTACATGCCGAATACGCCGTTCCATGCGATCGGGTTCTTCGGCGGCCTCAAGACGGGTGCGCGCGTCGTCATGCTGAGCCCGCTCGATGCCGAGCGGGAACTCGCCTACAAGCTCAAGGACAGCGGCGCGCGCGTCATGGTGACGGCCGACATCGGTTTCGTCCTGACGATGGCGATGAAGCTCCTCGATGCCGGCCTTTTGGATCAGGTGATCGTCGGAGAGGACGCCGCCTGGGGTACGCCGGTCCCGCCGACGCGGATACCCGATGATCCGAGGGTGATCCGCTGGCCCGACTACGTGCGCGGCTCCGTCGTGCCGGACATCTGGCCCGCGGTCTCCCCGTCCGACATCGCGGTGCTCCAGTACACCGGCGGCACCACCGGCGCGCCGAAGGGCGCGATCCTCACCCACGGGAACCTGACCGCCTCGACGTCCAGCTACGAAGCCTGGTTCAACGGGCAGGGGCTCTCGGTGCCCGGCGAGGACCGCGTCATCTGCGTCCTGCCGCTGTTCCACATCTACGCGCTGACGACGATCCTGCTGCGCCAGATCAAGGCCGGCAACGAGATCTTCCTCCGCCTCAGGTTCGACGTGGAGACGACGCTGCGCGATATCGAGCAGCGCCGCGCGACGGTCTTCCTCGGCGTGCCGACCATGTGGGTGGCGCTCGTCAACACACCGGGGCTGGAAGCCCGCGATCTGTCGTCGCTGCGTTATTGCGGTTCGGGCGGCGCGCCGATGCCGGTCGAGATCGCCAAGCGCTTCACCAACCTGACCGGCCATCGCCTGCTCGGCGGCTGGGGGATGACGGAGACGGCGCCCGCGGGCACCAACCTCCCGTCGGCCGGGCCGGAGAAGCCCGGTTCCATCGGCCTGCCGATGCCCGGCGTCGAGCTCGGCATCGTCGCCCTGGACGATCCGACGCGCGCGCTGAAGCCGAACGAGGTCGGCGAGATCCGCATCAAGGGCCCGAACGTCACGGACGGCTATTGGAGGCGGCCGGACGAGACCGAGGCGGCCTTCGCCGACGGCTATTTCCTCACCGGCGACATCGGCACCATGGACGAGGACGGCTACTTCTTCATCGTCGACCGCAAGAAGGACATGATCCTGTCGGGCGGCTTCAACGTCTATCCGCAGGTCGTGGAGCAGGCGATCTACGAGCATCCTTCCGTCGCCGAGGTGCTGGTCGTCGGCGTGCCGGACGACTATCGCGGCGAGGCGGCGAAGGCGTTCGTCGCGCTGCGCCCGGGAGCGAAGCCTTTCGATATCGAGGAACTGCGGCGGTTTCTCGCCGACAAGGTCGGCAGGCACGAGTTGCCCGACCATCTCGAATTCCGCGACGCGCTGCCGCGCTCGCCCGTCGGCAAGCTGATGAAGACCACCCTGCGCGAGGAGGAGCGCCGCAAGGCCGTCTCCGCCCGCGACGCCAACTGATTATCCAACCGAAGGACCATACCCATGCGCGAAGCCGTCATCGTCTCCACCGCCCGCACGCCGATCGGCAAGGCCTATCGCGGCGGCCTCAACGACACGGACGGGCCGACGCTCGCCGGCCACGCGATCGCCGCCGCTGTCGAGCGGGCCGGCATCGATCCGGGCGAGGTCGAGGACGTGGTGATGGGCTGCGCCATGCAGGAGGGCACGACCGGCTTCAACGTCGCGCGGCAGGCGCTGATCCGCGCCGGTCTGCCGGTGACGGTTTCCGGCTCCACCATCGACCGGCAGTGCTCGTCGGGACTGAACTCGATCGCCATGATCGCCCGCTCGATCATCCACGACGGCATGGAGGTCGGCGTCGGCGGGGGCGTCGAGTCGATCAGCCTCGTGCAGAACGAGCACCGCAACTCGTTCCATCAGATGGACCAGGCGCTGATCGACATGAAGCCCGAGGTCTACATGCCGATGATCGATACCGCCGAGATCGTCGCCGAGCGCTACGGCATTTCGCGCGAGGAACAGGACGCCTACGGCCTCGAAAGCCAGAAGCGTACCGCCGCAGCGATGCAGGGCGGCCGCTTCGCGCAGGAGATCGCGCCGATCGCGACGACGATGGTGGTCGTCGACAAGGCGACCGGCGAGACGTCGAAGCGCCAGGTGACGGTCGACCGCGACGAAGGGCCGCGCCCGGAGACGAACGCGGAGGGCCTCGCCGGGCTGAAGGCCGTGCGCGGCGAGGGCAGGACGATCACGGCGGGCAACGCCAGCCAGCTCTCCGACGGCGCCTCCGCCTGCGTCGTGATGGATTCAAAGCTCGCCGAGAAGCGCGGCCTGACGCCGCTCGGCACGTTCCGCGGCTTCGTCACCGCCGGGTGCGAGCCCGACGAGATGGGCATCGGCCCCGTCTTCGCGGTGCCGCGGCTGCTCGAGCGGCACGGGCTCACCGTCGACGACATCGATCTCTGGGAACTGAACGAGGCTTTCGCCGTGCAGGTGCTCTACTGCCGCGACAGGCTCGGCATCGATCCCGACAAGCTCAACGTCGACGGCGGGGCGATCGCGCTTGGCCACCCCTACGGCATGTCGGGCGCGCGGCTCGCCGGCCACGCCCTGATCGAGGGCAAGCGGCGCGGCGCCAGGCGGGCCGTCGTGACGATGTGCGTCGGCGGCGGCATGGGCGCCGCCGGCCTGTTCGAAATCAACAGCTGAGAACGCAAGATGGATCTCGCATTCACGCCCGAGGAAATCGCCTTCCGCGACGAGGTTCGCGCCTTCTTCCGCGAGGCGCTGCCCGCCAACATCCACGCGAAGATGGTCGAGGGGCGGCACGTCGAGAAGGAAGACATCGTCACCTGGCAGCGCATCCTCAACGCCAAGGGCTGGGCGGTGCCGCACTGGCCGGCCGAGCATGGCGGCACCGGCTGGGGGCCGATGAAGCAGTATATCTTCGTCGAGGAGCTGCAGCGGACGCCCGCGCCGTCGCCGCTGCAGTTCGGCGTCTACATGGTCGGACCGGTGATCTACACCTTCGGCAACGAAAAGCAGAAGGCGCATTTCCTGCCGCGCATCGCCAATCTCGACGACTGGTGGTGCCAGGGCTTCTCCGAGCCCGGCTCCGGCTCCGACCTCGCCTCGCTGAGGACATCGGCGAAGCGCGACGGCGACCACTACGTCGTCAACGGCCAGAAGACATGGACGACGCTCGCCCAGTACGCCGACTGGATCTTCTGCCTCGTGCGGACCGATCCGGAGGCGAAGAAGCAGCAGGGCATCTCCTTCCTGCTGATCGACATGAAGACGCCCGGCATAACCGTGCGGCCGATCCAGACGATCGATGGCGGCCGCGAGGTCAACGAGGTGTTCTTCGACGACGTCCGCGTGCCCGTCGAGAACCTCGTCGGCGAGGAGAACCGCGGCTGGGACTACGCCAAGTTCCTGCTCGGCAACGAACGCACCAACATCGCCCGCGTCGGCGTCTCCAAGCAGCGGCTCGAACGCATCCGCCAGCTCGCCGCGCAGGTGAGCGACGGCGACAGGCCGCTGATCGAGGCGCCGTGGTTCCGCGAGAAGCTGGCGGCGACCGAGATCGAGCTGAAGGCGCTGGAGATGACGCAGCTTCGCGTCGTCGCCGCCGACGCCAAACGCGGCAATACCGGCAAGCCGGACCCCGCCTCCTCGATCCTCAAGATCAAGGGCTCGCAGATCCAGCAGGCGACGACCGAGCTGATGATGGACGTCGCGGGCCCGTTCGCGCTGCCGTTCGGAGACGAAATGGAGGAAGGCTCGAACGAATTGCAGGTCGGGCCCGACTGGGCCGACACGGCGGCGCCGACCTACTTCAACTGGCGCAAGGTCTCGATCTACGGCGGCTCGAACGAGATCCAGAAGAACATCATCGTCAAGGCGATCCTCGGGCTTTAGGGCATGATGCATCCCGGTGGAATGGACCGAGCACATTCTGCAGTTGCCGCAATCGCCGGATGGGCCCCGGACCAAGTCCGGGGGACGCGGCCCGAGGGTGTGGCAAGGTTTTGCCACATACAGAAGATGCATGTCCCGGACTTGATCCGGGACCCATCGGCGGCAGGCGATTCGGGTGCGGCGATGCGTAGACCTGAAACCAAGTTGCTTTAGGAACGGACCATGGACTTCGATCTGAACGACGAGCAGCGGCTGCTCAAGGAAAGCGTCGAGCGGCTGCTCGCCGACCGGTACGACTTCGAGACGCGCAAGACCTGGCTCGGCGGAGAACCGGGCTGGAGCCCGGACATGTGGGCGCAATACGCCGAGCTCGGCCTGCTGGCGCTGCCGTTCTCTCCCGACCACGGCGGCATGGACGGCGGGCCGGTCGAGACGATGATCGTCATGGAGGCGTTCGGGAAGGGGCTCGTCGTCGAGCCGTACTTCTCGACGGTCATCCTGTCCGGCGGCGTCCTGCGCCGCGGCGCGAGCGAGGAGCAGAAGGCCGGTCTCGTGCCGCAGATCGCCGAGGGCAGCCTGAAGCTCGCGCTCGCCCAGACCGAGCGGCAGTCGCGCTACGACCTGTTCGACGTCGCGACCACAGCGCGCGCCGACGGCGAGGGCTGGGCGATCGACGGGGCGAAGGGCGTCGTCCTGCACGGCGACAGCGCCGACAAGCTGATCGTCACCGCGCGCACCGCCGGTGACCGCCGCGACAGGAGCGGCATCGGCGTCTTCCTGGTCGACGCTTCGGCTCCCGGCGTATCGCGGCGCGGCTACATGACCCAGGACGGCCACCGCGCCGCCGATGTCGTGCTCGAGAACGTGCGCGTCGGGCCGGAGGCGGTTATCGGCGATCCGGAAAACGGGCTGCCGCTGATCGAGCGGGCGGTCGACGAGGCCGTCGCCGCGCTCTGCGCCGAGGCTGTCGGCGCGATGGACGAGATGCACCAGCTGACCGTCGAGTACCTGAAGGTGCGCAAGCAGTTCGGCGTGCCGATCGGCAGCTTCCAGGTGCTGCAGCATGCCTCGGCCGACATGTTCGTCGATCTCGAGCAGGCACGCTCGATGGCGATGTTCGCCACCATGATGGCGCATGACGAGGACGCCGAGGCGCGCCGGCGCGCGGTGTCGGCGGCGAAGGTGCAGATCGGCCGCTCGGGCAAGTCCGTCGGGCAGAAGGCGATCCAGCTGCACGGCGGCGTCGGGATGACGATGGAATTCAAGGTCGGCCACTATTTCAAGCGCGCCACCATGATCGACGCGACCTTCGGCACCGCCGACTACCATCTGACGAAGGTCGCCGATGCCGGCAGCCTGATCGCGGCGTGAGGCTTCGAAGTGCCGGCGCCGTGGCGGCTCCCTAACCTGCGCCCCGGGTCAGGCCCGGGACACGCGGCCTGTTTCCATGGCACGGTCGTTGCCCCACGAAAGACCTCGTGCCCCGGACTTGATCCGGGGTCCAGGGGCGGATCGGCGAAGCGCCCGCGCCATTGTCGTGTCTGCACGTTCGACCAAAGGGAAAAGCCATGACCGACCCCTTCCGCCTCGATGGCCAGGTCGCGATCGTCACCGGATCGAGCAAGGGTATCGGCAAGTCGATCGCCGAGACGATGGCCGGGCTCGGTGCGAAGGTGGTGATATCGAGCCGCAGGCAGGACGCCTGCGAGGCGGTCGCCGAAGGCATCCGCGCGAACGGCGGGCAGGCGCTGGCGGTGCCGTGCAACGTGTCCCGCCGCGAGGACGTCGAGGCGCTCGTCGCGCGAACCCGCGAGCAGTGGGAGCGGATAGACGTCATGGTGTCGAACGCCGCGGTCAATCCGCACTACGGTCCGCTTTCGACGCTCGCCGACGAGGCCTTCGACAAGATCATGGATTCCAACGTCAAGTCGAACATCTGGTTCGCCAACCTGGTGTTGCCGGGGATGGCGGAGCGGGGCGGGGGATCGATGATCATCGTCTCCTCGATCGCGGGCCTGCGGGGGACGCCGGTGATCGGCGCCTACGGCATCTCCAAAGCGGCGGACTTCGCGCTCGCCCGAAACCTCGCCGTCGAGTGGGGGCCGCGGAACGTCCGCGTCAACTGCATCGCGCCGGGGCTGATCAAGACCGATTTCGCCCGCGCGTTGTGGGAGGACGAGGAGAACCTGAGGCTGCGCACTGCGACGACGCCTCTGCGCCGCATCGGCCAGCCCGAGGAGATCGGCCCGATCGCCGCCTTCCTCGCCTCGAAGGCCGCCAGCTACATCACCGGCCAGGTGATCGTCGCCGACGGCGGCGTGACGATCGCCTGAGGGCGGGAAAAGGCTCCCTTTACGGCATGGCAGCCATGCGCCGCAGCGCCTGCGACTTGCGTGCGAGGGCGGCGGTGTAGTCCTATGGCGGCCAACAGGCTGCGTGCGCGTTCGTTTGCGGCCGGCCGGCCGCGGGGCCACCGACGGTCAGGAGACTTGGGGAAGACGCCATGACCGTCGTGCGGGTCGACATCGCCAAACGGGTGCACGACCATACCTGGAAGCTCGATCCGATCGTTCGGACGCTGCTCGACACGGACTTCTACAAACTGCTGATGGGCTCGATGATCCATCGGCTGCGCCCGGATGTGAACGTCACCTTTTCCCTGGTCAACCGTACCAAGACCGTCCGGCTCTCCGACGAGGTGGACGAGCGGGAGCTGCGCGAGCAGCTCGACCACGCCCGCACGCTGAGGCTGGAAAAGAACGAGCTCATCTGGCTCGCCGGCAACACCTTCTATGGCCGCAAGCAGATCTTCGATCCCGACTATCTCGGCTGGCTCGCCGACTTCCAGCTTCCCGAGTACGAGCTGATCCGGCGCGACGGCCAGTACGAGCTGCGCTTCGCCGGTCCCTGGCGCGAGGTTACCATGTGGGAGGTGCCGGCGCTCGCCATCATAACGGAGCTGCGCTCGCGCGCCGCCGTGCGCGACATGAGCCGGTTCGAGCTCGACGTGCTCTACGCGCGGGCGAAGTCGCGGCTGTGGGACAAGATCGAGCGGCTCAGGGCGCTCGCCGGGGAAGGGCCGCTCAAGGTCGGCGACTTCGGCACGCGCCGGCGGCATTCCTATCTCTGGCAGCTGTGGTGCGTGGAGGCGCTGAAGGAGGGGATCGCCGAGAACCTGACCGGCACCTCCAACGTCAAGATGGCGATGGAGACCGGCCTCGAGGCGATCGGCACCAACGCACACGAACTGCCGATGGTCTATGCCGCGCTCGCCAATTCCGAGGAGGAGCTGCGCGCGGCGCCATACCGCGTGCTGCGCGACTGGGCGAGCATATACGACGGCAACCTCAAGGTCGTGCTGCCGGACTGCTTCGGGACCACCAACTTCCTGCGCAACGCCCCCGACTGGGTCGCCCGCTGGAAGGGCGCCCGGCCGGACTCCAAGCCGCCGAAGGAGGCCGCCGACGAGCTGATCGCCTACTGGAAGGCGCATGGCGAGGATCCGATGGGGAAGTCCGTCATCCTGTCGGACGGTATGGACATCGACTCCATCGAGGACTCGGTGCGCTACCTGCGCGGCAAGGTCAACGTGCTGATCGGCTGGGGCACCAACCTCACCAACGATTTCCGCGGCTGCGCGCCCAGCGGCAAGGACGGCCAGCTCAAGGCGATCTCGCTCGTCTGCAAGGTGACGGAAGCGAACGGGCGCCCGGCCGTGAAGCTCTCCGACAACGTCACCAAGGCGACCGGTCCGGAGGAAGAGATCGAGCGCTACCGCCGCGTCTTCGGCGAGGAAGGGATCGTCGACCTGCCGGTGGCGGTGTAAGTCGCGCCGGCTCCGGCGCCTATCGCCTCACGGACTGTTGAACAATCGGAAAGCGTTGTTGAACCGAAATACCTGTTCGGCGGCAGAAACCGTTAAGTGCCGTACGCGAAGATCGCCCCGACAGCGCGAGGCGAATGTGCGATGGTCAGTATCGTGAACGGGTACTTCTGCGCGACCGGCTGCGACGAGCGGCTGGCGAAGAAGGATATCGACCCGCGAAATCCGCACGACGATCCCGTCAAGCAGGAACAGCTCGACGCGAAGGATCCGCAGAAGATCCTCCAGAAAGAGATCGAGGAGGCGCGGGACGCGGGCCTCGAGGCGAAACCCGGTCGCAGCGAGGGCGGCGGCGGGGAGGATGGGCGTCCGCAGCCGCAGCCGGGAACCGGCGTCCTGCTGGATGTCTACGCCTGAGGCGGGCGAAAGCTACCGCAGCTTCCGGACGAGTTCGGCCGTCGGATAGGAGTCCGCCGGAAGGCCGAGGCGCAGTTGCTCGGCCTTGACGGCGGCGCGCGTGTTGGCGCCGAGGATGCCGTCGATCTTGCCGACGTGATAGCCCCGCGCGTTCAGTTCCTTCTGCAACTCGATGAGCTGGTTTCGGCTCAGCGCCGGCGCATTGCCGCGGGCGACCTTCGGCGCTCCGGCGAGCCGGGTCGCGAGATAGGCCGCCGTCGTGGCGTAGACCAGCGACTGGTTCCAATCGAGATAGACCTGGAAATTCGGGTAGGCGAGGAAGGCCGGGCCGTCCTTGCCCATCGGCAGCAGCAGCGAGGCCGGCAGCCTGTCGGCGGGAAGCGGCGAGCCGTTGGCGCGCGTCACGCCGATCCGCGCCCATTCGGAGCGGGGATGCTGGATGGCGATATCGGCCTGTTCCCACGGGGTATTCGCCGGCACCCTGACCTCCTCGAGCCACGGCTCGCCGGCTCGCCAGCCGTGTTTCTTGAGGAGCGCGGCGGAGGAGGCGAGCGCGTCGGCGGAACTCTTGATCAGGTTGCGCTTGCCGTCGCCGTCGAAGTCGACGGCGGTCTCGGCGTAATCCTTCGGCAGGAACTGGGTCTGGCCGAGCTCGCCGGCCCAGGCGCCGCGCATCTCGCCCACGCTCAGGTCGCCGCGATCGATGATCCTCAGCGCCGACATGAGCTGCTCCCGGAAAAGGTCCGGCCGGCGGCAGTCGTAGGCGAGGGAAGCCAGCGCGTTCAGCGTCTTGAAGTCGCCGTTGTTGGCGCCGAAGTCGGTTTCCAGCGACCAGAACGCGACGATGACCGGGCCGGGCACGCCGAACTGCTGCTCGATCTTGTCGAACATCTGCTTCTTCGAGGAGAGGTGCTTGGCGCCGTTCTGCAGGCGGTAGGAGTTCACCATCCGGTCGGAGAACTCCAGGAAGCTCTGCGAGAAGACGCCCTGGCCGCGGTCGCGGTTGACGATCGATTGGTCGTAGGCGACCCCGGAGAGGGCCGACTTGACGGTCGCCGCCGAGATCCCCTGCTGGGCCGCTTCGGCGCGGAAGGCATCCAGCCATTGCGCGAAGCTCGCCCCGCCGTGGCAGTTGGCGGCCGAGACCGGTTCGCCGGCCAGGGCGCCGACCATCCCGACAAGACCCGCGAGACCCGCGCTGCTCCACCGCATTTCTTCCGCTCCCGACATGTCGTTCGAATCACTCGCCACTGTGCGAACGACGGATGTCCGTTTCAAGGCCGGGCCGAGGGCGGTGGCTCAGCGTACAGGCGGAACGTCCGTGGCGGGCAGGGCGGATGGTGCGCTGTAGTCGGCAGAAGCATTACTTTTGTTGTCGCCGATAAATCTAGATTTTCCTATGAAATTCTCGATCTAGTCTCGGATTAGTTAATGAAAATAGCGTATTACTCTATCTGTAAGTTTTGCCACGCGCAGGATTAACCAGGGTGTACAGCGTCAAACCCTCGAAAGTGGTATATGAATATCGAAAGTGTAAATGAAAACATGGTCGCGAATGCCTCGCCGGTGCCGGACGTTGCTTGACTTATATCGCCCGGCAAAGGAAAGTCCGAACCTAGCGTGGCTACCGGCGAATGGTATGCGGTTGGGCCGGGTGCCGGGTGTCGGCGAACGGGCCGTTCATTCCGTGAATATACGAGGGCAACGATGGCTTTGACGAAATTCGGACTGATGCTGGGGGCGGCGTTGATCGGCCTGCCGCTGGCGGTGGCGAATGCCGGTCCGCACGATTCGATCTCGAGCGACGGCTCCGAGGCGGGCTCGGTCGGCCCGGTCGGCAGGATGTCGCCGAGCTACCAGGGCACCAGCAAGGGCAGCGAAGCGCTGGGCGTCGAAGACGCGCTCGCGAGCGGCAAGGGCGGCGTGATGTCGGCCGAAGGCATGGCCCTGCTCGAAATCGCCAAGCCCATGATCGGGCCGGGCAGCGGCGAGTCGGTCATCGGCCCCGACGGCCGCAGGAGGATCGGCACCACGACGAAGTTCCCCTATCGGGCGATCGCCATGATCCTGTTCAACGGCGGCTATCTGTGCACCGGCTGGTTCATCAGCCCCAATACGGTCGCCACCGCCGGCCATTGCGTGTACGATCCCGGCGTCGGCTTCTATCCGACCGGATCCTACACGATCTATCCGGGCGCGAACGGCTCCGCGACGCCGTACGGATCCTGCAACGCCACGAGACTCTCGACCGTCAAGGGCTGGGCGAACAGCGGCAGGGACGACTACGACTACGGTGCGATCAAGCTCGATTGCACGGTCGGCAACACGGTCGGCTGGTTCGGATTCTTCTGGACGAGGGGCACGCTCAACAATCTGCCTGCGTTCATCACCGGCTATCCCGGCGACAAGTCGCTCGGGACCATGTGGCGCAGCAAGGGCAGGATCAAGGTGACCCAGCCGCGGCGCGTGTTCTATCCGAACGACACGGCCGGCGGCATGAGCGGCTCGCCGGTCTACTACAAGCGGCGCAGCTGCGGGTGGTGCTCGATGGCGGTGCATGCCTACGGCACCGGTGGTGGCTATCCCTACAACTCCTACAATCACGGTACCCGCATAAACAAGGCGGTATTCAAAAACCTCAAGAAATGGAAGAACTAGCCGCCGTCAGCGGAACGACGGGCCGGGCGCGGCTGGCGCGCCCGGTCGAGAGCCGAGGCGACCGGCCCGGCAGCCTCCGTCGAAGGGGCGGACCGGGAAATCTTGCGGGAGCGGCCCTCGTGCCGCTCCTTTTCGTCTGGATTGCCTGTGTACCGATCGGAGCTTCGGCCATGTCCGGCATGGACAAGCCCGTTTCCAGCGGTGCGTCCGACGAGAGGCCCGTCCAGCGTACCGGCGCGACGGGGCACGTGCGCACGCCGGAGGGAGCGCCGGTCGGCGGCGCCCTGATCGCGGCCCGGTCCCTCGACGAGCCGCCGAAGCCGATTCCCGAGATCGGCATCTTGTCGACCGCGGACGGATCCTACCTGTGGCCGCTGCGGCCGGGACGCTACGAGCTGACGCCCACGCTCGACGGCCGTCGCGGCGAGGCGGGGGAAGTCGTCGTGGTCGCCGGCACGGTCTCGACGCTCGACCTGACGATGCCGCGGTAGCGGCGCGAAAGTGCCGCCGATCCGCGCGGGCCGCACGTTTCGCCAGAAATTTCACGTTCAAACATGTGGAAGCCTCTCCGGTCTGTTTGTCACATTACAGTTTTGTGACACTATGACCGCAGACGGACGGGGTGCGGGACGCACCCGTCCCAACGGAGGGAGAACCAAACAAATGAACGAAAAATCCACGCGTCGCACCGTCCTCGGCCGGTTCGCCAGGCTGTCGGCCGGCCTCATGCTCGGCGCCGCGCTGTTCGCGGGCGCCCCCGGCAGCGCGGATGCCGGCAAGATCACCGTCTACACGTCCTACGAAGAGGACGAGCTCGCCGCCTTCCTCGAGGCGATGAAGCAGGACCTGCCCGACGTCGAGGTCGACGTGCTGCGCCTGTCGACCGGCGATCTCAGGGCCCGCATGCTGGCGGAGGCCGACAATCCCAAGCACGACGTGATCTGGGGGTGGGCGGCGACCGCGATGGTCGATCCGCGCATCATGGCGATGCTCGAGCCCTATTCGCCGCCGGATATCGACAAGATACCGGCGCGCTTCCGCGACAAGGACGGCAACTGGTTCGCCACCACCGGCTACATGGGCGCCTTCTGCGTCAACAACGAGGTGATGGCGAAGGACAGCCTGCCGATGCCGGCGTCCTGGCAGGATCTGATCAAGCCCGAGTACGAGGGCAAGCTCGTCATGCCGAACCCGGCGAGCTCCGGCACGGGCTACCTGCACGTCGCCTCGATCCTGCAAATGATGGGCGAGGAGAAGGGCTGGGAGTATCTCGACGCCCTCGACAAGAACATGGACCAGTACATCAAGTCGGGTTCGAAGCCCTGCAATGCGGCGAGCGCGGGTGAGTTCGCGATCGGCATCTCCTTCGCCCTGCGGGCCATCAAGAACATCGACGAGGGCTATCCGATCACCATGGTGATCCCGAGCGAGGGCGCCGGCCACGAGCTCGAGGCCAACGCGCTCATGAAGAGCTCCCAGAACAAGGAGGACGCCAAGAAGTTCCTCGACTGGACGGTCTCCAAGAACGCCGAGGCGGAATACAACAAGTGGAAGTCGATCGTCACCATGCAGGGCCGCGACATGCCGGAGAAGTTCAAGAAGGCCGGCCTGCCGGACGACATCTCCACGGTGCTGTTCGAGGTCGACTACAAGTGGGCCGCCGACAACCACGACCGCATCATCGCGGAGTGGCAGAAGCGCTACGAGAAGTGACGACCGGGCGGGAGGCGGCCGCCGCCTCCCGCCGTCATTCGGCCTGGGGGGTCAAATGTTCCTGAGCCTTCGCGGCGTCACCAAGCGCTTCGGCGCGGTGGTGGCGGTCGATCATGTCGATCTCGATCTCGCCGAGGGCGAGTTCGTCTGCTTCCTGGGGCCGTCCGGATGCGGGAAGACGACCCTCCTGCGCCTCGTCGCCGGGCTGGAAACCCTCGACGAGGGGCAGATCCTCCTGGAAGGCGACGATCTCGCCGCGTTGCCGGCGCGCAAGCGCAATTTCGGCGTCGTCTTCCAGTCCTACTCGCTGTTTCCCAACATGACCGTGGCGCGCAACATCGCCTACGGTCTCGAGTGCCGGAACTGGGACCGGCGCCGCGTCGAGGCGCGCGTCGCCGAGATGCTCGAGGTCGTCCGTCTCGGCCAGCACGCGGGCAAGCACCCGCACGAGCTGTCGGGCGGCATGCAGCAGCGCGTGGCGCTCGCCCGGGCGCTGGCACCGGAGCCGTCCGTGCTGCTTCTCGACGAGCCCTTGTCGGCGCTCGACGCGAAGGTGCGGGAAAACCTTCGCGGCGAGATCCGCGAACTGCAGCAGCGGCTCGGCATCACCACGATCATGGTCACGCACGACCAGGACGAGGCGATGGAGATGGCCGACCGCATCGTCGTGATGAACCGCGGCCGCATCGAGCAGGTCGGCTCTGCCGAGGATCTCTACTGGAGCCCGGCGACCCGTTTCGTCGGCGAGTTCATCGGGCGGCTCAACATCCTCGAGGATCCGGCCCTTCGGGCGGGTCTCGAATCCGGCGAGGTGCTCGCCATCCGGCCCGAACACGTGGCGCTCGCCGAAGCCGGCGCCCACGAGGGGACCGTGCGGCGCGTCGCCTTCCTCGGCAACACGATGCGGCTCGGGGTCGGCGCCGGCGATCAGGAGATCGAGATCGAGGTGCACGGCCGGCGCCGGCGCCTGGCCGTCGGCGACACGATACGCTTCGATCTGCCCGCCGACCGCATCTGCCGGCTGGCGGCCGCGCCGGCATGAGCGCGTCGCAGGTCTCTTCCGCCCCGGCGCGCGTTTTCGACGCCGACCGCGTGTTCGGCGCCGTCGTGGTGGCCGCGTCCGGGCTCCTGCTGGTCGTCTTCGTGCTGGTGCCGATCTGGGCGATCCTGAAGTATTCCTTCGTGACGCCCGACGGCGTCGGCCTGGATAACTTCGTGCGTTATTTCTCCGACGCCCGTTTCGTCGGAATCGTCGGCAACACGTTCGAAGTGGGCCTGAGCGTCACCGCGACGGCTCTCGTCCTCGCCTACGGCTTCGCCTACGCGATGCAGCGAACCTGCATGCCTTTCAAGTCCGTGCTGCGGATCGTCGCGCTCCTGCCCGTGTTCTCGCCCTCGCTCGTGCAGGCTCTCGGCCTGCAGTTCCTGCTCGGGCGCAACGGCATCGTCAACCGCACCTTCGGTACCGAGATCGACATCTACGGCTTCTGGGGCATTTTCATCGCCGATCTCGTCTACGCCTTTCCGCACGCCTTCCTGATCCTGTCGACGGCGCTCGCGGTCGCCGATGCGCGCCTCTACGAATCGGCGGAAAGCCTCGGCGCCGGCCCGTGGCGGATCTTCCGGACCGTGACGTTGCCGGGCACGCGCTACGGCCTCGCCTCGGCGGCCTTCGTCGTCTTCACCATCGTCATCACCGACTTCGGCAATCCGGTCGTCATCGGCGGCAACTATTCGGTTCTCGCCGTCGAGATCTACAACCAGGTCTCGGGCCAGGCGAACTTCGCGATGGGCGCGGTGATCGGCGTGCTGCTGCTGCTTCCCGCCGCGCTCGCCGTGATGGGCGAAAAATGGATCGCGCGGCGCCAGTTCGCTTCGCTCACCTCGCAGTCGGTGCCGCTGGCTCCGAAGCCTCGGCGCGGGCGCGATCTCGCCTGGTTCGCCTATTCGGCGGTCGTCGCGGCCGGCATCCTGTCGCTCGTCGCCATCGTGGTCTACGCGAGCTTCGTCAGGCTGTGGCCCTACAACCTCACCCTGACGCTGAAGCACTATCAGTTCGACGTCCAGAACGGCATCGAGCCGTTGTGGACGAGCATCTACGTGGCGATCGTCACGGCGCTGCTTTCCGTCGTGTTCGTCACCGGCGCGGCCTACGCCAACCATGCGTTCCCGGGACGGGCCTCGCGCTTCCTCTATTTCCTGGCGATCCTGCCGGCGGCGGTGCCGGGCATGGTGCTCGGTCTCGGCTACGTGCTCGCCTTCAACACGCCGGGCCAGCCGGTCTACCTGATCTACGACACGATCCTGATCATCGCGTTCTGCAATCTCTACCATTACCACGCCCAGGGCTTCCTGCTCGCCACCACCAACATCAAGCAGATCAGCGCGACCTTCGAGGAGGCCTCCTCGACGCTCGGCGCGACGAAGCTCACGACGGTCAGGCGGATCGTCCTGCCGATCATCTGGCCGACCGTGCTCGGCGTCGGGGTCTTCTTCTTCATGCGCGCGATGGTGACACTGTCGGCGGTGATCTTCCTGATCACGCCTTCGACGCAGCTCGCCGCCGTCTCGGTGCTCTATCTCGACGATCGCGGCGCGCTCAACCAGGCCGCCGCCTTCGCCGTCTGCATCATGGCGACGGTGATCGCGTTCCTGATTGTCGCGCAGCTGATCCTGCGGCTCGCCGGCGTTCGCGGCGTCAGCCTCGTGCGCTGACGGGCCTCAGGCCGCGACCGCGACGATCGCGGCGAGCGCCGCGCATTCGGCGGCGATACCGGAGGCGCCGACGACGTCGCCGGTCTGGCCGCCGATCTGACGGATCGCCAGCACGCCGACCGCGACCGAAGCGGCGGCGGCGGATGCGATCGCGACGATCGCGGCGCCGGGCGGCACGACCAGGAAGGCAACGAGCGCGGCGATGGCGGCGGACTCGACCGCCGCCGAACCCTCGGGGGTGCCGACGCCCGCCGACATGCCGTCGGGCCGCGCCGGATCGATCAGCATCATGAAAATGCCCATGCCGCCGCGCGACAGGACCGCCGAGGCGACGAGCGCGCCCGCGACCGCGCCGGTTCCCGCAAGCGCGGAGATCGCGCCGAGGCGCAGCGCGAAGACGAGGATCAGCGCGATGACGCCGTAGCTGCCGATGCGACTGTCGCGCATGATCTCGAGTTTCTCTTCCCGGGCCGTCCCGCCGCCGAAGCCGTCGGCGGTGTCGGCGAGGCCGTCCTCGTGCAGGCCGCCGGTGGCAAGCACCATGGCCCCGAGAGCGAGCGCGCCGGCGACCGTCGGCGGGGCGCCGAGCGAGGCGAACAGCCAGTAGGCGATCCCGCCGATCAGGCCGACCACAGCGCCGGCGAGGGGATAGGCCCAGACCGATCTGCCAGCGTCGGCACGGCCGGCATTCGGCGCGAGCCGGTCGACGGGCAGCCGCGTCAGCAGGCCGAAGGCGGAGACGAGCTCTGACAGACGGGACATGGCGCTATTCCTTTCCGTCGACGCCGGCTTCGGCGAAGGTCGCCATGCCGGCATGGCACGCGACGGCCGCGCGCAGGATGGGGATCGCCACCGCCGCGCCGGACGCCTCGCCGAGCCGCATGCCGAGGTCGATCAGTGGCGCCTTGCCGAGCGCTTCGGCAAGCCGGCGGTGCCCGGGCTCGGCCGAGGTGTGGGCGATCAGCGCGTGGTCGAGGCCGCCCTCGACGAGCTTCGCCAGCGGCGCGGCGGCCGCCGTCGAGACGAAGCCGTCGAGCAGCACCGGGGTGCCGCGCGTGCGGGCGGCGAGCGCGGCGCCGAACATGCCGGCGAGTTCGTAGCCGCCGAGCGCCATCGCCGCTGCGAGCGGGTCGGAGAGCGCGTCGGCGTGACGGGCGACGCCGGCGTCGATCACCTCGCGCTTGCGGGCGAGGCCGGCATCGTCGATGCCCGTGCCGCGGCCGGCCCAGGCCTCGCCGTTGCCGCCGAAGAGGGCAGCCGAGAGGGCGGCGGCGACGGTGGTGTTGCCGATCCCCATCTCGCCGAGGCAGAGGAGGTCGATATCGTCGGGGACGGCCGCGTAGCCGGCGTCGACGGCCGCGAGGAAGCCGGCCTCGTCCATCGCCGGCGTCGTGGTGAAGTCTTCCGTCGGCCTGTCGAGATCGAAGGGGATCACGCGCAGTTCCGCGCCGGCCGCCTTGCAGAGCTGGTTGATCGCGGCGCCGCCGTTGGCGAAGTTCGCGACCATCTGCACCGTGACGCTCGCCGGAAAGGCCGAGACGCCGCGGGCGGCGACGCCGTGGTTGCCGGCGAAGACCAGCACCAGCACGCGGTCGAGCAGTGGCATCGCGCGGCGCTGCCAGCGCGCGAGCCAGGCGGCGAGATCCTCGAGCCGGCCGAGGCTGCCCGGCGGCTTGGTGAGCTGGCCCTGCCGCTCCGCGACGGCTGCGGCCGCGTCCGCGTCGGCCTCGGGCAGGTCGAGGCAGGCCTCGCGCAGGTCGGCCAGAGAGGAGAACCGGGTCATTTCAGCTCCGAGATTACGTGGAAGAAGGTGCCGCTGACTTTGCCGCGCCGGCCGCCGGAAGGGCCAAGCGCGTTACCCTGGCCGTCCGCCAGGTCGGCCAGCGGTTCGTCGGCTCCCGGATCGGCCACGGTAGCGTAGTGGAATTCATGGCCGCGCAGGACCGTGCCGGCCGGCCCGGCGGGGCAGTCGGCGAGGAGGCGCGCCTGCCGGTAGCCGAGGTTCATCCTGCGCCTGGCGAAGCTCGTCGAGTGGCCGAGCAGACCCGCCATGGCGTGGCGGTTTCCGTCGGCGTCCTCGATCCCCTCGCCGAGCACCATGTAGCCGCCGCATTCGCCGTGGACGCGCCGCGTCGCCGCGAAGGCCTTAAGACCGGACCGGAAAGCCCCGGCGGCGGCGAGCGCGCCGGCGTGCAGCTCGGGATATCCGCCGGGCAGCCAGCAGACGTCGCAGTCGTCCGGCGGCGCTTCGCCGGCGAGCGGAGAGAACGGCACGATCTCGGACCCCGAGCGCCGCCAGCCTTCGGTCAGATGCGGATAGACGAAGGTGAAGGCGGCGTCGGAGGCGAGGGCGATACGCTGTCCCGGGGGGCGGAGCGCGGGTTCGGGCGGGGATAGCGATGGGCTAAGGACGGGCGCCATATCGAGGATCAGGTCGAGGTCGAGCCGCTCCTCGGCGAGATCGGCAAGGCGGCCCAGCAGTTTGTCGAGGTTTCCGTGCTCGCGCGCCTGCACGAGACCGAGATGGCGCTCGGGCAGCGCGATCGCCTGATCCCGCATCAGGGCGCCGGCGACGGGCATGCCGATCCGCCGCATCGCGTCCGCGACCTGCGTGAGATGGCGCTCGCTCGCCACCCGGTTGGCAATGACGGCGCCGACACGGACCGTCTCGTCGAGGGTGGCGAAACCATGGGCTACCGCCGCCGCCGACTGGGACTGGCCGGAGACGTCGATCACCAGCAGTACCGGCAGGCCGAGCCGTGCGGAAAGATCGGCGCCGGCGCCGCGCCGGCCGGGCTCGCCGATCAGGCCGTCGAACAGGCCCATCGAGGATTCGATGATCACAAGATCGGCATCGCGCGCGGAAACGGCGACGAGCGCGTCGATCAGCTCAGGCGACATCGCCCAGGTGTCGAGATTGATACCCGGCGCGCCGGTGGCGGCGGCATGGAAGGCGGGATCGATGTAGTCGGGGCCGGATTTCGCGGTGCGCACCTTCAGACCGCGGCGGCGGTATGCGGCAATCAGGCCGAGTGTCACGGTCGTCTTGCCGGAGCCTGAGCGCGGCGCGGCGACAATGAGGCCTTTGGCCGTCACGACAGCGTTTCCAGGACGCGCGGCACGAGCGCCAGGAGTTGCTCGCGCACCGTGACGATCCCGCCGATCGCCACGATGGCCGGTGGGTTGAGGCCGGAGGCCTCCGCGTCGGTGGCGATCCGCGCCAGGGTGGAGACCAGCACGCGCTCCTCCGGCAGCGTCGCCGAGACCACGATCGCCGCCGGAGTGTCGGCCCTCAATCCGCCCTCGATCAGCGCAGCGGCGATCCCGTCGAGGTTCTTCATCGCCATGTAGAGGATGATCGGCTGGCCGGTCGCCGCCAGCGCCGCCCAGTCGAGACCGTCCTCGGTGCCGGCGCCGTGACCGGTCGCCAGGATCACCGCCTGGTTGACGCCGCGGATCGTCGCGGGAATGGAGGCGAGCGCCAGACCGGCGAGGCCGGAGGTCACGCCGGGGACGATACGGAAGGGAATTCGCTCGGCGGCGAGCGTCAGCGCTTCCTCGCCGCCGCGGCCGAAGACGAAGGGATCGCCGCCCTTGAGTCTCAGAACGCGATTGCCCTGACGCGCCAGCTCGACGAGACGGCGGGTGATGTCCGGCTGCTTTGCGGATGGCTTTCCGCCGCGCTTTCCGGCGAATTCCAGGCGGGCGCCGTCACGGCACAGATCGAGCACGCGGGCATCGACGAGCGCATCATGAATGACGACGTCGGCCTGGGCGAGGCCGGCGAGCGCGCCGAGCGTCAGGTGCGAGGGATCGCCCGGTCCTGCTCCGGCGAGCCAGACGTGACCGGGTTCGAAAAGGGGCACGTTGCCCATCAGGCGGCGGAGTTGATCGAGCGAGGTCATGCGTTCTGCCTGGAATGGATCGAGACCGCTTCATGAAGCGGTCGAGCGACTGCCGGGCCCCGGACCCGATCCGGAGCCCAGGGGCTGCCGCCCGGCTCGGTGACTTCGTGACAGGCGAGCGCCGAGGCGCTATCTGGCAAGACATGGACGAGACGCGCCCGCTTCGCCGGGGATGGACCACCGGCACCTGCGCCACGGCCGCCGCCAAGGCAGCCTATCACGCGCTGGTTGCCGGCGACTTTCCCGATCCGGTGACCGTGACGCTTCCCGGCGGCCAGACGCCGGCTTTCGTGCTGGCGAAGCACGAGACCGGCGGGGGCTACGCCCGCGCCGGCGTGGTCAAGGACGCTGGCGACGATCCCGATGTCACCCACGGCGCGCTCGTCGTCGCGACCGCCCGGTCGGGTGCTCCGGGCAGTGGTATCGCCTTCAGGGCAGGAGCGGGCGTCGGCACTGTCACCAAACCCGGCCTGCCGATCCCGGCCGGCGAGCCCGCCATCAATCCGGTTCCGCGCAGGATGATCGCGACGGCGATCGCCGAGGTCTGCGCCGAGACGGGGGCGAGCGGGGACGTCGAGATCGAGATTTCCATCCCCGGCGGCGAGAAGCTCGCCGAAAGGACGTTGAACGGCCGGCTCGGCATTGTCGGCGGGCTGTCGGTGCTCGGCACGACCGGGATTGTCGTGCCCTATTCCTGCGCCGCCTGGATCGCATCCATCCACCGCGGGATCGATGTCGCCCGCGCGACGGGGCTCGATCATGTCGCCGGCGCCACCGGAGACACTTCGGAGAAGGCCGTCCGGAAGATGCATGGCCTGTCGGAAGCGGCTCTGCTCGACATGGGCGATTTCGTCGGCGGGACACTCAAGTACCTGCGCACGCATCCGGTGCCGAAGGTCACCATTGCCGGCGGGATAGCCAAGATGACCAAGCTCGCGCAAGGCTTCCTCGACCTGCACTCGAAACGCGGCTCGGTCGATCTCGAAGCGCTGGCGGAGGTGGCGGTGGGGCAAGGAGGATCTGAGGCGCTGCGCGGGAAGATCGCCGCTGCCAACACGACGCCTGCAGCCTTCGGCGAAGCCGAAGCGGAAGGGATCCGGCTCGGCGATGCGGTCGCCGCGGCAGCCTGGGAGACGGCGGCGCACGTCGTCGGCGGCACCGACATGTTGCTGGAGATCGCCGTGTTCGACCGCCACGGCAATCTGGTCGGTCATGCGCCCTTCGCTCCGGTTCATGACGCGCCTCGCGACCGGAAGCGGCGTCGATAGTCCGGATCGTAGAGGGCACTCTCGCGGAAGTCCGCGGACGCCAGAACGGGACCGACGAGAATCAGCGCGGTGCGTTCGATCGCTCCGTCGGAATTGGCGGCGGCGACCTGGTCTGCGATGGTCGAGAGCGTGCCGTGGACGATGCGCTCCTCCGGCCAGCTCGCCCGATAGACGACGGCGACCGGGCAGTCCGGCCCGTAATGGGGCGTGATTTCGTCGACAACCCGGTCGAGCGCGTGGATCGACAGGTGGATCGCGAGCGTCGCGCCGGAGGCCGCGAAGGTCTCCAGCGTCTCGCCTTCCGGCATCGCCGAAGCGCGGCCGGAGGTGCGTGTGAGCACCACCGATTGAGCCACTTCCGGCAGGGTCAGCTCGCGTCGCAACGCGGCGGCGGCCGCGGCGAAGGCCGGAACGCCGGGCGTGACCGTATAGGGGATGCCGAGCGCCTCGAGCCGTCTGATCTGCTCGCCGAGCGCGCTCCACACCGACAGGTCGCCGGAGTGCAACCGCGCGACGTCCTCGCCCGCTGCATGGGCCTTTTCGAACTCGGCGGCGATCTCGTCGAGGCTCATCGGCGCGGTGTCGATGATACGTGCGCCGGGTGGGCAGGCTTTCAGGATCTCGGCGTTTACCAGTGAGCCCGCGTAGAGACAGACCGGGCAAGTCGCGACGAGATCGCGGCCGCGCACGGTGATGAGATCGGGCGCTCCGGGGCCGGCGCCGATGAAATGGACGGTCATCGCGGGCCTCTCTCGGCGAGCGCGCAGGTCGCCATGTTGCTCGCGATGCGTGGCAACACCAGACGGCCTTCGGGCCCGACGGCGGCGAGCGCCGCGGCTTCCGCGACGGAGGCGAAGCCGGTCGCCTCCAGCGCCGTCACCGACCTGGTGGCGCACTGCGGCTCGGCAGCCCTCATGGCGGCGTCTTCGATCAGGAGCAGTGGCAGGTTCATCCGCTCGGCGGCCCCGCGCGGGCCGGGCTCGTCCTGCTTGAAGCGGGGCGCGGCGAGCGCGGTGAACCTACAGTTGGCGATGCCGGCGTCGCGCACGGCCTGCTCGATCAGCGCGACGATCTCGTCGGCGCCGCAGCCCTTCCGGCAGCCAATCCCTGCGACGATCATGGCTTCGCCCCGGGCTTCGCCGCCGCCCATTGGGTCACCGTCATGGCGGGTCTGAAGCCCTGGCGGGTGCCGATCGTCTCGAGCCGCTCGACCGAGAGGCGGGTCAGCGTGCCGCCAAGGCGCCCACGTGCCTCGATCAGTTTAGACTCGGTCTCGAGCGTCACCGAATTCACCACCATGCGTCCGCCGGGGCGGAGCGCCTCCCAGGCGCCTTCGATCACGCCGTCGCCCTGACCGCCGCCGCCGACGAATACGGCGTCCGGTGCCGGAAGGCCGGCGAAAACGTCGGGCGCGGCACCCTGCACGATCGACATCCGCGGCACGCCGAGATTGGCGGCATTGCGGGCGGCGCGGGCGGCGCGGACGGAATCGCGCTCGAGCGCCGTTGCCATGTTGGCGGGGTGGCGGAGCAGCCATTCGATCGACACCGAACCGGAGCCGCAGCCGATATCCCACAGCCGCTCTCCGGCGCGGGGGGCGAGGGCGGAAAGCGTGACGGCGCGGATCTCGCGCTTGGTGAGCTGGCCGTCGTTCTCGAAGAATTCGTCCGGGAGGCCGTTTGTCAGCGGGATGATGAAGGCGCCGGGCGCGGCCTCGACCTCGATGGCGACGAGGTTCAGCCGGTCGATGTCGGTGAAGGCGAAGTCCGTGGCGACCGTCGCGCGCACCCGGTCGCGGGCGCCGCCGAGGGCTTCGAGCACCCGCATCGTCGAGCCGCCGAATCCGCGCGCCGTCAGATAGGCGGCGATCGCCTTCGGCGTCGTCTCGTCGGCGGATAGGACGAGCAATCTGCGCCCGGGTTGCAGGTGCGGCGCCAGCGTCTCGACGGGACGGCCGCAGCAGGTGAGCGTGGCCGTGTCGGCGAGCGACCAGCCGAGCCGGGCGGAGGCGAGCGAGAAGGCCGACGGGGCGGGGATCGTGACGGTCTCCTCCGACGCGACGTGGCCGGAAAGACGGCTGCCGATGCCGAAGAGGTTCGGGTCGCCCGAGGCGAGCACCACGACGGGCCGGCCGCGCAGGGCCCGGATCGCCGGCATCGCGTCGGCGATCGGCCTCGGCCAGGCGCGCGCCTCGCCCTTAATGAGATCTGCCGCGAGCGCCAGATGCCGCTCGCCGCCATAGACGACGGCGGCTGCCTCGATCAGCGTGCGGGCAGAAGGCGAGAGGCTTTCGACCCCGTCCTCGCCGATGCCGATCACCGTCAGCCAGGGACGCGCAGCGTCGGAACGGGCTTGCGCGGAAGCCGTCATCGGGTCATCTCCTGTCCCCATGACCCGGAAGCTCCTGATCCTCGGCGGATCGACCGAAGCGAGCGCGCTCGCCCGCGCGCTGATGGGCGGTCCGCGTTTCGCGCCGGTGCTCGCGCTCGCCGGTGCGACCAGGTCGCCGGTCCCGCCGCCGATCCCGTTTCGGGTCGGCGGCTTCGGCGGTGCTCGCGGGCTCGCCGACTATCTCGTCGCCGAGAAGGTCGAGGCGGTCGTCGACGCGACGCATCCCTTCGCGGACCAGATGAAGCGCAACGCGGCCGAGGCGGCCGGGCTGGCGAACGTGCCGCTCCTCGCGATCCGCCGGCCCGAATGGAAGCGGCAGCCGGGCGATGACTGGACGATCGTGCCGGGCATGGCGGCCGCCGCCGCAGCGCTCGGGCCGGAGCGCAAACGCGTTCTCCTCACCATCGGCCAGAAGGAACTCGCGCCTTTCCGGGACGCGCCGCAGCACGCCTACGTCATCCGCTCTGTCGACGCGCCGCAGGCCGAGAGCCTGCCGCCCGACGCGGAGGTCATCACCGCCCGCGGGCCGTTCGCGGAACCCGACGAGCGGCGCCTTCTCGAAGAGCGCGGGATCGAGGTGATCGTCACGAAGAATTCCGGCGGATCGGCAACCGAAGCGAAGCTCGCCGCGGCGCGGGCGCTGGGCATTCCCGTCGTCATGGTCGCGCGACCGCCGGTGCCGGAGGTCGAGAGCGTCGAGACGGCGGAGGCGGCGCTCGAGTGGCTGGAAGCGCGCGTCGGCGATGCCGCCGCCGGGCGCTGAAGCGCTTCCCGGTTTCCTGACGACCGCTGCGCGGCGCATGCGAAGCGACCGCGGGCTCACGACACCAACTCCTCCGCCCGTCGCGGCGTGTAGACCCACGGTTCCCCGTCGGGACGCGGGATCAGGCGCGTGGCGCTGGACCCGATCAACACCAGCGTGCGCATGTCGGCGCGCGCGGGATCGGCGTTCGCGAGATCGGCGATCTCGATTTCCTCGTCGTCGCGGCTGACGGCGGTCGCAAAGATCACCGGCGTGCTGGGCGCACGGTGGGCGCGGACGAGATCGAGGGCGGCGCCGAGCTGCCAGGGGCGCGCCTTCGAGATCGGGTTGTAGAGCGCGATGACGAAATCGGCGGCCGCAGCGGCGTCGAGCCGGCGGATTACCATCTCCCAGGGTTTCAGGTTGTCGGAGAGCGAGATCGCGCAGAAATCGTGGCCGAGCGGCGCGCCGAGACGGGCGGCGGCGGCGAACATCGCCGAAATGCCGGGAACGACGGTGACCTCTATCCCGCGCCACGCTGGCTCGCCGTCCTCGATCGCCTCGAACACGGCCGCCGCCATGGCGAAGACGCCGGGATCGCCGGAGGAAACGATCGCCACGTCTTTACCTGCATATGCAATCTCCAGCGCGGCGCGTGCGCGGGCGATCTCCTCGCGGTTATCGGACCCGTGGCGCGTCTGGCCGTGGCGGACGGGCACACGATCGAGATAGGTGATGTAGCCGAACAGGTCCGTCGCGGCCTCGATCGCCGCGCTCGCCTGCGGCGTCTGCAACGCCTCGGCGCCGGGACCGAGACCGACGATCGTGAGGCGTCCGGTCAAACCGTCCTCCTCTCGGTCGGCATCAGCACCAGCGAGAAATACGGCCCCTCGTCGTCGGCCAGTTCGGCCAGGCGGGCGATCCGTTCCTCCGGCATGGTGCCGCGCTCGACATAGACGGCCCGGTCGAGCTTGCCGGCCCGGGAGAGCGCCGCGCGGACCTTCGCGAGGTTTCGGCCGGCCTTCATGATCACGGCGGCGTCGGCCGCGGCGAGCCGTTCGGCGAGGCCGTCCTCGTCCATCGTGCCGGTGACGACGCAGAGCATGTCGTCGCCGCGGGTCATCGGCGTGGCGGCGCGGGCCCAGCAGCCGCTCATGGCGGTGATGCCGGGGACGACCTCCGTCGCATAGCGGTCGGCGAGGCGGTCGTGCAGGTACATGTAGGAGCCGTAGAACAGCGGGTCGCCCTCGCAGAGCACGGCGACGTCCCTGCCGGCGTCGAGCCGGGCCGCGACCCGCCGGGCCGCCTCGTCGTAGAAGCCCGTCATGTGCTCCTGATAGCGCGGATCGTCCACCGGGATCTCGATGGTGAACGGATAGTCGAGGCGCAACTCCTCCGCCTGCGGGCTGAAGCGGCCCTCGGCAATGCGGCGCGCGTTGCCCGCCTTGCCGCGCTTCGAGAAGAAGGCGACGACCGGCGCCGCGCCGAGGATGCGGGCGGCCTTCAGCGTCATCAGCTCCGGATCGCCCGGGCCGACGCCGACGCCGTACAGGGTTCCGGTCGCAGTCGTGGTCTCGCTCATTCGGCCTCGCTCGCCAGCGCGTTGACGGCGGCGACCGCCATGGCGCTTCCGCCCCTGCGGCCGCGCACCGTCAGGAACGGCACGCGGCTGTCCGCCTCCAGCGCCTCCTTGGATTCCACCGCGCCGACGAAGCCGACCGGCAAGCCGATGACCGCGGCGGGCTTCGGCGCGCCGGCGTCGAGCATCTCGAATAGGTGGAACAGCGCGGTCGGGGCGTTGCCGATCGCCACCACCGCGCCGTCCAGGCGCTCGCCCCACATCTCCATCGCCGCGGCGGTGCGGGTGTTGCCGATCATCTCGGCGAGGCCCGCGACCTCCGGCTCGGAGAGGGTGCAGACGATCGGGTTGCCCCGCGGCAGGCGGGCGCGGGTGATGCCGTTCGCCACCATCTGCGAGTCGCAGAGGACCGGCTTGCCGGCGAGAAGCGCGGTGCGGGCGGCCGTCGTGAAACCGGGAGAGAACACGAGGTCGGATGCGATCTCGACCATGCCGCAGGCGTGGATGATGCGCACGGCGACGCGGGCCTCCTCCGTGCTGAAGCGGGCGAGATCCGCCTCGGCGCGGATGGTGGCGAAGGAGCGGCGATAGATCTCGGCCCCGTCGCGGATGTAGTCGTAGGGCCGTTTGTGGGGGGCGTTCATGAGGCGGTAGTCTCCGGTCGGACGAGCGTGGCGGCGCTCGCCGGTTCGATGTCGGGTCCGCGCAGGGCGCGGCGCGGGTCGGCAGGGTCGGTGATCAGGCCGAGGGCGCCGAGGTCGGCCAGAAGCGCCGGGGCGTTGTCGCTGCTAACGGGCGCGAAGGCAAGCGCGCGCCAGGGCGTCACGCGGACTGTGCCGTCGGCGTATTGGCTGGACAGGTCCGCGATTTTGGCGAGGGCGGCCGCCTCGATGCGACCGCGCGGGGCGCCAGCGACGACCGCTCCTGTATTGCGGCGGCGGAAGGGGATGTGGCCGATGGGGCTGTCGGCGGGCGCGGGCGCGTACATCAGCGCGAGATGGGCCGCGCGGATGTCGTCCGGCTCGCCGTCCGGCGTCCGTCCCCGCGTTGCCTGTGGGTCCCGGATCACGTCCGGGACACGCCTCTGTGCCTGTTGATCGGCCGTGCGACTACGGTGAGCGGTAGCGGTTGAGCTTTGACTCGTGCCGCCGACACGGTCCGAATGTCTGTCCAAGTCGTCATGGCCGGGCTCGTCTCCGCCATCCGCGGAGTCACTCACCGCATCGCCGCTCGTGGCTTCCCGGGGCACGCCCGGGCAAGACTTGGAGAGGGGAGAGGCAGGGGCGGCGATTGCACCACACGCCGAGGTTTCCTGCGCGGCCTCTGGGTCCCGGATCAAGTCCGGGACGCGCGGCTCTTTCTGCCGATCGGCTGTGCCCTCCTCACCGAGGCGTGCAATTTCACCCTGACCAGTGTCCCGGACTTGATCCGGGACCCAGTCGGCCGATGCGGCAAATCCGGCCTTCGCGAGGACAGCACGCTCTCCAACCGCCTCCACCAGCTCGTGCATCCGGAACGTCGAGGCTCCGGCAAGGTCGAGGAACGCCAGCGCCAGCCGTCGCGCGAAATCGGGGGCTTCCCCGGGCGTGCAGGGCAGGACCGATTGTCCGCCGCCGAGGCTGATCGTCAACGTTCCGTTCCGGTCCCGGACGACGATGTCGGCATGCGTTTCGGCCACCGGCATCAGCCGGCTGCAATCGACCAGGAAGCCGAATTTCGGCGGCAGGGCGCGCAGCGCGCGCGTCGCCGCCAGCATCGCCTCGATGGAACGGGCGATCGCGTGGGAGTCGAATACAGCTTCCGGATCGTCGCGCCCGAGCGGATCTGCGGCGACGTTGCGGATTTCCTCTAGTGAGGGCGCGGTGCTGGCGAGGCCGTTCTCCTGAACGACTGAGGCAAACACGTCAGCCGTTTCCGGCCGCAGTCCACGTACTTGAAGGTTGCCACGGTTGGTGAGGTCGATCAGGCCGTTGCCGAATTTCTCCGCCGCTTCTGCGACCGCACGCAAGGCGGCGGCCGGCAGGGTCGCCGCCGTCGGCTTGACACGCACCAGCAGGCCGTCGCTCGCCGCCATCGGCGTCACGACGCTCGGGCACCAGCCGACGCGGCCCGGCCAGCTCACGGCGCGCCTCCCTGCAGAATGGCCGCCACCGCGTTGCGGCGCGGGCGCCAGAGGTCGCGGCGGATCGCCTCGTCGAAACGCGAGACCATCGCTGCGCGGGCGTCGGGGTTCGCCTGCCGGAGGAAGCGGTCGACGGCCTCGTCGCCGAGCGTCGCGTCGAAGACGAGGTCGAACTGGCAGTCGAGCCGGTCGGGCAGGGTGGCGGCGAAGCCGTAGAGACCTTCCAGAGAGCGGGCGATCTCCGAGCCGCCGCGATAGCCGTGGCGCATCATGCCGGCGATCCACTCGGGGTTCGCGGCGCGGCCGCGCACGACGCGGGTGATTTCCTCGGCGACCGTGCGCGTCTTCGGCTTCTCGGGGTTCGAGGTGTCGGCGTGATAGAGCGCCGGACGCGCGCCCAGCGCCTCGGCAGCGGCGGCGAAGCCGCCCTCGTGGGCGGCGAAATCGACGGTGTCGAGCAGGTCGATCTCGGCGTGGTCCTGCGGATGGACGAAGGCGTCGGTCGAGCGCACGCGGTCGGCGAAACCTGCTTCGTCGCGGGCGCCGTCGAGGCCCTGGCCGTAGGCGTGGGCCGACGCCGAAAGGTAGGCCGAACCCAGGTCTGCGCGCTTCTCCCAGGCGCCGGCCTCGACGAGATGGGTGACGCCGGCGCCGTAGCCGCCGGGGGCGGCTCCGTAGACGCGGGCGGTCGCCCGGCGGAAGGCTTCGCCCGTCAGCCCGCGCGCTCGCCCCGCGATCGGGTTCCACCCGGCGTCCTCGTCGCACCCGGCGACGGCGCGGACGACGGCGTCGAACAGGGCGATCTGCGCCTCGAAGGCGTCGCGAAAGAGGCCGGAGACCCGCAGCGTCACGTCCACTCTGGGGCGGTCCAGCATCGCTAGCGGCAGGATCTCGAAGCCGTTGACACGGTTCGAGCCCATGTCCCAGGTCGGCCGCGCGCCGATCAGCACCAGCGCCAGCGCGAAGTCCTCGCCGCCGGTGCGCATGGTGGCCGAGCCCCACAGGTCGATAGTGACCGCGCGCGGCCAGTCGCCGTGATCCTGCATGTGGCGGCGGACGAGATCGTCGGCGGCCTTTTCGGCCAGCACGAGGGCGGAGCGCGTCGGAACGCTTCGCGGATCGACGGCGAACAGGTTGCGGCCGGTCGGCAGCACGTCGGCACGGCCGCGGGTAGGCGCGCCGGAGGGGCCGGGGGCGACGAAGCGTCCGTCCAGAGCAGCCAGCAAGGCAGCGCGTTCCGCGTCGGGCGAGGCGTCCAGGCGCTCGGCCACCAGGTCGGGGGCGAGGTCCGGGCAGGCGGCCATGAGCGCTTCCGCCAGCGCATCGCGTTGCTCCACCTTCGGCGCGGCGCCGAAGACGTGCAGGCCGTCGCGGATTTGCAGGTCCTTCACGTCGCAGAGATAGGCATCGAGACGGGCGAGGCGGTCGTCCTCGCTCATGTCGGCCGTCGCGCCGCTCTCGGCCAGCAGGCCGGCTTCCTCGGCGCGCTGGAGGATTTCCGCCTTCAGGATCGCGGTGCGGCGGCGGTCGAGGCCGTCGGCGGCGGCGAACTCGTCGATCAGGCGCTCCAGTTCGGTCGCCGCGCCGCGGCTGCCGGCGCGCTTCAGGGGCGGCGTCAGGTGGCCGATCGTCACCGCGCCGAGGCGGCGCTTGGCGGCCGCCGCCTCGCCGGGATTGTTGACGATGAAGGGATAGATCACGGGCAAGCCCCCGATCAGGGCGGCCGGCGCGCAGGCGCCCGACAGGGCGACGGCCTTGCCGGGCAACCATTCGAGCGTGCCGTGGGTGCCGAGATGGACGATCGCGTGGATGCGCTCGATCTCGCGCAGCCACAGGTAGAAGGCGACATAGGCGTGGCGCGGGGCCAGGTCCGGGTCGTGGTAGCTCGCCTTGCAGTCGAGCGCGTTGCCGCGGTCGGGCTGGATCGCGGCGATGATGGTGCCGTAGCCGCCCATCGGCAGGGCGAAGTGCCCGCCGGCACCGGCTCCGTCGAAATCCGGATCGTCCTGCGGATCGCCCCAGGCCGCGACGATCTTGTCGCGTGTCTCCCCGGGTAGCGTCGAGAAAAGGCGACGGTAGTCGGGAAGCGACAGGAACGGCGTCGGCGGGGCGTCGCAGAGGGCGGCGACGATCGCCCGGCCGTCGGGCCGGTCGTCGCCGGTTTCGTAGCCCTCGTCGCCGAGGAGGGCGACGATTCGCGCCGCGCTCTCGACGGCGTCGAGGCCGACGGCATGGGCGGCCTGTCCGGCGGCGCCGGGATAGTCGGAGAGGATCAGCGCTATTCTCCGATCCTGTCGGGGCGTGCCGGCGAGCCGTGCCCAGCCGGCGGCGCGGGCGGCGGCGAGCCCGATCCCGCATTCGTCCGGCAAATGGACCGTGCGGGCGAACTCGAGGCCCGGCACTTCCGCTTCCTCCGCCTTGAAGGAGATCGCGGTCGAAAGCAGCCGCCCGTCGAGCTCGGGCAGGACGACCTGCATGGCGAGATCGGTCTGCGAGAGGCCGCGCGCCGAGGCCGCCCAGGCCTCGTGCGGCGAGCCGGACAGGACGAGCTGGAGCACCGGAACGCCGGCGGCGTCGAGCGGGGAAAGGCCGTTTCCCCCCGACTTGGGGTCCAAGCGCGCGGAGAAGCCGGTGGCGTTGAGGATCACGGCCGGGCGCCATTCCTGCAGCACCGCCTCGACGAAGTCGGCCGTCTCCGGCGCCTTCAGGCTCGCGACATGGAGCGCGCGGACGTCGAGGCCCAGGCGGTCCAGTTCCCGCGCCAGCGCGTCGATCGGAGCGAGATCGGCGGCGAGCAGCCAGGCACGGTAGAAGACGATGACGGCGAGGGGGCGGCCGGTATCGACGGGCACCTGCAAGCGGTACTCGCCGTGCATCGGCAGCGGCTCGGCTTGCGCGCCGTCGTCCGGGCCAGAGCCGGCGAGGTGCGCCATGAGCCGGAGCGCCCGGGCCGTATTCTCCGGGCCGCCGTGGGCGAGGCAGGCGTCGAGCCGGGCGCGAATTCCGGGGGCGACTGTGGAGCGCGCCACTAGCCGATCGTCCGCCCGTCCGTCGCCCGGCACTATCGCGAGGCAAGCGCCCTTTTCGCGGCAGACGCGGGCGATCTCCTCCGCGCCGTAGCGCCAGTAGTCGAGGCCGCCGAGCAGGCGGACCACCACGCATCGGGCGTGCCCGATCACCTGCTCGACATAGAGATCGACCGACAGGGGATGCTTCAGCCGCGCCAGACTGGCGAGCCTCAGGCCCGGCAGCGTCTTGTCCTTCTGCCAGGCGGCGGACACCGCGCCGAGGTCGGAATCGGAAAAGGACAGGAAGACGAGCTCCGCCGGGCTCTGGCCGAGATCGACGGCGGCCTCGGCTTCGTCCAGCGATCGCGTCTCCCTGACCAGAAGGTGCATGTCAGCCCTCCTCGTGCCGGGTGGCGGAGACGACGGCGTTCGCCGGACGAAATCCCCGCTTTCGCGGGAATGAGCGGGGGATGGGGTCATCCGAGCGCGCGGCGGTTGCCTGCGAAGCCTGCCCCTCCGTCGTCGTCCCGGCTCGCGCTGGGCTTGGCCGGGATGACGAAAGCGAGGCACGTGGCCGGCCCGACGATGGAGCGGGTGGCGTTCACCGTCCTGCCCTCATCCCCTTATCGCCGCGTCGATCGCGGCCTGGTCGAGGCCGGTCTCGCCGATGACGACGAGGCGGCCGACGCGGTGATCGGATGCCGTCCACGGCCGGTCGTAGGCGTGGCGGAAGCGGCCGCCGACGCCCTGGACGGCGAGGCGCATCGGCTTGCCCCGGACCGGCACGAAGCCCTTGACGCGCAGGATGTCGTGCGCCTCGGCGACGTGCTTCAGGCGGGCGACCAGCTCGTCGGGATCGTCGATCTCGCCGATCTCGACGACGAACGTCTCGAAGTCGTCGTGCTCGTGGTCGCCCTCGTCGTCGTGGTGCGAGGGGCGGGCGGCGAGGTCGTCTTCCGCCGCGGCACCGATGCCGAGCAGCACGGCCGGGTCGATCCTGCCCTCGTGCGCGGGCACGACCTTCACCGCGCGCGGCACGACGGCGGCGATATCGTGCTTCAGCCGGTCTATGCCGGGCGCGTCGAGCATGTCGGTCTTGTTGAGAACGATCAGATCGGCGGCCATCAGCTGGTCCTCGTAGACCTCGGCGAGCGGGTTGTCGTGGTCGACGGAGGGGTCTTCGGCACGCTGCCTCGCGATCGCCTCCGGGTCCTCGGCGAAGCGGCCGGTCGCGACCGCCGGGCCGTCGACCACGGCGATGACGCCGTCGACGGTCATGCGCGAGCGGACGGCCGGCCAGTCGAAGGCCTTGATCAGCGGCTTCGGCAAGGCCAGTCCGGACGTCTCGATCAGCACGTGCTCGGGCGGATCGTCGCGGTCGAGCAGGGCCTGCATCGTCGGCAGGAAGTCGTCGGCCACCGTGCAGCAGATGCAGCCGTTGGCGAGCTCGACGATATCCTCCTCCTTGCACCCGGCGATGCCGCAGCTCTTCAGGAGATCGCCGTCGATGCCGAGCGAGCCAAACTCGTTGACGATGATGGCGATGCGCCGGCCATTGGCGTTCTCGAGGACGTGGCGCACCAGCGTCGTCTTGCCGGCGCCGAGGAAGCCGGTGATCACGGTTGTGGGGATTTTCTCGGCGCTGAGCTTCTGGGCAGGCGCGGTCATTCGGCGGCGTCCTTCATGTCGGTTTCGGGCAGATCGGATTGCGGGAAGGCGAGGTGGGTCGGGAAGCGGCCGACGATCGCGTGGCGCAGGGAGTCCGGCCGGCCGGAGCGCAGCACCGCGCCGATCTCGGATTTCGCGTAGGCCGCGCCGTAGGCGATCAGGTCGTCGGCGTGCTCGGGGCCGACATGGCCGACCATGTAGGCCCATTTGCCGGGCTGCGAGAGACCCGCCGAGCAGCCCTGCTCGCAATTGGCGAAGCAGACGACCGGCGCGACGTCGACCGGGGCGGCGTCGCCCAGGTCCTCGAGCTTCCGGGCGACCGCTTCGTACAGCAGCCTGCCCGGCGGCGTCTCGCCCTCGGCCAAAGGCGTCCCGTCCTGCTTGCAGGTGGTGCAGACGTAGAGGCAGGGTCGGTTCTCGGCCAACGCTATAGTCCCCTTCAAAAGCGCGGTCGTCGCGCAGTTCGGGGTGCGTGGTCCGTTCCCCAGGCGGCGCCCGAAGGCAATGGCGCCTGGGAACAAGGCCGGCACGGCGAATCCGCAGCCGGTCTTCCGCTCCCGCCGGCGCACCCCGCCCGGCATCGCGGTCAGTTTCCGGACGGCAGGTCTCCTGGCTCGCGGATCAAGTCGCTTGCCCGTCGCCTTCCCGGGCGCCACGAAGTGGCAGGTCGCCCAGTGGACATCAGACGGGCGGCTCTCCGCCTACAGTTGCGGGGGCAGCCGCGGCATGGGGAGGATCACCCCCGGCACCGCGTTCCCTTTTCACCTTCCTCGTTGGAAGGACCGTCACAGGATTGACTATTGCCTCGTCGGGGGCGAGTCAATCGGACCGTCAACGACGCAAAGAGGCGCGAATTGGACAGTCTCGGCCATCTGACCCTGGTGCTCGGCGGGGCGCGATCGGGCAAGAGCCGCCACGCCGAGGGCCTCGCGACGCGCGAACCGGCGCCGTGGGTCTATGTCGCGACCGCGGAAGCCCACGACGAGGAGATGCGCGGGCGGATCGCGGCTCATCGCGCCCGCCGCGAGGAGGGCTGGACGACGATCGAGGCGCCGGTCGCCCTGCCGGAGGCCATCAGCGCCGCGCCCGAGGCGCCGATGCTGGTCGATTGCCTGACGCTGTGGCTGACGAACCTGATGCTCTCCGACCGGGATCTGGCCGCCGCCTGCGCCGATCTCGAGGCCGCGCTCGCCGCCCGCCGCGCGACCACCGTGCTCGTTTCCAACGAGGTGGGTCTCGGCATCGTGCCCGACAACGCGCTGGCTCGCGCCTTCCGCGACGAGCAGGGCCGGCTCAACCAGCGCATGGCTGGCCGCGCCGCCCGAGTGGTCTACATGGTGGCGGGGTTGCCGATGGTGGTGAAGGACGACAGATGAGCGACAACAGGACCGACGACGCGGCAAAATCGGACGAGCAGGGCCGCCATCGCGCCAAGATGGAGAAGCGCAAGGCGGTGCAGGACGCCGAGGTCGCCTCCAAGACCATCGAGAACAAGGGCCTGCTGATCGTCAACACCGGGCCCGGCAAGGGCAAGTCTACGGCCGCCTTCGGGCTGGCGCTGCGGATGGTCGGGCACGGGCGCAAGGTCGGCGTCGTCCAGTTCATCAAGGGGGCGTGGTCGACCGGCGAGCGCACGGTGCTCGAAACGTTCGGCGATCTCGTCGAATGGCATACGATGGGCGAGGGCTTCACCTGGGAGACGCAGGACAAGGCGCGCGACATCGCGGCCGCGGGGAAGGCCTGGGAGACGGCGAAGGCGCTGATGGCCGATCCGGCGATGTCGCTCGTCGTCCTCGACGAGCTGAACATCGCGCTCCGGTACGACTACCTGCCGCTCGACGCGGTGGTGGAGACGCTGAGGAACCGGCGGGCGGACCTGCACGTCGTCGTCACCGGCCGCAACGCCAAGCCGGAACTGGTGGAGGCGGCCGACCTCGTCACGGAGATGGGTGCCGTGAAGCATCACTTCGCCGCCGGCGTGAAGGCGCAGGAGGGGATCGAGTTCTGAGGGCCATGGCGATGACCTCTCCACCGTCATGCCCGGACGTGTTCCGGGCATCCATGAGCGGTGCCCGCTCCCGCAAGGACGTGGATGGCCGGGACAAGCCCGGCCATGACGCTGCGAGGGGACCGGCTGACCTCGTCACCGAGACAGGTGCCGTGAAGCATCACTTCGCGGCCGGCGTGAAGGTGCAGGAGGGGATCGTGTTTTGAGGCGGTGTCGTCTGGCAAACACCGGCGAAAGGGCTGCCGCGCCGAGGAACGCGGCCGGGGCTGTCCCCGGCCCTTTTCGCAATCCCGGCCCTTTTCGCAATCGTTGTGCCGTGCCGCGACCCCCCTCCCCGACCCTCCCCCACAAGGGGGGAGGGAGCGCTGCGGCCGTGCCAGCTGATCGAAGTTCGTATTGTCCGAGTGAGCCACACACATACGGTCGTCGTGCGGACGGGCACGGTGGTCGTTCCCCCTCCCCCCTTGTGGGGGAGGGTCGGGGAGGGGGGTCGCGGCACGGTAGGGCATCCGCGGCCCGGACCCGCCACGTCGGAGCCACCCGCCGATGACCGGCCGGGCCATCATGTTCCAGGGCACCGGCTCCAACGTCGGCAAGTCGCTGCTGGTCGCGGGGCTGTGCCGGGCGCTGAAGAACCGCGGCGTTTCGGTCGCCCCGTTCAAGCCGCAGAACATGTCGAACAACGCCGCCGTGACGGCGGAGGGCGGCGAGATCGGCCGGGCGCAGGCGCTGCAGGCGCGGGCGGCGGGGCTGAAGCCCCATGTCGACATGAACCCGGTGCTGCTGAAGCCGCAGAGCGAGACCGGCGCGCAGATCGTGCTGTGCGGCAAGGTTTTCGGGGCGGCGAAGGCGCGGGAGTTCCAGGCGGTCAAGAAGCAGCTCCTGCCGCATGTGCTCGACAGCTTCGCGCGGCTGAAGGAGACGGCGGAGATCGTGCTGGTCGAGGGGGCGGGCAGCGCCTCGGAGGTCAACCTGCGGGCAAACGACATCGCCAACATGGGCTTCGCCCGCGCCGCCGACGTTCCCGTCGTGCTGATCGGCGACATCGACCGGGGCGGGGTGATCGCGAGCCTCGTCGGCACGAAGACCGTGCTCGACGCGCAGGACGCGGCGATGATCGTCGGCTTCATCGTCAACCGCATGCGCGGCGATCCGACCCTGTTCGATGACGGCATGGCGGCGATCGCGGCAATGACCGGCTGGGCGAATCTCGGGCTGGTGCCGCACTTCGCCGAGGCCGGGCGGCTGCCGGCGGAGGATGCCTATGCTCTTTCCGAGCGCGAGCGCGAGCACGGCGCGGGCGGCGGGAAAATCCGCATCGCCGTGCCGGTGTTGCCGCGCATCGCCAATTTCGACGACCTCGATCCGCTCGCCGCCGAGCCCGACGTCGACCTCGTCATGGTCGAATCCGGTGCGCCGATCCCGGTCTGCGATCTCGTCGTCCTGCCGGGCTCGAAGGCGACCATCGCCGACCTGAAGGCGCTGAAGCACGAGGGCTGGGACATCGACATCCGCGCCCATGTGCGCCGCGGCGGCCAGGTGCTCGGCCTGTGTGGCGGCTACCAGATGCTGGGCCGGACCGTCGCCGATCCGGAGGGCATCGAGGGCTATCCGGAACGCGCCGAGGGGCTCGGCCTGCTCGAGGTCGAGACCGTGCTGACGGCGCAGAAGAACCTGGTCGAGGTGGCCGGCGAGACGGTGGCCGACGGGCTGCCCTTCAAGGGCTACGAGATGCACATGGGCCGCACCACGGGGCCGGCGACCGGGCGGCCGCTGGTGCGGTTCGCCGACGGGCGCCTCGACGGGGCGGTGTCGCCGGACGGGCGCGTCGCGGCGACCTACGCGCACGGCTTCTTCGCCGACGACAGGCAGAGGGCGGCATGGCTGAACCGGCTCGGCGGGGTGTCGAGCCTCGCCTACGAGGACGGCGTCGACGACGTGCTCGACCGGCTCGCCGGGCATCTGGAAGACCACGTCGATATCGACCGGATCGTCACGTCAGCCAGATGAGAGCGGCGAGCAGGCCGACCGCGGCGATCTGGATGCCGCAGGCGACGCGGTAGAGATCGAGCGCGCGGCGGATGTCGGCCGCCGTCGCCCCGGCGCGGCCGTCGCCCATCCAGGGGTCGTCGACGCGGACCTCGCCGTAGACGCGGGGGCCGGCGAGCTTCAGGCCGAGCGCTCCCGCCATCGCCGCTTCCGGCCAGCCGGCGTTGGGCGATCTGTGGTGGCGGGCGTCGCGGCGGACGGCCCGGACCGCCGCTTCGGCGTCCATGCCGAGCACCATCGCGGCGAGCGCGATCCAGATCGCGGAAAGGCGGGAGGCGGGCAGGTTGACGAGGTCGTCGAGGCGGGCGGACGCCCAGCCGAAGGCCCGGTGGCGCTCGCTCCTGTGGCCGATCATCGAATCGGCCGTGTTGACCGCCTTGTAGGCGGCGATGCCGGGCAGGCCGAACAGGGCGCACCAGAAGGACGGCGCGACGACGCCGTCGGAGAAGTTCTCCGCCAGGCTCTCGATCGCCGCGCGCGAGACGCCGGCCTCGTCGAGGCTTTGGGGGTCGCGGCCGACGATGCGCGAGACCGCCGCCCGCCCGCCCGCCACGCCGCCCCTTTCCAGCCGTACCGCGACGGCTTCCACATGGCGCCACAGGCTTTTCTGGGCGATCAGGGTGGACGCCGCGGCCGCGACGAGGAGCGTCGCGAGAAGGTCCGGCAGGAGGTCGAAGAGGACGTACTGGACGATCAGCGCCGGCACGATCGCGGCGGCGAGGATGACGGCGAGGGCGAAGATGCCGTTGTCGCGCCGTCTTGCCTCGGGCAGGTCTTCCGTGTTGAGCCTCTCGTCGAGGCGGTCTATCAGCGCCCCGATCCACATCACCGGATGGCGGATCGCCTCGAAGAGCGGTGCCGGATAGCCGAAGGCCGCCTCCGCGAGGAGGGCGAGGAAGAGGACGAAGAGATTCGACGCGATGCCCATGGTCGGGAAGACGGCTAGCATGTTCACGGGCGGTTTTGCAGAGGGCGATACGGTCCACGGCGGCCGGCTCGCCGAGGCGCGGCGGCTGTTTCCCGACGCGCCCGGGCCGATCGTCGACCTGTCGACCGGCATCAATCCGGTCGCCTATCCGGTTCCCGACCTGCCGGCGCAGGCCTGGACGCGTCTGCCCGAGCCGTCCGATCTCGCGGCGCTCGAGGCCGTCGCCGCGGCCGCCTACGGAGCCCGGCCGCAACAGGTCGTCGCGGCGCCGGGGACGCAGATCCTCATTTCGCTGCTGCCGCGCATCGTGCCGCTGAGGACCGTCGCGATCGTCGGGCCGACCTACGGGGAACACGCCGCCGCATGGGCGCAGGCGGGGGCGAAAGTCGCCGAAATCGGCTCGCCCGACGAGGCGGCCGGGTACGACGGCGTCGTCCTCTGCAATCCGAACAACCCCGACGGCCGACGCACCGATCCCGCCGTGCTCGCCGCGCTGGCGCGGGACCTGGCGTCCGCCAGGGGCCTGCTCGTCGTCGACGAGGCCTTCGCCGATCCGGAGGACGGGCCGCTGAGCCTGATCCCGGACCTGCCGCACGAGGGCGTCGTGGTGCTGCGCTCCTTCGGGAAAACCTACGGGCTCGCGGGCCTGCGGCTCGGCTTCGCGGTGGCGGGCGGGGGGATCGCCGCGGCGGTCCGCGAGGCGCTCGGGCCGTGGGCGGTCTCGGGGCCGGCGATCGAGATCGGCCGGCGGGCGCTCGCAGACGGGGCCTGGCTCGAGGCGACGCGCGAGCGCCTGAGGCGCGACTGCGAACGGCTCGACGGTCTCCTGAACGGCGCGGGCCTGCGCGTCGCCGGCGGAACGCGGCTTTTCCGGCTGGCGGAAGGCCCCGACGCGCCGGCGGTCTTCGACAGGCTCGGCCGGGCGGGGATCTTCGTGCGCCGCTTCGCCTATCGGGCGGACCGGCTGCGCTTCGGCATTCCGGGCGGCGAGGCCGAATGGGAGCGCCTGGCGGCGGCTTTGGGGTGACGCGCGTCGCAAACGCACTCGACGGGGGCATTCCCGCTAGGGTACTGTCCGAGTCGGATCGGTCCCGAAAGGGCCAAGAGGGAACGCGGTGCCGGAACACTCCGTAAGCCGCGGCTGTCCCCGCAACTGTAGGCGCCGAGCCGTTCCTCCGTCATCCCACTGGCGCGAGCCGGGAAGGGGGAGGGAAGGCGTTCAAGGCGCGAGCCAGGAGACCTGCCGGTCCGTGGGACAACTCAAAGCGCCGCCGGTGGAGCGGCAAGACGGGTGATGACGATGACGACTTCGACGACTGCCCCTTCCCAGTCCATGGCCTCGACGCGGATCGGCGTCGCCGCGCTGGTGTTCCTGATGGGCGCCGTGCTGGTCTTCGGGGCGGGCTTCGCCTCGCCGCAGGCCCTGCACGATGCCGCGCACGACGCACGGCATTCCATGTCCTTCCCCTGCCACTGATCGCGCCATGCTGATGCGCATTCTGGCCGCGGGCCTCGTCGGAGGCATCGCCGGCGGCATCGTCGTGGGCGCGATCGAGTCGGTCATGACGGTTCCCCTCATCCTTCACGCGGAACAGTTCGAGGCGAAGGACGTCGCCAGCGCGGCGCAGATCCTGCTGGTCCATACCCACGGCGCGGAAGCCGCCGCGGGGGAGGGCGGCGATCTCGCGCGGACGGTCCTGACCTATTCGGCGAGCGTCGTCGTCGCGGTCGGGTACGCGTGGATGCTGCTCGCCGCCATGTTCCTGAAGGGGTCCGAGATCACCGTTCGCAGCGTCGTGCCGTGGGCGGTCGCGGGCTTCTTCGTGACCGGGCTCGCCCCGGCCATGGGGCTCGCGCCGGAACTGCCCGGCGCCTCGGCGGCGGCGCTCGAAGCGCGCCAGATCTGGTGGATCGGCACGGCGCTCGCGACGGCAATCGGGCTCGCGGCGGTCTTCTTCGGGCGCAACGTCGTCTGGGTGATCGCCGGCGTCGTGCTGATCGCCCTGCCGCACGTCATCGGCGCGCCCCAGCCCGAAGCGATGGAAAGCCTCGTGCCGGCCGAGCTCGCCGGCGAGTTCGCGGCGCGGTCGCTCGGCATCCAGGCGCTGATGTGGGTCATTCCCGCCGTCATCGCCGGGTTTGCGTTCCAGAGGATGCGTCCGGCGACCGCCTGAGCGCGGCCCCATACCCGCAATCGAAGCCCGCGAGGTCCGCCCCGCGGGCTTTTCTGCGCGTTTTTCCGGAATCTTACCGGGAAGCCTCGAAACGGCGGCGATCGGACGCCCGTTTGTTTACGCGCGGTGATGTAGACGGTCGCCGGAACACCAACCGGAGGCACATCATGAAAAAGACCCTTCTGCTCGCGGCCGGCGCGGCCGTCCTTGCCCTGTCCGCGGCACCGGCCGAGGCGGGCCCCTACCCCTATTGCGAGGACTACGCGCGCAACGCCGCCCGTGCCTGGGCTCCGCCGCCGCCGGCGACGGCCTTCGCGGGCGGCGCGGCCGGCGCGATCAGCGGCGCGGTGATCGGCGGCATCATCGACGGTAGCAAGGGCGCCGGCGCGGGCGCGCTCATCGGCGGCAGCATCGGCGCGATCGCCGGAGCCTCGAAGGGCGAGCGCAAGTACCGGAAAGTCTACAACCGGGCCTATCAGGACTGCCTGTCCCGCCACCGCTACTACCGCTGAAGCGATCTCGGCTCCGGCCGGTCCCCCGGAACAACCGGGCGGGGCCGGTCAGAACGCGTGCCGCCGCGCCTTCGTCGCGGCGGCCAGCGCCTTCGGATCGACGGAGAACACGCAGCGCGGCGTTCCGGCGGCGGCCCAGACCCTGTCGAAGCCGAGCAGCTTCTCGTCGATGACCGTCGGCATGTCGACGGGATGGCCGAGCGGCGGAATGCCGCCGATCGCGTAGCCGGTGATCTCGCGCACGGCGCGGCCGTTCGGCCGCTTCAGCGGCTCGCCGAGCACGGCGGCCATGCCTTCCTCGTCGACCCGGTTCGCGCCCGAAACGAGCAGCAGGAAGGGCGTCCCGGTGTCGGCGCCCTGAAACACCAGCGATTTCACGATCTGGGCGACCTCGCAGCCGCAGGCGGCCGCGGCGTCCTCGGCGGTGCGCGTCGAGTCCGGCATCTCGGCTATGGCTATGTCGAGCCCGGCGGCTCGCGCGGCTTCGGCGACGCGTCTGGCGCTGTCTGGCAGGTCGTCCATGGCGGCGCACCATGGCCGACCGGCAATCCGGCGTCCACCGAAAAAGCACCCGGGTGCGTCGCCGGACCGTCACGGGGGCGCGCGCGGGACCGGACGGCGACTTGACGAGGTCCCGCCAGTCTGAACGACATACTGCGAGGCCGATCTCTGGAAGGGCTGCGACTTTGACCTTCGACGACGAAATCAAGGCTTCCGGACAAGTGGAGAGCCTCGCAGAGGGCTCCTTCAAGCTGATCCTCGACAACTGCCCGGTGCCGGTCCTCGCCGCCCGCGTCTCGGACGGCAAGGTGCTCTATCTGACCGCCGCCATGGCGGCCATGATGCGGCTCGGCTCCGACGGCCCGCCGCTGGTGATCGAGGAATTCGCGATCGACCGCTCCGAGCGCTCGGAATGCCTGCGGCGCATCCGCGAGGACGGCAGCGTCGACAATTTCACCATGCATTTCCGCCGGGCGGACGGGACCCGGTTCGTCGGGTCCCTGTCGGCGCGCTTCGTCGAGATCGACGGCGAGCTGACCATCGTCTCCAACCTGATCGACATGACCGCGGCGCTCGATCGGGAGGCCGAACTGCGGCGGGCGAACGAGACGCTGGAAGATGCCATCGAAGCCCTCGACGACGGCTTCGTCCTCTACGACCCGGGCGACCGGCTGGTGACCTGCAACTCGCGCTACAAGGAATACCACAGCGATTCCGCCGATCTGCTGGTGCCCGGCGCATACTGGCCGGAGGTGACCCGGATCCGCGCCGAGCGCGGATTCTTCGTGCGGGCGACAGGCCGCATCGACGAATGGATGGTCGAGCAAATGGCCCAGCGCGGCATCGCCAAGCGGGAGGAGTTCCCGTCCAAGGACGGCCGCTGGTTCGAGTACTCGCACCGGCCGACGCGGCAGGGCGGCTTCGTCTCCGTCTGGCACGAGATCACCGACCGCAAGCAGATGGAACGGGCGCTGCGGCAGAGCGAGGAGCACTTCCGCCTTATTGTCGAAGGCCACCCGCTTCCGGTCTGGATGATCGACCTGGGAACCTCCGAGATCCTCTACGAGAGTCCTGCCGCCGCCGAACTCTTCGGGCGAAGCTGGCCGTCGACCCAACCGGCCTACACGCGCGATCACTTCACCAATCCCGCCGATCGCGACCGGCTGACCGGGGAACTGCGCAAGACCGGCTCGCTGCACGACATCGAGCTGCGCATGAGGAAGACCGACGGAACCGAGTTCTGGGCCTCGCTCAACGACCGGCTCATCAACTACGACGGCCGCGAGGTGTCGATCACGAGCTTCATCGACCTGACGGCGCGGCGCGAGACGGAGGCCGAGGCGGCCCGGCAGCGCGAGATCCTGCACCAGAGCGAAAAGCTGAGCGCGCTCGGCGAGCTTCTGTCGAGCGTCGCCCACGAACTCAACAATCCCTTGTCGGTGCTGATCGGCCAGGCCGTGATGCTGCAGGAGCAGGCCCCCGACGCCGACACGCTGGCGCGAGCGGGGAAGATCGGCGCCGCCGCCGACCGTTGCGCGCGCATCGTCAAGACCTTCCTGGCGATGGCGCGGCGCAAGTCCGATCAGACCGCGCCGGTCGACGTCAACGCCCTGATCGAGCAGGCGCTCGAATTCACCGCCTATTCGCTGCGGACGACCGGCGTCGACGTCCGGCTCGATCTCGCCGACGATCTCCGCATGGTCTATGCCAACGAGGACCAGCTGATCCAGACCTTCACCAACCTGATCGTGAACGCCGAACAGGCGCTGCGCGGGACGGAGGGGCCGCGCGTGCTGGAGATCACGACGGCTGCGCGGGACGGCGGCGAGGAGGTCGTCATCACCATCGCCGACAACGGACCCGGCATTCCGGAGAAGGACCGCTCGCGCATCTTCGAGCCGCTCTTCACCACCAAGCAGGTCGGCGTCGGAACCGGGCTCGGGCTCGCGCTCTGCCATCGCATAATCGAGGGCCACGGCGGGTCGATAGAGCTCGAACGCAACAACCGGCCCGGCGCGACGTTCGTGATTCGTCTGTCGCGCGAGGGCGCGCGCAACATGGCGGCGGAAAGCGAGCATCCGCAGGCCGGCGAGGAAAGCGAGGGCCTGCGCATCCTCGTCATCGACGACGAGGAGGACGTGGGCTCGGTCATCTGCGACGCGCTCGAGCTGGACGGACACAGGGTGGATGTCGAGCAGTCGGCGCGCGGCGCGCTCGACCGGCTGAAGGCGCACAGCTACGACATCGTGCTGAGCGACATGCGGATGCCCGAGCTCGACGGCGTGTCCTTCCACCGTGTCCTGCAGGAGACCCATCCCGGGCTCGTCGGCCGGCTCGCCTTCATCACGGGAGACACGCTGAGCGCCCGCGTCAGCGAATTCCTGGCGCAGCACGACGTCCCCTACATCGAGAAGCCGTTCCTGCCGTCCGACCTGCAGGAGCTCGTCCGTCGCGTCGTCGCCCGAAGCGAGGGCTGATACGCCGCCGGACCGACGAGAAGGGTCCCTTTTTCGCCGCGCGTGATGGTAAACTGTTCGTTAATGGCCTAGATCCGGAGCGAGACAGGACGCACGGATGTCGGAAGAGAAGATCATCGAGGACGTACCCGAGCCGCACAAGCGCGAGAGCCGGCTGCGGGAGGCGCTCAACCGCGCGCGCCAGCAGGAGGCGGAGCGCTCCGACGTCATCGTCGACCTGCGCGAGGCCGAGCTCGCGCGGCTGGAACTGCTGCAGGACGCCCTGAGCGAGGTCTTCGAGGACATCCCAGAAGGCACCGACCTGCTCGAATGCGCGCTCGTCCCCAGCACCCCGCCGCGACTGTGGGTCGACGTGCTCGGTCACGTCGTGATGGGACGCGACAAGCGCACCTACCGGTTCCTGAAGGATACCCGCCACGGCCGCCAGACCGTTCTGGAGACGACCAGTCTCGACGAGATGGTCGGGCGCGTGACCGACTACGTGGCGCACCGGCTGCTCGAGCGCGAACGGGCGCTCGAAACCGACGCGCAGGGCAGGGCCGTGGTCTCGCTGGCCGACGCCGGGGCGGAGGCGGACGGAACGCCGCAGCCGCCTGCCCGCCGATCGGGCGCCGTGTGGGGCTCGATGATCCTCGCGTTTCTCGTCGGGGCGCTTGCCGGCGCCGCCGGGTTGTTCGTGGCCGGCGTGCTGCTCACGATGAACTGAGGGGTCCGCCCGTCGCGCGGCCGTTCTCGAACAGAATTTCGTCGGCGATTTCCTGGAGTTCGCCGCCGCTGAAGCCGCGTCGGCGCATCCGGCACGTCCAGGCGCCGGATTCTCCCGCGATCTCGTAGAGATTGTATTGGGCCGCCGGCCGGGCGCCGTGCTCGAGCGCGGAGGCCGAGGAGACGCCGACGACCGGGACCGGTTCGCCGGGACCGTCGATCCAGTGCAGCGTCGAGCGGTGCTCGTGGCCGTGCAGGACGAGCTCGGCGCCGCATTCGGCGAGCAGCGCGCGGAAGGCGCGGGCATCGGTCATGCGGCGATAGCGGTCGCCGTGGGAGCGGACCGGGGTGTGGTGGACCAGAACGACGCGGAACCGGCCTTCGTCCTGCAGGCTCTTCAGGAGCGGACGCAGCCTGTCGATCTGCTGGCGGCCGATGCGGCCGGTCGCCATGAAGGGCGCCGTCGCGATCGCCGACGAGCAGCCGAGGATCGCCACCGGTCCGCGCCGGCGCAGGTAGGGGAAGCCGCCGTGCGCCGCGGTATCGGGATCGCCCGCCATGTACTCGCGCCAGGCCAGCGCCGTGCCCGGGATGGCGCGGCGGGTATAGGCGTCGTGATTGCCGGGGACGAGCGAGACGTAGTCCGGCGGGCCGAGGCCCTGCAGCCACAGCCGGCAGCTCTGCCATTCGGCGGGCGTCGAGACGATTGCGAGATCGCCCGTGACGGCTACGTGATCGGGGGCGTGGCGTTCGAGATCGCCCGTCAGGGCGTCTAGGACGTCGCGGCGATGGATCCGGTGACGGCTGCGCCGCCAGTTGATCCAGCCGAGTGCGCGCTTCGACACCAGCTCGCGGCGGAGCGGGGCGAAATCAGGGGGAACGTGCGGGTCGGAAAGATGGGCCAGCCGGAACATCGCCCGCGCGTTCTAGCCGCAGCGGGCGATATTGGCCAGACAACTCGTCAGTTGGACGAGAAGGTCATCAGCGTCGCGGCGATGCGCCCGTCGCGCATGTCGACCGCGGGGTGCCAATGGAAATTCCGGCGGCTGAAGAAGCGCCAAAACATGATGATCTCCACTAGGAAAGAAAAACGCGCCGTTTGGTGCGGCGCTTCGTTGCGTCGTTGATATAGATGTTGCGGTGCAGCACTCCAAGGGGAGGCGGAGCAGATCAGCTTTGCGTGCCGCGCATGACCGATTAACAAGGTACCAACGGACCGATCCGGTCCGCCGGCGGGCCCTTTCGAGGCAAAAGGGGCGAATTCGGGGGAATTATGAGACGACTGCTGTCGCGCGCGATCCTGCGCCCCTGGTGGCTCCTGAGCCGCGGCCTGACGCTCGGCGTGCGCGCGGTCGTTGCCCGCGACGGAAAGGTGCTGCTCGTCCGCCATTCCTATCTGCCCGGCTGGTATCTGCCCGGCGGCGGGGTCGAGCGCGGCGAATCGATGCTCGATGCGCTGGCGCACGAGCTTCGCGACGAAGGCAATATCGTGCTCGAAGGGCCGCCGCGGCTGTTCGGAATCTACTTCAACGCGAGGGAGCACCGCGGCGATCACGTAATTTTGTTCGTCGCCGGCGAATGGCGTCAGGAAGGGGAATTCAAGCCGAACGCGGAAATCCTCGAAGCCCGCTTCTTTCCGCTGGATTCCCTTCCGGACGGGACGACTTCGGCAACCCGGAGGCGGCTGGCGGAGGTCTTCCAGGGCGCTCCGCGCGACGAGCGTTGGTGAAGCTCGTCGCGCCGGCGCGGCCCTTCGCCCCCCGTAGCCCGCGCC
>JAEWYT010000196.1 GCA_023458595.1 Pseudomonadota bacterium
GCCGAGGGATTCCTCGGCCGCCTTTCCGGTCAGGCCCTTCGGCCGCATGTCGACCAGCATCAGATGCGTGTCGGTGCCGCCCGAAACGATATCGAGGCCCGCGCTCTTCAGCGTTTCGGCGAGCGCCTTGGCGTTTTCGACGACGCGCTGGGCATAGACCTTGAATTCGGGACGCAGCGCCTCGCCGAAAGCGACCGCCTTCGCGGCGATCACGTGCATCAGCGGACCGCCCTGAAGGCCCGGGAACACCGCCGAGTTGACCTTCTTGGCAATGGCCTCGTCGTTGGTCAGAACCATGCCGCCGCGGGGACCGCGCAGGGTCTTGTGCGTCGTGGTGGTCACGACATGGGCGTGCGGGAACGGGCTCGGATGGACGCCGGCGGCGACGAGGCCGGCGAAATGGGCCATGTCGACCATCAGGTATGCGCCGACGGCGTCGGCAATCTTGCGGAAGCCGGCGAAATCGATGATGCGCGGATAGGCGGAGCCGCCGGCGATGATGATCGTGGGCTTGTGCTCCTCGGCCATCCGCGCGACTTCGTCCATGTCGATCTGCTGGTCGTCGCGGTGCACCGTGTAGTGGATCGCGTTGAACCACTTGCCCGACATGTTCACCGGCGAGCCGTGGGTCAGATGGCCGCCCGCCGACAGGCTCAGGCCCAGAATCGTGTCGCCGGGCTTCGACAGCGCCATGAACACGGCCTGGTTCGCCTGGGAGCCCGAGTGCGGCTGCACGTTGGCGAAGCCGCAGCCGAACAGCTGCTTGGCGCGGTCGATCGCCAGGTTCTCGGCGACGTCGACGAACTGGCAGCCGCCATAGTAGCGCCGGCCGGGATAGCCTTCGGCGTATTTGTTGGTGAGAACCGAACCCTGCGCCTCCAGAACGGCACGCGAGACGATGTTTTCCGACGCGATCAGCTCGATTTCGTCGCGCTGACGACCGAGCTCGCCGCGAATCGCCTTGTTCAGCTCGGGGTCGGTATCGGCGACGCCGGCGCCGAAGAAGGCACGGCTCGCGGACGAGAAATCGGACGGCTTGTTGACCGACATTGGCTTGAGTTCCCGGATCTCGAGGGCAGGAAGGATATCGCCGGCTTCGACAAGATCGGCCGGCGCTCACGCCTGCGCAATACCACAGCTTGTGGGGTGGGCCAACCGAAGCGCGATATCGCGCGCGAGCCGGGGCGCTTTCCCGTCACGGACCTCCGCGGAAGGACCGCCCTCGCCTCCGCCCGCTCCCGCGAAAGCGGGACCCGGGGCGCGGCGGGTTCGCGACGCCGACGGACAGATCCCCGCTGGCACCGGGACGGGCGGCAGGGGCAAGGGCGCTACACGAGCCGCGACCGGCCCGCCGGCGCCGCCGGGGCGGGTTCCCGCCCCTCGGCGGCGAGTGCGGCGATGCGCCGCTTGAGCTTGCGCACCGCGATGCGCGCGAGATCGCCCTCGTTCACCGAGGCCGGGCCGAAGACCACGACCTCGACGCCGGTCGCCGCGTCGATCGCGGCCAAGCGGACCTGGCCGCCGATGGCGCTGTATTCGAGATAGATCTCGCCGTGCCCGGGAGCGGGCGAGCCGCGCCGCGCGGGCCTCTGCGGGCCTGCGCGGTCGGCCGCCATCAGATGTCGGACGCCAGCGGCGTGCCGAGACCGTCCCGATTGTAGATGTCGGGACGGAAGTGCACGACGCCGTCGGACGTCGCCCATGCGGTGATGTAGGCGAAGTAGATCGGCGTGGTCTTCTTCAGGTTGACGTCGATCCGCTCGCCGGAGCGAACCACCGCGTCGATCTTGGCCCGCGACCAGTCGCCGTTCGGCGCCAGGAGCCAGTCGACGAGCTGGCGGACGTTCTGCACGCGCACGCAGCCCGAGGAATGGAACCGCGCGTTCTGCCCGAACAGCGTCTGCTGCGGCGTGTCGTGCAGGTAGACCGAGTGCTCGTTGGGGAAATTGATGCGGATCGAGCCCAGCGAGTTCTGATCGCCCGGATCCTGCTTCAGCATGTAGTCGACGGCCTCGTTCGAGTTCCAGTCGACCTGCGCGGGATCGATCTCCTCGCCCTTGTTGCTCAGGATGCGGATCTTGTAGCGCGCCAGATAGCTCGGATCCTCGCGCATCTTCGGAATGATGTCCTTCTGGATGATGCTCTTCGGCACCGTCCAGTACGGATTGAAGCTGATGTAGAGGACCTTCTTGGCCAGGATCGGCGACTCGCGGTCCTTGCGGCCGACGACCGCAGTGTGGCGCGAGGCGACGACGCCGTTCTCCACCGCCTCGACCTCGGCGGCGGGGATGTTCACCAGAACGTAGCGGTCGCCCAGATCGGCGGACATCGCCTGCACCCGGACGAGGTTGGTCCGCAGCTGGGCGATGCGCACGTCGACGGGCACGTTCAGCTCAGCCAGCGTCTCGTCGCGGACCATGCCGTCGGGCAGGAGGCCGTGGCGGGCCTGGAAGCGACGGACGGCGGCCTCGACATAGGTGTCGAAGGTGTTCGACACGCCCGCCGCCGCGCTGAGATCGCCCGAGGCGATCAGGCGCTCGCGCAGGGCGGCGACGTTCTTGTGGGACAGGCCGACGCGCAGCACCTGGCCGTCGGACACCTTGCCCCAGCCGCCGCGCGAGGCGATCGCCGTGTAGGTGTCGATGGCGCGCTGGATGTTCTGGACCGTCTCGGCGCTCAGCGTCGGCTGCCGGGAGTCGAACGTGAAGCTCAGCGTATCGGAGGACGGGTCGAAGCGGTCGCTCCACTCGGCGCTGCCGTTGTCGAACGTGGGAAGCGAGGGATCGCCCTGCTGGTTCGTCGCGACACGGACCGGGCTCGCGCCGCCCGGCACAAGCGAATTGAACCAGGAGCCGCCGCCGCTGGCCTCGGCCGAAGCGGCGACGGGCGCCGCGAGGACGGTTCCGGCGAGCGCCAGAGCCGCAATTCGATCGAACAGTCTCATCGTCATCCGCACCCGTCCCGCAAAACGATCCCGGGCCCCCGGCCCGCCTTGAAAAACGGCGCGATTCGATCGCGCCCGGCGAGCCTCGTTTGCACCGGTCTGTAACACTTCGTGGGTTAACGAACAACAACCCTTCTTGGCTGGAATATGGCGATCACGCCGTGTTGTAGATCGGACACGGCGGGAAACAGACGGGCCGGAAGGCGCCCGCGCGGCAAATCCGAAGCCGCAAAGCCGGCCAGAACGCCGAAAACCCCGGGCCGGCGCCCGGGGCCTTCCACGTCAGAGAGCCGACGTCCGGATTTCCGGAGATCAGAGCCTGTAGAGGATCTGGTCGGTCCAGAACCGCTCCAGCTTCTGCAGGGAGCGGTTGAGACGGTCGAAGTCCTCGGAGCCGAGGCCGCCGACCTTCTCGATCGACTTCAGGTGACGGTCGTAGAGGGCGGCGATGATGCGGTGCACTTCCTGGCCCCTGTCGGTCAGGGAGATGCGGACCGACCGCCGGTCGACCGTCGAGCGCTGGTGATGGACATAGCCCCCCTCGACCAGCTTCTTCAGGTTGTAGGAGACGTTCGAGCCGAGATAGTACCCCCGCGTGCGCAGTTCACCCGCCGTCAACTCGGAATCGCCGATATTGAACAACAGGAGCGCCTGAACGCTGTTGACGTCGGCACGGCCTTCCCGGTCGAACTCGTCCTTGATGACGTCGAGAAGCCGGCGATGAAGGCGCTCCACAAGGGTGAGAGCTTCGAGATACCGCGGCTTCAGTTCCTCTTCCTCGGCGGAATGCTCCGCCACCGCCTGCTTGGCGATTGCTACGCTCATCTGACTGCCTCACTGTTCGTCTGTGTGGTGTTCCCCACTTGACGATCAGCCTAAACGGGTCAGCCTAAGATGGGCTTAAAAGTCAGGCTTAATTTTCTAGAAAATTGAAATTTCCGAATGATTTACCCTTTGCCCCGCAGGAACCTGACGATTCCGGAGAAGTCGAGTCCACCGTTACCGGCGCCGGAGAACAGCGCGTAAATCTGTGCCGCTTCGGCACCGAGCGGCGTATTCGCGCCGGAACCGTTGGCCGCGTCCTGGGCGAGCTTCAGGTCCTTGAGCATCATGTCGGCGGTGAAGCCGGCCTGGTAGTCGCGGTTCGCCGGCGAGGTCGGCACGGGGCCGGGAACCGGGCAATAGGTCGTCAGCGACCAGCACTGGCCGGAGGCGGTCGAGGAGATGTCGAACAGCTTCTGGTGATCGAGGCCGAGCTTCTCGGCGAGCACGAAGGCCTCCGAGACGCCGATCATCGAGATGCCGAGGATCATGTTGTTGCAGATCTTGGCGGCCTGGCCGTTGCCGGCGCCGCCGGCGTGGACGATGGTCTTGCCCATCTTCTCCAGATACGGCCTCGCCGCCTCGAAGGCCGCTTCCGGCCCGCCGACCATGAACGTGAGCGTGCCCGCCGTCGCCCCGCCGACGCCGCCGGAGACCGGCGCGTCGACCATCGCCATGCCGGCGGATTCCGCCGCTGCCGCCACCTTGCGGGCCGTGGCGACGTCGATCGTCGAGGAATCGATGAACAGCGTCCCCTCGGCGGCGGCCGCGATCAGCCCGTCCGCGCCGAGGTAGACGGCCTCGACGTGGCGGCCGGCCGGCAGCATGGTGACGACGACCTCGGCGCCGGAGATCGCCTCCGCCGCCGATCCCGCGACGGTGCCGCCGGCATCCTTCAGCTTCGCCTTCGCCGCATCCGACAGATCGAAGCCCCTGACCGTGTGGCCGGCCTTGAGAAGGTTGGCGGCCATGGGTCCGCCCATGTTGCCCAGTCCGATGAATGCTATCGTCGCCATGTCGTCCTCCCTTGTGTTCCCGTCCGGCGCCTACTCTTCGGGCAGGCGCAGGATCTCGCCCGTGTTCTCGGGCGTGCCCGTCCACCAGGCGAGCCCGACGTAAACGAAGATCGTCACGGCGTGGAACATCACGACCGTCCAGGCGGTGCCGAACAGGTCGATGAAGCCCAGATGCATGACCAGCTCGGCGACCGCCGAGAACAGCCACGCCGCCACGCCCCAGGCCGCGCCGCACCACAAGCCGACCGCCGCGACGACCTGAAGCAGCGCGAAATAGACGGTCGCGACCTGCATGTGCACCGGCATCGTCTGGAAGCCTGGGCCGAGCACGCCGATGATGCGGGCCCAGTGCACCAGGCCGTTGACGAAATAGAACGCCGCCAGCGCGCGCAGGTACCAGAGCAGGACGGTCGGCGCGAGCGGCGCCGCCTTGGCGAACTGAAGCGGCATCTAAGGGCGATCCAATCCGGTCAGATCGAGCTCATCGTCGCCCAGCGGCGCGAAAAAGGCATCGATATCGGCGTCCGTCACGCCGGAAAGCGCGTCGGGCACCCATTCGGGCGCGTTGTCCTTGTCGACGATGACCGCGCGCACCCCCTCGAAGAACTCGTGGCCCTTCAGAACCCGGCTGACGATGCGGAACTCGATGCGCATGCATTCCTCGAAATCGGCCTTCGCGCCCACCTGCATCTGACGGAGCGCGATCTTCAGGCTCGTCGGCGACTTCGAGCGGATCGCCGCCGCGGCCTTCGCGGCCCATCCGGCATGCTCGCCGCTCTCCGAGTCGAGCCGCGCCAGTATCTCCTCGACGGTGCCGCCCGAGAAGCAGCGATCGATCACCTCGCGCAGCGCCGGCACCGTCGCGCCCGCCGGTGCCTCAGAAAAAGAGTCAAGCAGCCGCTCCAAGCCGCTGGTTTCGCTCAGGGCTTCGCAGAGCTCGTCGAACCGTTCCGAGGCGACGGCGTGGGTCGCGACGCCGGTGCCGACCGTGTCGGCCTGCCCGAGCCGGGCGCCGGTGAGCGCGAGCCACGTCCCGACCTTGCCGGGCAGGCGCGGCAGGAACCACGTGCCGCCGACGTCCGGGAAGAGGCCGATGCCCGTCTCGGGCATCGCGAACATCGTCCGTCCGCCCGCCACGCGATGGCTGCCGTGCACGGAGATACCGACGCCGCCGCCCATGTCGATGCCGTCGATCAGGGCGACATAGGGCTTCGGATAGCGCTTGATGAACGTGTTGAGGCGGTATTCCTCGCGGTAGAAGGTCAGCGCCATCGGATCGCCGGCCCTGCCCCAGTCGTAGAGCTTGCGGATGTCGCCGCCGGCGCAGAAGGCCCTCTCGCCCGCCGCGCGCACGACGACGCGCTCGACGTCCGGGTCCTTCGCCCACTCGATCAGCTTCGGATGCAGCGCGCGCACCATGTCGAGCGTCAGCGCGTTCAGCGCCTTCGGCCGGTTCAGGGTGACGAGGCCGGCGCGCCCGCGTGTCTCGAACAGGATTTCGGGCTCGTCGGTCAAGAAACGGGCTCCGCCATCGCGACGCACCTGTCTGTCGTCATGGCCGGGCTTGTCCCGGCCATCCACGTCTTTGCCGCGGGAATCGCTGCTCGTGGATGCCCGGAACAAGTCCGGGCATGACGGAGGGAAGCGGTCCCGCGCACGATCCCAATCGCCCTCACCGCCCGAAGATCTCCCGTGCCACGATCAGGCGCATGATCTCGTTGGTGCCCTCGAGGATCTGATGCACCCGCAGGTCGCGGACGATCTTCTCGATCCCGTACTCCGATAGATAGCCGTAGCCGCCGTGCAGTTGCAGCGCCTGATTGGCGACGTCGAAGCCTATATCCGTCACGAAGCGCTTGGCCATGGCGCAGAGCCTGGTGGCGTCCGGCGTCCTGGCGTCGAGCGCCGAGGCGGCGCGCCACAGGAAGGTGCGCGCGGCCTCGAGTTCGATCGCCATGTCGGCGACGCGGAACTGCAGCGCCTGGAACTGGTTCAGGTGCCTGCCGAAGGCCGAACGCTCGCCCATGTAGGCGACCGCCTTGTCGAGCGCGGCCTGGGCGCCGCCGAGCGAGCAGGCGGAGATGTTGAGACGGCCGCCGTCGAGGCCGGCCATGGCGATCTTGAAGCCGTCGCCCTCCTCGCCGAGGCGGTTCGCCGCCGGAACGCGGGCTCCTTCGAAGACGACGGCGCGCGTCGGCTGGGTGTTCCAGCCCATCTTGACCTCGTTCGCGCCGAAGGAGACGCCGGGCGTGTCGCCCGGGATCACCAGCGTCGAGATCCCCTTCGGTCCGTCGCCGCCGGTGCGCACCATCGCCACGTAGACGTCCGTCTCGCCGCCGCCGGAGATGAACTGCTTCTGGCCGTCGAGGACGTAGTCGTCGCCGTCGCGCACCGCCCTGGCGCGCAGCGCGGCGGCGTCGGAGCCGGCGCCGGGCTCGGTCAGGGCGTAGCTCGCCAGGAGCTCCATCGAGCACAGGCCGGGCAGCCACTTGCCGCGCTGCTCGTCGTTGCCGAAGGCGTCGATCATCCAGGCGGCCATGTTGTGGATCGAGATGTAGGCCGACGTCGACGGACAGGCGGAGGCCAGCGCCTCGAAGATCAGCGCGGCGTCGAGGCGGGTGAGCCCCGAGCCGCCGACATCGTCGCGGACGTAGACGCCGCCCATGCCGAGGGCCGCGGCCTTGCGCAGCGCCTCCACCGGGAAGTGCTTCTCGCGGTCCCACTCGTCGGCATGGGGCGCGAGCTCGGCGGCCGCGAAATCGCGCGCCATGTCCCGGATCGCCGCCTGTTCCTCGCTCAGTGAGAAATCCATGAAGTCACCCGCCTCAAAAACGTCCCCTCGTCATTCCGGCCCCGTCCTTCGTCGTTCCGGCCGCTCCCCTCTCCGTCGTCATCCCGGCCGGAGGCGAAGCCGGAGAGCCGGGATCGGGAAGTCCCCACACCCTCCGTGGCTCTCCGATCCCGGATAGCCGCTCAAGCGGCTTCCGGGATGACGACGGAGAGGGTTGGCTCGGGCCGCAATCGCTTCAGTTTCTCCTCGGTCATGGCCGGGCTTGTCCCGGCCATCCACGGTTTCATACGCTGCGCCACCGTTTGTGGATGCCCGGGAAATCGGGTGCTTCCGATTTCCCTGTCTTTGGCTGGCGACATCGCAAACATGCGATGTCGCAAACAAGCCCGGGCATGACGACAGAGTTTGAGGCACCGCCCCAACTCACCGCATCGTCGGGATGACGAACTCGGCGCCGTCCTTGATGCCCGAGGGCCAGCGCGAGGTGACCGTCTTGGTCTTCGTGTAGAAACGGATCGAGTCCGGGCCGTGCTGGTTCAGGTCGCCGAAGCCGGACCGCTTCCAGCCGCCGAAGGTGTGATAGGCGAGCGGCACCGGGATCGGCACGTTGATGCCGACCATGCCGACGTTGACCTTGGCGGCGAAGTCGCGGGCGGCGTCGCCGTCGCGGGTGAAGATCGCCACCCCGTTGCCGTACTCGTGCTTCGTCGGCAGCGACAGCGCCTCGTCGTAGTCGTGCGCGCGCACCACCGACAGGACGGGGCCGAAGATCTCCTCCTTGTAGATCTTCATGTCGGGCTTCACCTCGTCGAACAGGCAGCCGCCCATGAAGAAGCCGTTCTCGTAGCCCTGCATGGTGAAATCGCGGCCGTCGACGGCGAGCCTGGCACCTTCCTTTACGCCGAGGTCGACGTAGCCCTTCACGCGCTCGAGGGCGGCCCTGGTGACGAGCGGGCCGTAGTCGGCGTCGACGTCGCTGGACAGGCCGATCTTCAGGCTCTCGACGCGCGGGATCAGCTTCTCCATCAGCGTGTCGGCGGTCTGCTCCCCGACGGGCACGGCGACCGAGATCGCCATGCAGCGCTCGCCGGCCGAGCCGTAGCCGGCGCCGATCAGCGCGTCGACGGCCTGGTCCATGTCGGCGTCGGGCATGACGATCATGTGGTTCTTGGCGCCGCCGAAGCACTGGACGCGCTTACCGTGGGCGGTGCCGGTCGAATAGATGTATTCGGCGATCGCGCTCGACCCGACGAAGCCGATCGCCATGACGCGCGGATCGGTGAGGATCGTGTCGACGGCCTCCTTGTCGCCGTTGACGACGTTGAGCACGCCCTCCGGCAGGCCGGCCTCGACGAACAGCTCGGCGATGCGCATCGGCACGGAGGGATCGCGCTCCGACGGCTTCATGATGAAGGCGTTGCCGCAGGCGATCGCCGGCGCGCACTTCCACAAGGGGATCATGGCCGGGAAGTTGAACGGCGTGATGCCGGCGACGACGCCGAGGGGCTGGCGCATCGAGTACATGTCGATGCCGGGGCCGGCGCCTTCGGTGAACTCGCCCTTCAGGAGGTGCGGGATGCCGCAGGCGAACTCGACCACCTCGAGGCCGCGCTGGATGTCGCCCTTGGCGTCGGGGATGGTCTTGCCGTGCTCGGAGGAGAGAAGCTTGGCCAGGCTCTCCATCTCGGCCTGCGCGAGCTGCAGGAACCTGAACAGGACGCGGGCGCGCTTCTGCGGGTTCTCCGCCGCCCAGGCGATCTGGGCGGCCGCCGCGTTGTCGATGATCTTCTCGACTTCCGCCTTGGAAGCCAGCGCCACCTTGGCCTGAACCTCGCCGGTGTTCGGATCGAATATGTCGCCGAAGCGGCCCGACTTGCCCTCGACGGCCTTGCCGCCGACGAAATGGCCGATAGTCCTCATGGTCGTCTCCTGATCTTGCGGTTTGCGCGCACCATATCTGATTAAATCAGCACGACCAGCGGCTTGTTCGCTCATCGGTTGTGCGATTATGTACATACCCATGTCGCTCGACTGGAACGACCTTCGCTATTTCCTCTCCGTCGCCCGCACCGGCCGGCTGACCGAGGCCTCGCGGCGCCTCGGCACGGACCACGCGACCGTCAGCCGCCGCATCAAGGCGCTGGAGGACGCGCTCGACGCCCGCCTGTTCGAGCGCTCGCCGCGCGGCTACGCGCTCAGCGAGGCCGGCGAGCGGCTGCTCGTCCATGCCGAGCGGATGGAGAGTTCCGCCGCCCGCATGCAAAGCGAGATCGCGGGCGAGAACATGGCCCTCGGCGGGGCGGTGCGCGTCGGGGCGCCGGACGGCTTCGGCACCTTCTTCCTCGCGCCGCGGATCGGGGCGCTCACCCGGCTCTATCCCGAGCTCGAGCTGCAGATCGTCGCCATGCCGCGCGTGTTCAGCCTGTCGAAGCGGGAGGCCGACATCGCGATCGGGCTCGCCCGGCCGACCGAGGGCCGCCTCGTCTCGCGCAAGCTCACCGACTACCGTCTGCACCTCTACGCGTCCCGTTCCTATCTCGGCCGGCACGCGCCGATCGAAAGCCCCGCCGATCTCGGCGGCCACGTGGTGATCGGCTACATCCCGGACCTGATCTTCGCGCCGGAGCTCGACTATCTGCCCCAGGTGTCTTCGCAGATCAAACCCCGCCTGACCAGTTCCAACCTGGTCGCGCAGATGCGCGCGGCAAGTGCCGGGGCGGGCCTTTGCGTGCTGCCCGACTTCATGGCGGTGGAAAACGGCGACCTGGTCGCGGTGCTGCCCGCGGATATCCACCTCACCAGGACCTTCTGGCTGATCCTGCACGCGGACCTGCGCGATACCGCGCGGGTCAGGGCCGTCGCGGATTTCATCGCCAGCCAGGTGGAGGGGGCACGGGAGCTGTTCGTGCCGGACCGCTGACCCCTCCTTCGTCATCGCGGAAATCGCGGAAGCGATTGACGACGGCAGGGGTGACGCGTCAACGGCGCCGATCCGCCGTTTCGGGCAGGCGGTAGCCCGGATGGAGCGCGAGCGTGATCCGGGGGCGCCCGTCCGGACCGCGAGGCCGCTCCCGCATTGCGCTTACGCTCCATGCGGGCTACGGCGTCGATTTTGCACACGGACCCACGCGACCGGAGCCAGCGTGCGCCAAAGCGCCGTTTTGAGTGAGCGCAAGGCACGTGATAGAAACACCACTCTAGACTCGTTCCAGTTTCAGGAAGCGGAGACGATCCATGGCCAAGCGCGAGGAAACGCCGATCGGCGTTGCCGGCGGCATCACCAGCGGCATGGCCGGCAAGCGCCGGACCACCGAGACGCGCATGGTCAGGCCGCGCCGCAACCGGCGCTCGGACTGGGCGCGCCGGCTCGTTCGCGAGAACGTGCTCACCGCCGGCGACCTGATCTGGCCGCTGTTCGTGGTCGAGGGCCGGGGCGTGCGCGAGCCGGTCGCCTCGATGCCGGGGGTGGTGCGCTATTCGATCGACGAGGCGGTGAAGGCCGTCGCCGAGGCGGCGGCGCTCGATATCCCCGCCGTCGCGCTCTTCCCCTACACCGAACCGGGTCTGCGCAACGAGCGCGGGTCCGAGGCGCTCAATCCGAACAACCTCGTCTGCCAGGCCTGCCGGGCGGTGAAGGACAAGGTGCCGGAGATCGGCATCGTCACCGACGTCGCGCTCGACCCCTACACGAGCCACGGCCATGACGGCCTGCTCGACAACGGCCGCATCCTCAACGACGAGACGGTCGAGGTGCTCGTCGAGCAGGCGATCGTCCAGGTCAGGGCAGGCTGCGACATCATCGCCCCCTCCGACATGATGGACGGCCGCGTCGGCGCGATCCGCGAGGCGCTGGAGGCCGAAGGCATGGTCGACACGCAGATCATGGCCTACACGGCGAAATACGCCTCGGCCTTCTACGGCCCGTTCCGCGACGCCGTCGGCTCCTCGGCGACGCTGTCGGGCGACAAGCGCACGTACCAGATGGACTACGGCAATTCCGACGAGGCCCTGCGCGAGGCCGAGCTCGACATCGCCGAGGGCGCCGACATGATCATGGTCAAGCCCGGCATGCCCTATCTCGATATCCTGCGCCGCCTGAAGGACACCTTCGCCATGCCGACCTACGCCTACCAGGTGTCGGGCGAGTACTCGATGCTGTGCGCGGCCTTCGAGCGCGGCTGGCTCGACCGCGACAAGTGCGTCATGGAGGCGCTGACCGCCTTCAAGCGCGCGGGGGCGGACGGCGTGCTCACCTATTTCGCGGTGGAAGCGGCCAGGACGCTGAACGGGCAGTAGAGGCGCAAGGATAACATCAAGCAGTCATAACATCCCGCCGCTTGTCTGTATCATATTTTATTCAAAAATACCGTTGAATCGCGCCACAAGCGGACTTCTTAGCGCCTTTCGGAGTCCAGAAGGCGTATCAGATTTAGCCCAATACAGAAAGTATATTCCGAGCGGTCGAATATCTGCAACAATTGCATGGGTCTTATTTATTTTATCATGATCTCTACCCTGCTTATCACCTTCAACACCATTAATATTTAATGTAGTCTTATCATTAATATCAGAAAACTCTGGGAATTGCTGCATAAATCCTACTGGATTTTGATTGAAAATAAATAATTCTCCATTCTCATGATCAAACTCTAGCATATAAATCTTGTGTGGAGCATTTTTCATGTCAGGGACTATTTCATTCAATGAAATCAATCTCATTGCGCCCTCCCAAGTGCCCAGGATTGGTGAATAGACATTATTGGCTCACAACCTGCCAGAATACAACCGTACATTTCTTCTGGAACCATCATACAATCCGGACGCTGTTGCCTCGTTGGCGACAGTTCACGGCTTGCCCGCAAATATCAGACGTCCGACTTACTTCTCTAACGAGCAGAACCACGAGGTCGCGGGGATGAAGCGGTCCGCCGATACGCCCCCGGCCCGACGCCGAAGGCGGCCGAATAGCGTCGCGTGAACGAGGCGAGCGAGGCGTAGCCGCATCTGAGCGCGATCTCGTCGATCGCAAGATCGGTCTCCCGCAGCATCAGCCGCGCCTTCATCAGGCGCCAGGCCGTGAGATAGGCGGCCGGCGGCATGCCGACCGTACCGGCGAACCGGCCGGCGAAGCGGGCGCGCGACATTCCCGCCTCACGGGCGAGGCCGGAGAGGGTCCAGGGCGCGTCAGGGGCGAAATGTATCGCGCGCAGCGCCCGCGACAGATTCGGGTCGGCGAGCGCGGCCATGTAGCCGCCGGCGACGTCCGGATCGAGGCGGCGGACGGTCTGGATGAACAGGATCTCGAGCAGGCGGCTCAGCACGCCGTTCATGCCCTGGCCGTCGAGATCGGTCTCGAGCGACAGAAGCCGCAGCGTCGCCAGGATCCAGGGCTCGTGCCCGATATCCCGTGCACGCAGCACGATCGCGCCCGGCAGGTGCGAGACGATCGGGTGGTCGATGTCCTCGTCGAAGCGGCAGAAGCCGCAGAGAAGCTGGACTTTTCCCTCCCCCTCGCCCGCCGTCAGCACGCCGTTCGCGGCGAGCGCGCCCGAGGCGACGACGTCGCCGAGCGGGACCGGCCTGCGGTCCGGGGCGTCGGCGATGACGTGGGTCGACCCGTTCGGAACGATCGCCATGTCGCCTTCGGAAACAGCCACCCATTGGCCGGTCTCCTCGACGCCCACGAAGCAGGCGCCGCGGCGCACGTAGTGGAAGCGGATCAGGCGGTTCCCGGGCGGAACGGCGACGGCGAAGGCGCCCGAAAGCTCGGCGCGGAAATAGACGTCACTCCTGAGCCGGAGCGTTGCGAACACGTCGCTCAGGAGGTCTTGCTTATCCGTTTCGGCCATATGTCGAGACGATCTGCAAAATAATCTATACGGGCGATCAAATACGAAGACGCCGGTTCGGGTCAATGTGCCTCGTCAACTTGTGAGGCAAACATGACCTTCGAAATGTTCGTCGCCCTCGTCGGCTTCGCCTTCGCGATGTCGATCTCGCCGGGGCCGGGAAACTTCATCCTGCTCGCCGCCGGCGTCAATTTCGGCTTCGTCCGGTCGCTGCCGATCGTGCTCGGCATAAGCGTCGGGTTCCTGTCGATGGTGCTCGCCATCGGGCTCGGCCTCGGGCCGGTCCTCCATTCCCATCCATTCGTCTATGCCGGCCTGAAGCTGCTCTGCGCGGCCTATGTGTTCCGGCTGGCGCTGAAGATCGCCCGCAGCTCGCCCTCCGGCGGGCCGAGCGCGGAGAAACCGGAGCGGCCGATATCCTTCGTGCAGGCCTGCTTCCTGCAGCTCGTCAATCCGAAGGCCTGGGCGGTCGCGCTGATCGTCACGGTCTCCTACACGACGCCGGCCGACTACCTGCCGAGCCTCCTCGCCATGATCGCGGTCTTCGCGGTCGTCAATCTGCCTGCCATCAGCGTGTGGGCGCTGTTCGGCGTCGGCCTGAGGCAGGTCCTGAACGATCCGGCGAAGGTGCGGGTCTTCAACATCGTCATGGCGCTCCTGCTGGTCGGCTCGATGGTGCCGGTGCTGATCGACGTGCCGCTCCGCTCGTGACGCGGCCCGACGGCCGTTTCCCGCTGGACGCGCGGAGAGCGCGGCTTTACCACGGGCGGCATGGACGCCGGCCTGCCCTTTTCGCTCGGAGACGTGGCGGCGGCCGCGGAGACGATCCGCGGCCACGTGCTGCGCACCCCGCTGGTCGCGGCCCCGCGCCTGTCGGCGATGAGCGGGGCGGAGGTCTTCGTCAAATACGAGAACCTGCAGGTCACCAACGCCTTCAAGGAGCGCGGCGCGCTCAACCGGCTCTCGGCACTTTCGGAGGACGAGCACCGGCGCGGCGTCGTGGCGCTGTCGGCGGGCAACCACGCCCAGGCGCTCGCCTGCCATGCCAAACGGCTCGGCATTCCGGCGACGATCGTGATGCCCCGCACGACGCCCTTCACCAAGATCGCCAGCACCGAGGGCTTCGGGGCGAAGGTCGTGCTCGAAGGCGAGACGGTCGCGGAATGCCGAACGGTCGTCGACGACCTGATCGCCGGGGAGGGCCTTGTCCTCGTCCACCCCTACGACGACCCCGTGGTGATGGCCGGCCAGGGGACGATCGCGCCGGAAATGCTCGCGGACCGGCCGGACCTCGACTGCCTGATCGTGCCGGTCGGCGGCGGCGGACTCATTTCCGGCATCTCGGTCGCGGCGAAGGCGCTGAAGCCCGGCATCGAGATCGTCGGCGTGCAGACGGCGCAATACGCCTCGATGGCGGCGGCGCTGGCCGGCGAGGAGGCCGTGTGCGGCGGCGACACGCTCGCCGAGGGCATCGCCGTGAAGGCGGTGTCGCAAACGGCGGTGACGATCCTGAGGGCACTCGGCGTCGGCGTCATGGTCGTCGACGAGGCGGCGATCGAGCGGGCGATATACGCCTATCTGGTGCGCTTGAAGACGCTCGCCGAAGGCGCCGGCGCGGCGGGCCTCGCCGCCCTGCTCTCGCAACCGGAGCGGTTCAAGGGCCGCAAGGTCGGCCTCGTCCTGACCGGCGGCAACATCGACCCGCGCCTGCTGTCGGCGATAACGGTGCGGGCGCTCGAACGGGAGGACAGGGTCGTCACCTTCCGCGTCACGGTGCGCGACCGGCCGGGCGAGCTCGGCAAGGTCGCGGACATCTTCGGACGGGAAGGCGCGAACATCCTCGAGGTCTCGCATCAGCGGCTGCTGCTCGACGTGCCGGTGATGCGGGCCACGACCGACGTCACCATCGAGACGCGCGACGGCGAGCACGCCCATCGCATCCGCCGCAGGCTCGAGGCCGAAGGCATGACGGTGACGCGGCTCGCGCCGTTGCAGCACCGCGACTGAATCCCGCGAAACGCGAATGGAATTGCGCATTCTGCACCCGGACAGCGGCGTCGTTTCGCCGCGGACCCTGTTTACGAAACGGCGGGGGCTTGGTTCTGTCCTCCCATCCCGCCATGATGCGCGGCTCTGTGGCGGCCGCGGGGAGTAAGGGCGCGCATGGACGACTTCCACATGTGGGTGACGTTCGCGGTGATCGCGGCCGCGATCGTGGCCTACGTGAGCGAGAAGGTTCCGCTCGAGATCACGGCCGTCGGCGTCGTCGTCGGGTTCCTGCTTCTGTTCCAGGTCTTTCCCTACAGGGGCGCCGACGGCGAACCGCTGGTCGGCACGGACGACCTGCTCGCCGGATTCGCCAATCCCGCGCTGATGACGGTGCTCGCATTGCTCGTCATCGGGCAGGGCCTGTTCCAGACCGGCGCACTCGACGGCTTCGCAGCGCGGATCGGCCATTGGGGCGGCGGGCGCACGAAGCTGACGCTCGGCGTGACCCTGGTCGCGACGGCGGGCCTGAGCGCCTTCATGAACAACACTCCGGTCGTCGTGCTCATGCTGCCGGTCCTCGGCGCGATCGCGCTGCGCGCCCGCTTCTCGCCGAGCAAGGTGATGATTCCGTTGAGCTACGTCTCGATCCTCGGCGGCATGACGACGCTGATCGGCTCCTCCACCAACCTGCTCGTCGCCGGCGTCGCCCACGACCTCGGCCAGCCGCCGGTCGGATTCTTCGCCTTCACGGTGGTCGGCGCCGCCGTCGCACTGGTCGGTGGCGTCTACGTGATCTTCCTCGCACCGAAGATGCTGCCGGCGCGCGCGACGATGCTGCAGGAAGTCGGCGGCGGACAGGGCAAGCAGTTCATCGCCCAGATCCCGGTCGGCTACGACCATCCGCTGATCGGCGCCGGCGCCGTGGCGGGCATGTTTCCGGCGCTGAAGGGCATGACGGTGATCATGGTCCAGCGCGGCGAGCATCCGTTCCTGCCGCCGTTCGAGGACGTGACGCTGCAGGCGGGCGACGTGATCGTCGTGGCGGCGACGCGGTCGGTGCTGACCGACGCGCTGAAAGGCACGAAGGCGCTGTTGTCGGCGGAGCCGGTCGGACCGATCGACGGCGCCGAGGACGAGGAGGCGCCACCCGCCGACGGCCCGATCATGCTCGCCGAGGCCGTCGTCGCGCCGGGCTCGCGGCTTGCCGGCCGCACCATCGAGATGTCGGCGCTCCGTTCGATGACGGGCTGCCTGGTGCTCGGCATCCAGCGCCAGTCGCGCATGATCCGGATGCGCATGAGCGACATCCGGCTGGAGGCGGGCGACGTGCTGCTCGTCTCGGGCTCCCGCCCACAGGTCGAGGGCCTCAGGCTTTCCCGCGACGTCATCCTGCTGGAGTGGTCGGCGACCGAAATGCCGCTGACGGAAAGGGCGGGGCGGGCGCTCGCGATCTTCCTGACGGTCGTCGCGGTCTCGGCGACCGGGACGCTGCCGATCACGATCGCGGCGATCACGGGCGCGTTCGCGATGATCCCCGCCGGCTGCCTCAACATCCGCCAGGCCGCGCGCGCCTTCGACCGGCGCATCTACCTTCTGATCGGCTCGTCTCTCGCGATGGCGGCGCCGCTCGAGGCGACAGGCGGGGCGCGCTACATCGCCGAAGGAGTGGTCGGCCTGCTGGACGGCCAGTCGCCGGCTCTCGTCCTCTCGGCGCTGTTCCTGCTGATCGCGATCATGACCAATTTCCTGTCCAACAACGCGACGGCCGTGCTGTTCACGCCGATCGCCATCTCGACGGCCGAGCAGATCGGGGCACCCTCGCTGCCGTTCATCGTGACGGTGATCCTGGCGGCGAACTGCTCGTTCGCGACGCCCATCGGCTATCAGACCAACCTCCTGGTCATGTCGCCGGGCCACTACCGCTTCTCGGACTTCGTCAAGGCCGGCACGCCGCTGGTGGTTTTGATCTGGCTTGCTTTCTCGCTCATCGCGCCGTGGTATTATGTCCTATAAGGAGGGGCGAGCCACGAAGCGCGACAGGCGAGATTCTTGAGCGAGATCGGACGCGAAAATCCCCAGTTCTACCTGACGGCGCCGACGGCGTGTCCCTACCTTCCCGGCAAGTTCGAGCGGAAGGTGTTCACCCATCTCGTCGGCGAGAAGGCGTCCGCGCTCAACGACATCCTGACCCAGGGCGGCTTCCGGCGCAGCCAGAACATCGCCTACCGGCCGGCGTGCGAAGCCTGCAAGGCCTGCGTCTCGGTCCGGGTCAGGGTCGACGAGTTCCGCCCCTCGCGCAATTTCCGGAAGATCCTGCGCCGCAACGCCGACCTGATCGGCGAGGAGCTGCCGCCGCAGCCTTCCGCCGACCAGTACGCCCTGTTCCGCGACTATCTCGACACGCGCCACGCCGAAGGAGGCATGGCGGAGATGACGGTGCTCGACTACGCCATGATGGTCGAGGACACGCATGTCGAGACGCGCGTCATCGAATACCGGCGGCGCGGCCCCGATTCCGGCATCAGGGGGCGCGGACGCGGGCCGCTGATCGCGGTGGCGCTGACCGACGTGCTCTCCGACGGGCTGTCGATGGTCTATTCGTTCTTCGACCCGGACATGGCCGACCGGAGCCTCGGCACGTTCATGATCCTCGATCACATCGAGCGGGCGCGGAAGGCCGGCCTGCCCTACGTCTATCTCGGCTACTGGGTGAAGGGCTCGGCGAAGATGGGCTACAAGATCCGCTTCCTGCCGCAGGAGCACCTCACCGGCACGGGCTGGACGCGGGTCGACGGGGAGGACGGGGCGGAGGACGAGTGACGGCTCAGGCCGCGCTCTGGACCGTGTCGGCTTCGGCCGGGTGCAGCACGATGTTGTCGATCAGCCGCGTCTTGCCGATGTAGCCGGCCATGCAGATCGCCGCCGGCCGGTCGACCGTGCCGGTCACCGTCCGGAGCGTCTGCGCATCGACGAGTTCCAGGTACTGGACGGAATCCATCGCCGACAGCGGCGCGCGGGCGAGCTCGATGAGCCGGTCGGCCCGGCGCTCGCCGTTGTCGAACGCCGAGCGGGCGGAGAACAGGCCCTGGCTGATGCAGCGCGCGCGCACACGCTCGTCGGCGTCGAGATAGGCGTTGCGGCTGCTCATCGCGACGCCGTCGGCCTCGCGCACGGTGTCGACGACGACGACCTCGAGCGGCATGTTCAGGTCGATCACCATACGGCGCACGACGGCGGCCTGCTGGAAGTCCTTGCGGCCGAAGAAGGCGCGATCGGGCCCGACCATGTTGAAGAGCTTGGCGACGACGGTCGCCACGCCGCGGAAATGGCCCGGCCGGAACGCACCGCACAGGGGCTCGGCGAGCGGGCCGGGCTCGACGTAGGTCTGGAAGCCGTCGGGATAGATCTCGCCGACCTCCGGCATGAAGATCAGGTCGGCGCCGGCCGCTTCGCACAGCCTGCGGTCGCTTTCGGGATTGCGCGGATAGGTGGACAGGTCTTCGCCCTCGGCGAACTGGGTCGGATTGACGAAGATGCTGACGACGGTGACGTCGCAACCGGCCACGCTGGCGCGCACGAGCGTCAGATGGCCCTCGTGCAGGTAGCCCATGGTCGGGACGAGCCCGATCCGCTTGCCCGCCCGGCGCGCCACGGCAAGCCGCTCGCGCAGGACGGCGACGGTGGTGACGGTTTCCATCAGGCCGCTCCCTTGATCTTCCGCCTGTCGGCAGGCTGCCACTGCGCGACGGCGGGTCGCGCGGCCTCCGGCAGCCGGTAGGACTCCGCCTCGCCGGGGAACGCGCCGGTCCTGACGTCCTCGGCCCAGCGGCCGAGCCCTTCCTGCAGCGCCGAATAGCCTTCCACATAAGTCCGGACGAACTTCGCCCGGTGGCCCTCCAGGAGGCCGAGGACATCGTGGAAGACGAGAACCTGGCCGGAACAGGCCGGCCCCGCGCCGATACCGATGGTCGGGATATCGAGCGTCTCGGTCACCCTGGCGGCGAGATCGGCGGGAATGCCCTCCAGCACGACAGAGAAGCAGCCCGCCTCCTGCAGCGCGACGGCATCGTCGAGGATCGCAAGCGCCTGGTCGGCCTCGCGGCCCTGCACCTTGAAGCCGCCCATCCGGTTGACGCTCTGCGGGGTGAGGCCGAGATGGCCCATGACCGGGATCTCGCAGTCGACGAGCGCGCGGACCATGTCGATCCGGCTCGCCCCACCCTCGAGCTTCACGGCGGTGGCGCCGCGGCGGATGAACTCGCCGGCGTTGCGGACCGTGTCCTCGGCGCCGAGATGGAAACTCAGGAACGGCATGTCGGCGACGACGAGCGCGCGCGGATACGTCCGCGTCACCGCCTCGAGATGATGGATCATCATCGCCATCGACACGGGCAGCGTGTTCTCGAAGCCGAGACATACGTTGCCGACGCTGTCCCCGACCAGGAGCACGTCGACGACATGATCGGCGATGCGCGCGGCGACGGCGTCATAGGCCGTCGTCATGACGATGCGCCGGCCCTCGGATTTCCATTGATGAAGCTGCGGAATCGTGACGCGGGGCGCCTCGGCGCCCGGCATCGGCCCACTGACGTGGCTCATGGCGACTGGATACTCCTGTACGTGCCCCCAAAACACGTACGCGAGCGGCCCGGGCCACCCGCGCGGACCCGATATACCGAACGTCGCCCCCCCACTTCAAGGCGGCAGTGCAAGACGGGGCCCTGGCGCAGGCGCTCGCGCAGCGTCTATCCGCCCAATGCCTCGCGCCCGAAGCTGTTGGTTTTCGGGAAGCCCTTGGGCGGCAGGCGGCCGGCCTGGGCGCGGGCGCCGCGCCATTCGTCGAGGTCGGTCACGGTCCAGGTGCGACCCGAGGAATCGATCCAGCTCAGGCCATCGGCCAGCGCGAACACTTTCACGTCCGACAGACCGCCGTCCTTGTAGCGCTGCAGCCGGACGCCCTTTCCGCGAGTCATTTCAGGCACTTCGGAGAGCGGGAAGAGAATGAGCTTCCGGTTCTCGCCCACCGCGGCCACCGTATCGCCGACGACGGGAACGCAAACGCGAGCCTCGTCCGGCGGGGAGACGTTCAGAACCTGCCTGCCCTTGCGGGTGTTGGCGACGATCTCGGCCTCCGGCACGACGAAGCCGCGACCATCGGTCGCCGCGACCAGGAGCCTGCGCGCCGGATCGTGGACGAAGGCCGCGACGATGTCGTGGTTCTCGCCGAGATCGACCATGAGGCGCACCGGCTCGCCGTGGCCGCGCCCGCCGGGCAGCTTGTCGGCGCCCAGCGTGAAGAAGCGGCCGTCGGTGGCGAACAGCAGGATCCTGTCGGTCGTCTGGGCGTGGAAGGCGAATTTCAGCCGGTCGCCGCTCTTGAACTGCAGCGCGCCGGTATCGGCCTGATGGCCCTTCATCGCCCGGATCCAGCCCTTTTCCGACAGGACGACCGTCACCGGCTCCTTCTCGATCAGAGCTTCCTTGAGTTCCTCCAGCGCGTCGGCGCTCGGCAGGTCGCCGACGTCGCCGATCTCGGTGCGGCGCCTGCCGAGCTCGGTGTCGGGGCCGAAGGTCTTGCGAACCTGCCTGATCTCGGCGGAGACCTTGTCCCACTGCTGCGCCTCGTCGGAAACGAGCGACCTGAGTTCGACCTGTTCCTTGGACAGCGCCTCGTGCTCGGTTCGGATCTCCATTTCCTCGAGCTTGCGCAACGACCGCAGGCGCATGTTGAGGATCGCTTCCGCCTGCACGTCGGTGAGCTTGAAAGCCTTCATCAGCTCGGGCTTGGGCTCGTCCTCCTCGCGAATGATGCGGATGACCTCGTCGAGGTTCAGGTAGGCGACGAGATAGCCGCCGAGCACCTCGAGGCGGTGTGCGATCTTGTCGAGGCGGAAATTGGAGCGGCGGATCAGCACGGCGCGGCGATGGTCGAGCCATTCGCGCAGCACGTCGCCGAGGCTGTGCACCATCGGCACGCGGCCGGCGCTCAGGACGTTCATGTTGAGCGGGATGCGGCTCTCCAGATCGGTGAGCTTGAAGAGCGACTCCATCAGGAGCGCCGGATCGACCGAACGGCTCCTCGGCTCCAGCACGATGCGGATGTCCTCGGCGGATTCATCGTGGATATCGGCGAGCAGCGGCAGCTTCTTCGAGGTCAAGAGTTCGGCGATCTTCTCGATCAGCCGGCTCTTCGGCACGAGATAAGGGATCTCGGTGACGACCGCGACCCAGGTTCCCCTGCCCTGGTCCTCGGTGTGCCACCTGGCGCGGACGCGGAACGAGCCGCGGCCGGTGCGGTAGCTCTCGACGATCGACTCGTGGCTCTCGACGAGCATGCCGCCGGTCGGAAAGTCAGGACCTTTGACTTTCTTCACAAGGGTTTCGACGGAAGCGTTCGGATATTGAATCAGGTGCAGCGCGGCGTCGCACAGCTCGGCGGCGTTGTGCGGCGGGATCGACGTCGCCATGCCGACGGCGATGCCGGTCGAGCCGTTGGCGAGCAGGTTCGGGAAGGCGCCCGGCAGGACGACCGGCTCCTTCTCTTCGCCGTCGTAGGTCTCGCGGAAATCAACCGCGTCCTCGTCGATGCCGTCGAGCAGGAGTTGGGCGACGGCGGTCAGCCGCGCCTCGGTGTAACGCATGGCGGCGGCGTTATCGCCGTCGATATTGCCGAAATTGCCCTGCCCCTCGACGAGCGGATAGCGCACGGAGAAGTCCTGGGCGAGACGCACCATCGCGTCGTAGATCGCCTGGTCGCCGTGGGGGTGGAACTTGCCCATGACGTCGCCGACGACACGGGCGCATTTCTTGAAGCCCGCATTCGGATCGAGCTTCAGGAGCCGCATGGCGTAGAGCAGCCGCCGGTGGACGGGCTTCAGCCCGTCGCGCACGTCCGGCAGGGCGCGGTGCATGATCGTCGACAGCGCGTAGGACAGGTAGCGCTCCTCGAGCGCCTGGCGCAGGTCGACCGGCTCGATACCGTTGTCGGGGCCGCCGTCGGCAGGCGGCGGAGGGGTTCTCTTGGACATGGTTCCCGGTTATCGCAAGCGGATGAGTCTGGGAAGAGACTCACTGAGAAACCGGCGTTTTCCGCCGGTTCCGGTCAGCGCTTACGTGGCGGGCGATGTGGACAACCGCAAGGGGCCCGAAGCTCAGGCGACCCCGCCCGATCCCAGCACGACGACCCGCGTGCCGACCGGCGTGCGGTTGTAGAGGTCGATCACGTCCTGGTTGACCATGCGGATGCAGCCCGACGAGACGCTCTTGCCGATCGTCCAGGGCTCGAACGTGCCGTGGATGCGGTAGAGCGTGTCCTTCTTGCCCTGGTAGAGATACATGGCGCGCGCGCCGAGCGGGTTCTTCAGGCCGCCTGGCACGCCGCGGCCGCTCTGGAGGTCCTGCAGGATCGGCTCGAGCTCGGGCTGCCGGGCGATCATCTCCTTGGGCGGATACCAGTCCGGCCACTTCTGCTTGTTGCCGATGGTGGCGTCACCGGCCCACTCGAAGCCCTGACGGCCGACGCCGACGCCGTAACGCATCGCCATGCCACCCTCGCGGATCGAATAGAGGTAGTGCGCGTGCGGATCGATGACGATCGTGCCCGGCGGCTCGCTGGTCGAGTAAGCGACGAGCTTGCGCATGAAGGCGGGATCGAAATTGGAAGGCTCCACTGCCGCGATCGGGAACGGCTCGGAATTGACCGGCCCGTACATCATCGCGAAGTCTGAGCCGTAGGGGTTCGGCGCGAGTTCCGCGGTGGGCTGCGGCGACTGGCTCGACTGACAGCCGGCAAGGCCGAGCGCTGCCGCGCCGACCAAGAAACTGCGACGGGACAAATCTGACATCTGCGGTCCTAAACTCCACGCCTTCTATTCAGCATCATGACCGCGAAAAGGTTTCCGGGCCGTTTCCCGCGGTTTCACCCGCGAATCCATATCTCGATTGCAATCATGGCCGCGCGGTGTTCGGGAAATGACAATTCCGAGAGCGCGCAAGGAGTTCCGATCCGTGATGCGCAAATATCACAAAGTGCCTTCGCGGCAACGCGTACCGAGATGCGTCAGGATACCCTCGAGCCCGCGGGGCCCGGCCATGCCTTCATCTTTCAGGGCGGCAATCCGGGTTTCGCGAGCCGCTGGGCAGTCTGAGCCCTTCTCGCGGCCAAATCATGGACGAAGGCGCGCAATCAGCCTCTCGCGTTCCGGCGGCATGGCGATACGGCGCGGCTCGAAGACGTGCCGGACCAGAAAATGGCCGGTCAGAGCGAAGCCCGCCGCGACGTCCTCGACCGGCGCATCGGCCTCGTCGAGACGCAGGAAGTCCGGCAGCTTCAGCATGCGGTCCGCGTAGGGCTCGCCGGCATGGCGGCTGACCGCCCGGCCCGACTTCGGCGAAACGTAGACGAGTTCCTGCCGCGATCCCGTGGACGCGCATTCGGTCAGATCCAGACCGAAGCCGAGATCGGCGAGCAGCGACAGCTCGAACCGGACGATCTCGCGCGCGCCCGCCTTCGGATCGGAGAGGACCGGCAGCGCCTCCAGAAACCGGACATAGAGTTCCGGATGGGGATCGCGCTCCGGCAGGAGCCTCAGGTGCGCGGCGAGCGTTGCGAAGCCGAACAGCGCGGTCTGGCTCTCCATAAGCGCCGCGGCACGGGAGACATCGGGCTCGACGGCATAGGTGCCGAGATGCTCGTCCAGGCGGGCGCGCCAGGTCGCGTGGATCGAATTGCCCGGCTGCAGCACCACCTGGAGCCTGCGCGAGCGCCCGCCCCGCACGAGGCCCAGATGGCGGCCATGCAGGGGCGTGAACAGCTCGACGATGGCGCTCGTCTCGCCATGCCGCCTGAGGCCCAGGATTATCCCCTCATCACGCCATTCCATGGGAACGGATTCTACCCGTGAATCGCAGAGTGTCGCGTTTCATTCGCGGGGAAAATCCAGCCCGAGCTCGCGGTAGCGCTCGGGATCGTCGGCCCAGGCCTCGCGCACCTTGACGAACAGGAAGAGGTGCACGGGCTGACCGAGGATCTCGGAGAGTTCTTCGCGGGCGGCGGCGCCGATCTCCTTGATGGTGCGCCCGCCCTTGCCGAGCACGATCGCCTTCTGGCTGTCGCGGGCGACGTAGATCACCTGCTCGACGCGCACCGAGCCGTCCTTGCGCTCCTCCCACTTCTCGGTCTCCACATGGGACTCGTAGGGGAGTTCCTTGTGGAGGCGCAGGTAGAGCTTCTCGCGGGTGATCTCGGCGGCGAGCTGGCGCATCGGCAGGTCGGAGAGCTGGTCTTCCGGATAGTGCCACGGGCCTTCCGGCATCCGCCCGGCGATCGCGTCGAACAGGTCGTCTACGCCGTCCCCGGAAAGCGCGGAGATCAGGAAGGTCTCGTCGAACGTTCCCGCCGCATTGAAGCGGGCGACGACCTCCAAGAGCTTGTCGCGGCGCATCGTGTCGATCTTGTTGAGCGCCAGGAACTTCGGCTGGCGCACCTCGGCGAGCTTGCCGACGATCGCCTCGGCGCTCTCGTCGAAGCCCTTGCGCGCGTCGGCGAGCAGGACGATCAGGTCGGCATCCGCGGCGCCCGACCAGGCCGTGCGCACCATCGCCGTGTCGAGCCGGCGGCGCGGCGTGAAGATGCCGGGCGTATCGACGAAGACGATCTGCGTATCTCCTTTCAGCGCGATGCCGCGAACCAGGGCGCGCGTCGTCTGCACCTTGTGGGTGACGATCGAGACCTTGGCGCCGACGAGACGGTTGAGCAGGGTGGACTTGCCGGCGTTCGGCGCGCCGATGAGGGCGACGAAGCCGCAGCGTCGCCGCCCGGAGGCCTCCTGTCCCTCCCCCGACGCGTCAGTCTCGCTCATGGCCCTCTCCGGAGCGCCACGCGCCCTCGCGCGTCAGGATCGCCTCGGCGGCTGCCTGCTCGGCGATCCGCTTGCTCGAGCCCGACGCCTGGGCGGGATCGAGCCCGTTCAGCGTCACCGCGATCGTGAATTGCGGGGCGTGGTCGGGGCCGGAACGGTCCAGCAAACGATAGATCGGCTGGCCGTAGCCCTTCGCATGGGCCCATTCCTGCAGCGAGGTCTTGGCGTCCTTCAGCCGGGGCGAGGCCTCGCGCATGCGCTCCGCCCAGTTGCGGGCGATGAACTCACGGGCCGGCTCCATGCCGCCGTCGAGATAGATCGCGCCGATGATCGCCTCGCAGACGTCGCCCAGGATCGCTTCCTTGCGCCGGCCGCCGGTCTGCGCCTCGCCCTCGCCGAGCCAGATATGGGCGCCGAGACCGATCTCTCGGGCAATGTCCGCGCAGGTCTCGCGGCGCACGAGGGCGGCGAGCCGACGCGACAGCTCGCCCTCGTCGGCGCCCGGGAACATCTCGAAAAGGATGTCGGCGACGACGAGGCCGAGCACCCGGTCGCCGAGGAACTCCAGCCGCTGGTAGGTCGCGCGATTGCCGTCCGACACGGCGCTCGCATGCGTCAGCGCCTGCACGAGCAGGTCGGAGTCGTCGAATCGATAGTGAAGGACATCCGCCAGCGCTGCGGGCGTCGGAGCGCCCATCAGTGGACGAGATTGAAGAACCGGCCCCACCTGAGGTCGGTCGGCCATTTCCAGACTTCCCAGATGGACGTGTTCTCGTCGATGGAGAAGTAGATGACCTCGGCGCGACCGACGAAGTTCTCGAACGGCACATAGCCGACATGGCTCAGGAAGCGGCTGTCCGTGGAGTTGTCGCGGTTGTCGCCCATCATGAAGAAGTGGCCCGCGGGCACCTTGTAGACGGGCGTGTTGTCGCCGTAGCCGTTGTCGCCGAGTTCCAGCACGTCGTACGAAACGCCGTTCGGCAGGATCTCGACGTAGCGGTCCACTCGGGTCTCGCGGCCGCGATCGTCGACGGAGACGTAGTCGTCGGTCTTCTCGCGCGGCACCGCCTGGCTATTGATGTAGAGAATGCCCTCCTTGACCTGGATCTCGTCGCCGGGCAGACCGATCACGCGCTTGATGTAGTCGGTGCTCGGATCGCGGGGCAATTTGAAGACCACGACGTCGCCGCGCTCGGGCTCGCTCGCCCAGATGCGGCCGGAGAACAGGTCCGGGCCGAACGGCAGCGAATAGCGCGAATAGCCGTACGCATATTTCGATACGAACAGGTAGTCGCCGATCAGAAGCGTCGGCATCATCGAGCCCGAGGGAATATTGAACGGCTGGAACAGAAAGGTCCGCACGATCAGCGCCAGTATCAGCGCATGTATGACGACGCGGATGGTCTCGCCAAACCCGCCCTGTTCCTTGGGCTTCTTTTCGCTCATGACACTCATCGATGAAATCTCCGGAGGGCCGGGGCCGGAGGCCTGCCCCGTATAGCGGGTTCGTGTGCGGGCCGCAATGAATGCCGCCCAAATGGCGAAATCGCGGCGAAAGCGGGTGAGTTCAGCCCGGATTCCCCGTGCCCGGCTCGGCGGAAATGATGACGATCGCCTGCGCGAGCGGGAAATCGTCGGTGATGGTGAGGTCGATCCGCGGCGAGAAGCCCGACGGCGTGATCTCATGCAGGATTTTCAGCGCTCCGCCGGAGAGCTGCATGGTCGGCCTGCCGCTCGCGAGGTTCACCACACCCATGTCGCGCCAGTAGACGCCACGCCGGAAGCCCGTGCCGAGCGCCTTGGAGCATGCCTCCTTGGCGGCGAAGCGCTTGGCGTAGGAGGCGGCGCGCAGCTTGCGGCGGTCGGATTTCGCCCGCTCGATGTCGGTGAAGATGCGCTGGACGAACCTGTCGCCCCACCTGTCGAGCGACTTCTCGATGCGGCGGATGTCGATGAGGTCGTTGCCGATCCCCAATATCATGTCAGCCCTGACCGACCATGCGGGCCCGGGAAGCGTCCATGAGCGCGCGCATCCGCCGGATCGCCGAATCGAGCCCGGAGAAGATCGCCTCGCCGATCAGGAAATGGCCGATGTTGAGTTCCATGACCTCGGGGATCACGGCGACGCCGCCGACCGTCTCGAAGGTCAGGCCGTGGCCGGCGTGGACCTCCAGGCCGACGGACGACGCATAGGCCGCCGCCCCGCGGATGCGGTCCAGTTCCTTCTCGCGGCCCGGCCCGTCGCCGGCGAGCGCCAGGTCGCAATAGCGGCCCGTGTGGATCTCCACGACCTGCGCCCCGAGCGAAGCGGCCGCATCCATCTGCCGCTCCTCGGCCTCTATGAACAGCGACACCCGGATACCGACGCCGGAAAGCTCGGAGACGAAGCGCTTGAGCTGGTTGTGGCCGCCGGCGGCGTCGAGCCCGCCCTCGGTCGTGCGCTCCTCCCGCTTCTCCGGGACGATGCAGGCGGCATGCGGCCTGTGGCGCAGCGCGATCTCCAGCATCTCGTCGGTGGCGGCCATCTCGAGGTTGAGAGGACGATCGACCTCGACCGACAGGCGCGCGATATCCTCGTCGGTGATGTGACGCCGGTCCTCGCGCAGGTGCGCGGTTATGCCGTCTGCCCCGGCCTCCGCAGCGATATGGGCGGCGCGTACGGGATCGGGATGGCGTCCGCCGCGCGCGTTGCGGATGGTGGCGACGTGATCGATATTCACCCCGAGCCGCAGTTGGCCCGCCCCGCCCGCCTTCGTCGACATCAGCTCTCACTCCCTACCGAAGAAGAAGCCACGGCCGCCTTGCGCTCGGCGTGCTCCTCGAAGCGGCGTCTGCGCGCGGCCTGGAACGACCGCACGAGCGCGCGCACGAGGAAATAAAAGACGATCCAGGCGATCGCGCCAAGGGGAACCGCGCCGATCAGCATCGTGGAGATTACCGGCAGCAACGTTTCCCACGAATGGGCGAACAGACCGAGACTCATGTCGATCGGCGGATTGTGGGCGCCGTGGCCCCCGAGGATGAGGAGCCCGACGCGATAGGATGCGGCCCAGATGAACGGAAACGTCAGCGGATTGCCGACCGCGGTGCCGAGCGCCGAGGCGAGGACGTTGCCGCCGGTGAGATAGGCCAGGAGTGCGGCGAGCAGGAAGTGCAACCCGACGAAGGGCGTGAACGAGACGAAGGCGCCCGCGGCGAAACCCATCGCGATCGCGTGCGGAGAGGCGGAAAGCCTGAGGACGCGCTTGCCGATGTAGCGGAACGAGCGCCCCCACGACCGCCGCGGCCACAGAGCGATGCGGACGCGCTCGCCGATGGGGGTCTTCTCTCTACGCCTGAACAGCATAACTCTTTCTAGCAGCCCTGCGCTCGCGGGTCATTCGACCAACCCAATCGCGGCATCCTAGGGGCGAGCCCTTACGATTTCAGAAACCGGCTTCCCGGCTTTGTAACCGGTATCGCCGCCAGTTCCGGCGGAACCTCGTCCTCGGCGAAGGATGGAACGTCGAGGGCGACGAGGGAAACCAGGGGAACACCGACGTCCGCGGTGCCGTTCGAGCGGTCGGCCAGACAGGCGGCCGCCACGCAGATGCCCCCCGCCGCTTCTATCGCGGCGATGCATTCGCGGGACGACAGACCCGTCGTCACCACGTCCTCGACCATCAGGCAGCGCGCGCCCGGGGCGATGTCGAAGCCGCGGCGCAGGGCGAACCTGCCGTCGACCCGTTCCATGAAGATCGCCGGCACGCCGAGTTGGCGGCCCACCTCGTAGCCGACGACGACCCCGCCCATCGCCGGGGAGACGACGAGATCGAAGCCGGCGTCGAAGCGCGCGCGGATCTTGTCGGCGAGCGCCTTGCAGAGCCGCTCGGCGCGCCTTGCGTCCATCAGCACGCGGGCGCACTGCATGTAGGCGGCGCTGTGACGGCCGGAAGTGAGCACGAAATGGCCTTCCAGCAGGGCACCGGCGGCGCGGAACTCGTCCAGGACGGCGTCCTTGTCCAATTTGCTCTCCCTATCCGTTCACGCGGGTGACAGAATTGACGACCTTTATGCTCTTCAGAAGCGAGATGATCGTGTTGAGATGCTTGAGGTCCCAGACCTCGAGATCGATCGTCATCTCGTGGAAATCGGCGGTGCGGGTCGTCATCTTGATGTTGTCGATGTTGGCGTCGTTCTCCGCGATCACCTGGGCGACCTGGGCGAGCGTGCCCGGCTCGTTGATGGCGCGCACCATGATCTGGACGGGGAATCGCTCGGGGCTTTCCTCGTCGATGTCCCAGCGCACGTCGAGCCAGCGCTCGGGATAGTCGTCGAAGGTCTTCAGCTCCGGCGACTGGATCGGATAGATGGTGATCCCCTCGCCCGGCGTCATGATGCCGACGATGCGGTCGCCCGGCACGGCGCCGCCGTTCGGGGCGAAGCGTACCGGCAGGTCGCCCCTGATGCCGCGGATCGGTATGGCGCCGGACCGGCCGCCGTTGTCCGTCTCCGGCGAGCGGAACTTCAGGCTCATGGCGCGGCGCAGGCCGAACCAGCCGTCCTCCTTGCGGCTCGGCCCGGCGCGCTTCGGGCGCTCTTCCTGATAATCAGGGTACATGGCCTTGAGCACGTCTCGGGAGGGCAGTTCGCCGCGGCCGACGGCCGCGAGCACGTCCTCGACGTTGTGCTGCGCGAGGCGGGAAAGGACGGCGGCCAACCGCTCGTCGGAATAGGCCTTGCCGGCACGGTCGACTGCGCGCATCAGGATCTGGCGGCCGAGCTCGGAATACTGACGGCGCGAGGCGTCGCGCGTCGCCCGGCGGATCGCCGAACGGGCCTTGCCGGTCACCGCGATCGCCTCCCAGGCCGGGGACGGCGACTGGGCCTTCGAGGTGATGATCTCCACCTCGTCGCCGTTGTTCAGTTCGCTGATCAGCGGCGACATGCGGCCGTTGATCTTGCAGCCGATCGCCGTGTTGCCGATGTCCGTGTGGACGGCGTAGGCGAAATCGATGCCGTTCGCCCCGCGCGGCAGGGCGATCAGCCGCCCTTTCGGCGAGAAGCAGAACACCTGGTCCTGGAACAGCTCGAGCTTGGTGTGCTCGAGGAATTCTTCGGGCGTGTTGCCCTCCGAGACCATCTCGACGAGACGCCGGAGCCACCGGTAGGCGCCGCTCTCGATCTCGCGGCGGCCGTCGCCGTTGCCCGAACTCGCCGGCACGCCGTCCTTGTAGAGGGCATGGGCGGCGATGCCGTATTCGGCGATGTCGTTCATCTCGCGGGTGCGGATCTGCAGCTCCACGCGGCGATGACGGGGACCGATGACGGTCGTGTGGATCGAGCGGTAGTCGTTCTGCTTCGGAGTCGAGATGTAGTCCTTGTACCGGCCGGGTACCGTCGGCCAGGTCGTGTGGACGATGCCGAGCGTGCGGTAGCAGTCCTCGATGGTTCCGACGATGACGCGGAAGCCGATGATGTCGGAGAGCTGCTCGAAGGACACGGACTTGCGCTCCATCTTGCGCCAGATCGAATAGGGCCGCTTCTCGCGCCCGATCACGACGGCGTCGATGCCGCGGTCGGCGAGCTTGGCGGTGAGCGCCTGCTCGATGTCGGCGATCGTCTCGCGGTTCGCCTCGCGCATCATGGCGAGGCGGGAGGCGATCATCTCGTAGGCCTGGCGGTTGAGCTGGCGGAAGGCGAGTTCCTCCAGTTCGTCGCGCATCCACTGGATACCCATGCGCCCGGCGAGCGGGGCATAGATGTCCATCGTCTCCTCGGCGATCCGGCTGCGCTTGGCCTCCGGCACATGGTCGAGAGTGCGCATGTTGTGCAGGCGGTCGGCCAGCTTGACGAGCAGCACCCGCACGTCGCGGGAGATCGCCAGCATGAACTTGCGCAGGTTCTCGGCCTGCTCGACCTTCTTGGAGACGAGATCGAGCTTCTTGATCTTGGTCAGTCCGTCGACGAGCTCGCCGATCTCCTCGCCGAACAGCCGGTCGATCTCGGCCCGCGTCGTCTCGGTGTCCTCGATCGTGTCGTGCAGGAGGGCCGCGGCGATGGTGGCGTCGTCGAGCTTCAGCTCGGTGAGGATCGCGGCGACTTCGAGGGGATGGGAGAAATAGGGATCGCCGGAGGCGCGCTTCTGCGTGCCGTGCGCCTTCATGGCATAGACGTAGGCGCGGTTCAGCAGAGCTTCGTCGGCGTGCGGGTCGTAGCTAGTGACGCGCTCGACCAGTTCGTATTGGCGCATCATGGCGGCCTACCATGCCACCTCCCGGGTCGACCCCGGGACGCCCGCCGGGGCCGAAACGGGCGAATTCGCTTCAGGGGCATTCGGCCGCCGGGCGCGGTCCTCGGCGGGACAGTGCGACGGCGGGCTGGAAACGGCTATCGTCGGAGACTCCGGGTCGCTCACTCACGGTCTTCCGGCGGGGTCAGGCCTTCCAGGCCCTTCAGCAGCTCTTCCTCGGACATGCGGTCGAACTGCATGGCGTCCTCGTCGTCGCCGCCCGCGGTCACCGCGACGACCGGAACGGTATCGGGCTCGGGCTCGTCGACTTCGACGAACTTCTGCATCGAGTGGATCAGCTCCTCGGTCAGATCGTCGGGGGAGATCGTCTGATCGGCGATCTCGCGCAGGGCGACGACCGGGTTCTTGTCGTTGTCGCGGTCGATCGTGATCGGCGCGCCGTTCGAGATCATCCGGGAGCGATGACTCGCCAGCAGCACGAGCTCGAACCGGTTCTCGACCTTGTCGATGCAATCTTCAACCGTCACGCGGGCCATGACAGGGGGACTCCGAGCCATTAAAGGGAGGTTTGAAGGGCCATATACGCGCTTGTCACGACAATGACAAGGCATATCCGGCGGGCGGACCGGCTGAAATCCCTACGCTACGGCGGGTTTCGCCACATTGGGGACAAAGTGCGGCAATCACTTTGTCGACACATGGCCTGCTTGCGAATTACGCGGGGCATCTATAGAGCTATGCCAGCGCCGTGGGGGCGGCGGACATCTGATCTTACGGCTATTGTTGCCGCAAGCAGGTCCGATTTCAGACGACGTACGGACGTCGATCACGGCCGGCATTAACGTCGCACGATTACGTGGAAGGACTTGCGATGAAATTCTACGCGCATGAGCGCATTGCGCTATTCATCGACGGCGCAAACCTGTACGCAACATCCCGCGCGCTCGGATTCGACATAGATTACAAGCGCTTGCTTGGAGTTTTCGAATCGAAGGGGAACCTCATCAGGGCTTATTACTATACCGCCCTGGCCGAGGATCAGGAGTATTCGTCGATCCGGCCTCTGATCGACTGGCTCGACTACAACGGCTTCACGGTCGTCACCAAGCCGATGAAGGAGTTCTTCGACGCGACCGGCCGCCGCAAGGTCAAGGGCAACATGGACATCGAACTCGCCGTCGACGCCATGGAACTCGCCGAAAGGGTCGACCACATGGTTCTGTTCTCCGGCGACGGCGATTTCCGGTCGCTGGTGGAGGCGCTGCAGCGGAAGGGCAAGCGCGTGAGCGTGGTTTCTACCATCGCCTCGCAGCCGCCCATGATCGCCGACGAACTGCGCCGCCAGGCCGACGTGTTCGTCGATCTCGCCGGCCTGCAGGCCCAGATCGGCCGCGATCCTTCGGAGAAGGCCGAGCGGGCCGCGCGCCGCGAGCAGGCCGCCGCCGAGCGCGCCCAGCGCGAGGCGAACGCGGAATACGACGAGGACTACGACGAAGACTACGTCGAGTCCTGACCGGTTGCCGGCTGTACCTACAGGCGCCGAGCCCCCCCGCGACTGTCGAGCCTGTCCGCGGCTCGCAGGTTTTCGCGACCAGAACCGCGTCGCCTATCCCGATTTCTTCAATGCGCCGGTGCCGAGCTTCGGACCTGCCGAGGCGCCTCTGCTGGTGGTCGGCCTCGCGCCGGGTCTCAAAGGCGCCAACAGGACGGGCCGGCCGTTCACCGGGGACTATGCCGGTGACCTGCTCTACGAGACGCTCTCGCAGTACGGCTTCGCGCGCGGCACCTACCGCGCCGATCCGGACGACGGGCTGGCGCTCGTCGGCTGCCGTATCACCAACGCGGTGCGTTGCGTTCCACCGGAAAACAAGCCGGTCGGCCCGGAAATCGGCAACTGCCGACCGTTCCTCAGCGCAACGATAGAGGAAACGCGCGGTTTGAGGGCGATCGTCGCCCTCGGGCGGATCGCGCACGACTCGGTGCTGTCGGCGCTCGGCAAGCGGCGGGCGAGCCACGCCTTCGCCCATGCCGCGCGCCACGATCTCGGCAATCTCGCCCTTTTCGACAGCTACCACTGCTCGCGGTACAACACGAACACTGGCCGGTTGACGCCGGAGATGTTCAAGGCCGTGTTCTCGGCGGTGAGGCAGGAGATCGGATAGCTCAGCCGCGTTCCCGCAACAGCCGGGACTTCTCGCGCTGCCAGTCGCGCTTCTTCTCGGTCTCGCGCTTGTCGTGGGCCTTCTTGCCGCGGGCGAGCGCGATCTGCAGCTTGGCGATGCCGCGCTCGTTGAAATAGAGCTTCAACGGCACGATGGTCATGCCCTCCTTCTGCACGGCCCCGATCAGGCGGTTGATCTCCCTGCGGTGCAAAAGCAGCTTGCGCGGGCGTTTCGGCTCGTGACCGAACCGGCTCGCCGGGCCGTATTCGGGGATGTGGACGTTGAACAGCCACAGGTCGCCGCGCATCTCGCCGGCGTGGGCCTCCGACAGGCTCGCCCTCCCCTCGCGCAGCGACTTTACCTCGCTGCCCGTGAGCACGATGCCGGCCTCGACGGTATCGAGGATCTCGTAGTCGAATCTGGCCCGGCGGTTCTCGGCGACGAGCTTTCCCGCCGGCGCCTTGTGCGCCGTCGCCATGATCGTGAACCTCGTCTGCCCTACGCGTTCAGAATGCCGGCGTGCACCATGGCGTCGCGTACCTCGGCCTTGGTCGGCTCGGAAACCTCGACGATCGGCAGGCGCACGATCGGCTTGATGCGGCCGAGCAGCGACAGGGCGTACTTCACCGGCGCCGGGCTCGTCTCGATGAACAGCGCCCGGTGCAGCGGCATCAGGCGATCCTGGTAGTCGAGCGCGGTGGCGTAGTCGCCGTCCTGGCAGGCCTTCTGGAACTCGGCGCAGAGACGCGGCGCGACGTTCGAGGTCACCGAGATGCACCCGACCCCGCCATGGGCATTGAAGCCGAGCGCGGTCGGATCCTCGCCGGAGAGCTGGATGAAGTCCTTGCCGCAGGCCTGGCGCTGCAGGCTGACGCGCGTGAGGTTCGCGGTCGCATCCTTCACGCCGACGACGTTGTCGCAGTCCTTGTAGACGCGCGCCATCGTCTCGACGCTCATGTCGACGATGCTGCGGCCCGGTATGTTGTAGATCAGGATCGGAATGCCCACGGCGGCGTCGATCGCCTTGAAGTGCCGATAGAGCCCTTCCTGCGTCGGCTTGTTGTAATAGGGCATGACGATCAGCAGCGCGTCGGCGCCCGCCTTCTCGGCATGGACCGCGAAATCGACGGCCTCCGCGGTATTGTTCGAGCCGGCGCCCGCGATCACGGGCACGCGCTTGCCCGCTGCCTCGACGCAGAGTTCGACCACCCGCTTGTGCTCGTCGTGGCTCAGCGTCGGCGATTCGCCGGTCGTGCCGACCGGCACGACGCCGTTGGTGCCCTCGGCGATCTGCCAGTCGACGAAGTCCTGGAACGCTTTCTCGTCCACCGCCCCGTTCGAGAACGGTGTAACGAGCGCGGTGATCGATCCGGTAAACATGGCGATGCGTTCCTTCTGTCCGGCCCTGCCGGCCGGGGTTTTGTGTGGCGTGGAGAATAGATTCCGCACCCCGTAGCGGCAAGCGGCAGGCTTGTCCATCGCGCCGGGCGCGTTTGATCTATGACACGTTCTCGCCAAAAAGCCCGGACTATTATCATTTTTTCAGGCTTTCCTGCGAAAGTTCCTGGTTATGTCGTTTGTCCGTTTCATCGTTTTCGGCCTCGCAGCCGGCGCGCTCGTCGCGCCCGTGACCGTGCTTGCGGCCAAGAAGGCGAAGATTCCGTTGCCTCCGGAACGGCCGGCGATCGAAACCGCGGCAAGCCAAGCCGAACCGGAACCCACTGAAATATCTGAAGAAACCGGCGACGAGTCGGCTTCGGGGCCGGAATTCACGTCCAACGGCATCGCGCTGCCGCGACCTCGGCCCGAAGAGGCCGGGCCACGCTTTGTCGCGGGCGGTTTCCTGGCGCCGGTCGTCGACGACGCGACCGCGGCCGCCGTCCGCTCGGCCGTCAACGACATCTCGGCCAAGCGCTTCGATTCGGCTCTGGCGACCCAGAAGAGGATCTCGGATCCGGCGGCACGGACGCTTGTCGAGTTCCTCTACGTCCGCGATTACTCGCTCTCGGCGCCCTACAAGCGCATCCAGGCCTTCCTCGACAACAATCCCGACTGGCCGAACCGCGAACTGATCCGCAAGCGCTTCGAGGTGGCCCTGCTCGCCCAGAGGGCGAGGCCCGATGCGGTGCTCGCCGCCTTCGCCGAAGAAGCGCCGACCACGAGTGCCGGCACCATCGTCTACGCCAGCGCGCTGGAAGCGGCCGGCAAGCTCGACCGCGCCCACGGCATGGTCCGCGCCCTGTGGCGCAACGCCTCGCTGACCCAGGGCGAGGAGAAGCTGCTCCTCGACCGGTTCGGCAAGGAACTCACGCGCGAAGACCACAAGGCGCGGATGGACCAGCTCCTCTACAACGGGGAGACCTCGGCCGCCCTCAGGGTCGCCAAGAAGCTCGGCGGCGACGACGTGAAGCTCGCCGAGGCGCGCATCGCGGTGATCCGCCGCTCGAAGGCGGCCGGCGCCGCGCTCGACAAGCTGCCGGCCGCGAAGAAGAAGGATCCCGGCTATCTCCTGTCAAAGGCACAGTGGTACCGCCGCACCGGCAAGGACGAGGAAGCGGCGAAGCTGCTGCTCGCCGCCGCCATCGACGACGACAAGCTGATCGATCCGGACGAATGGGCGCTGGAGCGGCGCATCATCGCCCGCGAGCTGATCGAGGAGGACGACGCCAAGGGCGCCTACGACCTCGTCAGCAAGCACGCGGCGGAATCGGCGATCGACAGGCTCGAGAACGAGTGGCACGCCGGCTGGATCGCCCTGCGCTTCCTGAAGGACCCGGCGACCGCCAAGAAGCACTTCGCCGAGCTCAAGTCGGTCGCTTCGACGCCTATCAGCACGGCACGCGCCGAATACTGGCTCGGGCGCGCCGCCGAGGAAGGCGGCGATCTCGAGGAGGCGCTGACCCACTATCTCGCCGCCGGCAAGTTTCCGACCACCTACTACGGCCAGCTGGCCCTCGATCGCGTCGGCCGCACCGCCGTGCCGGGCCCGCGCAAGCCGCTCATCGCCGATACGGCCCGGCGGATCGTCTGCGAGCGCGACAGCGTGCGGGCCATGCGCATTCTCGCCCAGATCGGCCAGGAGGACGCCGCGGCCCGCTACATGATCTCGATGGCGAACGAGACCGAAGATCCCCTCACCCTCGTCGGGCTCGCCGAGACCGCGCAGCAGATGGGCATGAAGTGGGGCACGGTGTGGATCGGAAAGCGCGGCAGCCAGGCCGGCGCGCCGACGGATGCCTACGCCTTCTCGACTGCCGGCATGCCGGACTTCCCGACCGTGGGCCAGCCGATAGATCCCGCCGTCGTCTACGCGATCGCCCGTCAGGAGAGCGTGTTCAATCCGGCGGCCGTGAGCCCTGCCGGCGCGCGCGGCCTGATGCAGATGATGCCGGCGACCGCCAAGGCGACGGCCAAACAGACCGGCCAGCCCTACGACGTGAAGCGGCTCACGGCCGACCCGCGCTACAACGCGACGCTCGGCGCCGCCCATCTCGGCGAGCTCGCCGATTTCTACGACAACGCCTATGCGCTCGTCTTCGCCGCCTACAATGCCGGGCCCGGCCGCGTGAGCGAGTGGCTCGAACGGTTCGGCGACCCGCGCAAGGGCGAGATCGACCCGGTCGACTGGGTCGAGCTCATCCCCTTCAACGAGACGCGCAACTACGTGCAGCGGGTCATGGAGGGCCTGCAGGTCTATCGCGCCAGCCTGGGCGGCGGCGGACGCCTGCTGATCGCCGACGACTTGAGATTGCCGGCAGACTACGGGAAAACGATGATGGCCGTCGACACCGACGGCCGCGGCGACGCCTACGACAACGGCGTACCGGGCGTATTCAGCGGCTTCGGCCCCGGCACTCCCCTCAACACCGGCGGCGCGCCGGCGACCGCTCTGGGCTTCGGCGGGGGGAACTAGCGCATGAGCGAAACGGCGGACGCCGAGGCGCTTGCGGACAAGACCGAAGCGCCCGCGCAGTGGCGCGACGTGTTCGTCACCGCGCGGGACGGGCTGCGGCTGCATCTGCGCGAGTACGGCGAGCGGACGAGCCCCCATCTGCCCGTCGTCTGCCTGCCCGGCCTCACGCGCAATGCCCGCGACTTCCATGAGCTCGCCGTGTTCCTGTCGACCCACAAGCACCGGCCGCGCCGGGTGCTGGCGATGGATTTCCGCGGTCGCGGCGGCTCGGCCCACGACCGGCACTGGAAGAACTACACGCCCTTCGTGGAGCTGGGCGACGTCCTCGACGTCCTCGTCGCGCGCGGCGTCGAACAGGCGGCCTTCGTCGGCACTTCGCGGGGCGGTCTCGTCACGATGCTGATGGCGGCGGCCCGGCCGACCGCACTCAAGGCGGTCGTGCTCAACGACGTCGGACCGGTCATCGAGGGACGTGGCCTTCTGCGCATCAAGAACGTGCTGTCGGGCTCCGCCGTTCCTTCGACCTGGGGCCAGGCCGTCGACACGATGCGACGGGCCTACGAGGGGCACTTCCCGGCCCTCGACGAAGCCGCCTGGGAGCTCTTTGCGCGGCGCACCTACGCCGAAGACAACGGCAGACCACAGCGCGACTTCGATCCCAAGCTGCTGAAAACGCTCGCGAGCATCGATTTCAATCAACCGCTGCCGACCATGTGGCCGCAGTTCGACGGCATGAAGGACGTGCCGCTGATGGTGCTGCACGGCGAGAATTCCGATATCCTGACCGCCGAAACAGCGGAACGCATGGCCGAACGCCATCCCCGTCTGGACGTTCTGACGGTCGCGGGAAACGGCCACGCGCCGCTGCTTTACGAAACACCGGTCCTAAACCGGATCTCGGCCTTCATCACCTCCGCGGAAAACGGCTGACGCCGGGCGGCTTCGTCGATCCGCCGGACGGACCCGGTCCGTCGACAGCGTATCCTGCCCGCTTCTGTCGCCTCCATCGGTATCGGCGGCAACCGCGATCAAGGCGCAGCGAGGCGACCTACGGCCCCGCAGGCGGCCGCGGCGATCTCGGAGCCCGAACGGCCGGCAGCGATGTCCGCGGCGTTTGCCACATAACCTTGCGGGCCAGCGCTCGCGAAGCACACCGTGCCGCTCCAACTCCGCTCCTTCGTGGCAGCTCGAACTAGACAAGATAACCCCTTGTCTGAACGTGACTTTACCGCTCCAGGCACAACCTGCGCTGGGAGAACGAAGCAAGCCCGGGCGCGTGCTTCGGCAACCGGCGGGATCCGGCGCGGCGCGGCTCGTCATGGCAGATAGTCTCGAGCGGATCGTTTGATGCTCGGGTCAGGGTTATCCGCGCCGTCCGGAGAGCGGCCCGAACGCAAAAGAAAACCCCGGCAGCTCGCGCTGCCGGGGCATCTGGTCGGGTGACCGGCCCGGAGGCCGGCCATCCTTATACCGGATCAGAACGACCGGGTGACCTGGAAGGCGGCCGACAGGGCGCCGTCGCTGTCGTCGAGCGCGGTGCCGCAAACCACGACCGGACCAACGCAACCGCCCGACTGATTCCGCTCGTAGTCGGCGTTGGCGTAGGTGATGTCGAAGTTGAAGGTCGTCCGCGGAACCGGCGTCCACGCGAAGTCGAGGTAGACCTGCCAGAAGTCGTTGCTCGAATCAGACGCGAAGGTCGTCGGAACCGTCACGTTCGTGAGAACCTCCGGACCCGTGACGTTGCCGTAGCCACCGCCCAGCGTGGTCGCGAAGGTGGGCGACCAGTTGTGGGTGAAGTTGGCCAGCACCGACCACGTGGTGACCGTGTCGACAATGCAGCCGCCGACAGCCGGAACGACCGCGTTGCAGAGGCCCCACACAACGTTGGCGACACCCGCGCCAGTAGCACCGGCACCGCCGAGGCTGTCCTGGAAGTACTGGTGCGCACCGTCGGTGTAGATCGCCTTGAACGAGAAGAAGTCACCCTCGCCGACCGACGGCGTGTTGATGACCAACCCGAACAGGGCGGCCCAACCGATTTCCGAGTCGGTCTGGTTGCCGACGAGCGGAGCCGGAGCGCCAGCAGGACCGACTTCACGGAACTCGTTGTTGGTGATCGCACCCGACAGCTGGGCATTACCCCAGTCGCCGTCGACGCGGATGTTGGCGACCACATCCGGCATCTCGTTGCGGTCGTTGACCACGAAGTTACCGGGCGGCGGCGTGGTAAGCGCACCGCCGGCGATAACCGCCGTCGGCGTGGTGTACTCCTGGTCTTCCACGGCGACCGAGAGCGAGAACCCGTTGCCGAACGACTGGGTGTACCGGATCATGTTACGGCGCATGAAGTTGTCGCCGATGATCACGTACGGGTCAGTCGTCGTAGCCGACGAGTCGAGATGCAGGAAGGTCGACCACGTCTTGCCGAACGTCCAGTTGCCGAACTGCACGAAGGCATGACGCAGGTCAGCCGAACCGCCGGTGCGGGTGTCGTTGTCCGTCGCCTGAAGCTCGACGAAGGCACGGACGGTGCCGTACTCGGTCGAGGTGCGGGCGTCGAAGTTGACGCGGCCCTGGCCGTACATCTGCACCCGGTCAACGAGCGTGTGACCACCCGGAACGATGAAGTCCGGGCGATAGAACTCGTCGCCGAACCAGTTGTCTTCACCAGCGACCACGACAAGGCGGGCGAAACCACCGACCTTGAAGCAGATGTCGGTACCCGGCAGCTCGATGAAACCGGTGATGTCGCACCGATACACCGGCTCCCGGGGAGCCTTCACATCCATCATCATGTCGGCGGCCTGGGCCCCGGTCGTCGCAGCAAGGAAGGCAGCTGCGGTGCCGAGGAAGATGTTTCTCATGTTGTTCATCCTGACCTCCAATTTCCACCTAAGGGACCAGGTTAAGCTCCTTGGGCGACTGCCGCCGGACATCCCCTAATTCCCCGCGAATTGCTCACGACCCGAGGCGACCCCGAACGCAAGCGATGCGACTCCCCGGATCTCCGGCGTCGCATCGTCAACTTACTGAACCCCTATTGCCGATCAACAAACAAACGGCCCGTCCAGACCCGAAACTGCCGCTTTTCAAGGCGGTGTTGCACAAAGACCACGTTGTCACCTCCCTGCCGCAGATTTCCTGGGAAAACGAGACCGCCCTAGGCGCCGAAGATGAACTGTCCGCCTCTTCGGACAGCACGCCGGGCGATCAATCCGATTCGTCGAGAGAAGTCGGTCGTTAACGTCTGCCGCCGGTTTGGCCGACGCGTGGCCAGGGGTCTTCCGGCACTCGGTCTGCGGGCGCCGGACCACCGTCCGGATGCGCGACTGCCTTCCCGCACGGATCCGATGGGGCCCTTACGACTACGGCGACTCATAGAAAAGGCCCCGGCGGCACATGACCGCCGGGGCCCGCGAGTTCTGTCGTCCGCCCTCAGGCCGGACGGCGTCCGCTGTCAGAACGACCGGACCACATCGAAAGCGACCGCGAAGGCGCCGTCGTTGTCGTCGGCCGCCGTGTTGGCGGTGAAGGGATCAAACACGCCGCCGAACGTGCCCGCGCCGTTGAAGTCGACATGACCGTAGTGGACGTCGAGCATGAAGGTCGTGTTGGCGACCGGCGTCCACGACACGTTGGCGAAGATTTCGTAGGTATCCATGTCGAAGTCCGACGCACCGCTGAGCAGCGCGGCATTCACGGTCGTCAGCGGGGCTTCGACGTTCTGGTAGCCCGCGCCGATCGTCGACGACCAGGTCGGCGACCAGTTGTGCGTGAAGCTCGCCAGCACCGACCAGGTGGTGACGGTGTCGATGATGCAGCCGCCGGTCGCCGGGGCCAGGACGTTGCACAGGCCCCAGACGGGGTTGGTGGCGCCCAGGAAGTTGTCCTGGTTGTACTGGGTCGCGCCGTCCGTATAGATGCCCTTGAAGGTGAAATAGTCACCCTCGCCGGTCATCGGCGTGTTCAGCACGAGGCCGAACAGGGCCGCCCAGCCGATTTCCGAGTCGGTCTGCTGACCGGCCAGCGGCGCCGGCGCAGTGCCCGCTCCCGAGACCTCACGGAATTCGTTGTTGGTGATCGCACCGGACAACTGAGCCACACCCCAATCGCCCTCGACCTTCAGGTTGCCGACGATGTCGGGCATCTCGTTGCGGTCGTTGACCACGAAGTTCGGCGGCGGAGGCGTGAAGTAGATGCCGGCCGCGTTGATCGCAGCAGGCGTCGTGTAGTCCTGGTCTTCCACCGCGACCGAGACCGAGAAGCCGTTGCCGAAGGCCTGGGTGTAGCGGATCATGTTGCGGCGCATGTAGTTGTCGCCGGTGACCGTGAAGGCGTCCGAGTAGACCGGGCTCGAGTCCAGGTTGAGGAAGGTCGACCAGGTCTTACCGAAGGTCCAGTTGCCGAACTGCACGAAGGCATGGCGCAGATCGAGCGAACCGCCCGTGCGGGTGTCGTTGTCGTAGGCCTGCAATTCGACGTAGGCGCGGACGGTGCCGTATTCGGTCGAGGTGCGCGCATCGAAGTTGACGCGGCCGTAGGCGTACATGCCGACGGTGTCCGTCAGCGTGTGGCCGTCGGGGACGATGCCGTAGGCGGCACCGGTGTTGGCGAGATCCCACTGATCCTCCGACGCATACACCACCAGGCTGGCGAAGCCGCCGACCTTGAAGCAGATGTCGGTGCCCGGCAATTCGAGGAAGCCGGTGATATCGCAGCGATAGACGGGCTCACGCGGCGCCTTCACGTCCATCATCATGTCTGCGGCGTTGGCACCGCTGGCCACGACCAGCGCGGCAGCCGAACCGAGCAGAAGAGTCTTAAGCGTTGTCATCAAGTTCTCCGTTCAGCACCGCGCCCGGGAGTTCGGCTGCGCCATTCTTGGCCTCTGGCTGCCCCGGTCGATTTCCCCGCTCCGCGACTAGGTGCCCTTCGATCGCGAAGTCCGTCGTGCGTGACGTGTGGATAAAATTGACGACGAGCCCGGCCACCGGCAACTGAATTCAACCGAAGCTGGCGGTTTCGGGGATTGATTGCCGACGGCTGTAGCGGAAAAGACACAAGTTCGCGAGGCAAGCCGGCACCGGCGCCCATTCGGCAGGCATTTGGCGCCCAATCCGGCACGTTTCGGCCCGTTCCCGCGTCAATACGGCCGGCCCGTCATCGCGGCGAATCATTTGAAGTCCGGCGACGAGCCGGCCCGGCGGAGAGTCATGCCGTCCGGGCCGCCGGCATCGGTGCGGAAGAGCGGCCCGAGCGGTCCGGGTCCGTCTACGAGTGCCTGGGAACGCCGGGCCTCGTCAGGAGATCGACCAGTTCATCGAGGAGCCGGTTCATCTCCGAAAGCCTCTCCTCGCCGACATCGGCGACCAGCGTCTGATAGATCGCCTCGGACTCCGGGGCGGCATCCGCGACCAGGGCCCTGCCCTTGTCGGTGAGGGAAACGATCACGCGGCGCTTGTCGGCCACATTCGTGCGCCGCTTGATCAGCCCGCCGGACTCCATCTTCGGCAGAATGCGCGACAGGCTCGCCGGGTGAATGACGCACAACTCGCTGAGTGTCAGGATCTCGGCCTCGTGCCATTCGGCTAGGGCGCGCAGGACGCGCCATTGCTGATCGGTGATCCGCCTGGCCTGCAGAATCGGCCGGAACCGGGAGATGACGGCCTCCCTCGCCCGCAGGAATTTCGTCGGCAAAGTCTGGCTGAAGGGCCGGATCGACGGATCCTCGCCTTTCTCCGCGCGGCCGCCGCGCTGCGATTCGCGCTTCTGTTCGTGTGTCGCTGCGTGTGTCATGTCTCACCGTCCAAACAACATAACTATGCATACATTGTTGTCATCGAGAAGAATGCGATCGGCCCGGACAGACGGGGCTTTCGGGCCCCGACGGAATCGACCGATGCGTATTTATAGTCGAAACTATTTGACAAGAAAACTACTAAATAAGTCGACTATATTATCTATCATAGCGTGTGCGGGGCGATTGTTCGCCCTACCTCCGCCCCACCTCCGCCCCGGGCCCTCCCGGCACGCGCCCGCGCGCGAGAATTCGGCGGATCTCCGCCCGTCGGCCCCGCCACGCGTCCCTCCCCCTACCGGGCGACGATCGGCCGGGCTTCCAGGAGCGGCTGCGCGGCGGGTGTTCCCTCGAACAGCGAACCCTCCTCGAACCAGCTCCGCGGCGCGGGATGGCCCCACAGCGTCTGGCGCTGCGGATCGCGAAGCGTCCAGCGGATCGGCTCCATGTCGGGGTCGGCGGTCAGGTAGTCCGACGTGAAGAGCTCGACCCGGTGGCCGTCGGGGTCGCGGACATAGAGGAAGAACGCGTTGGAAATGCCGTGCCGGCCGGGGCCGCGCTCCATGTTCTTCAGGTAGCCGCTGGTCGCCATGACGTCGCAGATGTGCAGGATGTCGAGCGGCGTCGCCGTCCACATGCCGATGTGATGCAGCCGCGGGCCCAGGCCGTTGGTGAAGGCGAGGTCGTGGACGTTGCCCTTGCGGTGCATCCAGATCGCCCAGAGCTTCGGATCGGGGTCCTCGGTCTCGGTGTACTCGGTCACGCGGAAGCCGATGGACGTGTAGAAGTCGTGGCTGACCTGCACGTCGGGCGTGAAGCAGTTGACGTGGTCGATGCGCTGGATGCGGGCGCCGCGATGGGCGGCGTATCTCTGCAGCATCGAGGGAACCTGATCCATCCTGAAGTAGAACTCGATCGGCATGCCGAGCGGGTCGACGGCGTGCAGCGTGCGACCCTGGTGCGGCCGGTCGACGAACTCGGCCCTGAGGCCCTGGCTGTCGAACCAGAAGGCGGCGCGGTCGAGATCCTCCTCGCTGGCGACCTTGAAGCCCATCGCCCGGACCACGGGCTTCCCGGCCCGCGTCAGCACGATCGAGTGGTGGTTGCGCTCCTCGATGCCGCGCAGGCAGATGCGGTCGGCGCTCTCGTCGGTCACCAGAAGGCCCAGGCAATCGACATAGAAGGCCCGCGACGCCTCGAGGTCCGTCACCGCGAACTCGACGTGGCTGACGCGGACGATGTTGAACGGCGGGTCCATCACGGGCTTGGCAACGGGCATCTAGGCTCTCCAGCAGCGGCCGCGGGCGGGCCGGACGACGTTCCACTCAGTCGGCGACCGCGAACTCGACATTGACCTGGCCGGAGCCGGTCGCCTCGAAATAGGGGCAGAGCTCGGTCGCCGCGCCGCGATAGCGGTCCCAGCCGAGCGCGCCGAAAAGCATGGCCGTGTCCGCCATCAGCCCCTCCCCGTTGCACTTCCTCGAGTACTCGGGAAGCATGTCGAGGAATTCCTTGTAGCGCCGCTCCCGCCACAGATCGAGCACGCGCAGGTCCATCTGCTTGTTGAACTCGCTCGAGATCGTGAACCACGACCGCTCGTCGAAGCCCTCGTTGTCCCACAGCTTGTGCGACAGGGAGCCGCTCGCCAGCAGGGCGACGGTCGCGCCGGAGCGCTCGATGCCCCTGCGGATCGCCTCGCCGAAGCGGCGGTTCTCGTCGATCGAGGTGAACAGGGGCGAGGCGACCGAGACGACGCGGATCGCGGAATCCGGGTTCATGTAGCGCATCGGCAGCAGCGTGCCGTACTCGAGCGCGAGCGTGGGAACCGCGTGGGCGTGCGCCTCGAGCCCGACCTCGGGCGCAGCGGCGGCGATCAGCTCGCCGAGCGCGGGGGCGCCCGGATAGTCGTGGGCGATGTCCTGCAGGAGATGCGGGATCTCGTGGCTCGTGTAGACGCCCCGGTGACGCTCGCCGGCGTTGACGTGGAAGCCGATGTTGACGAGCCAGTGGGTGTCGACGACGACGTAGGTGTCGACGCCGATCTCGCGGGCCTTGTCGCCGAGCGCCTTCAGGGAGTCGATCGCAGGCTTGCGGCAGTCCTTGAACGGCCCGTCGCGCTCCGACAGAACCATGGTGGGGACATGCGTGATCTTGGCGGCCAGAGCGAGCGTACCCATTCGTCTTCCTCCCCGCACCGGCCGGCCGAGCGGCTCAAGCGCCGAGTCAGCTCATACCTATCCGGGGCACCTTGTGCCCGCCGAGGCCGATCGCGATGTTCTTGGTTTCCATGTAGAAGTCGAAGCTGTAGTCGCCGCCGTCGCGGCCGATGCCGGACGACTTCATGCCGACGAACGGGGTCGGCAGGTGGCGGACGTTCTCCGAGTTGACCCAGACCATGCCGGCCTCGACGCCCTGCGCGATCCTGTGGGCGCGGCCGACGTCGTTCGTCCACAGATAGGCGGCGAGGCCGTATCGCACGTCGTTCGCGATCGACAGCGCCTCCGCCTCGTCCTTGAACGGGATCATCGTCAGCACCGGTCCGAAGATCTCCTCCTGGGCGATCCGCATGTCGCTTCGGGCATGCGTATAGAGCGTCGGCTCGACGAAATTGCCTTCCTCGCCGATCCGGCCGCCACCGATGGCTATCGTCGCACCGTCGGCCCTTGCGGCATTGACATAGCTCATGACCTTGTCGAGGTGGCGCGGATGGATCAGCGGGCCGATCTCGGTGGCGGGATCGAGCGGATGGCCGACGCGCATTTTCCCGACGCGTTCCACGGCCTTAGCGGCGAACTCCTCATAAATCGATTCATGGACCAGCGCCCGGCTCGACGAGGTGCAGCGCTCGCCGTTCAGCGAGTAGATCATGAACAGGACGGCATCGAGCGCCCTGTCGAGGTCGGCGTCGTCGAAGACGATCACCGGGTTCTTGCCGCCGAGCTCGAAATGGACGCGCTTCAGGGTCGGCGCGCCCTGGGCCATGATGTGGCTGCCGGTCGCGGATTCGCCGACGAAGCCGATCGCCCTGATGTCGGGATGCTCGGTCAGCGCCCTGCCCGCCTCCTCGCCGATGCCGTGGACGGTGTTCAGCACGCCGGCCGGCAGGCCCGCCTCCAGGCAGATCCCGGAGAGCAGCGTCGCCGTCAGCGGGCTCCATTCCGCCGGTTTGTGCACCACCGTGCAGCCGGCGGCGAGCGCGAGCGCGATCTTCCAGGTCGACAGCATGAACGGCGTGTTCCACGGCGTGATGACGCCGACCGGACCGATCGGCACGCGCATGGTGTAGTTCAGGTGCGTGCCGGTCGGCAGCGACAGGCCGTCATTCGCCGAAGGCGCGCGATCGGCGAAGAAGCGGAAGTTCTCCGCCCCCCGCAGGGCCGCCTTCGACATGTAGCGGATCGGCTGGCCGGTATCGAGGCACTCGACGAAGGCGATCTCCTCCGCCCGCGCCTCGATGGCATCGGCAATCCGGTGCAGGATCGCCCGCCGCTCCTCGCCCCTGGTGTTGCGCCAGGACTTGAAGGCAGCCGCCGCCGAGCGGGCGGCGAGATCGATTTCCGCGGCCCCGCCGCGCGCCACCTCGGCGAGCACCGCCCCGTCGACGGGCGAGACGGTTTCGAACGTCGTTCCGTCACCCGAACGGGGCTCGCCGTCGATCAGGTGGGCGACCGGCGCCTTCCGGAACCGCGCCAGATAGCCCTCCGCGCGGCCCAGCACCTCGCGATCGACGACGTTCGTCGGGGCGTTCATGAGGATTTGTCCCTGTTGCGGCGCTCGCGGATCGTGTTGCGGCGGAAGGTCATGGAGCGGTCGATCTCGTGCACCTCGACGGCAAGCGAGACCGGCGTCGTCGACAGGAGATCGGCAAGCTTCGTCTCCGCGGTCGCGAGCAGCGACTTGCCGAGGTTCTCGCGCGCCTCGACCGGGCGTCCCTGGGCGACGCGGGCGGTGATGTGGACGAAGCCGTTCTCCGGGTTGCCGTCGCCGACCTTGTAGATATCGCGCCGGAACGCGCGGCTGCGGATGCCGTCGATGTCGAACAGGCCGGTGGCGAGCGCCGCCTCGTGCAGGGCGCCGACGAGGCCCGGGACGTCCATCTTCGGCTCGAGATTGGCGCTGTACTCGACGATCACATGGGGCATCGGCGCCTTCTCCCTTCCGCCGCGCGGAGGGTTCGCGCAGGCGGCTATTGTTGGTATATCAAACGATATTCGCCCCCGCGGCCGGCGGTCAATCGCGCCCTTGCGCCGGGGGACCCGGCCGCGCGTCCCGGGCGCCATGCCTCCGGCGCATACCCTCCGGCCCTCCGGAAGCGGTTACCCGGCGGGCCAATCGCGGTAGTGTCGTCGCAGCGCCAGCCTGAATCCAGAGTCCGATCTCTCATGAGCCATTCCCCCGAATTCGCCATCGGCAAGCCGGTCCGCCGCAGCGAGGACCCGAAGCTCGTCAGCGGCCACGGAAAGTACACCGACGACGTCTCGCTGCCCGGCCAGGCCTACGGCGCGGTGGTGCGCAGCGTGTTCGCGCACGGCACGATCAACGGGATCGACGCCTCCGCCGCGCTGGAAATGCCGGGGGTGCTCGCCGTCTACACCGGCGCCGACCTCGAGGCGGCGGGATACGGGGGCCTGCCCTGCAACGTCCAGATCAACGACCGGCACGGCGAGCCGATGGTGAAGCCGTTCCGCCCGGTGCTGGCGACGAGGAAGGTCGCCTTCGTCGGCGATCCGGTCGCCTTCGTCGTCGCGGAGACGCCTTGGGCCGCGCGCGACGCCGCCGAGGCGGTCGAGGTCGACATCGACCCCCTGCCCGCCGTCACCGATGCGGCGACCGCGCTGCAGCCGGGCGCGCCGCGGATCCACGACGAGGCGCCGGGCAACCTGGCGATCGACTATCACTCGGGCGACACCGCCGCCGTCGACAAGGCGCTCGCCGAGGCCGATCACGTGACGCGGCTATCGCTGACGAGCGACCGGCTGGTCGTCGCGGCGATGGAGCCGCGCGCGGGACTCGCCTCCTACGACCCGCAGACCGGGCGCTACGAGGTCCACGTGCCGAGCCAGGGCGTGTTCGCGATGAAGAACATGCTGGCGGGCATTCTCGGCGTCGCGCCCGAGAAGGTGCGCATCCTCACCGGCAATGTCGGCGGCTCGTTCGGCATGAAGTCGATGCTGTATCCCGAGACCGTCCTCGTCTGCCACGCGGCGAAGGCGCTCGGGCGGCCGGTGAAATGGACGTCGGACCGCGCCGGCGCGTTCCTGTCCGACAGCCACGGCCGCGACATCCAGGTGACGGGCACGCTGGCGCTCGACAAGCGGGGGACGATCAAGGCGCTCAGGATCGAGGGCTTCGGCAATCTCGGCGCCCATCTCAACCACGTCGCGCCGATCTACTTCACCGCCAACATCGCCAAGAACGTCGTCAGCATCTACCGCACGCCGCTGATCGAGGTCGCGATCAAGTGCGCCTTCACCAACACGACCGTCGTCGGCCCCTATCGCGGCGCCGGGCGGCCGGACGCGAACTACCTGATGGAGCGGCTGATCGATACCGCCGCCGCCGAGATGGGCCTCGACCGGGTGAAGCTCCGCCGGCGCAACCAGATCAAGCCTGGGCAGATCCCTTACCATGCGCCCTCCGACCTCACCTACGACAGCGGCGACTTCCCGGCGGTGTTCGAGGAGGCGCTGGAACGCGCCGACTGGGACGGCTTCAAGGCCCGCCAGCGCGAGTCGAAGAAGCTTGGCAAGCTGCGCGGGCGGGGCATCGGCAGCTACCTCGAGGTGACCGCCCCGCCGAACAAGGAGATGGGCGGCATCCGCTTCGAGCCGGACGGCGACGTCACCATCATCACCGGCACGCTCGACTACGGCCAGGGCCACGCCGCGCCCTTCGCGCAGGTGCTGTCGGAAAAGCTCGGCGTGCCCTTCGACCGCATCCGCCTCCTGCAGGGCGATTCCGACGAGATCGTCTTCGGGGCGGGAACCGGAGGATCGCGCTCGGCGATGATGAGCGGGGCGGCGATCGTGGAGGCTTCGGAGAAGGTGATCGAGAAGGGCAAGCGGCTCGCCGGCCTCGCGCTCGAGGCGGCGGTGGAGGACATCGAGTTCTCCGACGGCGCCTTCCGGGTCGCCGGCACCGACGTCTCGATCGACATCATGGAGCTCGCGGAGCGGGTGCAGCGGGGCCTGTCGTCGCCGGAGGCGGAGGACCTCGACGTGACGCACCTCACCGAGGTGATCCCCTCCTCCTTTCCGAACGGCACGCATGTGGCCGAGGTGGAGATCGATCCCGAGACCGGCGTCGTCGAGGTCGCGCGCTATTCGATGGTCAACGACTTCGGCACGGTGCTGAACCCGATGCTGGTGGAGGGCCAGCTGCACGGCGGCGTGATGCAGGGCATCGGCCAGACGCTGATGGAGATGACGGCCTACGACGACGAGGGCCAGCTTCTGACCGGCTCCTTCACCGACTACGCCATGCCGCGCGCCGACAACGCGCCCGATTTCGTCTTCGCCAGCCACCCGGTGCCGGCGACCACCAACCCGCTCGGCGTCAAGGGCTGCGGCGAGGCCGGCTGCGCGGGATCGCTGTCGGCGATCATGAACGCGGTGGTGGATGCGCTCAGGCCCTACGGGATCACGCACATGGACATGCCGGTGACGCCGGAGAAGGTGTGGCGGGCGGTGAATGAGCGTGGGAGCGCGACCGGGCCGGACGCCGGCGCCGCGGGATGACGGCGGCGCGTCGCCCGGACGAGCGCCGCCGGGCGCGGCTTGCCGGCGAATCCGGAGATCGCGCCCGTCGCCTTTCCGTTCCGTCAGAAGGCCGCCGGTCGGTTTTCGCCACTTCGCCACCCAATTTTCGGCAAAGTTAGCCGCGATAGGTTAACCAACGGGGGGCGCTAGCTGTCGCGCCGGCGCGTCACGCGCCGCGCAGATCCGCGGAGGCGGAGGACAGCTAACGCAAAGGATGTCTGCCATGAACCTGCCGACCGCGTGCGTCCGCGCCGCGCCCGTCCTCGCCGTCATCGTAGCCCTCGGCGCCAGCCCGCAACCGGCGGCGGCGGCGAAGTGCGTCACAAACGTCTGGACGAACCTGGAGGCCTGCGGCTGGGCGGGCCGCAAGAACACCGGCAAGCGCAAGCGCATGAAGCTGAAGCGCACGCAAAGCCGCACCATCACCCGCGACAACACCGTGATCAAGGGCGAGAAGATCGGCCCCGACGGGCTCGTCATCGACGCCAGGAACGTCGTCGTCAGGGACAGCGTCATCATCAAGAGGAGCGGACCCAACGGCAGCGGCGTGATCAAGATCCTGCCGGGCGCGAGCGCCAAGATCGTCCGCACCCGCCTCAACGGCAGCAACGGCACGCACGCCGGCATCTGGTACGAAGGCACCAGGCTCGTCGCCCGCGCCAACGACATATTCGGGGTCAACGACGGCGTCTTCGTCTGGGACGCGAGCAACTTCATACTCACGAAGAACTACCTGCACGACTTCACCGAGAACGCCGGCAACGGGCACGTCGACGGCTTCCAGACCGAAGGGGCCTCGAACGGCGTCATCCGCCACAACACCTTCAACGTGAAGCAGGACCAGACCTCGGCCATCGCCATCTGGAACGGCCGCCGCGACAGCTCCAACATCCTGGTCGAGAACAACCTGCTGGCCGGCGGCGGCTTCACCATCTACGCGGAGGACTACAGCCCCTCGGAGGACAACCCCCAGGGCGGCTACTCGGTGACCAACATCCGCTTCGTCAACAACAAGTTCTCCACCGTCAACTATCCGTGCGTCGGCTATTGGGGCGTCTGGTTCCCCCGCGGCGCGCCGACGGACGGCTGGCGCAGGACCGGCAACGTCGTGCTGGAGACCGGCCGCAACGTCGACACGCAGAACCCGCCGAAGCCGGGCGGCGGCCGGTGCGAATAGGCCGGCTATCGGCGGGACCCCGACGCCGCGGCGGAACGGAAACGCGGCGGATCGCCGGGATCCGCCGCGCCCGCCCTATCTGATCGCTTCCAGCGCCTGGCCCTTGGTGGACTCGACGAGGCCGTAGAAGACCTCGTTGACCTCGTCCCACTTGCCGATCGCGCCCTTCACGTTGTCCATCCAGCGCTTCACGTTCGGATATTTCGAGAAGTCGCAGTGGACGACCTCGCCGAGCGTGATGAGGCCGATGCCGAAATAGTCGGCGATGGTGATCTCGTCGCCGGCCAGGAATTTCCTGTCCGGGCCGATCCAGTAGTCGTTGAGGACCTTGAGCCAGCTTTCCGCGTTGGCCTTGCCCCACTTGATGGTCTCGGCGTGCGCCTCCTCGGTGGGGCGCTTGTGGTGGGGGAACACCTGCGGGTAGATGAAGCCGTAGGCGTAGTCGCGGTAGAAGTTCGAGTTGAACCAGTCCATCACCTCGTTGACCTTGGCCCGCCGCTTCAGGTCCTTCGGGTATTCGGGCAGGCCGTTCTTGTCGGCGAGATACTTCAGGATCGCCGAGGACTCGGTCAGGCGGAAATCGCCGTCCTCGAGCACGGGAACCATCCTGTTCGGGTTGATCGAGGCGAACGGCTCCTGATGGTGGGCGCCGGTGAAGAGGTCGACGACCTCCTCGTCGACGGGAATGCCCTTCTCGTGGACGAACAGACGAACCGGCCGGCTCGTCATGGATACCGGATGCATGTAGAGCTTCATGGCAGTCCTCCCTGTCGGAATCTCCGCGGTTCCTTTCAGTACGGGTTCTTCGGCGTCCGGTCGGAAGACAGGCTTCCGCGCGAGCGCTCGGTCAAAGCCTCGATGGCGTCGGCGAGGTGAACCTGGGCGATGTTGTAGTCGCCGCGCTCGACGCGCAGCCTGTGGGCTTCCAGCAGCACCTCGGCATGGGTGAAGCCCGCCGGCGGCTCGAAGCGGTAGGCGGCGAGCTCGATCGTCAGGCCGAGCGGGTCATTGAAGTAGATCGAATCCATGAAGCCGCGGTCCTTGACGCCGGAATGGCGGACGCCGCGGTGGTCGAGCCGGTCGATCGCCTGGTCGAACGTCGCCTTGGAGACGGCGAAGGCGATGTGGTGGACGCAGCCGGGCTCCGTCGGGGTGCGGCGCGGATCGGGCTTGCGGTCCTCCTTGGTGAAGATCGTGATCAGCCGCCCGTCGCCCGGATCGAAATAGAGGTGGCTCTCGTCGGGCACGTCGAGGTTCGGCTGCTCGAAGACGAAGGGCATGCCGAGCAGGCCCTCCCAGAAGTCGATCGAGGTCTGCCGGTCGGCCCCGACCAGCGTTATGTGGTGGACGCCCTGCGACTGCAGCTTGCGGATGGGTCTGTTGTCCATTGTCGGGCTCCTCGTCTGGCGGAACCGGGGCCGCGCCGGCCGCGACCGGCTGGTCCGCCACGGTTCCCAATTCGGCTCACATTAGCAGCGACGGCAGCAGGAGAGATATGACCGGAAACGCCACGAGCAATGCCACCCTCACCATGTCGGCGGCCAGGAACGGCAGCACACCCATGGCGACGCGCTCGAAGCGCATGTCCTCGACCGAGGCGGCGATGACATAGAGGTTCATGCCGACCGGCGGCGTGATCAGGCCGATCTCGACAACGGAGACCACCAAGACGCCGAACCAGATCGGATCGTAGCCGAGCGACGTGACGAGCGGGAACACGATCGGCAGCGTGATCAGCATCATCGACAGGCTGTCGAGGAAGCATCCGAGCACGATGTAGACGAGCAGGATGACGATCAGGACGCCGATCGGCGGAAGGCCCAGCGCGTTGATCCAACCGATGAGCACGGTGGGGAGCGTCGACGTCTCGATGAAGAACTGCAGCACCGAGGTGCCGATCAGGATCATGAAGATCATGCCGGTCGTCGTCGCGGTCTCGATCAGGGCCTCGACGATCACCGGCCGCGTCAGCGCCCCCCGCGCGGCGGCGAGGACGACGGCGCCGAAGGAGCCGACCGCGGCCGCCTCGGTGGGCGAGAAGATGCCCACGTAGATGCCGCCCATGACGACGACGAAGAGGGCCAGCACCGGCGACATCCTGCGCACCGCCGCGCGCCGCTCCGCCCGGTCGGCCCGCGCCGCCCGGGGCGCAGCGCCCGGGCGCAGCCTGGCGACGACGTATACCGCGCACATGTAGAGGAAGGCCGCCAGGACGCCGGGGAGCATGCCCGCCAGGAACAGCCGTCCGATCGACTGCTCGGTGAGGATGGCGTAGATCACCATGATGATCGACGGCGGGATCAGGATGCCGAGCGTGCCGCCCGCGGCGAGCGCGCCCGACGTCAGGCGGTCGTCGTAGCCGATGGCCCGCATCTCCGGCACGGCGACGCGCGCCATGGTCGCCGCCGTCGCGAGGCTCGAGCCGCAGATCGCCCCGAACAGCGCGCACGCCCCGACCGTCGCCGAGGCCAGGCCGCCGCGCCAATGGCCGATCAGCGCGTGGAGCGCCTGATAGAGCGAACTCGAGAGGCCGGCCCGCCCGGCGAAGGCCCCCATCATGACGAACAGAGGGATCACGGAGAGGGTGTAGGGAAAGACCGTGACGAAGGGCTGCGAGCCGAGCACGAAGCCGAGGCTGAACCAGCCGTTGATCGCCACGCCGCCGACGACGCCGACGGTCCCCATCGCGATCGCCACCGGCACGCGCAGGCCGATCAGGACGAGCAGCCCGACAAGCCCGAGAATGCCGATGACCGGTGCGCTCATGGCGGAATCAGCGCCCGGCCCTGCCGGCGAAGGCGAAGCGAAGCGCCACCGCGAGGTTGGCGAGCACGGCAAGCGCCATTCCGGCCAGAAGCGGGATCCAGTACCAGATCATCGGAATGCCGATCGTCTGGCTGCGGTCGCCGTAGCTCGCCTCGACCATCGCCTGGCGCAGCGAGAACCAGAACACGGCGAGCACGAACAGCATCCCGAGGAGCGCGGCGAAGACGCGGAGCGCGCGCTGGAGCCCCGCGGGGAAGCGCACCGTGAACAGATCGATCGAAACGTGCTGGTCGGCGACGAAGCCGAACGGGATCGCCAGCATCGCGGCGACCATGACGCAGAGCTGGACGATGTCGACCATGCCGGCGACCGTCCCCGTCGACACGCTGCGCAGCGCGATGTCGAGGACGGTCAGGCCGACCGCGAAGATCAGCGCTCCCGTACCGGCGAGCGCGAGAGCGCGCAACCAGCGCTCGCTGAAATCGAAGAGCCGTCGCATCGCTCCCCCCGGAGGTGACGACCGGCGCGGACGGTGGCCGCCCGCGCCGGCCGGCCCGTCACTGCTTCTCGTACTTGGCCACGGCCTCGACCATGGCACCATAGATCTCGCCGGCGTTCGGCAGCGTCTTTTCCTGCTCGGCGATATAGGCGTCGATGACCGGCTTCATCTGCTCGCGCCACTTCGCCCGGGTCTCCGCGTCGACCTCGACGATCGTGTTGCCGTTCGCGCGCGCCGCCTCGATCGCCTTCTGGTCGGTGTCGTACCACCACTGGCCCCAGTTCTTCCTGAAGTAAGGGAGGCTCTCGTCGAACAGCGCCTTGATGTCGTCCGGCAGCGAGTCGTACTTCTGCTGGTTGATCAGCGTGTACATGGTGACGGTGTCCATGCGGGCGTTCAGGTGGTTGTGCAGGACCTCCCACAGCTTGAACGCGCCGACCGGGCCCCAGGGCATGACGTTGCCGTCGACGACCCCGCGCTCGACGTTCTCGTAGATCTGCGTGGGCGGCATGCCGACCGGCGTCGCGCCGACGGCTTCCAGGATCGCGGTGACGCTCGGCGTCGGCGCCCGCACGCGCATGCCCTTCAGGTCCTCCAGACTGTCGATCGGCGCCTTGGTGTGGATCGCGCTCGGCTCCGTGAGCGTCAGCGAGAGCACCTTCGTGCCCGGGAAGTCGTCGAGCAGATAGTCCTGATAGATGTCCATCAGGGCCTGGGTGCCGGCCTCCGCCGAGGCGACCGTGAACGGCAGCTCCATGAGCACCGTGCGCGGATGGCGGCCGCGCGGGATCGCGGGAATGCCGACGGCGACGTCGACGACGCCGCTGCGCACCTGGTCGAACTGCTTGGTGGCGTCGCCGAACGCCGATCCGGCCGGGAAGAAGGTGAAGTGGACCCGGCCCCCGCTCTTCTCCTCGATCGACTTCGCCCAGGGTTCGAGCGCCAGCGTCTGGATGAAATGGGTCGAGGGGAACATGGTCGAGATCTTCATCTCGTATTCCGCCGCCCGGCCCGGCGCCGGCAGGGCCGTCGCGCCGACGGCCGCCACGGCCGCCCACAGTGCAATCATCCGTCTCATTCTCTTCTCCCTATCGCTTCGTTGTTGGCAGTTCGAAGTTCAGCCTCCGCGCCCTTCACCGGCGGAGGGGGCGCCGCGCTCGACCAGCTTCGACTTGTATTCGCTGCGCGGCAGCACGCCCCAGTCGACGAGGTCGATCTCGGTCGTGACGACGAGCGTCTCGCGGATGCGTTTCCTGATGCGCTCGGCAAGCTCGGGCGACTTCTCCTGTCCTTCCGCGAGCTCGACGGCGACGGGAAGCGGCGGCTCCTGCTTCACGCCGGCGGCCTTCGGGCGGATCGCGATGACGCCGCTGACGGCGGGCGCGAAGGCGTTGACGACCTCGCGCACGGCCGAGGGGAAGACGTTGACGCCGCGCACGATCAGCATGTCGTCGGTGCGGCCGATGCAGCGCACGCGCGGGGCGGTGCGCCCGCAGGAGCACGTCCCGGTCCAGACCTGCACGTGGTCGCGCGAACGGAAGCGCAGCAGCGGCGCGGCGCGGTGCTTCAGGTGCGTGTAGACGAGCTCGCCCTGCGCGCCGTCCTCGATCGGCACGGACGCGCCCGTATCCGGATCGATCAGCTCGAAGTGGATGAGGCCGCGGCCGGAGAAGTGCATGCCGGCCTGCGCCTCGCATTCGCCCCACAGCGAGACGGCGATGTCGCCGATCCCCATCGCCTCGCAGACCATCGCGCCCCAGGCCTCCTCGAGCCGGGCGCGCATCGCCGGCTCGCCGCCGCCCGGCTCGCCGGCGACCATGACGCGCTCGACGCTCGCCCCGCGGATGTCGATGCCGCGCTCCTTCGCCCATTCGGCGAGGTGCAGCGCGTAGGACGGCGTGCAGGCGAGCACCTGCGGATGGAGCAGCCTGACCGCCGTCACGAGGCGCTCGGTGTTGCCGGTGCCGACGGGAATGTGGCAGGCGCCGAGGCGGTTGAAGGCGTCGAGCGCGGCGCCGGCGACGAAGGGGCCGGCGTTGTAGGTGGAGACGACGCGCCTGCCCCCGGCGAGGCCCGTGGCGACGTAGGAGCGGGCGGAAATCGTCACCCAGTCGTCGAGGTCGCTTGCGGTGAGCGGGATGTAGCTCGGCGTCCCGGTGGTGCCGCTCGTCGAGAAGACGCGGATGACGTCGTCCATCGGGGCGGCGAGATGGGTCCCGATCGGCTCGGCGTCGGAGCGCGTGGCGCGCAGCTCGTCCTTCTCGGTGAAAGGCAGGCCGGCGATGTCGGCAAGGCCGCCGACCGCTTCCGGCGTCTCGAAGCCGGCCCCGGCCAGCTTCTCGCGATAGAAGCGCGAGCGCTCGAACAGGTAGGCGATCTGGGCGCGGTAGAGCCCGTCGTCCCTGCCCTGCTGCTCGGCCCAGGGGAGCGTCTCGATATCGGGATCGCGGATCATCCCTCGTCGCCCTCGCGCACGTACTCGATCGCCTGCTCGCCATGGTGGGCCATCAGGAAGCCGATCTGCTGGTCGCTCTCCTCGGCGATATGCGCGAGCAGCCCGCCTGTGCGCGCCAGGATCGCGATCGCCTTGACGACGGACGCGGGGAAATCGAGCTCGAGCAGGACGGCGGCGATCGGCATCTGCACGTTCATCGGGATCGGCTTGCCCCAGGCCTGCTCGACCGCCTTCGGGAAGCGTTTCGCAAGATCGACATACGGCCCCGCGATGCCCCGCTCCCCGGCGAGCGCGAAGATGCGCACGGTGCGCGGATCGACGGGCTTGTGGACGGGGTGGCCGAAGCCCGGGAACGGCTTGCGGTTCTGCCGGTAGGAACTCGCGATCGAGGCGAGCACCGCGTCCGCGTCCTCGCCCGCCTCGACGCGGCCGCGCGCCTCGATCAGCACTTTCGCGCAGAGCTCCGAGGTGCCGACGAGCACCGTCCCGCAGCCGAGTATGCCGGCGGCCACCGCGGCCTGCAGGGCGTTCGGGTCGGCGTCGTAGGTCATGCGGGCGGCCTGCGCCGTCGGGGTGAGCCCGTGCTCGGCGATCGCGACCAGCAGCGTATCGAGGAAAAAGGTCTGGTCGGCGGTCGGAAGGCGGCCGGTGACGAGCAGATAGAAGTACTCGGTGAAGCTCAGGCGCCCCATCAGCTCGCCGCACAGGTCGCGGCCGCGAACCTCGATGCGGTCGGGATAGGACGTGCAGATGGATGTCCGCGCCGCGCCCGGCCTGCCGATGACCATGAAACCGCCTTCCGCCCTGTATTCCGGTCGCCGTGCTTGCGGTGGCCGGTTATTGCCTGCTAACTTTGTAGGACAATATTGACTTCAAATTACTTGTCAACCGGCCCGAACGCGGCTATCCGGACAGGATCATGTCGGCAACAGACGTCGTCGAAGACCGCCCGAACGGCCGCGGCACCACCGTCGAGCGCGTGGTGCGGCACCTGCGCGAGGGCATCCTCAACAGCCGCTACGCGCCCGGCCAGCGTCTGATCGAGGCCGACCTCACGCGCGACCTCGGGGTGAGCCGCGGTCCGCTGCGCGAGGCGTTCCGGCGGCTGTCGGCCGAGGGCCTGCTGGAAACGGTGCCGAACCGCGGCGCGCTGGTCAGGCGGCTCACCGTCACGGAAACCGTCGAGCTCTTCCAGATCCGCACGGAACTGGAGTCGCTCGCCGCCCGGCTCGCCGCCGGCAGGGTCGCCGAGCGGGAGACCCGCGCGGCTTTCGAGAAGGCGATCGCGCCGATCTGGTCGGAAGCCCCGCGCCTGTCGCCGATGGCCTATCTGGAAGAGAACAAGCAGTTCCACGACGCGATCGTCACGGCGAGCGGCAACTGCCAGCTCGCCACCCTGCACCGCCAGCTGCAGCTGCCGCTGATCATGTTCCAGGTGAGCGGCGGCCTGACGGCCGAACTGCTGTCGCGGTCGGTGGCCGAGCACCGCGACATCGCCAACGCGATCCTCGCCGGCGACACGAAGAAGGCGGAAGCCGCCCTGCGACGGCATCTGGAGCGGGCGGCGGAGCTGACGAAGCACATGCCGGCGTCGACCTTCCGGGCCGAGGACTAGCCGTCCCCGGCCACGACCCCCTGCTCCACCCAGTCATCAAAGATCTCCAGCGCCCTGTCCGCGAAGGCCTGGTCGTTGATGTGGGCGGCGATCTCGGTCATTTCGACCGGCGGGCGGACGACCTTGCGCATCTCGTCGAGGAAGGCCGACAGGCCCTCCGGATCGTGCGCGGGCTCGCCGGGCTTGTCCCATTCCTCGATGCCGGCGCTCGGCAGGATCACGTGGACCGGACCGGATGCGGCGGCGAGGCGGGCGGCGATCTCGCGGGCGGTCCTGCGGCGCTCCTCCGGCGTGATCGCAACCGATGCGATCAGGCGGTTGTGGGCGTGATAGGGCCGGCCGCGCCACTTCTCGGGGACGTCCGACCATGCCGGCATGTCGACGAGATCGGAGGCGCCGGGCGCGACGATCTGCGGAACGCCGAGGCGGCCGGCGCTCGACAGGCGGTCGGCGCCGCTGTTGACGACCGAGCCGTGGACGCCGTTGGTGAATTCCTGCATGCAGAAGTCCATGACGCAGGCGAAGGCCCCCTGCGCGGCGAGCCCCTCGAAGGCGCGCCCGCCCATGCCGGTCGAATGGAAGACGGCGACCTCGAAGCCGCGCTTCTCCAGCTCCGGCTTCAGGAGCACCATGTAGCTCAGGCACGACTTGCCGAGGCTCGTCATGCCCACGAGCGGCCTGTCGCGGCGCGGCGGCTCGACCGCGCGGGCCGCGCCCAGGACGGCGCCGGCAGCCTGGCTCAAGGAGGACTTGCAGACGGAATTGAGGCCGTAGAGCCCGCCGGCCCAGAGGATCATCTGGATATCCGGCGACAGGCGCTCCGGCGGAATGAGCGGGGAGAACGACACCGTCGAGACGATGTATTTCGGCACGCCCATCGGCAGCGCCAGGGCGCAGTCGAGGGCGAGATCGGTGCCCATCGTGCCGCCCATCGCGATCATGCCGTCGATCTTTCCTGCGGCATGGAGACCGGAAACGAGCGTCGAGGCGCCGGCAGCCATGATCTGCATGGCGGAATTCTCGTCGCCGGAATCTATCGCGGCCTGAATGGACGAGCCGGCGGCTTCCGCTACCTGGTGCTTGGAGACGTCGGTCGGTTGCGGCGGGTCGCCGAGGACGCTGACGTCCATCGTCATCGCCGCACCGCCCTGCGCCTCGATGCGGCCGGTCAGATAGCGCAGCTCGTCCGACTTGGTGTCGAAGGTGCCGATGACGAGGATGGTCTTGGTATCGGCCATGTTGGGTCCTTCAGAGCTGGATCCACGCGGTCTTCAGGTCGGTGTACTTGTCCAGCGCATGCAGCGACTTGTCGTGACCGTTGCCGGATTGCCTGACGCCGCCGAGCGGCACGGTGATGTCCGGGCCGCCGTAGGTGTTGACGTGGACGACGCCGGCCCTGATCGCGCGCACCATGCGGTGGGCGGTCGAGAGGTTCGAGGTCCACACCGCCGCGGCGAGGCCGTAGACGGTCGAATTGGCGAGGCGCACGGCCTCCTCCTCGTCGTCGAAGGCCATGACCCCGAGGACCGGGCCGAACACCTCCTCGCGGGCGAGCGGCATCTGCGGGGTGACGTGGTCGAACACCGTCGGCTGCATGTAGAAGCCGCCGGTCTCCTGCAGCACGCGGCTGCCGCCCGTGACGAGCGTCGCGCCCTCGCGGGCCGCCTCCGTGACGAAATGCAGGTCCTTCTCCAGCTGCTCGGCGCTCGACACGGCGCCAGCCTGCGTCGAGAGGTCGAGCGGGTCACCGACCTTCAGGGCGGCGGCGATGGAAGATACCTTCTCGACGAACTCAGCGTGGACCGAGCGCTGCACGAGCAGACGCGAGCCGGCGACGCAGACCTGGCCGGAATTTCGGAAGATGCCGAAGGCCGACACCTTCGCCGCCTGATCGAGATCGGCCGCATCGGCGAAGACGATGTTGGGCGACTTGCCGCCGAGCTCCAGATAGACGCGCTTCAGGTTCGAGCGGGCGGCGTATTCCAGGAGCTTGCGCCCTACCCCGCCGGAGCCGGTGAAGGCGAGGACGTCGACGTCCATGCTGAGGCCGAGCGCCTCGCCGGCCTGCGATCCGTGCCCGGTGACGACGTTCAGGACGCCGTCCGGCAGGCCCGCTTCGGAGCAGAGCTGGGCGATGCGCAGCAGCGTCAGCGAGGCCGTTTCCGACGGCTTCAGCACGACCGAGTTTCCGGCGGCGAGCGCCGGGGCGACCTTCCAGGCGCCGATCATCAGCGGGAAGTTCCACGGCACGATCGCGGCGACGACGCCGACGGGCTCGCGGTGGACGAGGCCCAGCACGTTCTGCGCCGTCGGGGCGATCTCGCCGTAGACCTTGTCGGCGGCCTCCGCGTAGTAGCGGAAGGTGCCCGCCGCGCTGCCGGGCTCTGCCCTCAGCGCCATCGAGATCTCGGTGCCGTTGTCGCGCACGCCGAGGACGGCGAGTTCCAGCGCATGCTTCTCGATCAGATCGGCGATCTTGTGCATCACGCGCTTGCGCTCCGCCGGCGCGGCGCGGGACCAGACGCCGCTGTCGAAACTCCTGCGGGCGGCTGCGACGGCGCGATCGACGTCGGCATGGGCGCCGTTGGCGATCGTGGTCAGGCGCGTGCCGTCGATCGGGGATATGACGTCGAGCGTCTCGCCGCTCGCGGCCTCCCACGCGGCGCCGTCGATCCAGATACCCTGCGGCGGCACCGGCTTGTCGCGCAATGAATCGATGGCTGCTTGGGCGTCGATGGCGGCCTGATCGGACATTCGCACCTCTCCCCATATCGGTTCACTATTGTCACCGATAGATCAAATACATGTTGCGTTCGCCGGTTCGATCTGTCAACGAATGAAACGCGGATGCGCCCCGTCCGCGACAGGAAAGACGCCCCGATGCAAACCGTCGACAAGGCGATGAAACTGCTGGACTTCTTCACGCCCGCCGAGCCGGAGATCGGCCTGAGCGACCTTTCCCGCCTCGCCGGCTACGACAAGGCGGCGACCCGCCGCTTCCTCGTCGCGCTGCAGAAGCACGCCTTCATCGAGCAGAACCCGGCCAACCGGAAGTACCGCCTCGGCGCGGCCTTCCTGCATTTCGCGCAGGTGCGCGAGGCGACGCTGCCGCTCTCCTCCGTCGTCTTGCCGCTGCTCGACGCGCTGACGGAGAAGACCGGCGAGACGTCGCACGCCTCGCACTATTCGGCCACGGCATCGGGCGGCGCCCTGATCACGATCGGCGTCCGGGAATCGACCCGGGCGACGCGCGTCCACATGGACCCTTCCGAAGCCCTGCCGCTGCACGCGACCGCCTCCGGCCTCGCCACCCTCGCCTTCGGGCCGGAAGGGCGGATCGGAGAAGCGATCGCGGCCGGGCTCGCGCCGCATACGAAACACACGATCACCAGCGCGGCGAAGCTGCGCAAGACGGTCGCCGAAATCCGCCAGACCGGATACGCGATCGCCGGGCAAAGCTTCGAGGACGAGGTGACGGGCATCGCCATGCCGTTCTTCGACGGCGCGGGGCTCGCCGTCGGGGCGCTCGCGGTCGCCACGCCCTCCTCGCGCATGACGGCGAAGCTGCAGGACCTGATCGTCGGCGCGCTCCACCGCGCAGTGACGGCCGCGACGCGCGGGATCGGGGGCGTGGCGAACCCGGATTTCCTGGCGGCCCTCGGCGACAGGCGGGCGGCATGAGCGATCCGGCGCAGGCTCTCGTCCTCGATTTCGGCGGCGTCGTCACCAAGACGATGTTCGAGACCCATGCCGAGACCGAAAAGGCGCTGGGACTGCCCTTCGGCACGCTGACCTGGCGCGGGCCGTTCGATCCGGACCATGACCCGCTGTGGCGGCGGATGCAGGCCGGCGAGATCAGCGAGCGCGACTACTGGTTCTCCCGCACCCGCGAGGTCGGCGACCTCGTCGGCGAACGGTGGGAACGGATGGACCAGATGCTGCGGCGCGCCCGCGGCGCCGACCTGATGCAGTCGGTCCGACCCGAGGCGCTCGAAGCGATCGGTACGGCCAAGGCGGCGGGCAAGCGGCTCGCGATCCTGTCGAACGAGCTCGACCTGTTCTACGGCGCGGATTTCCGCGACAAGCTGCCGTTCCTAAAGGATTTCGAGCTGATCGTGGACGCGACCTACACGAAGATCCTGAAGCCCGACCCGCGCGCCTATCGTCTAGTCACCGAAGGCCTGGACTTGCAGGCCGGAGACTGCGTCTTCGTCGACGACCAGCTCAGGAACGTCCGCGGCGCGGAAGCCGTCGGCATGCGGACCGTCCATTTCGACGTGCGCGACCCGCAAGGCGGCTACGCCCGCGCGCTTTCCCTTCTCGGCATCGAAACCCGCTCGGAGGCTTCGACATGAACCAGCACGACTCCAATTTCCTTAAAGAAAACAACGCCCGCCACATGTGGCATCCGATGGCGCATCCCGCCGAGATGCTGGCAAATCCGCCGAAGGTGCTGACGGCGGCCGAGGGCGTGACGCTGACCGACGTCGACGGGCACAGGACGCTCGACGCGGTAGGCGGCCTTTGGAACGTCAACCTCGGCTATTCCTGCGATCCGGTGAAGAAGGCGATCGCCGAACAGCTCGACGCCCTGCCCTACTACTCCGCCTTCCGCGGCACCTCGACGGGGCCGGCGATCGAGCTCTCCTACATGCTGTCGGAATGGTTCGCGCCGGACGGGCTCGTGCGCTCGTTCTTCACCTCCGGCGGCTCCGACAGCGTCGAGACGGCGCTGAGGCTTGCCCGCCAGTACCACAAGATCCGCGGCGACCGGGACCGCACCAAGTTCCTGAGCCTGAAGAAGGGCTACCACGGCACCCATTTCGGCGGGGCGTCGGTCAACGGCAACGCCAATTTCCGCCGCAACTACGAGCCGCTGCTGCCGGGCTGCTTCCACATCCCCGCCCCCCACACCTACCGTAATCCGTTCAACGAGGCGGACCCGGAGAAGCTCGCGGCCCTGTGCGCGCAGGGGCTGGAGGACGAGATCGTGTTCCAGGGGCCGGACACGGTCGCCGCCTTCATCATGGAGCCGGTGCTCGGTGCAGGCGGCGTGATCGTGCCGCATGCGAGCTTCATGCCGAAGGTGCGCGAGATCTGCGACAGGCACGGCGTGCTGCTGATCGCCGACGAGGTGATCACCGCGTTCGGGCGCACCGGCGGCTGGACGGGCTGCAGGCTGTGGGGCGTGAAACCCGACCTGATGACGATCGCCAAGGCGATCACCAACGGCTACTTCCCCTTCGGCGCGGTGATGATCTCCGAAAAGGTCGCGGACGCCTTCGAGAGCAACAAGGACGCCTTCGGCAACATCGGCCACGGCTATACCTACTCCGGCCATCCGGTCGGCTGCGCGGCGGCGCTCGCCTGCGTGCCCGAGATCGACAGGGCCGACGTCGCCGGAAACGCGGCGAAACGCGGCGACGAGCTGCTTGCGGCGGCGCAGGCACTGAAGGACAAGCACGAGATCGTCGGCGACGTGCGCGGCAAGGGCCTGATGGTGGCGCTGGAACTGGTGTCGGACCGGGCGAAGAAGACGCCTATCGACAAGGCGACGATCGGCAAGGTGTTCGAGACGGCCTATGCGGAGGGCGTGATGATCCGCGTCTCCGGTCCGAACATCATCCTGTCGCCGCCGCTGGTGATCACCCCGGACGACGTCAGGAAGATCGCCGCGGCGATCGACGCGGGGCTGTCGGCGGCCTGACATCCGGGTCCACGAATCGCCGCATTCCTAAAATGCGTCCTATTTCCTTAGGGAGAGGTTTGCCCTTTCGAGGCCAAATTCGGACACGACCATAATTAACGGGCGTGAACGAATCGGCGTTCCCGCGCGACATCCAGAGACGTGGGGCGTCCGATGGCATTTCCTTACGACCACGCGTACAACGCGCGGATCGCTTTTCAACGGTTCGGCCTCGGCGCGAAGAAAAGCTCGTTCGCGCGCGTCGCGGCCAATCCCCTCGCGGCCCTGATCCGCGAGGTCAACACGCCGGGCATCGCGAAGCTCAACAGCAGGAAGCTGCCTTCCTACAAGAAGGCGGCGGCGCTTTCGGCGACGAGTTTCGATCTCGCCGAGCGGACGCGGTCGCGCGAGCTCGCCGCCCGCGTCGGGAAGCACACCAAGGTCGACATCGGATTCGTCGAGCGGCTGGTCATCTTCTGGAGCAACCACTTCTCGATGTCGGTCAACAAGTCCAGCGCGGTGCGCGGGACCATCGGCCAGCTCGAGCGCTCGGTGATCCGCAAGCACGTGCTCGGCCGGTTCTCCGACATGCTGCTCGGGGTGATCCAGCACCCGGCGATGATCTCGTTCCTCGACAACGCCGACTCCGTCGGACCGAACTCCAGGTACGGCCGCGATCGTGGCGCGGGCTTCAACGAGAACCTCGCCCGGGAGGTCATGGAGCTGCACACGCTGGGCAGCGGCGGGGGCTACACGGAGGAGGACGTCACCGCCTTCGCCAAGATCCTCACCGGCTGGTCCTACGTCCGCGAATGGGAGGCCGACAACCGCTACAACGGCGGCAACAACCGCAACAGGGGGCGGTTCATCTACCGCAAGACCTGGCACGAGCCCGGTCCGATCACGCTTCGCGGAAAGACCTATCCGGCCGTCGGAATGAAGCAGGCCAAGATGGCGCTGCTCGACCTCGCCAACAGCCCCGCCACGGCCGAGCACATCGCCTTCAAGCTGGTTCGCCACTTCATCACCGACGAACCGACGCCGGCGATGGTCGACCCGATCAAGAACGTCTTCATCGCGACCGGCGGCAACCTGAGGCAGGTGGCGCTCGCGCTCCTGAACCTGCCCGAGGCGTTCTCGGAGCCGCTGACGAAGATCAGGACCCCCTACGAGCTCGCGATCGCGCATCTGCGCGCGCTGAACCTCAGATACCGGGACGACGACTACTGGTGGGTGTTCGCGGGGCCGATGTACGCGATGAACAACATGGTCTGGGAGTGCCCCACGCCGGAGGGATACGCCGACGAGTCCCTGCGATGGCTCGACCCCGACGGCATGACGCTGCGCCTCGACACGGCGCAGGCGATCGGCTGGTCCTACGGACGGCGCTACCGCGGCAACGTCGCCAAGCTCGCCAACGCGCTCTACGACAGCGCGCTCAGCCCGGAGACGCGGCAGCGCGTGGCGCAGGCCGGCAGCAAGTACAGCGCGATCACGATGCTGATCTGCAGCCCCGAATTCCAGCGGAGGTGAGAACGATGGAGTCCGATCCCGTGACGGATTGCGCCGACGACAGGATCGTTCGCGCCGCCGCTGCCGCAGGATGCGAGGAATCGCGGCTGCTGCTGTCGCGGCGCGCCGTGCTCGGGGTCTCCGCCAGCCTGTTCTCCTGGGCCTACGCGCCGCGCTGGGCGTCGGCGGGCTCGGCCACGGATCCGCGCTTCCTCGTGGTGGTCCTGCGCGGCGGCATGGACGGCCTGTCGGTCGTGGTTCCGCACGGCGACCAGAACTACGCGTCGCTGCGCGGCGATATCGCCATTCCCCGCAACAGGACCTTCAAGCTGAACAACTTCTTCGGCCTGCATCCGGCGATGAAGCGGTTCGGCAGGACCTTCCGGAGGGGCGATGCGGCGGTCGTCCATGCGACATGCGTGCCGCTGCGCAACCGGTCGCATTTCGACGCCCAGGACAACCTCGAGAACGGCTATCCCGGCGAGATCGTCACGAACTCGACCGGCTGGCTGAACCGTCTGCTGCAGGCGCTGCCGACCGGCGATCCGATCCTGACGCACGGCGCGATCCAGATCGGCGCGGCGCCGCTGATCCTGCGCGGCTCCGCGCCCGTGCTCGGCTGGACGCCGGAAACCTACGATCACCTGGAGGACCCGCTCCTCTACCTGGTGCGGTCGCTCTACCAGACGAACGACCCGCAGATGTCGAGCTACCTGGAGGCCGGCCTGAGGGCCGACCGCATGGCCGAAGGGATCGGAAGGAAGGACAAGAACATCAGCGACCTGAGAAAGGCGTTCCGCGGCGCGGCGCGGCTCCTGAAGGCGCCCGCCGGCCCGCGCATCGCGGCGCTTTCGGTCGACGGCTGGGACACCCATTCCGATCAGGGCAGCACCACCGGCGACCTCGCGAACCTGCTCGGCGAACTCGACCTGGCGATCGAGGATTTCCGGAGGGCCGCCGGGTCGAGCTGGTCGCAGACGATCATGGTGCTGGCCACGGAATTCGGCCGCACGGCGCACGTCAACGGCGATCACGGCACCGATCACGGCGTCGGCACCGTCGCCCTGCTGGCCGGCGGCGCGGTGCGCGGCGGCAAGGTCTACGGCAACTGGCCGGGCCTGGCGCCGGGACAGCTGCTCGACGGCAGCGACCTTCGTGCGACGACCGACCTGCGCTCGATCTTCAAGGGCGTGCTGAGCGACCATCTCGGCGTGCCCGACAGCATCCTCAACAACTCCGTCTTCCCGACGAGCGGCTCGGCCGCGCCGATGACCGGCCTGGTCAAGGGCGGCAGCGCGGACGTCGTGCCCGGCGTAGCATCTGCCGCCGAAGCAGAGGACGAGGAGTCCGTATCGCTCGCCGCGTTCGGCGCCGAGCCGCCGATCGCGCGCTACCGGCGGAAGTTCGCGGCGTCGGGCGCCTGACCGGAAAAGGCGCCGCTCTCACCCCGGAAACCGAGGTGCCGGCGCCGACCGTCAGCCGTTGCGGACGGTTTCGACGTGGATTGCGAAATCCGGGGTCGCCATCAGCGTCTTGCAGCGCTCGAAACGGTTGATCGAATAGGCCCAGAAGTCGTCGGCGGGATTCTTGTTGGCGAACTGGATCAGGCCCCAGAGCGTCCAGAGCAGGTCGCACATCGCCTTGTAGATGACCATGCGGCCCCGATCGACCGGGCGCGCCGGACCGCCGAAATAGGCCTCGATCAGGCGCCGGTCCATATCCTCGTCGAACCCGCCCTCCACCGACAGATCGCCGAGGTCCCACATCGGATCGTTCATGCCGGAGTATTCCCAGTCGACGATCCACATGGTCTCGCCGGTATCGAGGAAGTTCTCGCAGAGCGGATCGCAATGGCAGGGCTTGAGCGGCAGCGGATGGGCGGAAAGCGCCGCACGGACCGTCTCCGCTTCGGCGACGACGTCGCCGTAGCCCTCCGGCACATCGGTCCCGAGCGTCTTCAGGTGGCCGAGATAGCCGTCGATCATCGAGAAAAGCTCGAAGCGGAAATCGAAGGCACCGGCCCGATCGTGCAGATTGCGGAACGCGCGGCCGGCACGTTCGACGGCGCCGGCTCTTGCGGCGAAGAGTTCCGCCGACATGGTGACGGCATCGCCGAGGAACCTCGTGACCATCACGCCGTCGTCGCCGAAATGGACGACCTCGGGCGAGACGCCCGCCCCGGCGGCGGCTTTCGCGTTCACCGCCTCGACCTTGCGGTCGATATAGGCCGAGGTGCCCTCGCCGGGTAGCCGCAGGCAGTAGCTCGCGCCGTCCAGGTCGACACGGAACACCTGGTTGGTGAGCCCGCCGAGCCGCGTCAGCGCAGCGCCGGCTACGTCCTTTCCGGTGAATGCGGGAATGCCGGCAAGCGCCTTGCGGGCGTTCTCGGTGTCGGACATGGCTCCCCCTCTCGTGACTAGCTCTTCAACCGCTCCGACTTCGGATCGTACATCGACCGCGGCGCGCGGACGGCGGGATAGGACCTGCCGTAGGCTTCGACGACGAAATCGGTCGCCTCGGCGAGCCCGGCGGGAACGTAGACGAAGGCGACGGTCCTGCCGACCGTGTAGCCGTAGCCGGCGCTCGTCGTCGTGCCGACGACCTCATCCCCGCACAGCACCGCTTCGCCGCCGATCAGCGGGGCGAAGCCGTCGACGGCGATCGTCGTCAGCCGCCGCGACGGGCCGTCCGCCCTGATCCGCGCGAGCGCCTCGCGGCCGATGAAGTCGCCCTTGTCCAGCGCGACGCAGAAGCCGAGGCCCGCTTCGTAGGGGTTGGTATCCGGCGTCACCTCCGAGGACCAGTAGACGTAGCCCTTCTCGAGCCTGAGCGACTCGATCGCCCGGTAGCCGACATCGGCGATGCCGTGCGCCTCGCCTGCGTTGCGCAGCGTCTCGTACACGTGTGGGGCCTGCTCGGCGGGGACGTGCAGCTCCCAGCCGAGCTCGCCGACATAGCCGACGCGGGCGGCTCGGGCGCGAGCAAGGCCGATCTCGATGTCGCGCACGGCGAGATAGGGGAAGGCCTCGTTCGACACGTCGTCGTCGGTCGTCGCCCGAAGCACGTCGCGGGCCTTCGGGCCGACGAGGTTGATCACGGCATAGGCCGAGGTCACGTCGCGAAGCTGCACCGAACCGTCCCGCGGCAGATGGCGGGCGATCCAGCCGGAATCGCGAACGCCGAACTGGCTGCCGGTGACGACATAGAAGCGCTCGGCGTCGAGGCGCATGATCGTCAGGTCGGCCTCGATGCCGCCCTTGTCGTTGCAGAGCTGCGTGTAGACGCAGGTGCCGTCCGGCCGGTCGAGATCGCCCGCGGCGATGCGCTGAAGCGCTTCGAAGGCGCCGGGGCCCGTCACCTCGAACTTCGAGAACGAGGTCTGGTCGATCAGGGCGACGCCCTCGCGCACTTTCCTGTGCTCGCGGCCGACCGCCTCGAACCAGCCGGGCTTGTGCTCGAAGCTCGGGGTCTCGGAAGCGTCGACGGCTCCGGTATCGAACCACAGCGGCCGCTCCCAGCCGGCCTTGGAGCCGTGGACGGCCTTGTTGGCCTTCAGCAGATGGTGGATCGGGCTCAGACGCCCGCCGCGGGCGGAATGCAGCTCGGCGCCCGGCCAGTGAATCGAATAGTAGTCGCCGTAGGCCTCGCTCGAGCGCTCGGCGAGATAGCGGCGGTTGGCCTGATGCGAGGAGAACCGGCGCACGTCGAAGGGCCAGAGATCCATGCCCGGATCGCCGTGAAGGATCCAGTTCGCCATCGCCTCGCCCGCGCCGCCGGAGGCAGCGATGCCGGCGGTGAAGCCGCAGGCGACGTAGAAGTTGTCGAGCCCGGGCGCGAGGCCCATCACCGGCTCGCCGTCGGCGGAGACCGGGATCGGCCCGTTGATGACGGTCTGGATGCCGACCTCGTTCAGGATCGGCAGGCGCTCGGCGGCGGGCAGCATAAACCTTTCGAGCCGGTCGAGATTCTCGGGGAACAGCTCGCGGCCGAAGTCGAACGGCACGCCCTCGCGCCAGCAGGCCGGGGCGCCCTGTTCCCAGCCGCCTATGGCGAAGGCCTTAACATCGGGCTTCAGGTAGAAGATGCGGTCGGGATCGCGGAAGGTCGGCGTCTCCGCGGTGACGTCGATCTTCTTCTCGGTGACCACGTACTGGTGCTCCACCGCTCCGGCGGCGAGCTTGACGCCCGCCATCTCGCCGACGCGCTTCGCCCAGATGCCGGCGGCGTTGACGACGATCTCGCAGGAGATCGTGCCGTGATCGGTGACGACGCCCGTGATCCGCCTGCCGTCCTTGGCGAAGCCGGTGACGAGCACGCCTTCGCGGATCGTCACGCCGCCGGCCCGCGCCACCTTCGCGTAGGCCTGCGTCAGCGCGTAAGGGTCGATGTAGCCGTCGCTCGGTATCCAGGCGGCGCCGACGACGCCGTCGGTCGTCATCCACGGAAAGCGCCGCTTCGCCTCGTCGGGCGATATCTCGTGGGCCTCGAAGCCGAAGCCCTTGGCCTGGGTCAGCGAGCGGCGGATTTCCGCCAGCCGCTCCTCGCTCGCCGCGATCCTGAGCGATCCGGCCTTCTTCCAGTCGATGACCTGGCCCGACTCCGCTTCGATCCGGTCGTAGACGGCGACGGAGTTCTGCATCAGCCGCGTCAGGTTCTTCTTTGAGCGGAGTTGGCCGACGAGACCGGCGGCGTGCCAGGTCGAGCCGTGGGTGAGCTGGGCCTTCTCCAGAAGCACCACGTCGCGCTCGCCGGAGCGGGCGAGATGGTAGGCGATGGCGCAGCCGACCGCGCCGCCGCCGATGATGACGATCCGGGCCTGGGTGTCGCTCATGTCACGCCTTCACCCGGCTCATGGATGGATCGTAGAGCGGCTCCATGAACACGGACGCGGGGACGCGCTCGGTCGCGACTTCCAGCTCGTAGGCGCCGGAAGCGACGAAGCCCTCGTCGACGCCGTCGGGGTTGCGCACGTAGCCGTAGCCGATCGACTTTCCGACCGTGTAGCCGTAGCCGCCGCTCGTCAGCCAGCCGACGCGCTGGCCGTCCCGGTAGATGGTTTCGCGGCCGAGCAGCACGATCTGCGGATCGACCGTGAAGCCGGCGAGCAGCTTCGTCAGCGGTTCCTGACGCTGCCGGTCGAGGGCCTCGCGGCCGAGGAAGGCCTGGTTCGACTTCAGCTTCACCGCCCAGCCGAGGCCCGCTTCCAGCGGCGTGTGGTCGGGGCCGATGTCGGAGCCCCAGGCGCGGTAGCCCTTCTCCAGACGCAGCGACTCGATGGCGCGGTAGCCGGCCGGGCGGACGCCGAGGTCGCCCCCCTCCTCCATCAGCGCCTCGTAGACGTTGACCACGTATTCGGTCGGAATGTGCAGTTCCCAGCCGAGCTCGCCGACATAGGTGACGCGCAGCGCCGTGACGGGGGCGCCGGCGACGCCGATCTCGCGGACCGTGCCGAACGGGAAGCCGTCGTTGGAGAGATCGTCGCGGGTAAGGCACGACAGGAGATCGCGGGCCCTCGGGCCCATCACCGAGAGCACGCCGTAGCCCGAGGTGACGTCGACCACCTGCACGTTCAGCCCCTCGGGGACGTTCCGGCGAATCCAGTCGAGGTCGTGGGTGGCGAAACCGGTGCCGGTGACGACGTAGTAGCGGTCGACGGCGAGGCGGGCGACGGTCAGGTCGCACTCTATCCCGCCGCGCGCGTTGAGCATCTGGGTGTAGACGAGCCTGCCCGGCGCGCGGGCGACGTTGCCGGCGCAGATCCAGGTGAGCGCGGCCTCCGCGTCCGGGCCCACGACCAGGAACTTGGCGAAGGAGGACTGGTCGAACACCGTCACCGCCTCTCGGGTCGCCTTGTGCTCGCGGCCGACCGCGTCGAACCAGTTCTGCCGGCCGAAGCCGTAGACATCCCTGGCTTCCTCGCCCCCGGCGAGATCGGCGAACCAGTTCGGCCGCTCCCAGCCGAGCTTCTCGCCGAAACAGGCGCCCGCCTCCTTCAGCCGGCCGTAGAGCGCCGAGCGGCGGCAGGGCCGGCCGCTCGAATGCTCCTCGCCCGGCCAGGCGATGGTGTAGTGCTTGCCGTAGAGTTCCAGCGTGCGCGTGCGCACCCAGTCGATGTCGAAGTGCGGGCGGCCGAAGCGGCGGATGTCGACGGGCCAGAGGTCGAACGGCGGCTCGCCGGCGACCACCCATTCGGCGAGCGCCATGCCGGCGCCGCCGCCGGAGGCGATGCCGAAGGCGTTGAAGCCCGCGCCGACGAAGAAGCCGCGCTGCTCCGGCGCCTCGCCGAGGATGAAATTGCCGTCCGGGGTGAAGCTTTCCGGGCCGTTCAGCAGCTCCTTGACGCCCGCGTCGGCGAGCGCGGGAACGCGGCCGAGGGCCAGTTCCATGATGTCGGAGAAATGGTCCCAGTCGGAATTGAGCAGGGTGAATTCGAAACCCATCGGTATCCCGTCCATCGCCCATGGGATGGGATCGGGTTCGTATCCGCCCATGACGAGGCCACCGACCTCCTCCTTGTAGTAGGTCAGGCGGTCGGGATCGCGCAGGGTCGGCAGGGTCGAGGTGACGCCCTCGATCTTCTCGGTGATGAGGTACTGGTGCTGGACGGAGACGAGGGGCACGTTGACGCCGGCGAGCCTGCCGACCTCGCGCGCCCACTGGCCGGCGCAGTTGACGACGATCTCGCACCGCACCGTGCCGTTCGGCGTCTCGACGCCCCTGATGCGGCCGTCCTCGATCAGGATGCGGGTTACGGGGGTGTCCTCGAAGACCTTCACGCCGGACATGCGCGCGCCCCTGGCCAGCGCCTGGGTGATGTCGGAGGGGCTCGCCTGGCCGTCGGTCGGAAGGAAGGCCGCGCCGACGAGATCGCCGATATCCATCAGCGGCCACAGCGCCTGCGCCTCCTTCGGCGTCAGCAGGTGCATCTCGAGGCCGAAGGAACGGGCGGTCGTCGCCTGGCGGCGCACCTCGGTCCAGCGGTCCTCGTTGCAGGCGAGACGCAGGCCGCCGTTCATCTTCCAGCCGGTGGCGAGACCCGTCTCCTCCTCGAGGCGGCGGTAGAGCGCGACGGAATTGCCGAGGAGCTGGGTGATGTTGGCGTTCGTCCTGAGCTGGCCGACGAGGCCGGCGGCGTGCCAGGTCGAGCCGGAGGTCAGTTTGGCCCGCTCCAGCACGATAGTGTCGGTCCAGCCGAGCTTGCCGAGATGATAGGCGGTGGAGCATCCGACGATGCCTCCCCCGATGACGACGGCCCTTGCTTCTTTCGGCAGTTCAGCCATTTACGCGGTTCCTTGGTAGTGACATGTGATCCGGCACGAAGGCCGTATCGGCAGTCAGGAGATGGTTCTTGCGGAGAGGCCGTCCGGGTCCCGGATCAAGTCCGGGACACGCCGGCTGCGAAAGACGCGAGGGCCTCGCCCCATACACGGACGCGTGCCCCGGCCCACGAGCCGGGGCCCGGCGCGGTGGTTTCGGCAAGGTTCGGGGCTGCGCGTGCATCCCGCCCTCACATCTGCCGGAACGCCGTCAGCGCGGCGTTCAGGCGGGCAAGGTTCTCGGCGGTATAGGCGGCGTAGTCGAAGTCGAGATCGGAATGGATCTCGGAGACCATGCTCCACATGGTCTCGCGCAGAAGCGACGCGCATTTCATCGCGGCGTAGCGGCGGCGCAGGTCGTCGGTGACGGGCCGGTCGAAATAGGCCTCCAGCAGCCATTCCTCCTGGCCGGGCGTCAGCCCGTTGTTGGAGGCGAGGCCGCCGAGGTCGAACAGCGGCGAGTTGAAGCCCGCATAGTCCCAGTCGATCAGCCAGATGCGGCCGCCGTCGTCGATGAAGTTGGCCGGCAACAGGTCGTTGTGGCCGAAGACGATGTCGACCGGTCCGACGGCCCTCTCCAGTTCGGCGGCGGTATCGAGCAGGCCCGGCAGCCTGGCCGCATGGGCGCTGCCGCCCTCGCGCAGGGTGGCGGCATAGTCGCGCGCCACGTGGAACACCCAGAACATCAGCACCGGCCCGCGCACGTGGTTCGGCATGTCGCGGTGGCACCTGAGGATCAGGGGAAGGATGCGCTCGAGGTTTTCCTGCTTGCGCACGTCGGCCTCGCCGTAGGTCGTGCCGTCGACGTAGCGGATGACGAGGGCGCCGGGCTCGCTGTGCACGACGTCCGGGGAAATCCCCGCGAGCGCGGCGGCGCGGGAGGCGGCGAGCTCGTTGAAGCGCATCACCTGATGCGCCGGAATGTCGTTGCCGATGCGCACGACATATTTCCGCCCGCCGTCCGCCACGACGAAATTGACGTTGGTGATGCCGCCGCCCAGCGGCACCGGGTCCACGGGTCCGGTCCAGAAGGAGAGTCCTGCGGCCTTCCTGCGGGCGTCCGTCATCGCGGCCTGCCTCAGGAGAGCCCGAGCCGGCTGCGGGTGCGCCGGGCACCCGCCGAGACCAGCCGGTCGGCGACGATGGCGATGAAGGCGACGGCGAGGCCCGCGACGATGCCGCGGCCGGTGTCGGCCTTGGTCAGCGCGATATAGACCTCCTGGCCGAGGTCGCGGGTGCCGACCAGCGCGGTGATGACGACCATCGAGATCGCCAGCATGATCGTCTGGTTCACGCCGAGCATGATCTCCGGCAGCGCCAGCGGCAGCTTGATCTTGGACAGGAGCTGGCGCGGCGTGCAGCCGGAGACGACGCCGGCCTCGACAAGCTGCGGATCGATCTGCCCGATACCGTGCGCGGTGTAGCGGATCGCCGGGGCGAGCGCGTAGAGGACGACGGCGATCATCGCCGAGAAGTCGCCGACCCGGAACAGCATCACGACCGGGATCAGGTAGACGAAGCTCGGCAGGGTCTGCAGCGTGTCGATGAAGCCGCCCAGGACGCGGCCGGCCCGCTCGTTCTCGGCGGCGAGAATGCCGAGCGGGATGCCGATCAGCGAGGCGATGACGACCGAGATGCCGCAGAGATAGACGGTGATCATCGCCTTCTCCCACTGCCCGGTGACGACGATGAACATGGCGAGCAGTACGGTCCCGAGCGCCAGACGCCAGCCGCCGAGCTGCCAGCCGGCGATGCCGACGAGGCCGACGGTCCATATCCACGGAAGCTCGGTGAGGAAGCGCTTCACGGGCACGAGGAAGTTGACCAGCATCACGGTCTTCACCGCCTCGAGCTGGTCGTAGAAATTGACGTTGATGTACTGGACGAGGCCCTCCCAGAAGGTGCCCGTCGAGACCTCCATCCCCTCCGGATAGCTCTGCACCGGTGGGAAGACGAGGCCGACGACGGCCGTGCCGAGGATCACGGCGACGACCGTCGTCGTCCAGGGATGGCGTTTCAGGTAGCCGGACGGCAGGTCGACATGGGCGGGCGGCGGGCGGTTGGCGAAGGCCTGGCTCAGCCGGTCCAGCGCGATCGCCAGCACGACGATCGCGACGCCGGCCTCGATGCCGCCGCCGATGTCGAGGCGGCGCAGCGAGGTCAGCACGTCGTAGCCCAGCCCCCCGGCGCCGATCATCGAGGCGATGATGACCATGTTGAGGGAGAGCATGATGACCTGGTTGACGCCGACCATCAGGCCGCCGCGAGCCGAGGGCACGAGCACCTTCCAGGTCATCTGGCGCGGCGTGCAGCCGGCCATGCGGCCGAAATCCCTGATCTCGTTGGGCACGCCCCCGAGCGAGAGCATGGTGACGCGCACCATCGGCGGCATGGCGTAGATGATGGTGGCGATCATCGCCGCCACCGGCCCGAAGCCGAACAGGAACAGGATCGGCACGAGATAGGCGAAGACCGGAACGGTCTGCATGATGTCGAGGACCGGCGACATCGCCCGCTCGAACCAGAGCCAGCGGTAGCCGGCGATGCCGAGCAGGAGGCCGCCGGCGACGCCGAAGGGAACGGCGATGACGATCGAGGACAGCGTCACCATGGCGCTGTCCCACTGGCCGAAGACGGCGAGATAGAGGAAGCAGGCGCCGACGAAGGCGGCGAGCTTCCAGCCGCGGGCGTACCAGCCCATCGCGACGACCGTCACGATCACCGCGATCCAGGACAGTGGCGGCAGCACCTGCACGGCATCCGAGCCCTGGCCGCGCAGGAAGCCTGTCGACAGGAGGCTCGTCGCGATCGTCAGGGGGATGTCGAGCAGCCACGAGACGAAGCGGGTGAGCTGGACGAAGGTGAACAGGCCGAACGTGGCGTCGTCGACCAGCCACTTCATGAAGGCGGAAATCCAGGCCGAAAGCGGAACGGTCCAGCCGCGCGGCCACTCGTAGGCCCAGCTCATGCCGAGGGCCCTGGTGACGCCCTTGCCGTACGACGCCGCGAACAGGGAAGCCACGAGGACGGCGAGCCAGAACAGGCCGGCCGGTCCGATCCAGGCCGGACGCGCGCCGGGGGCTGCGATCGCGGAGGAACGCGCGGTCATGCGCCCTCCCCGGCCGCGGGGTGGTGGCCGGTGCGGCCGACGAGGACGTCGATGACCGCGCGCGCGTCGATCAGCCCGGCGCGTTCGCCGTCGCCGCCGACGACGGCGAAGGGCAAGCCGGCGGCCTCCACCCTGTCGGCGATGTCGCCGATGCGGTCGCCCGCCCTCACCTCGCCGGCAACCTCCGCGCCGTCGCGCCAGGGAGTCATCACCGAGCGGGCGGTCATCACCTTCGCGCGCGGGATATGGCGGGTGAACTCGGCGACGTAGTCGGTCGCCGGCGCCAGCACCAGTTCCTCGGGCGTTCCGGTCTGGATGATGGCGCCGTCCTTCATGATGGCGATGCGGTCGGCGAGCCGTATCGCCTCGTCGAAATCGTGGGTGATGAAGACGATCGTCTTCCTCAGGACGTTCTGCAGGCGGATGAACTCGTCCTGCATCTCGCGTCGGATGAGCGGATCGAGCGCGGAGAAGGGCTCGTCCAGAAACCAGAGTTCCGGCTCGACGGCGAGAGAGCGGGCGATGCCGACGCGCTGCTGCTGGCCGCCGGAGAGCTCGCGCGGATAGTAGTTCTCGCGGCCCTCCAGACCGACCAGCTCGATGACGCGACGGGCACGCGTCTCGCGGGTCTTGCGGTCGGCGCCCTGCACCTCCAGCGGAAAGGCGACGTTGCCGAGCACGGTCAGGTGCGGCAGCAGCGCGAAGTGCTGGAACACCATGCCCATGCGGTGGCGGCGGATCTCGATCATCTCGCGGTCGCTGGCCCGCAGGAGGTCTCGGCCCTCGAACAGGATCTCGCCGGCGGTCGGCTCGATCAGCCGCGACAGGCAGCGCACCAGCGTCGACTTGCCGGAACCCGACAGGCCCATGATGACGAAGATCTCGCCCTGGCGGACATCGAGATTGGCGTCGCGCACGGCCCCGATGAGGCCGGCCGCCCTGATGTCGTCGAGGCCAGGGTCGGCCCTGCGCCTGAGGAGCGCTTCGGGATCGCTGCCGAACAGCTTCCAGACGCCCCGGCAGGACAGCTTGATTTCGGAGTCGGACATCGCGGCTCACCTCCGGACGAGCGACGGACCGCGCCGCCGCTTCCGGATGAAGACAAAGGGCGATCCGCCTCGGGATCGGTCCATTCAAGCAGATCGGCAAGCAGATCGGCCGGGGACGGGCCAGGCCCCAGGGAGCAGCGGGCCTCGCGGCCCGCCCCCGGCGGGAGGAAACCTCAGTTCCCGATCCACTTGCTCCAGCGGTCCTGGTTGGCGTCCATCCAGGCGGCGACGACGTCCTCGATCTTCTTGCCGTCGAGATCGACCTCGCCGACCATCTCGTTCATCTCGTCGCTCGAGATGTTGAACGCCTTGATGGCCTCGTAGGCGCCGGGCCACTTGTCCTTCACGCCGACCCAGCCGGCCTTCCAGATCGGGCCGCTCGGCTTGCCGCAGTCGTAGGCCATGTCCTTGTTCGAGCCCCAGGACGGATCGGTGTAGCAGGCCGCCTCGTAGGCCGGGAACTCGACCCACTCGCCCTTGAACTTGGCGGGCGCCCAGTGCGGCGAGTAGATCCAGAGCATGATCGGCGCCTTGCGCTGGTAGGCGGATTCGAGCTCGGCGAAGAGCGCCGCGTCGGTGCCGGCATGGACCACCTCGAAGGGCAGATCGAGCGCCTCGACGCGCTCGTCGTCGAAGCCGCCCCAGGTCACCGGGCCGCCGAGGTAGCGGCCCTTGGGCGCCGTCTCGGGCACCGAGAACGCCTCGGCGCAGGCCTCGTCCTTCAGCGCTTCCCAGTTGGGAAGGCCGGGGCACTTCTCCTTCATGTACTCGGGAAACCACCACTCCTCCTTGGCGAGCATGCCGGTCTCGCCGAGGTTCTCGACCTTGCCGCTGGCGACGGCCTCGTCGAGGGCTTCCTGGCCGGTGGTGGCCCAGATCTCCATGGCGACGTCGAGGTCGCCCGTCTTCAGGCCGGCGAACTGGGCGAGATAGTCGGCCTGCACGTAGTCGACGTTGTAGCCGGCCTTCTTGAGCACCTCGCCCATGAGCTGGGTGGTGATCAGCTGGCCCGTCCAGTCGTGCAGGGTCAGCTTGATCGGATCCTTGGATTCGACCTCGGCGCGCGCGGGAAGCGCGCTGGCCGTGGCGAGCAATGCGGCCGCACCGGCGACCGCGACGGCGATGCGTGGCAGTGTCATGTTCGCTCACCTCCGTTTTGTTATCGAAGAGCGTGACTTCTGTTCCCCTGGCGCCGGGGCACACGCAAACACCTGGCTGCCCGACCCGACATCGATGATCCGGCGATCTTCGCGCCCCCGTCAACAGGAAAATCACATTTTTTGTGGAATTGGCGTTGAATTATGGCGTAGTTTTTTGGAATTCGGTGGTTATGCCCGGCCGGCGACCATGGCGCGGATGCGGGCAGCCGGGGAAGGAGGCGCGGTGTACCGCACCCAGCGGCAAAGCGAGATCCTGCGGCTCGTGCAATTGCGCGGGGCCTGCTCGATCGGCGATCTGGCGGAACGCCTCAACGTCTCCGACGAGACGATCCGGCGGACGGTGAAGCCGCTCGTCCTGGAGGGCCTGCTCGCCAAGGTGCACGGCGGCATCACCCTGCCCGACGCCGGCCGCGAGCCGCCGTTCCAGAGCCGCATGCTCGACAACGCCGAGGCCAAGCGCCGCATCGCCGAGCGGGTCGCGCGGCTCGTCTCGAACGGCGACACGCTGATGCTCGACTGCGGCTCGACCACGGCCTTCGTCGCCCGGGCGCTGAGCCAGCACAAGGGCCTGACGGTGGTGACGAACTCCGCCGAGATCGCCCGCACGCTGGCCACCAACGCCTCCAACCGCGTCTACATGGCCGGCGGCGAGCTGCGCTCCGACGATACCGCCGCGCTCGGGCCGGAGGCGCTGAGCTTCGTGCGCCAGTTCCGGGTCACGCACGCGATCCTGTCGATCGGCGCGATGGAGCTCGACGGTTCGCTGATGGTCTATCACCTGGCCGAGGCGGAGTTCTCCCGCGCGGTCATCGACCAGGCCGAGGAGGTGATCGTCGCCGCCGACGCCTCCAAATTCGGCCGGCCGAGCCTGGTGCGGATCTGCGGGGCGGAGCGGGTCGATCTGCTCGTCACCGACCGAGCGCCGCCGGTCGCGCTCGCCGACGCCCTGACCACGGCGGGGGCGCGGATCGAGATCGCCGGCTGAAGTCCTTTAACGCCGCCGCCCCTTTTTGCCTCAAGTTCTTTGTGCGAAAAGGGTTTCGGCAGGAAACGGCACGGCACGATCCGCTCTCATGGATATCCGGCAGCTCCAGTATCTGGTGGCGCTCGCGCGCGAGAAGCACTTCACGCGCGCGGCGGCGGCCTGCAACGTGACGCAGCCGACGCTTTCGGGGCGCATCCACCAGCTCGAGCAGGAGCTCGGCGTCGCCATCGTCAAGCGCGGCAAGCGCTACGAGGGGCTGACGCCGGAGGGCGAGCGCGTGCTCAAATGGGCCCACTCCATCATCGAGAACCGCACCTCCATGGAGCAGGAGCTGGCGACGCTGAAGGGCGCGCTGGCGGCCCGGATCGTTCTGGGCGTGATTCCCTCCGCCCTGCCGACCGTCTCGGTCCTGACCGACGCGGTGCGACAGCGGTTCCCCGGGATCACGTTCAACGTGCTGTCGCAGAACTCGCGGGAGATCCTGCGCAGCCTCGCCGACTACTCGATCGACGCCGGGGTCAGCTATCTGGACAACGAGCCGATCGGACGTGGGCTCACCGTGCCGCTCTACAAGGAGCGCTACCGGCTCTTCGTGCGCGACGACCATCCGCTCGCCACCCGCAAGACGGTCGCCTGGACGGAGGCCGCCGGCCATCCGCTCGGCCTGCTCTCGCCCGACATGCAGAACCGGCGCATCGTCGACGCGATCTTCGCCAGGCTCGACAGCAAGCCGGACCCGGAAATCGAGTCGAACTCCGTCATAAGCCTCTATTCGCATATCCGGCTGCATGGGCTCGCCTGCATCCTGCCGGAGCATTTCCTGCTGGTTTTCGACCGGGCGGACCGGATTTGCGCGATTCCGCTGGTCGATCCCGTCGAAGAGCACGTGATCGGCCTGATCGTGAACGATCGCGACCCCCTGCCCCCGGTCATCGCCTCGCTGATGGACGTCGCGCGCAAGTTCGAGCTGCCGGAGCACTTTGCGGCCCGGCTCATGTGATTTGAGCCTGCCCGGGCCAAGTCCATCAATATCGCCGATGACACCATAGACAGAATCGATTTGCCTGAAATCATTGAAAAATCGACACTTGTGGCTTCTTGGAGGAGAAGACCCAGTGTCGCTAGAGAACGTCCCGCAGGCGGGAGACGGCGCATGGCAGGCCGCTGAGACAGCCGCCGAGGAAGCCTGCAGCCGCCACGGAAACGATCCGGCCAGCCTGATCGAGATCCTGCACGACCTCCAGGAGGAGGTCGGCTGCGTGCCGCAGGCCGCGCTGCCGGTGATCGCCAAGGCGCTGAACCGCTCGCGCGCCGAGATCCACGGCGTCGTCAGCTTCTACCACGATTTCCGCGAGAAGCCGGCCGGCGCGGTCACGGTGAAGGTCTGCCGCGCGGAGGCCTGCCAGTCGATGGGCGCGCTCGACCTGATCGATCAGATCTGCAGGCGCCACGGCATCGCGCTCGGGGAAACCGGCACCGACGGCGTCACCGTCGAGCCGGTGTACTGCCTCGGCAACTGCGCGCTGTCGCCGGCAGCCCTCGTCAACGGCAAGCCCTACGGCCGCCTCGACGTCGACCGCCTGGAGGCCGCGATCGCGGGGGCGCGGTCATGACCACGGTCTATGTGCCCGCCGATACCGCAGCCCTCTCCGTCGGCGCCGACGAGGTGGCCGAGGCGATCGCCCGCGAGGCGAGCGCCCGCCGCCTCGATATCCGCATCGTGCGCAACGGCACGCGCGGCCTCCTCTGGCTCGAGCCGCTGGTCGAAGTCCTGCACGACGGCGTCCGCCACGCCTACGGCCCGGTGACGCCGGAAGCGGTGCCGGCCCTGTTCGACGCGGGCTTCCTGAGCGGCGGCAGCCATCCGCTGGCGCATGGCGCGACCGGCGAAATCCCCTACCTGAAGTCCCAGCAGCGGCTGACGTTCTCGCGGGTCGGCGTCATCGACCCGCTCGACCTCGCCGAATACGAGGCGCACGGCGGCCTGAAGGGCCTCCGCAAGGCGGCGTCCATGGCACCCGCCGAGATCGTCGCCGCGGTCACTGAATCCGGCCTGCGCGGACGCGGCGGCGCGGGCTTTCCCGCCGGCATCAAGTGGAAGACCGTGTCCGAGCTTCCGGAAGGCCAGAAGTACGTCTGCTGCAATGCCGACGAAGGCGATTCAGGCACCTTCGCCGACCGCATCCTTATGGAGGGCGATCCCTCCTGCCTGATCGAGGGCATGGCGATCGCCGGCCTCGCGACGGGAGCGAGCGAGGGCTACGTCTACATACGCTCCGAATATCCGCTGGCGATCGAGCGCATGAGCGCGGCGATCGACATCTGGGAGAACGCGGGCCTGCTCGGCGACGACGTCGCCGGCTCCGGCCGCCCGTTCCGGCTGCATGTGCGCCGCGGTGCCGGCGCCTATATCTGCGGCGAGGAATCCTCGATGCTCGAAAGCCTCGAGGGCAAGCGCGGCACGGTGCGCGCCAAGCCGCCAATCCCGGCGATCGCCGGCCTGTTCGGCAAGCCGACCGTCGTCAACAACGTGCTGTCGCTGGCGACCGTGCCGGTGATCATGGCCGAAGGGCCGCAAGCCTATCGCGACTACGGCATGGGCAGATCGCGCGGCACGCAGGCGTTCCAGCTCGCCGGCAACATCGAGCGCGGCGGCCTGGTGGAGCTCGCCTTCGGCGTGACGATCCGCGAGCTGATCGAGGACTACGGCGGCGGCACGGCGTCGGGCAGACCCTTCCGCGCCGCGCAGATCGGCGGACCGCTCGGCGCCTACGTGAACGAGGCGATGCTGGACCTGCCGATGGACTACGAGACGCTCGCCGAGAACCAGGCGATGCTCGGCCACGGCGGCATCGTCGTCTTCGACGACACGGTCGACATGGGCGCGATGGCGCGCTTCGCCTTCGAGTTCTGCGAGATCGAGAGCTGCGGCAAGTGCACGCCCTGCCGCATCGGGGCCACGCGGGGCAAGGAGACGGTCGAGAAGATCCTGCGGGGCGTCGACGTGGCGAAGAACGTCGCCCTCGTCGAGGACCTCTGCGAGGTGATGACCGACGGCTCGCTCTGCGCCATGGGCGGGCTGACGCCGATGCCGGTGACGAGCGCGCTCAGGCTCTTCCCGGAGGATTTCGACACCGCGCCCGCAGTGGCGGCGGAATAAGGTTTGCAGGAGGCACCCATGACGGTCCTGAAGGAACCCGATCTCGGCACCCCGGCACGCGAAAGCGAACGGATGGTCTCGCTGGAGATCGACGGCCATATAGTCACCGTGCCGGAAGGCACCTCGATCATGCGGGCGGCCCGCGAGGTGGGCCAGTCGATCCCGAAGCTCTGCGCGACCGACATGATGGACGCCTGGGGCTCGTGCCGCATGTGCCTCGTCGAGATCGAGGGCGTGCGCGGGACGCCGGCCTCCTGCACGACGCCGGTGCGCGAGGGCATGAAGGTGAAGACGCAGACGCAGCGGCTGGAGAAGATCCGGCGCGGCGTCATGGAGCTCTACATCTCCGACCATCCGCTCGACTGCCTGACCTGCGCGGCGAACGGCGACTGCGAGTTGCAGGACACCGCCGGCGAGGTGGGCCTGCGCGAAGTCCGCTACGGCTACGACGGCGACAAGCATTTCGCCGAGAAGGCCGAGCCGAAGGACGAATCCAACCCCTATTTCGCGTTCGAACCGGCGAAATGCATCGTCTGCTCGCGCTGCGTGCGGGCCTGCGAGGAGGTGCAGGGCACCTTCGCGCTGACGATTCAGGGTCGCGGCTTCGACTCCAAGGTTTCGCCCGGCACCGCCCTCGACGACTTCTTCTCCTCCGAATGCGTCTCGTGCGGCGCCTGCGTGCAGGCCTGTCCGACGGCGACGCTGATGGAGAAGTCGATCTACGACCACGGCCAGCCGAGCCGCACCGTCCTGACGACCTGCGCCTATTGCGGCGTCGGCTGCTCGTTCAAGGCCGAGCTCAAGGGCGATCAGGTGGTGCGTATGGTCCCCTACAAGGACGGCGGCGCCAACGAGGGCCATTCCTGTGTGAAGGGCCGCTTCGCCTGGGGCTACGCGACGCACAAGGACCGCATCACGGTGCCGATGGTGCGCGACAGGATCACCGATCCCTGGCGCGAGGTGTCCTGGGAGGAGGCCATCGACTTCACCGCCACCCGCTTCAAGGCGATCCAGGAACGCCACGGCCGCACGGCGATCGGCGGCATCACCTCCTCGCGCTGCACCAACGAGGAGGTCTACGTCGTCCAGAAGATGGTCCGCGCGGCCTTCGGCAACAACAACGTCGACACCTGCGCGCGCGTCTGCCATTCGCCGACGGGCTACGGCCTGAAGACGACGCTCGGCACCTCGGCCGGCACGCAGAACTTCAAGTCAGTCGAGAAGGCCGACGTGATCCTCGTCATCGGCGCCAACCCGACCGACGGCCATCCGGTCTTCGCCTCTCGGCTGAAGAAGCGGCTGCGCCAGGGCGCGAAGCTGATCGTCGCCGATCCGCGCCGCATCGACCTCGTGCGCGCGCCGCACATCCAGGCCGCCTACCACCTGCAGCTCCGGCCGAGCACCAACGTGGCGCTGATGAACGCGCTGGCGCATGTCGTCGTCACCGAGGGCCTCGTCGCCGAGGACTACGTCGCCGAGCGCTGCGACATGATGGAGTTCGAGCGCTGGCGGACGTTCGTCGCCGAGGAGCGCAACTCGCCCGAGGCCCTCGCCGGGATCATCGGCGTCGAGGCCGGCACGATCCGCGAGGCCGCCCGGCTCTACGCGACCGGCGGCAATGCCGCGATCTACTACGGTCTCGGCGTCACCGAGCACAGCCAGGGCTCGACCATGGTGATGGCGATGGCGAACCTCGCCATGGCGACCGGCAACATCGGCCGCGAGGGCGTCGGCATCAATCCGCTGCGCGGCCAGAACAACGTGCAGGGCTCCTGCGACATGGGCTCGTTCCCGCACGAGTTCCCCGGCTACCGCCACGTCTCCGACGACGCGGTGCGCGGCTCGTTCGAGGCCGACTGGGGACTGCCGCTGTCGGCGGAGCCGGGCCTGCGCATCCCCAACATGTTCGCCGAGGCGATCGACGGGAGCTTCAAGGGCCTGTTCGTGCAGGGCGAGGACATCGCCCAGTCCGATCCGAACACGATGCACGTGCAGGCGGCGCTCGCGGCGATGGAATGCATCGTCGTGCAGGACCTGTTCCTGAACGAGACGGCGGCCTACGCGCACGTCTTCCTGCCCGGCACCTCGTTCCTGGAGAAGGACGGCACCTTCACCAATGCCGAGCGGCGCATCAATCGCGTGCGGCCGGTGATGCCGGAGAAGAGCGGCCTGTCGGAATGGGAGACGGTCTGCCGTCTCGCCCGCGCGATGGGCTACGACATGCACTACGGCTCCGCGGCCGAGATCATGGACGAGATCGCCCGGCTGACCCCGACGTTCGCCGGCGTCAGCTTCGCCCGGCTCGACGGCGAGGGCTCGCTGCAGTGGCCGGTCAACGCGAACGCTCCGCACGGCACGCCGACCATGCATATCGGCAAGTTCGTGCGCGGCAAGGGCCGCTTCATGATCACCGAGTTCGTGCCGACGGAAGAGCGCGCCAACCGCAGCTATCCGCTGATCCTGACGACGGGGCGCATCCTCTCCCAGTACAATGTCGGGGCCCAGACGCGCCGAACCGAGAACGTGCGCTGGCACGAGACGGACGTTCTGGAGATCCACCCCTTCGACGCGGAGGAGCGCGGCATCGCCGACGGCGACATGGTGTCGATCCAGAGCCGCAAGGGCGCCGTCAGCCTGCCCGCGCAGATCTCCGAGCGGATGCCGCAGGGCGTCGTCTACACGACGTTCCACCACCCGCTGTCGGGCACCAACGTCATCACGACCGAATATTCCGACTGGGCGACCAACTGCCCCGAGTACAAGGTGACGGCGGTGCAGGTCGCCCGCTCGAACCAGCCCTCGGATTGGCAGCACGAGTACGAGGAGATGAAGCGCACGCACTATCGCGGCGTGGTGGAGGCCGCGGAATGAGCGAGGATGCCGAGCTCGTCCGCATGGCGAACCAGATCGCGGACTTCTTCCAGGTCTATCCGCACGAGGAGGCGGTCGCGGGCGTGGCCGGCCACATCCGCGATTTCTGGACCTACCGGATGCGCGAGGAGCTTTCCGCCCATATCGCCTCCGGCGGGGCGGGGCTCAAGCCGCTCGCCATCGAGGCGATGGGGCGGCTGGAGACCGAGGCCGCCTGAAGAAACCCGACTACCCCATTGCCACAAAAGCACTATCGGCGCCGCGATGTGCGTTTCCGCCGATACTGTATCGGCGAAGAATCGTCATCGCAGAGCTTGATCGCGGACGCGAAATTGACGATGTAGTGGCCCCGTCCCCCGCGAAAAGGCAGTCCGTCCTCATGGACGGGCCGGGACGAACGGGACCTCATGGCGCTGCATACCCCCGAGTACATGACCACCAGGGAGGTCGCCGACCTTCTTCGCCTGAAGGAGCGAAGGGTCTACGACCTCGCCTCCAACGGCGAAATCCCGTGCACGCGCGCGCTCGGCAAGCTGCTGTTCCAGCGCTCGAAGATCGACGCCTGGCTCGCCAGCCACGATTCCGGCGTGACCGTCGCCACGGCGCCGCAGACCCCCAGGGTGCTGCTCGGCAGCCACGACCAGCTGCTCGAATGGGCGCTGAGGGAATCGGAGTCCGGCATCGCGACCTTCTTCGACGGCAGCCTCGACGGCCTCGACCGTTTCGAGCGTACCGAAGGCATCGCGGCGGGGCTCAGCGTCTATTCGCCGGAGACCGACGACTGGAACGCCGCCGTCGTCCGGGAACGCTTCCCGGCCCGGAACGTCGTCCTCGTCGAATGGGCCTGGCGGCAGCGCGGCCTCATCGTCGCGCCGGGAAACCCGAAGGGCCTCGCCGCCTTCGCCGACGTCGCGGGCAAGCGTCTGGTGCCGCGCCAGCCCCTCGCCGGCAGCCAGGTGCTGCTGGAGCAGCTCATCGAGCGCGAGGGCCTGAAGGCGGGCTCGATCGATCTCGCGCCCGTCGCCCGCTCCGAAGCGGACGCCGCGCTCGCCGTCGCCGACGGACAGGGCGACGTGGCGTTCGGGCTGCAATCCGTCGCCCACCAGTTCCGGCTCGGCTTCGTGCCCGTGATCCGGGAGCGGTACGACCTCCTGGTCGACCGGGTCGAGTGGTTCGAGGAGCCGTTCCAGCGCGTCATGACCTTCGTGCGCACCGAGGCTTTCCGCGCGCGCGCCGAAGCGATGCCGGGCTACGACCTCGCCGGACTGGGCCGGGTCCGGCTCAACCCGCGCTGATCACGATTTCCTTTGAGTTCCCAAATTGTTGCGCGCCTTGCCCGCCTCGTGCGACACTGCGCGGGGAGAAGCGACAATGACGATGACCATACAGCGTGTCCCGCGCGTCATCTGGCGCGGCTCCTCGTTGGCCCAGGACGATCGCGCCGTCCCCGAGGAGACGGCGGTCGCGCTGACGTACAACGGCACCTCGCAGGCCGTGATGATGGCCACGCCGGCCGACCTCGAGGATTTCACCTACGGCTTCAGCCTGACCGAGCGGATCGTGGGCGACGTCGGCGAGGTCCAGTCGGTCGAGATCGTCGAGCTCGAGAACGGCATCGAGGCGCGCGCCTGGATCGCCGAGCACCGGATATCGCGCCTGCTCGAGCGGCGGCGCTTCATGGCCGGTCCGACCGGCTGCGGCCTTTGCGGCGTCGAGAGCCTCGCGGAAGCCGTTCCCGCGCCGCCGACGGTCACCAACGACGCGTCCTTCACGCCCGATGCGGTGATGGAGGCTCTCGACCGGCTCAGTGCGGCCCAGGCGCTGCACCGCTCGACCCGGGCGGTGCACGGGGCGGGATGCTGGACGCCGGACAAGGGCCTCGTCGCCGTGCGCGAGGATCTCGGCCGGCACAACGCCCTCGACAAGCTCGTCGGGGCGCTGGCACGGGCCGACCACACGCCCGCCGACAGCATCGTCGTGCTGACGAGCCGGGTGTCGGTCGAAATCGTGCAGAAGGCGGCCGTCGCCGGCGCGCCGGTGGTGGTGGCCATCTCGGCGCCGACGGCGCTCGCGATCCGGGTGGCCGAAGCGGCCGGCATCACTCTCGTCGGCGTTGCCCGCGACGACGGTTTCGAGGTGTTCACGCACCCCGAGCGGATTGCGATGTAGCAGGCCGGATCGCGGTCAGGCGGTCACATCCGCACCCGGTCGGAGGAGAAGACCGACTCCGCCGACATGTCGAGGCCGTCGAGGACGACGGCGGCGATGCCCGAGATGACGACGATCGCCACGATGGCGCCAAGGAACGGTTTCATCTCCAGTCCCCTTCCCGACCGGCCGCCGGCGGCGGAAAAATGAGACGGCCGCACGCGGCGGCCGCCGAGTTGCTCAGGTAAATCGCTCCGTCACGACTTCTGGTCGGTGTAGGCCTGGCCCCAACCCCAGGCACCCGAGCCGAAGCCGCGCTCGACGACACGTTCGCGGTAGATCGCCGAGACCACGTCGCCGTCGCCGGCGAGCAGGGCCTTCGTCGCGCACATCTCGGCGCAGAGCGGCAGCTTGCCCTCCGCCAGACGGTTGCGGCCGTACTTCTTGTACTCGGCGTCCGAAAAGTCGGTTTCCGGACCGCCGCCGCAGAACGTGCACTTGTCCATCTTGCCGCGGGTGCCGAAGTTGCCGACCTGCGGATACTGCGGCGCGCCGAAGGGGCAGGCGTAGAAGCAGTAGCCGCAGCCGATGCACAGGTCCTTCGAGTGAAGCACCACGCCTTCCTCGGTCTGGTAGAAGCAGTCGACCGGGCAGACGGCCATGCAGGGCGCGTCCGAGCAGTGCATGCAGGCCACCGACACCGAGCGCTGCCCGGGCTTGCCCTCGTTGATGGTCACCACGCGGCGGCGGTTGATGCCCCACGGGATCTCGTGCTCGTTCTTGCAGGCGGTGACGCAGGCGTTGCAGTTGATGCAGCGTTCGGCGTCGCAGAGGAATTTCATTCGTGCCATGTCACCCTCCCCCGATCACGCGGCCTTGATCCGACACAGCGAGACCTTGTTTTCCTGGATGTTGGTCACCGAGTCGTAGCCGTAGGTCAGTGTGATGTTGCCGGATTCGTCGGCGACATACGGGCCGGCGCCTTCCGGAATGCGTTCGGTGAGGTCGCGCCCCTCGAACCGGCCCATGAAGTGGTAGGGGATCCAGACGTTGCCGCGCGCCACCGTTTCGGAGACGTGCGCCTTCACCTCGATCGACCCGCCTTCCGGGCTCTCCAGCATGATACGGTCGCCGTCCTTGATGCCGGCGTTGTTGGCATCGAACGGATTGACCTGCGCGAACATCTCCTGCTGAAGCTCGGCGAGCCAGACGTTGGCGAACGACTTCGCGCCGCCGCCCTCGTGCTCGACGAGGCAGCCCGAGCTCAGCACCAGCGGATAGTCCGTGGCGAAATCCTGAGCCTGGATGCTGGCGTACTTGATCGGCAGCCGGTACATGCGCCGGTCCTCGTAGGTCGGGTAGTCGGCCACGAGGTCGCGGCGCGGCGTGTAGAGCGGCTCGCGATGGATCGGGATCGGATCCGGGAAGGTCCAGACCACGCAGCGCGCCTTGGCGTTGCCGTAGGGCGCGCAGCCGTGCTTGATCGCGACGCGCTGGATGCCGCCCGACAGGTCGGTCTTCCAGTTCACCGCGTCGACCTTCTCGCCGCCAATCTTCTCGATCGTGGCGCGCTCGTCGTCGGTCAGGTCGCCGTCCCAGCCGAGCTTCTTCAGCATGGCCATGGTGAACTCGGGATGGCCGTCCTTGATCTCGGAGCCGACCGGATAGCCGACGCCCTCCACTTCGCCCTCGGCGAGCAGGTTCCCCTTGCCCCAGTCCTCGGGCGCCTCCACGCCGAAACGTGCGCGGAACGGCAGGCCGCCTTCGGCCACGGGCTTGGTCGGATCGTAGAGGTTCGGCGTGCCCGGATGCTTCATCTCGGGCGTGCCCCAGCACGGCCACGGCAGGCCGTAGTACTCGCCGTCGCACGGACCGCCGTTGGCCCTCAGCGTCGTCTTGTCGAAGGTGTGGGCGTTGGCCAGGTGCAGCTTCAGCCGCTCCGGCGACTGGCCGGTGTACCCGACCGTCCACATGCCGCGATTGAACTCGCGGGTGATGTCCTCGACGACCGGCGCCTCGCCGTTGACCTCGATGTTCGTGTACATCTCGTCGGCGAAACCGAACTTCTTGGCGAACAGGTACTGGATCACCTCGTCGGGCTTGGACTCGAAGATCGGCTCGACGACCTTCTCGCGCCACTGGACGGAGCGGTTCGACGCCGTCACCGAGCCCGTAGTCTCGAACTGGCTCGCGGCCGGCAGCAGGTAGATGTTGTCGGTGCGGTCGTTGAGGATCGCCGACAGCGGCACATAGGGGTCGACCACGACGAGCAGGTCGAGCTTGTCGAAGGCCTTCTTGTGCTCGGGCAGCCGCGTCAGCGAGTTGACCGAGTGGCCCCAGAAGATCATCGCCCGAACGTTGTCCGGCTGGTCGATGTCGGCCTTGTCCATGTTGACGAGCTCGTACCAGCGAGACACCGGCGTGCCGGGGCTCTCCATCAGCTCCTTGGACGCGAACCGGCCCTGAAGCCAGTCGTAATCCACGTTCCAGACGCGCGACCAGTGCTTCCAGGCGCCTTCCGCCAGGCCGTAATAGCCCGGCAGGTCGTGGCAGAGCACGCCCATGTCGGTCGCGCCCTGGACGTTGTCGTGGCCGCGGAAGATGTTCGTGCCGCCGCCCGACATGCCGACGGTGCCCAGAGCGAGCTGCAGGATCGGCATGGCGCGGGTGTTGTTGTTGCCGATCGTGTGCTGGGTCATGCCCAGCGTCCAGGTCAGCATGACCGGCTTGTTGGTCGTCAGGGTGCGGGCGACGCGGCGCAGCTGCGAGCCCGGCACGCCGCTGACGCGCTCGACCTCCTCGGGCGGCCACTTCGCGACTTCCTGGCGGACCTCGTCCATGCCCCAGACGCGCTGGCGGATGTACTCCTTGTCCTCCCACCCGTTCTCGAAGATGTGCCAGAGGATGCCCCAGATCACCGCGATGTCGGTGCCCGGACGGGGTTGCACGAACTCGGTGGCGTGCGCCGCGGTCCGGGTGAAGCGCGGATCGACGACGATGTAGGGCGCGTTGTTGCGCTCCTTGGCGCGCATGATGTGCAGCATCGCGACCGGGTGGGCTTCGGCGGGATTGCCGCCGAAGGTGATGATGCAGCGCGAATTGTGCATATCGTTGAACGAGTTGGTCATCGCGCCGTAGCCCCACGTGTTGGCCACGCCGGCGACCGTGCTCGAATGGCAGATGCGCGCCTGATGATCGATGTTGTTCGAGCCCCAGAAGGCCGCGAACTTGCGCATCATGTAGGCCTGCTCGTTCGAGTGCTTGGCCGAGCCGAGCCAGTAGACGGAATCGGGACCGGACTCCTCGCGGATCTTCAGGATCTTGTCGCCGACCTCGTTGATCGCCTCGTCCCAGGAAATGCGCACCCATTTCCCGTCGACGAGCTTGAGCGGATACTTCAGCCGCCGCGGCGAATTGGTCTCGTCGCGGATCGCCGCGCCCTTGGCGCAGTGGCCGCCGACGTTGATCGGGTTGTCGAAGGCCGGCTCCTGACCGACCCAGACGCCGTCCTGGATCTCCGCCTTCACGCCGCAGCCGACCGCGCAGAACGTGCAGACACTCATCCTGGTCTCGAGCGCCTTCGGCACAATCGCCTGGGCATCGGCCTTCCTGACCATCGTGAACGGCGTCGACGCGAGACCGACGCCCGCTGCCGCAAGGCCGGACCGGCGAAGGAACGTGCGGCGGTCGATCGTGGCAGCGCCGAGACTGTCGGCGATGACGGAAGAGAGCCTCGAGCCGCCTGCCTGTCCGTTGCGCTTCTTGGTGAGCATGTCGTCTCCTCCCAAAAAATCCGATGCGCGGCCCGCCCCGCAGGGACTCGGCGTCCCCCGGCGAACCACGGTCCCGCGACCGCTTACATGCGCGCGAGCGCGTAGTAGGTCTTGATGTGGTCGGTCTCGGCGTAGCCCGGACGCCTCGGCCCGCTCGCGCTCGCCGCCTCGGCGGCATCCGGCGTTCCGGCCGCGACGGCAACGGCCGCGCCCGCGGTACCGAGCCCGGCCATCCGCATGAACCCGCGGCGGCTCAGGCCGTTCTCTTCCGAACGATTTTCAGTGCGATCGCCCATAGTTGGTCTCCTCCGCAACGGCACGGCCGCAACCGCGCCTCGTCCCAACCGCCTCGCTTGTCCCGGTCGACGGGGCGCGTGGCTTATATGCAATCCGTTCCGCTCGTATTGTTGTTATCGCCGATGGCGGACAAACTGCATAATATTGCAATTAATGACAGTAGAACAGATGCGATGCTGTTTGCTAAGTCCGATCGGCGACGCGGCGGTGGATGCCCGGAACCGGTACCAGACGGAATTCTTCACGCCATTTCAAAGGCTTGCGTCTCGATCTCCATGAGCTCGCCACCCAGCCGGCCGACCGGCATGTAGAAAGTCGCCGCCTGCGCGGCCTCCAGATCGGCAAAAAAACGCGCCGCCCAGGGCGCCAGATGCGACTCGAAGAACCGCCGCTGCTCGTCGAGGGGCGCCGGGACGTCGGAAAACGACCCGAGGATCAGCCCCGCCATCATCTCGCACTCCGCGGCGATATGGTCCTCGGGCTCGCTCGCCTTGTCGGACCGCGCGATGCCGAGCCGCGCCATATCGACCCTGAGGCTCGCCAGCGGCTTCGTGTACAACGACCCGGTCAGATAGTAGGACGCGTAGGGAATGAGTTCGCCGGTCGCGGTGCCGATGAAAAGATCGTGGTACTCGCGCTCGAGCACGGCGGGGGTCGCGGCGCGGGCGGCGGCCGAAAGCGCGCGTATGACCGTACCGACCGGGCTCTCGTCGCCGGGCAGGTCCCCGACCAGATCCAGCACGTCGCGCTTCGGCGGCGCCGACAGCAGCATGGCCAGCAGAATGTAGGTTTCGGCCCTGAGCGCATCCTCGTCCGCTACAACGGACGTATCCATGGCCGGTACAGCCATCCTCTCCTCCTCCGGGGCCGCCTCGGGGGCGACGGCCCCTCTCCAGTCTTGCTTTTGTCGTCTTTTCAGCTCGTTTTCAGCTCGGCTTCGTCGCCGACGTCCGTTCTTCCTCCGTTTCCACCGTCGTCTCCGCCTCGTCGTCGGTCGCCTTGGCGACATCGGTCCGGCCTCCGGGCGCGCCGGCACGGGCATCGGGCGGTCCGCGGAAATCGCGCCGTCCCGGCACGGTTTCCGGTTTCGCCGGCATCGCCGACAGGTCGGCGACTTCCGGCGTCACGGCCCTAACCGTGTCGCCGAGCGACCAGCCCTTGCGGAAATCCCAGTCGTAGTCGTTGAGCCCGTCGAGATTGGCGAGCACCGGGCTCGACCGCCACAGCTTGCGCAGCGCGAGCTTGCGCAACTCCTCCGGCACGCCGGCACGCATGAAGACACTGAAGTCGGACTCGTAGTCGAGCGTCTCGATGTCCGGCAGGTCCTCGATGGAGACGGCTTCCTCGTCCGCATCGGCTTCGATCGCGGCGTCGACGTCCGGCTCCGGCTCGCCGGGCGCGGCCGTCTCTTCCCCGACCGCTCCGGACTCGGGTTCTTCCCTGGCCGCGGACGCGGCTTCACGCTTCAGACGGGACCAGCGCGAGAGGGCGCCTTCTTCCTTGTCTTCCATGCGAGCCACCTCCTGTCCTGCCGAGATGCGGCCGTCCGATCAGGTCGTTCGTTTCGCAGTGTAAGAGCTTAGCGGAAGGAAGCGCAACTTATGCGCAAAATTGCACCCGTCGGGCAGAAATCCGACTTTCCCGGAATATCCGGGGCCGCCGGCCGGCGACGGCGTCAGGCGGCGTCGATTTCGGCCTGGAGGGCGGCGATCTGGTCGGCGGACGCGGCGGCTGCGGCGCGCTCGATCGCACGGAAGCGGGTGACCACGGCGAGCCCCAGGGCGGTGAGTTCCGCACCGCCCCCGCGCTTGCCGCCGGTCTGGGTCGAGAGGAGCGGCTTGCCGAAAATGGCGTTCATCTCCTCGATCAGGTCCCAGGCATGCTTGTAGGACATGCTCATCTGCCGGGCGCCCTCGGATATCGATCCGAAGGTGGCGATGTGCTCGAGGAGCTCGATCTTGCCGGGTCCGATGCGGCCTTCGGGGTCGAGATTGATCCTGAGGCTGAGCGAGGGCATCGGCTGGGCTCCCGTGGATTGCCGCCGCGGCGGCCCGCGGCGAATGGCCGGGCCCACTCTATTGCGAAATCGTCAGCGGGAGGCAAGCGCGACGCTTTTCACCTGAACGTCGACGGCCATGCCGTCGTGGAGACCGAGATGGTCCCAGGAGCGCCGCGTGATGCGCGACAGGAGCCGCGCGCCGCGCCCGTCGGCGCCGAGCGCCAGGACGACGATCGTCTGATGCGCGTCCACCAGCCGCGACGAGACGATGCGGGCCGGCAGGACGTTGAGGATCGTCGTGCCGCGCGGGGGCTCGGTGGCGATGCTGACGTCGGCGGCGCCGACGCGCAGGCGCAGTCTCGTCCCCTCGGCGATCGCGGCCGGGCTGGCAACGAGGAAGTCGCCGCCCTCCACCGCGAGCCGGACCAGCCCGTACTGCCGGTCGTAGCCCGTAGCGGTCGCGTCGAGGCTGACGGCGGCTTCCCGCCGGACGGCGAGCGGCAGGTCGGGATCGCTCTGGATATCCCGCAGCGGACCGGCGGCGACCACCTTTCCGGCGTCCAGAAGCACGATGTGGTCGGCGAGCCGCTCGACCTCGGTCAGGTCGTGGCTGACGTAGAGCACCGGGATCGCCAGCGTCTCGTGCAAACGCTCGAGGAAGGGGAGGATTTCGTCCCGCGTCTGCCGGTCGAGGGCGGACAGCGGCTCGTCCATGAGCAGGAGCTTCGGCTGCGACAGGAGCGCCCTGCCGACGGCGACGCGCTGGCGCTCCCCTCCGGAGAGGTTCTGCGGCGCGCGCTCCATCAGCCGGTCGAGACCGAGGAGCTCGGCCACCTCCTCGAACCCGATGCCGCCCGATGGCACCCTGCCGCCGGAGGAATAGAGCAGGTTGCGGCGCACGGAGAGATGCGGGAACAGGCTCGCCTCCTGGAAGACGTAGCCGACCGCCCGGCGGTGCGGCGGCAGGAAGGTGCGATCGTCCTGCCAGGTCTCTCCTCCGACGCGGCAGGTGCCGGGAAGCCGCTGCAGTCCGGCTATGCAGCGCAGCACGCTGGTCTTGCCGCAGCCGGAGGGGCCGAACAGGGCCGTCACGCCCCGGCCGGGGACGGCGAAGGCCGAATCGAGCGTGAACGCGCCGAGGCGTCCGGAAAAGGCGACCTCGATCCCCCCCACCACCATCACTCGCCGGCCCGCCGCATCCGCTTCTCGATCAGCATCATCGACAGGATGACGAGGAAGGCGAACACGACCATCCCGGCGGCGAGCACGTTCGCCTCGCGCCAGCGCAGCGTCTCGACGAAATCGTAGATGGCGACCGACAGGACCTTGGTCTCGCCGGGTATGTTGCCGCCGATCATCAGCACGACGCCGAACTCGCCGACGGTATGCGCGAAGCCCAGCACGGCGCCCGTCAGGAAGCCGGGCCGCGCCAAGGGCAGCGCGACCGTCCAGAAGGCGCGGCGCGGCGAGGCGCGCAGCGTCGCGGCGACCTCCAGCGGACGGTCGCCGATGGCCTCGAAGGCGTTGCGGATCGGCTGCACGACGAACGGCAGCGAATAGACCACGGAGCCGATGACCAGGCCCTCGAACGTGAAGGCGAGCGTGCGCGCGCCCCACAGGTTCGCGACCGCTCCGCCCGGCCCGCTCGGGCCGAGCATCACCAGGAGGTAGAAGCCGAGGACGGTCGGCGGCAGCACCAGCGGCAGCGCCACGACCGCGGCGACGGCTTCCTTCCAGGCAGCGGACGAGCGGGCGAGCCACCAGGCGATCGGCGTTCCGACGACGAGGAGGATGGCGGTCGTCAGCGCCGCCAGCTCGATCGTCAGCCGGATCGACGTCCAGATTTCGGAAGACAGGCCCTGCACAAGGTTCAGCTACCAGATTCGACGCCGTAACCGTACTTCTCGATCACGGCGGCGGCGGTCGGGCCCTTCAGGAATTCGAGGAAGGCCTTCGCCGCGACGCTGTCGGCGCCCTTCTTCAAAAGCACCGCGTCCTGCTCGATCGGCGCGTAGAGACCGGCGGGAACCACCCAGCGCGAGCCCGAATCCGTGCCGGCGATCTGCGACAGCGCGACGAAGCCGAGCTCGGCGTTGCCGGTTTCGACGAACTGGTAGGTCTGGGCGATGTTGGTGCCCTGGACGATCTTCGGCTGAAGCGCATCGTAGACGCCGAGCGCCTTCATCGCTTCGACGGCGGCCGCGCCGTAGGGCGCGGTTTCCGGATTGGCGATGGCGATCTTCTCGAAGCCCGCCGCCTTGAGGGTCTCCTCGCCCTTCACGAGGTCGGCGTTCGCGCTCCACAGCACGATCTTGCCGATCGCATAGGTGAAGTCGCTGTCCGCGACGCCCAGTCCGTCCTGCAGGGCCTTGGCCGGACGCGCGGCATCGGCGGCGAGAAACACCTCGAACGGCGCATCCTGGGTGATCTGCGTGTAGAGCTGGCCGGTGGAGCCGAAGCTCAGCGTCGCCTCGTGGCCCGTCTCGGCCTTGAAAGCCGCCGCGATCTCGTTCGCCGCGTCGGTGAAGTTCGCGGCGACGGCGACGTTTGTCTGATCGGCGAGCGCAGGCGTCGCCAGCAATGCCAGAGCTACCGCGATTCCGACCGCTTCGTTGCGCGCGCATGCAGTTGTCTTCACCCGACCACTCCCCTTCTCTCTCGTGTCCAGCGGCAAGGCAGCGCCTTGACCATTATGTTCGAATGAACATAACAATAAACGATGTCGTGCCGTCAACTGGCGAAGGACGCATCCCGTGAATCGTCTGGTGCTACCTGTTGCCGCGGGTCTGGTCTGGCTGGCTTTATATTTTCTGATATCTATCGATCCGGCAGCCGCGCAGTCCAGGAGGATCGTCGACTCCGCCGGCCGGACGGTCGATGTCCCCGGAAGGATCAACCGGGTGCTGGCGGCCGGGCCGCCGGCCTCCGTGCTCGTCTACGCGCTCGCCCCTGAGAAGATGGCCGGATGGGTCCGCGAGCCCTCCGCCGCCGACAAGGAATTCATCGCCGAGGCCTACCGGAACCTGCCGGTGCATGGACGCCTGACCGGCAAGGGCAGCACCGCGAGCATCGAGACGGTGCTGTCCATGAAACCGGACGTGATCATCGACGTCGGCTCCGTCGATGCGACCTACGCCTCGCTGGCCGACCGGGTCCAGGAACAGACGGGCGTGGCCTATGTCCTGCTCGACGGATCGTTCGGAAATACCGCCCGGACGCTGCGGACGGCCGCCGATATCCTGGGGGTGGGCGCGCGCGGCGACGAACTCGCCGGCTACGCGGAAGCGGCACTCGACCGCCTTCGGACCGAATTGGCCGGCGTTCCCGACGACGAGCGTCCGCGGGTATACTACGGACGCGGCCCGGACGGACTGGAAACGGGGCTTGCCGGCTCCATCAACACCGAAGTGCTGGATGCCGCCGGGGCGAAGAACGTCGCCGCGGCGGCCGGGAGAGGCGGCCTCGCCAATGTCAGCATCGAGCAGGTGCTGTCCTGGAATCCGGATGTCGTCCTGACGCTCGACCAGACGTTTCAGCGGGCAGTCGCGATGGATCCCCTCTGGGCGAACGTGAACGCGGTGAAGGCCGGGCGCGTCTATCGCGCGCCGACCGCCCCGTTCGGCTGGTTCGACGCCCCGCCAGGAATAAACCGGATCGTCGGGGTCGCCTGGCTGACGGCCGTCCTCTACCCCGGCCGGGGCGACGTCGATCTCGAGGCCGAGACGAGAGCGTTCTACCGCCTCTTCTATCACGTGGACCTGACGGACGCGCAGATCGACCGTCTTCTCGCAGGCGCACGGTAGGTCGATGCCGGCTTCCATCGACATACACGGAGAGAACCACGCGCGGTTTCCCGCATGGATCCTGCCGGCGGCACTGCTCGTCGGGCTCGTCGTCCTGTCGCTGTCCGTCGGAAAGTACGAGGTCGCGCCCGGCGCGATCGGTCACGTCGTATTCGCGAAGCTGACCGGCTCGGCGAGCGGCCAGCCGCAAATCGTCGAGACGGTGATCTGGAACGTGCGGCTGCCGCGCGTCCTGTCCGCCCTCCTGGTCGGCGCGGCGCTCGCTTCGGCGGGCGCGGTGTACCAGGGCCTGTTCCGCAACCCTCTGGTATCGCCCGACATACTCGGCGTGTCGGCGGGGGCCAGCCTCGGCGCGGTCACGGGCATATTTCTGTCGCTGCCCGTGCTTGCAATCCAGGCATTGGCGTTCGCCGGCGGCCTCGGCGCGGTCGCCATGGTCTACTCCGTCGGATCGGCCGCACGGGACCGCGACCCCGTCCTCGTCCTCGTCCTCGCCGGGGTGGCGATCGGCGCGATGCTCGGCGCCTGCATCTCTCTCCTGAAGGTCTTGGCCGACCCGTACAACCAGCTCCCCGCGATCACGTTCTGGCTGCTCGGATCGCTGGCGAGCGTCACCCGGTCCGACGTGCTCTCCGTTGTCCCGGCGATCGCGCTGGGACTCGTCCCGATGGTTCTGCTGCGCTGGCGGATGAACCTGATGACCCTCGACGACGAAGAGGCCCGGGCGCTGGGCGTCGACACACGCAGGATGCGCGCGACACTCATCGCCGCTGCGACGCTTATGACCGCGGCGGCGGTGTCGGTCTCCGGCATCGTCGGCTGGGTCGGCCTTCTCGTGCCGCACGTCGCGCGCATCTTCGTGGGTCCGGACTTCTCTCGGCTTCTCCCCGTCGCGCTGATGCTCGGCGGCGGCTTCCTCGTCGGCGCCGACACGCTGGCGAGAAGCATGGCGGAGATCGAGATGCCGCTCGGCATCCTCACGGCGGCCGTCGGCGCGCCGTTCTTCCTGTGGCTGCTGACGACCGCGCGGCGGGGATGGCAGTGATGCTGGCGACGCGCGATCTCGATTTCGGCTATCGCGATGCCCCTGTCGGCCGGGCGGCGACATTGTCCGTGAACGCGGGCGAGGTGCTGTGCCTGCTCGGACCGAACGGCTGCGAAAAGACGACGCTGTTCAAGACCTTGCTCGGCCTGATCCCCCGCCAGGGCGGCGCGATCGAACTGGACGGCACCGACATTTCCGAGTTCGACCGCGCGGCGTTCGCCCGGCGCGTCGGATACGTGCCGCAGGCCAATACCGCCTATTTCGCCTTCCGCGCGCTCGACGTGGTGCTCATGGGCCGCGCGAGCCGCATCCCGACATTCGCGGCTCCCTCGGCCGCGGACAGAACGGTGGCACTCGGCGCGCTGGACCAGCTCGGCATCGCCCGGCTCGCGCCCAGACCGTACACGGCGCTCAGCGGCGGCGAGCGCCAGATGGTGCTCATCGCACGCGCCCTCGCGCAGGAACCGGAGCTCGTCGTGATGGACGAGCCGACGGCGAGCCTGGACTTCGGCAATCAGGCGCGGGTCCTCTCGAAGATACGCGCCTTGTCGGAACGCGGCATGGGGGTCGTGCTGTCCACGCACGATCCCGGCCACGCCTTCGCGTGCGCCGACCGCGTGGCCCTGCTGCGATCGGGCCGCATCGTCGCCCTCGGGCCACCGCGATCGGTGGTCACCGCGGCCTCGCTGCGCGCCCTGTACGGGGTCGACGTGGCAGTGGAGTTTCTCGAGACGGTGCGGCGGCACGTCTGTGCGCCGCGCCTGGATGAACCGCAGGGAAAGGTGAAGCAATGAAGCTCAGCGCGCGCAATATCCTGAAAGGCAGGATCGTCGAGGTGAACAAGGGCGCGACGACGGCCCACGTGAAGATCGATATCGGCGGCGGCACGATCGTGACCTCGTCGATCACCAACACGTCCGTCGACGAGCTGGGCCTGAAGGTCGGCGGCGAAGCCTACGCTGTCGTCAAGGCCTCGAACGTCATGGTTGCCGTCAACTGATGGTCCGGGAGAACGAGATCAGGACGAGCGAGGTCGCCGTCGAGGCGCCCGAGCCGACGGACGCCCATCTCTCCTTCATCGGAGTTATCCACACGCCCTGGAGCTCGCGCCTCGTGACGCCGAGGCAGGGACGGGCCGACGGCCCCCTCTGCCGGATAGAGGTCTTCGAGCCGTGGGTTCCCGCGCTCGAAGGAATCGAGCAGTTCGAGCGCCTCGAAGTGCTGTACTGGCTCCACCTGTCACGCCGCGACCTGGTCAAGCAGAGCCCGGCGAACGACGGCAGGTCGAGGGGCACGTTCTCGCTCCGGACCCCCGTCCGGCCGAACCCGATCGGCACCGCCATCGCCATGCTGGCCGGCCTCGAGGGCAACACCGTCATGGTGCGCGGGATGGATTGCGTCGACGGGACGCCGCTTCTGGACATCAAGCCCGACCGCACGCTGTTCACGCCGATCGCGCCGCCCCAGGCGGGAGACTTCGAGACGGGGTGACGCTCCGGTCCGGGGGACGCGCGCGCCACCTTTCCGGCGGCGAAGGAGGACCGGGGCCGCACCTCCGGCGCGAGGGTCACGATCAATCGACTCCCGTCCGGGTATCGCCGAAACTGGTCGCCGCGGACGATTTCGCCGAACGGTCAGGTCGGGCGCGGGGCCTTCATCGGCCTGCGCGGGGACAAGGAGGCAGAGGACGTGGCTTTCGAGACGCCATCGCAAACGGCACGGTCCGGCGACGCCACGATCGCCGGGATCCGCATCACCCATCCCGACCGCGTGCTCTTCCGGGACCAGGGCCTCACCAAGCTGGAACTCGCCCGGTACTACGAGGCGGTCGCCGGGCGAATGCTGCCTTTCGTCGAGAACCGGCTTCTGTCGCTCGTACGCTGCCCGCAGGGACGCCGGAAATCCTGTTTCTACCAGAAGCATGCCGGCGACGGCTTTCCCGATGCGATCAAGCGGATCGACATCGAGGAAAGCTCCGGCAGGAGGGCGAGCTATCTCTACGTGACCGACATCGCCGGCATAATCGCCGCCTGCCAGATGGGCACGCTCGAATTCCATATCTGGTGGTCCACGATCGACGGCCTCGAGCGGCCGGACCGGCTGGTCTTCGATCTCGATCCCGACACGAGCATCGGTTTCGGCGAGGTGAAGCGCTCCGCGATCGAAATTCGCGACCGCCTCGCCGATCTCGGCCTGCATAGCTTCGCGCTGGTCACCGGCGGCAAGGGCATCCATGTCGTCGTGCCGCTCGTAGCCCTCGCCGGCGGAAACGAGGCGAAGGACTTCGCCGAAGCCTTCGCCCGCAAGATGGTCGCCGACGAGCCGGACCGCTACACCGCGACCATGTCGAAAGCGAAGCGCAAGGACCGCGTCTTCATCGACTGGCTGCGCAACGAGCGCGGCTCGACCGCGATAGCCCCCTATTCGACGCGGGCACGGGCCGGCGGCCCGGTCGCGACGCCGGTAAGCTGGGACGAGGTCGGATCGCTGACGGCGGCGAACCTGTTCCACCCGGCCGACGTGCTGAAGCGTCTCGACGACGACGATCCGTGGGCGGCCGCCGCGGGCCTGCGCCAATCGATCACGAAAAACATGCGCGAGACGGTGCAGGCCTGACCGGCGCTCGCTCCACCGCGCGCATGGCGTCGCCCGGCGCGATCTCGCCAATCGGCCGGGCAACGGTCCTCGTCACCATCGTCGCCGCTCGACGTCTTCCGGCAGCTCAGCGTTCGATGACGCCGCAGGCGATCCTGCCTCCGGCATCGCCGGAGGGCTGGCTCTCGTAGTCGTCGGCGCCGGCGTGGATGACGATCGCCGAACCGTCTCCATCGAACAAAGCGCCCTCGCCGCTGTCGAAGGAGACGCGGGGATTGAACACCTCTATCGTCAGCGCGCCGGACGCCGGCACGTGGACGTTCGGCATGTCGCCGGCATGCGGTCCGCCCTCGGCCAGGAAGCCGTGCGCGGCGGCACCGCCCGCAAGGTGACCGCCGGCCGCGCCGAAATCGGGCGTGCAGGCGCCGGTTTCATGAATATGGAAGCCGTGGACGCCCTCCGGCAGGTTCTTCAGTCGCGCGGTCAGCAGAATGCCGTTCGGCGTCTCGGTCAGCGTCACGGTTCCCTTGTCCGAACCGTCGGCACCGACGAGGCTGGCCTCCGCCGCGGCGGCCGTTCCGGTCCCGGCGGCAGTCGAGGTCAGAAGGAGGAGTGCTGCGAACGGATATCGTGTCATGGCCGTCTCCCTTCGATTGTGGCCGCGATGCGCCTTCATCTATAGCCCGTCCTTGGCGATCGGGTCGCCCTCCTGGTGCCTGTCCATGATGTCCTTCACGGTCTCGATCAGCTGCTTTCGTTCAGGCGACGGGCTCCTGCGATGCTCCTGTGTCAGCGCGGTGAGCACCTGCTTGAGCCATCCCTTGCGCCGGTCGCCCGAATATCCTTCGTCCGCCATCACGTCCTGAATCTCCTGCCGCGTGACGCTGCCGCCGTCGGGAACCGGCAGGACCGGCACGGGCCGGCGGCGTTTCGGCCCGGGTTTCGGCCCCGGTTTCGACATCGAGGGCATCCTCCCGTTCGGGTGGCACTCCATGAGAACGGGCCCGTGCCCCGGCGGTTCCACGTGGAACGATCCGCTCCGCACGGCGTTGAGAGAACCGGTGTCCGCGCGGCCCGGGTGCCGAAGCGGGCGAATAGTCTCGCAACAACCGCGCCGGCATCGCCCGTCGGCGACGGGCTTGAATTTCCGCGCGCATCCGCCAGTTCACGACGGATGCGGGCGCGAACCCGCGTCCGACCAATTTCGCCGGAGGTCCAAATGGCGTTCCGGTCCATGCGCAAGACCTACCTGACCCGGCCGATCTTCGGCTGGGCGCGCAAGTCCCTTCCCTCCATGTCCGAGACCGAGCGCGCCGCGATCGATGTCGGTGACGTCTGGTGGGACGCGGAACTCTTCACCGGCAACCCGGACTGGTCGAAGCTGATGGCGACGCCGCCGGCGGCGCTGTCGAAGGAGGAGGAAGCCTTCCTCGTCGGCCCGGTCCGCAAGCTCTGCGAGACGCTCGACGACTGGCGGATCGCCTGGACCGGGGGCGACCTGCCGGAAACGGCCTGGAGGATGATGCGCGAAGAGAAGTTCTTCGGCATGAACATCCCGAAGGACTACGGCGGCTTGGGCTTCTCGGCTTATGCGCAATCCGAGGTGATCCGCACCGTGTCGACGCGCTCGATCGCCGGCGCGGTCACCGTGATGGTGCCGAACTCGCTCGGGCCGGGCGAACTCCTGATGATGTTCGGCACGAAGGAGCAGCGCGACCACTGGCTGCCGCGCCTTGCCGACGGACGCGAGATCCCCTGCTTCGGCCTCACCAGCCGCCAGGCCGGATCGGACGCGGCCGCGATGATCGACAGCGGCGTCGTCTGCCGCGGCACGTTCGAGGGCCGCGAGGTCACCGGCATCCGCCTCAATTTCCACAAGCGCTACATCACCCTGTCGCCGGTCGCGACGGTGCTCGGCCTTGCCTTCAAGCTGCACGATCCCGACGGACTGCTCGGCGGCGAGAAAGAGCGCGGCATCACCGTCGCGCTGGTGCCGACCGACCTGCCCGGCGTGAAGCAGGGCCGGCGGCATCTGCCCGGCATGCAGTTCTTCCAGAACGGGCCGATCGAGGGCGAGGACGTCTTCATCCCCGTCGACAACGTCATCGGCGGCGTCGACCAGGTCGGCAACGGCTGGCCGATGCTGATGTCGGCGCTCGCGGCCGGGCGCGGCATCTCGCTGCCGTCGCTGTCGGCGGCCGGGGCCGCCTTCTCGGCGCGCACGACGGGCGCCTATGCGCGGGTACGCACCCAGTTCGGGCTGCCAGTCAGCGCCTTCGAGGGCGTGCAGGAGCGGATCGGCGCGCTTGCCGGCAACGCCTACCTGCTCGACGCGGCACGGCGGCTCACCTGCGCGGGCCTCGACGAGGGCCGCGCGCCGGCGATCGTCTCGGCGATCATGAAGGCGCACGCGACCTACCGGATGCGCGATTCCGTCATCGACGCGATGGATGTGCATTCCGGCAAGACCATCATCGACGGGCCGCGCAACTATCTCGGCAACCTGTGGCGGGCGCTGCCGATCGGCATCACCGTCGAGGGCGCCAATATCCTGACGCGCAACCTGATCATCTTCGGCCAGGGTGCGATCCGCTGCCATCCCTATCTGCTGAAGGAGATGACGGCGCTCACCGAGAGCGACAAGGAGAAGGCGCTCGACGAGTTCGACAAGGCGTTCTGGGGGCATGTCGGCCACTCGCTGATGACACTTCTGCGCGCCTGGGGCCGCAGCCTCACCGGCGGCCGGCTCGCGCCGGCACCGGACGCGGGCGCGACGACGAAGCACTACCGCCAGCTGTCGCGCTATTCCGCCTGCTTCGCGCTGACGGCCGACATGGCGCTGCTGACGCTCGGCGGCGCGCTGAAGCGCAAGGAATTCCTGTCCGCCCGCCTCGGCGACATCCTTTCGGAGCTCTATTTGCTGTCGGCGGTATTGAAGCGCTGGCAGGACGAGGGCCGGCAGGCGGCCGACCTGCCGCTCGTCGACTACTGCATGGAGCGGGGCTACGCGACGATGTCGCAGCGCTTCGACGAGATCCTGGCGAACCTGCCGAACCGGTGCGCCGCCGGTGCCTTGCGCTTCTTCATGCCGATGGGCACACGGCGCGGCCCCTCCGACGACCTCGCCAAGACCTGCGCGGAGATCCTGACCGAGCCGTCGGCGACCCGTGACCGGCTGACGTCGGGCCTCTATCTCGGCAAGGCGGGCGACGCGATCAACGATCTCGAGGAGGCCTTCGCGCTCGTCGTGGAGACCGAGCCGCTGCGCCGCAAGCTGCGGCATGCCGACGGCAAGAAACCCGAGGATATCCTTAGCGCCGACGAGCGTCACCGTCTCGCCGAGGTCGAGGAGGCCGTCGCCAAGGTGATCGAGGTCGACGACTTCGCCGGAGAGGAACTGACCGGCGCCAAACCGAAGGGCCATCCAAGACCGGCGCCCGTCCGCTCGGACAAGCAGAAGCGCGAGGCGCGGACGGCAGCGAAACGCGAGGTAGCGAGTCGATGAGCGAAACCGGCCGCGTCTATATCGTCGACGGCGCACGCACGCCGTTCCTGAAGGCCCGCGGCAAGCCCGGGCCGTTCACGCCGGTCGATCTCGCCGTCCAGTGCGGCCGGCCGCTGCTGCTGCGCCAACCCTTCGAGCCGGACGCGTTCGACGAGGTGATCCTCGGCTGCGTCAACGTCATCGCCGACGAGATGAACCCCGCCCGCGTCGCCGCCCTCAGGCTCGGCATGGGCGACCAGATGACGGCCTATACGGTGCAGATCAATTGCGGCTCGGGCATGCAGTCGATCGACAGCGGCTATCGCAATATCCGGGAAGGCAAGTCGGACCTCGTGCTCGCCGGCGGGGCGGAATCGCTGAGCCACGCGCCGCTCGTCTTCCCCGAGGCCGGCGTCGAATGGTTCTCCGAGCTCTACACCGCGAAGACGCCGCTCGCGAAGGCGAAGGCCGTGGCCGAGGTCTCGCCGCGCTACTTCAAGCCGATCATCGGGCTGGAGCGCGGCCTCACCGATCCGATCGTCGAGCTCAACATGGGCCAGACGGCGGAGGTCGTCGCCCACCTGTTCGACATCACCCGCGAGCAGGCCGACGCCTATGCGGTGGAGAGCCATCACCGGCTCGCCAAGGCGCAGGACGAAGGCTGGCTCGGCGACGAGGTCGAGCCGCTGTTCAGCCGCGCGGGCGACGTCTACGAGAAGGACGACGGCGTGCGCCCGGATTCCACCGTCGACACGCTCGCCAGGCTGAAGCCCGTGTTCGAGCGGCCCTGGGGCAAGGTGACGGCCGGCAATTCCTCGCAGATCACCGACGGGGCGAGCTGGGTGATCCTCGCCTCCGAGAAGGCGGTGAAGGAACACGGCCTGACGCCGCGCGCGGTGATCCGCGACAGCCAGTGGTCGGCGCTCGATCCGACCATCATGGGGCTCGGCCCCGTGCTCTGCGCGACCGAGATCCTCGACCGCCACGGCATGGGGCTGCAGGACATCGAGCTGTGGGAGCTGAACGAGGCCTTCGCCGCGCAGGTGCTCGGCTGCCTTGCCGCGTGGAACGATCCGACCTTCTGCAGGAAAGTTCTCGGCCACGACAAGCCGATGGGCATGATCGACCGCGACAAGCTCAATGTCGACGGTGGCGCCGTCAGCCTCGGCCATCCGGTCGGGGCGAGCGGCAACCGCATCGTGCTGCATCTCGTCAACGCCATGCACCGGCTCGGGCAGAAGATCGGCATCGCGACGGAATGCATCGGCGGCGGCCAGGGCGGCGCCATGCTGATCGAGGCGGCGTGAGGGAGAACGGCATGTCCGGCAAGGTTTGGAACGTCCTCGAACCGCGCAATCTGGAACTCGGCCCGGCGAAGACCGCGACCGAGGGGCGCTGGAAGAACTGGCGCATGGCGCTCGACGCCGACGGCGTCGCCTGGCTTGTCATCGACAAGCACGATTCGAGCGCGAACACGCTCTCCGAAGAGGTACTGCGCGAGCTCGACGAGGTGCTCGCCGATCTCGAGGCAAAGTCGCCGAAGGGGCTCGTGATCCGCTCCGGCAAGCCCGACAACTTCATCGTCGGCGCCGACGTCAACATGTTCCGCGGCATGCGCGACGTGAACGCCGTCGAGGCGGCCGTGGCGCAGGCGCACGCCGTCGTCGACCGGCTGGAGAAGCTGAAGATCACGACGCTCGCGGTCGTCCACGGCAATTGCGTCGGCGGCGGGCTGGAGATCGCCCTCGCCTGCGATCATCGCATCGCCATCGCCGGCGCGAAGCTCGGCTTTCCGGAAGTGCTGCTCGGCCTGCATCCGGGCCTCGGCGGCACCGCCCGCTCAACGCACCTGATCGATCCGGTCGAGGCGATGACGATGATGCTGAGCGGCAAGTCGGTCGATGCCCGCAAGGCGAAGTCGCTCGGACTCGTCGATGCCGTCACCGAGGAGCGGCACGTGCTGGCTGCCGTGCGCGCTACGATTGCCGGCGAGTTGAAGACCTCGGAGCGCGGGCTGAAGGCGGCGGCGATGGGAAGCTATCCGGCCCGCCTCTTCGCCGCCCGGCAGATGCGCGCAAAGGCCGCCGAGAAGGCGCCGCCGAAGCACTATCCGGCGCCGAACGCACTGATCGACCTCTGGGAAGAGCATGGCGGCAGCCTCGACGCCATGAAGAAGGCCGAGCAGGCCTCGTTCGCCAAACTCGTCGTTTCGGACACGGCACAGAACCTGATCCGCGTCTTCTTCCTGCGCAGCGCCCTGAAGGGCGAGAGCGACAAGTCGTCGATCGATCACGTGCACGTCGTCGGCGCCGGATCGATGGGCGGCGACATCGCCGCCTGGTGCGCGCTGCAGGATATGCGCGCGACGCTCGCCGATCTCGATCCGAAGCCGATCGGCAAGGCAGTCGGCCGCGCTGCGTCCGTCTACGGCAAGATCCTGAAGGCCAGCGCCAAGGTGCGCGACGCGCTGGACCGGCTGGTGCCGGACCCCAAGGGCGTCGGCCTGCGCCAAGCCGATCTCGTCATCGAGGCGGTTCCGGAGAAGCTCGACCTGAAACGCAAGGTCTACGCGGGTCTCGAGCCGAAGATGAAGGCCGGCGCAATCCTGGCGACCAACACCTCCAGCATCCGGCTCGAGGAGCTTGCCAAGGGGCTGGCGCGGCCGGGACAGTTCATCGGCCTGCACTTCTTCAATCCGGTGTCGCGGATGCAGCTCGTCGAGGTCGTCCGTCACGACGACGCCGACCGGGCGACGGTCGATGCGGCACTCGATTTCGTCGGCGCGATCGGCAAGCTCGCCGTCGAGGTGAAGAGCGCGCCGGGCTTCCTCGTCAACCGCGCGCTTACCCCCTATCTGGTCGAGGCGATAGTGATGCTCGACGAAGGCGTGTCGGCGGAAGGGATCGACAAGGCGGCCGAGGATTTCGGCATGCCGATGGGGCCGATCGAGCTTGCCGATCAGGTCGGCCTCGATATCTGCCTCGAGGTCGCGGCGATGCTCCGCAACGAGCTCGACCCGACCATGCCGGCAATCCCCGACTGGCTGCGCGAGAAGGTCGAAAAGGGCGAGCTCGGCCGCAAGACCGGCAAGGGTCTGTACGCATGGACGGGCGACAAGCCGGTGAAGACCGGGACCGGCACCATGCCCGGCGAGGACGCCGTCGACCGGATGATCCTGCCGATGCTGAACGCCTGCGTCGCCTGCCTGCGCGAGGGCGTCGTCGCCGACGCGGACAGAATAGACGGCGCGATGATCTTCGGCGCGGGCTTCGCCCCGTTCCGCGGCGGGCCGCTGCACTACGCCAAAACCCGTGGCATCGACGATGTCGTCGCCACGCTGAAGTCGCTCGAAGGCCGCCACGGACAGCGGTTCAAGCCCGACGAGGGCTGGCCAAGGCTCGCCGACTCTGCGCACCGTGACGAGGACATGCGCAAAGCAAGCTGACATGGCGCCGGAAAAGCACGCCGATCCGGCGTCGATAGCGGATGCGATTATCCGGAAGGTCGGGCCGAACATCGTGCTCGCCCTGCCGCTGGGTCTGGGCAAGGCGAACCATATCGCGAACGCCCTGTACGAGCGGGCCGCCGCGGCCCCGTCCATCTCGCTGACGATCATCACGGCGCTGTCTCTGGAGAAGCCGCGCGGCGGCAACCTGCTGGCGCGGCGGTTCATCGACCCGGTGATCGAGCGGCTGTTCGGCGACTACCCCGACCTTGCCTATGTCACCGCGCTGCGCGACCGCACGCTGCCGGCGAATGTCCGCGTCATGGAGTTCTTCCTGTTGGCGGGCCGCTGGCTCGGCGTCGACACGGTCCAGCAGAACTACATCCCCGCCAACTACACCCATGCCGGCCGCTACGCCGTGCAGCGCGGCATCAACGTGGTGGCGCAGCTCGTGGCGAAGCAGCCGGGCTCCGACCGCTACAGCCTCTCCTGCAATACCGACGTGACGCTCGACCTGCTCGAACGGCGCGCGGCGGGGCAGATCGATTTCGTGCTCGCGGGCCAGGTCAACGGGGAATTGCCCTACATGCCCGGCGAAGCCGAAGTTCCGGCGGGCGAATTCGCGCATGTGCTCGACTCGCCGGAGACGGAATTCCCGCTCTTCGCACCGCCGAAGCAGCCGGTGTCGCTGCGCGACTACGCCGCCGGCCTGCGGGTCGCGAGCCTGGTCGCAGATGGGGGGACATTACAGATCGGCATCGGCTCGATGGGCGACGCGCTCGCCAGGGCGCTGATCCTGCGCCACCAGGACAACGGCCTCTTCATCGAACTTCTGCGCCGCCTCGGACCACCGCATACCGACGAACGAACCGAAACCTTCGAAAAGGGGCTCTACGGGCTCAGCGAGATGCTGGTCGACTCGTTCCTGGACCTTGCCAAAGCCGGCGTGCTGAAGCGCGAGGTCGACGGGGCGGTAATCGACGCGGCCTTCTTCCTCGGGCCGAAATCGTTCTACCGGGACCTGCGCGAGATGCCGGAGGCCGAGCGGGCGAAGTTCCGGATGACCGGCGTTTCGTTCGTGAACCAGCTCTACGGCGACGAGCAGCGCAAGATCGCCGCGCGCAGGGACGCGCGGTTCGTCAACAACGCGATGATGGCGACGCTGCTCGGCGCCGTCGTCTCCGACGGTCTGGACGACGGCCAGGTCGTGAGCGGCGTCGGCGGGCAGTACAATTTCGTCGCCCAGGCCTTCGCCCTGCCCGGCGCGCGCTCGATCATCACCCTGCCGGCGACCCGGATCGCGCACGCCAAGACAGTCTCCAACATCCTCTGGTCCTATGCCAACACCACCGTGCCGCGGCACCTGCGGGACATCGTCGTCACCGAATACGGCATCGCGGACCTGCGCGGCACGACCGACGCCGAGGCGATCGCCGCTCTGCTCGCCATCACGGATTCCCGCTTCCAGGAAGGTCTGCTCGATCAGGCGAAATCGGCGGGGAAGATCGCGCGCGACCATACGATTCCGGAGGAGCGGCGAGGGAATACGCCGGAACGGATCTCCGAGGCGCTGGCGCCGGCCCGCGACGCGGGCATGCTCGAACCCTTCCCGTTCGGTTGCGATTTCACGGAAACCGAGCGGGCGCTGATGCCGGCGCTGCAGCGCCTGCGCGATGCGGATGGACGCTACGGCGAGCTGCTGTCGCTACTGATGGCCGGGCTGCGCGGAAGTTCCTCGCCGCAAATGACGGCGTGCCTCGAGCGGATGCAGCTCGACACACCGCGCACGCTGTCGGAGCGGCTCTACCGCACGCTCCTCAAGGGCGCCCTCGCCGGGCCCTAGAATCCCGGCCGACCGGTATCTCAGTGAGCCTGTCCGCACGGCGCCGGCGCGGTACCCCGTCAGGAGCCGTCGCGGCAAGCGTCTAGGCTGACGAAAGCTGAAGGCCGGTCGGACCCGTGCGGATTTGCGCGCATGTCGGCCGACGGTCATTCCAGAAGCGATCCTGACCGTTCCGATCGGTCGTCCCCGGCCCTCAGACCAGATCCGATTGCCCTTTGCCCGACGCCGCGCAAATGCGCCCAACGACGCCGTTGACTCTGCAGCAACTCTATTTGTACCATATCTAGCATACTGTTCCATATAGAGCAACAAATGAGCTCGCTCGACAAAGCACTCCAGATCCTCGACTGCTTCTCGGCGGATCGCGCCGTGCTCGGCGTCACGGAGGTGGCAGCCGAGGTCGGACTGCCGAAGAGCTCCGTTTCCCGACTGATGAAGTCGATGGCCGAGGCGGGCCTTCTCGAACCGGCCCAGAAGAGACGCGGATACTCGCCCGGCCCTCTCGCGTTCCGTCTCGGCAATCTGTACCTGAAGGACGACAGGGTTCTGGACCTCGTCGAGCGCGCTTCGGGCCGGCTCGTCGACGAGTTCGGCCTGACCAGCTATCTCGGTGTCCTGGACGGGACCGAAGTCGTTCTCGTCGGAGTCCGCCAGGGGTCCTATCCCGTCCGCCTGGTGCTGCCGAAGGGCATGCGCATCCCGGCTCACGTCACGGCGGTCGGCCTGGCCCTCCTCGCCCGCCTGCCGGACGAGGAGATTCTGCGCCGCTATCCCGACTCCGTCGCCTACAGCGAGACCGGCCAGGTCAATTCCGCAGCAGAGATCCTCGCACTCGCGCAGCGCGCAAGAGCCGACGGCTACGCCCGAACCGAGGGCGTGACCTATCGCGGCTTCAACGCCCTCGCGGTCGCCGTCGCCAACGAGAACGACGGCCATCTGTTCTCGTTCTCGCTGTCCTGTCCGCAGGAACTCTACACACCCGAACTGCAGGCGCGGATGCGCGCCGGCATGATCGCGGAAGCCCGCGAGATCGGCCTCACCGTCGGCGACCCTTACTGGCTCGGCCGGCTGACGGACGACACATCGCAGAGCCATGGCAAAAGCCACGACGCCCCGAGAGAAAAACCGGGGGCGGGCCTGGCCGGCGCCGCGCCGACCTGATCAGGACGGCGACCTCACCACAGGGACACAGCGGAGGACGACAAATGAGCAAGTACGATCTCGAAATCACCCGGCGGCGGTTGCTGTCGCAGTCAGCCCGTCTCGGCGCGGGCGTCGTGGCCCTGTCGGCGCTCGGCGCGGGCGCCGCAAGGGCGGAAGCAAAGACGCTGAACGTGCTCTTCCCGGGCGGCACCTGGCTCGAATTCTACGAAAAGACGTTCACCAAGCCCTGGTCGGAGGCGCACGGCACCGAATTCGTCTGGAAGAACGGGCTCGGCTTCGAGCCGCTGGTCATCGCCCAGCGCCGGCGGCCGCAGTGGGACCTGATCCACCAGAACCAGAACACCTCGAGCCAGCTCGGCGCGCTCGACGCAATCATCGAGTGGAAGGAAGAAGACCTGCCCAACCTCAAGAACATCCATCCCTCGTTCCGCTATCCCTACCTCGCCGGCAAGGTGCACACGCCTTACGGCCTGGCGGTCAACACCAAGAAAATCACGAAGCCCGTCACAAAATGGGCCGATCTCTGGGATCCCGAGTTCAAGGGCAAGGTCGGGTTCCCCGCCTGGGAATGGATGGGGCAAGAGGTTTTCCACGCGATCAATCAAATCAATGGCGGCACCCCTGACAACGTCGATCCCGGCATCGAGAAGATGAAAGCGCTCTACGCGGACGGGGGTGCGATCACCCTCGACAACGTCGAGCACACCAAGCAGATGCTCGTTGCCGAGGAAGTGTGGATCACGCCCTATTTCGGCGCGCGCACGGATCAAGCGAAGGAGGCCGGTGCGCCGGTCGAGTTCATCGTGCCGGAAGAGGGCGGCCTCTCCTTCATCTTCAACACCTCGATCATCTCCGGACGCCCCGACGACAGCCGGGAGCTGGCGCTCACCTTCGTCGATACGACGCTCGATGCGGAGAAGCAGATCGAGTTCTCTCGCCTGACCGGCTATCCGCCAACCAATGTCGAGGCGATGAAGAACCTCCCGCCGGACCTGAAGAAGCTCGAGCTCACCGACGCCCAGGTCGATGCGCTCGGCAAGCTGCAGCGCGACTTCGACTACATGGCGATGTTCGCCTACCGGGATCAGATCAAGGATCGCTGGAACAAGGAAGTTCTCGGCGGCTGATCCGGCAAGAGGGGGTCGCGTACGATGGCGGACGATTCCGTCCTGGAACTGCGGGGCGTCGAGAAGACCTACGGCGACACCCGCGTTCTGGGCCCTATCGACTTCTCCGTCCGGAAGGGTGAACTCCTCACCCTTCTGGGTCCTTCCGGCTGCGGCAAGACGACGACGCTGCACATCATAGCGGGTCTCGTCGAGCCGACGGCCGGGACGGTCACGATGGGCGGACACGACATCACAGGTCTGGAGCCGCCCCATCGCGACATGGGCCTCGTGTTCCAGAACTACGCCCTGTTTCCCCACAAGACCGTCTTCGACAACGTCGCCTTCGGCCTCAGGATGAGGCGCGTCGGGCGCGAGGAGATCCGCGAGCGGGTCATGCGCGTGCTCGACGTGGTCGGCCTTCCCGGCGTCGAGAACCGCCATCCCCACCAGCTCAGCGGCGGCCAGCGCCAACGCGTCGCGGTCGCCCGCGCCGTCGTCATCGAGCCGCAGGTGCTCCTTCTCGACGAGCCGCTGTCGAACCTCGACGCGCTCCTGCGCAAGCGCATGCGCCTCGAGCTTCGCGACATCCAGCAACGCCTCGGAATCACGACCGTCTTCGTCACCCACGACCAGGACGAGGCCTTCGAGATGTCCGACCGGGTGATCCTCATGAACAAGGGTCACATCGAGCAGCTCGGCTCCCCCGAGGATCTCTACGACCGTCCCGCCAGCCGCTTCGCCGCCGAGTTCATCGGCGAGACGAACCTGATCGAGGGCAAGGTCACGAACGCCAACGGCACCTCGGTGAACATCGCCGTTCCCGGCGGGGCCGAATTCCGGGCCCCGCGCACCAACGACGCGGGCTCGGTCGGCGAGCAGGTCTATCTGATGGTCCGCCCGGAACGCGTCGAGATCACCCGAGAGCGCCCGCACGACGGCGCCGCGATCGGCGCAAGGGTCACCAAGCGCGTGTTCTCCGGGGACATGCTGGCTCTGACGCTCAGGTCCGCCGACGGCCTCGAGGTCGTCTGCCGCAAGCCGAGCGTGTCGCGCTACCGCGACCTCGAGGAAGGCGCAGACGTCTGGATGGCGCTCGAGGAATGCCGGATGCTGCCCCGCGACGAGCCGGTGACGCGATGATCGGCGAACGCGCCTTCTCGCGTCTCCTGCTCGCGCCGATCACGCTCGTCTATCTGCTCTTCCTGATCGCGCCGATCAGCTTCTTCCTGGCGATGAGCGTGTTCAGGTACGACGCCTTCGATCTCTACATCCCGACCTTGACGGGCGAGAACTTCTCCCGCCTCGTCATGGACGACTACTACCGCACGATCATCCTGCGCACGCTCAGGATCGCGTTCCTGACCGCCTTCTTCAGCCTGCTGCTCGGCTATCCCCTCGCCTACTTCCTGGCGCGCACGAAGACCGTCTGGCGCGGCGTGCTGATGTTCCTGGTGATCGCGCCGCTGATGAGCGGCGTCATCGTTCGCACCTACGGCTGGATCATCCTGCTCGGCAGCGAAGGTGCGGTAAACCGGACGCTTCTCTGGACCGGTCTGATCTCAGAGCCGCTGAAGATCCTGAACACCGAGGGCGCGGTGCTGATCGCGCTTGTCCACATCCTGATGCCCTACATGGTGTTCCCGCTGTTTTCCGCCCTTGCGAGTCAGGATCCGGACGTCGAGCGCGCGGCCGGCACTCTCGGAGCCGGCAAGATACGCACCTTCTTCGAGGTGACGCTGCCGCTCAGCAGGGCCGGCATAGCCATGGGCTCGGCGCTCGTCTTCACGCTCGCCGCCGGCGCGGTCGTCACGCCTGCCCTGCTCGGCGGCAAGGACGTGCAGATGCTCGGCCAGCAGATCTACGACCTCGTGCTGGCGACGCTGAACTGGCCGCTCGCCTCGGCGCTCGCCTCGGTCCTCGTGCTCTGCCAGTTCGTCATCATCGGCCTCTACTTCCGCACCGGGAAACGCAAGGCGGGGGTCGTGTGATGACGACGCAGGCCGCATCGCTGCCCGCCCTCTCGCGCCGGGCGATCCACCGTCGCCGCTACCTTTCCCGGCTCGCGCTCGGCACCGCGGTGACGGCGATCTACGTCTTCCTGCTGATCCCCGTCGTCATCATCGTGTTCTCCTCGTTCAACCCGACGCAGGTGAACACTTTCCCGCCGGAAGGGTTCTCGCTGCACTGGTACCGGGAGTTCTTCGAAAGCCGCGGCTTCGTCAGTGCCTTCAAGTTCAGCGTCGTGCTCGGCCTGATCGCCTCGTTCCTCGCCACGATGATCGGGTTCCTCACGGCCTACGGCCTCGTCCGTTTCATGAAGAGGGGGCGCGAGATCGGCCAGTCGCTGGCAATGCTGCCGGTGATGATCCCGCACATCCTGATCAGCATCTCGCTGCTCCTGCTGCTGACGCTGCTACCGATCCCCGAACTTGGCGGCCTGATCGTCGGCCACACGATCATCTGCCTCCCGTTCACGGTCGCAGGCATCATCGCGAGCCTCGAAGGCGTCGATCACCAGCTCGAACTCGCCGCCTACACGCTCGGCGCCTCGCGCGTGCGCGTCATGTGGGAGGTCACCATCCCGCTGACCGCGCCGGGCATCCTGTCGGCGCTGATCTTCGCCTTCATCATTTCCTTCGGCGACGTCTACATCGCCCTGTTCCTCTCCGGGCCGGGGATGACCACGCTGCCGATCGAGATCTTCTCCTACATGCAGTGGGAGAGCACGCCGGTGATCGCCGCGATCACCACCATCCAGATCGTCCTGATCGTCGTCCTTGGCCTCGTCATCGAGCGCCTCGTGGGCCTGCGCCACGTGATGCGCGTCTGAGCGCCCGCACAGAAGTCATCGTGTACCCGAGGAGAGACTTTCCATGAAAACCATCGAAGTGGGCACTGCCGTCTCGGACAAGCCCGGCCGCGTGCGGGGCAAGCTCGATATCGGCGCGCTTCCCGACGGGACGCCCGTCGAGATTCCCGTCGAGATCGTCCGCGGCGCCGAGGACGGGCCGGTGCTCTGGCTGCACGGCTGCGTGCACGGAAACGAATACTGCGGCACCTACATCATCCACGCGCTGATGCGTTCGCTGAAGCCCGAGACGCTGAAGGGCACCGTCGTGGCGCTGCCGGTGCTGAACCTCACCGCGTTCCTGAAGAACCAGCGCATGAGCCCGTTCGAAATGTTCGGCGGCGGCGACCTGAACCGCTGCTTCCCCGGCCGCGCCGACGGCTCCGTCACCGAGCAGATCGCCTACGCCATCTACACGCCCCTGAAGAAGTACGCGACGCATCTGATCGACTTCCACACGGCCTTCACGCCCGACACCCGCTGGATGCTATACTCCGCGCCCGGCGGCGAGGTCTCGCAGAAGGCCGAGACGATGGCCCGCGCCTGCGGCTATCGCGACACGCTGCCCTCCCCGTCCGACCTGCTGGTCGGCTCGGCCATGACGACGGCGGCCAAGGACGGCATCCCGACACTGATCGTCGAGGCGGGCGGCATCGGCCCGGCTTTCGACATGGCGACCGTGGAGGACGCCGCCGGCCGTCTCCAGAACGTGTTGCGGGCACTCGGCATGCTCGATGGCGCGGTCACCGAGTACGGCCCCTTCAACTACTTCACGACCTTCGCCTGGTGCTGCGCCACGACGGCCGGCCTCTACGAGCGGACCGTCAAGTCCGGCGACACGGTCACCAAGGGCCAGTCGATCGGCCACTACTTCGACCTCTACGGCAATCCCGCCGGCGAGGCGACCGCGCCGGATTCCGGCGTGGTGCTCGCGATCCATCCGGGTCCCCTCATGGCGCGCGGCGAGACGCTGATCCACATCGGCATCAATCCGCGGAAGGCGTGAACCGATGAGCATGAAAGACATCGCGGTCGGCAGCGCCGAGACCAGGGGCCCGGGTATCGCCACCGGCAAGCTCAAGCTCGCCGACTATCCCGACGGCTCACCCATGGAGACGCCGGTCGTCATCGTCACCGGCGCGAAGCCCGGCAAGACGCTGTGGCTGCACGGCTGCGTCCACGGCAACGAGTACTGCGGAACCTTCATCATCCACGAGATGCTGCGCTCGCTCGACCCCGCCGGGCTGTCGGGCCGCGTCATCGCCCTTCCGGCCCTCAACATCACCGCATTCAACAAGAACCAGCGCCTGAGCCCGTTCGAGGGCTACGGCGGCGGCGACATGAACCGCTGCTTCCCGGGCGTCAAAGGCGGGCCCCTGACGCAGCAGTTCGCCTACGCTGTCTATTCCGAGCTGAAGAAGCACGCCGAGCTCTTCGTCGACTTCCACACGGCGATGACCCCGGACGTGAACTGGGCGCTCTACGCCGCCTACGAGGGGGAGACGGGCAAGGTCTCGCGTGTGCTCGCCAAGGCCTGGGGCTATCGCGACACGCTGGCGACGCCGACCGACATGCTGGTCGGCTCGGCCTTCATGACGGCCGCCTCCGAGGGCATTCCCTCGATGATCGTCGAGGCCGGCGGCAAGGGTCCGGCCTTCACCCGCGAGAAGGTGGAGGACGGAGCCGAGCGGCTTCGCAACGTCATGCGCGCGGCAGGCCTGCTCGAAGGCGACGTGACCGACTACGGGCCGATCGCCGATTTCGACCGCTTCGACTGGGTCTCGGCCCCGCGCGGCGGCCTGTTCCAGCCGATGGTCAAGTGCGGCGACGCCATCGAGGTCGGCACGAAGCTCGGCCGCTTCTTCACGATCTACGGCGACGACGACGGCTTCGCCGAGAGCCCCAACAAGGGCATCGTCCTCGCCATCCATCCCGGCCCGATCATGACGAACGGCGAGACGCTCGTTCACATCGGTCTCAATCCCAAGGAGAAAATCCAATGATCGGAACCGTTGCAATCGGCGGCGGGCAGCTCGTCGACGGGACGGGCTCCGACCCGATCACCAACGCGCTCGTCCTGATCGAGGACGGACGCATCACCTATGCCGGCAAGGCGAGTGGCGCCTCCGTTCCGGTCGGCGCGAAACTCGTCGAGGCGGACGGGGCGTCGATCATGCCCGGCATGTTCGACGTCCACGTGCACATCTCGCTGAGCGCGCCGTCGAGCCTGGTGCACGAGGTGACCGCCCGCTCGGTCGGAGAAGCGGCCTTCGAGGTTGCCAACAACCTCGCCGACACGGTCGCCGGCGGCGTCACCACGATCCGCACGGTCAGCGATCTCGCCCATCTCGACATCGACGCCATGAAGGCGATCGAGAAGCACAAGATCCGCGGACCGCGCGTCCACCCCTGCGGCCACGGCCTGACGACGACAGGCGGCCATGGCGACATCATGCCGTGCTGGCTGTCGCAGTCGCACGGCGACATCAGCGAGGTGGTCGACGGGCCCGACGAGATCCGCAAGGGCATCCGCCGCCAGGCGAAGGCCGGCGCGAAGTGGATCAAGCTGTTCCAGACCGGCGGCGTCGTCGACCCGCACGGACGCCTCGACGCCGAGGAATTCCTGCCCGACGAGTTCCAGGCGGCCGTCGACGCGGCGACCCTGCTCGGCCTGCCGATCTGCGTCCATGCCCACAACAAGCCGGCGATCATGCGCTGCATCACGTCCGGCTGCCGCTCTGTGGAGCACGGCATGCATTTCGACGAGGAATGCGCCGAGGCGGCAAAGGAGCACGGCACCTGGCTCGTCCCGACGCTCACCGTGATGGACCGCATCCTCGTCCATGGCGCCCAGGCGGGCATCCCCGACTTCATGATCGACAACGTCCGGCAGCGGACGAACAAGCACCACGAGTACGTGAAGTACGCCTACGACATCGGCGCAAACATCGCCGCGGGCACCGATGCGGGCTCGCTGCTGACGCCGCACGGCTCCGGCGGGCGCGAGATCGTGCAGTTCGTCAAATGCGGCCTGACGCCGCTCCAGGCGATCGAGGCCGGCACCCGCAACACCGCGAAGCTGCTGAAATCGGAAGACACGGGCTCGCTCGAGACCGGAAAGCTGGGCGATTTGGTCGTTGTCGAGGGGGATATCCTGACGGACATCCGGCGCCTGGAGGTACCGGGCAACATGCGGGACGTCATGATCGGCGGAACCCGTGTCGCCGCCGGCGGCAGCCCGGTCCCGAACTGACAGTTCCGGAAGTCCGCCTCTTTGTCCAACCGCCCGCGACACCGGCGACGAACCCTCCTCCTGGAGGCGACCGGCGTGCGACGGGCCCGTCCGCCGGTCCGCCGTCGCGTCGCAGAGGACCTCAGGCACCGGCAGCGCAGCGGCGACCGGGTTTGACGGTCTTCGGGCGCGATCGGCATCCGCCGAAGGCTGAGCGCCCCGGGGCATCACTTGGGGTCGGGCAATCCGAATTGCCTGCAAACGCATGTCGTACCGGTCATCGGGTACGTCCTTGAGTGCGGCAGTCCGTCCAGCGCACAGCGCATCGTCTTCGGTCCGACGGCCCGACGCTATCGCCTACGCAACGGATGTTCGGGACGTTTCCCCTCGCGTCCGCTTCTGAACCACGACAGACCGTTCGGCGCCCGATCGTGGTCATTCATATGGTTGCCGTTTCCGTTCGTTCGCCGCTAGATTAGCTATCCGGCTAAGTCGGCGGGAGCACGAAGCAGGTCCCATGTCGATGTGCGGCTGTACGTGTTGGTGATGATAGGCGGGCCATCACCGAGCGGGGAGTTCGGCCAACGCAGGCGTGTGAAAATCGTCGCAAGGATGTCCCTGCAACCCCGTTATGAAAGTGGCGTGCACCCCTGCTCGCGATCGTTACTCGGACAATGGGCTATGCCACATCCCAAAGCACGACTTTTCCTTGCGTTCGGCCTGGCGTTGTTCGCGGTGTCGTCAGCGCCGGCTGCGAATGCGGGCGAGAGTGTCAGGCACCGCTTCGTCACGCTGGGCACAGGCTCTCCTTCGGGGGTCTACTATGCAGCCGGCCGGGCGATTTGCGATGCGGTCGATCGCACCGCCGAGCGACAGGCCGCAGCAGGCGATGACATCGTCACGCTTTGCCGGTACGGACCTTCAGGCGGCTCGGTCTTCAACATCCGCCAGGTCTCGACCGGTGCGTTCACGTTCGCAATCGTGCAAGCCAACGACCAGCGGGCCGCCGTTGACGGTCTCGACCCGCAACGCATCAGGGCCGTGCCGAACCTTCGATCGGTCCTCCTCCTGCAGCCCGAAATGATGCAGGTAGTGCTGCCGCCCGATTCCACGATCAGAACGGTAGCGGATTTTGCCGGCAAACGGATAAGCTCCGGCAATCGCGGCTCGGGGACACGCCTGATGACCGACCAATTGCTCCGCGCCTATGGGCTTTCGGACGACGACTTCGCCGCCGTCGAGAACCTCACCATGGAAATGGAAGCAACGACGCTTTGCAGCGGAGAAGTGGATGTCTTCGTCACTGTGAGCGCAGCACCGACGCAGAGCGTCACCGATGCAATAGAGCGGTGCAATGCGCGGTTGATGCCGTTGCAAGGACCGGAGATAGACGCGCTGTTGGGCCGGTCCCGGGGGCTGATCGGCGTTCAGGTTCCGCCGGGCGCATATCGGACCGTCGATAGCCCGGTGCCCACGATCGGCGTTCGAGCGGGTCTCGTCACGCGTGAAGAAGTGCCCGAAGAGATCGTTCGCGACGTCGTCTCGGCGGTGATCGACGGTCTGCCGATACTGCACGCCGCGCATCCGTCGCTGGAGCCGCTTCGCCCCCAGGACATGCACCCCGATGGGGTTGGAGCGCCGGTTCACGAAGGGGCCAGGGCCTACTTCGAGCAACAGCAACGGCAATGAGCCGGTCAGGTCGGGGCGCGTGGACGAAGTCCGGCGAATGACAGTCGAAGAGGTCTCGGAAAAACCGCCCAGGCGATTTCCGGCCCTTTCCCCGTTCCAGCGCATATTGCTAGCGCTCCTGTTCGGCGTGGCGACGGGTGTATTTCTCGGCGATCTGGCCTCGCCGCTGCGCGTCGTGGGCGACGTGTATGTCGGGTTCCTTCAAATGACCGTGCTGCCGTTCATCATATGCTCGGTAATCGGCAACATCGGCAGCCTGACAATCGATCAAAGCAAGAAGCTCGCGCGTGTCGGCTTCTCGATGCTCTTTCTTCTCTGGGGGGTCGGCTTTGCAACCCTCACCCTGATGGCGCAGGCGCTGCCGGCCGTGCCTTCCGGATCCTTTTTCAGCACCAGCCTGGTCGAGCAGACACGCGACTTCGACTTTCTTCAGATATTCGTCCCGTCCAATCCGTTCCATTCGTTGTCCGAGAACTTCGTTCCCGCGGTCGTCGTCTTCTGCATTCTCGTCGGCTTTGCGCTGATGCAGTCGCCGAACAAGACCGAAATCGTGGCGCTTCTGAAGACATTCAACGATACGCTCGGCCGCGTCAGCAACTACATCACGCGGCTAAGTCCGATCGGCGTATTTGCAATCGCCGCAAGCGCGGCGGGGACGATTACGCTGGAGGAGTTCGGGCGGCTGCAAGCCTATTTCATAATTTATGGGAGCACCGTCCTCCTTCTGACGTTCGTTATTCTTCCGTTGATAGTCGCGACATTCACGCCGTTTCGCTTCCGGGATATCATCGCGACACAAGGAAATGTGCTGATAACCGCCCTTGCGATCGGGAGCGTCTTCGCCGTCATTCCGCTACTGGTCGAGAGCCAGAAGAGGCTCATGGACCGTCTGCCGCCGTCGCATGGCCGCCCAAGCCGTGCCGCGCTCGACGACGCAGCCGAATTCATTATTCCGCTGGCCTATCCGTTCCCCCATCTGGGGAAGATCATCACCTTGATATTCATCCCCTTCGCCGCGTGGTTCTACGGTCGGCCGATGGAGATATGGGACTACGCTCCCGTACTCACTGCGGGGCTATTCCTGAGCTTCGGGAAGGTTACGGTCACGATCCCGTTTCTGTTGGATCTCCAGCAGATCCCGGCCGACATTTTCCGGCTTTTCGTGATGTCCAGCGCGGCAGCGGGACCGCTCAGCGACATGCTCGGAGCCGCGCACCTGCTCGCCTTCACGTCGCTCACGACCTGCGCAATGAACGGACTGATCACGTTCAAGCGGCTGCGGGCGGCCATGGCGGTCGCGGCCAGCCTATTCATCACCGTCGCGGTCGCCGGCATTACGCACCTGACGCTGAGCGGGATTTTCAGCGACCTCTTCACCAGGGAAAACGTGGTCGCCCAGATGAATCTGATGCTGGACCGTGTCGCCTTCGAGGTCTTGCCGGTAAGCGAGCCGAATCCGATTGCCCTGGCCCCACGTGAATCGTCGCTGGAGCGCATCGAGCGACGCCACCGTATCCGGATCGGCTTCGACCCGGACAACTTGCCGTTCTCCTACTACAACGCCCGCGGCGAACTGGTCGGTCACGACATCGATCTCGTCAACCGGCTCGCGGCGGATCTCCACGTCGGTATCGAGTTTGTTCCTATCAATGCGCTGATCATCGCGGACCAAATTCGCGAGGACCATTTCGATCTGGCCGCGTCCGGCATCCAGATCAGCATCGGCGGCAACAAAGAGGCCAGCTACAGCGCGCCGTACATGAACGTCAATCTGGCCTTCGTCAGTGCCGACAGCGTGCGCGATCGTTTTTCGAGCCTCGACAAGCTGGGCAGCGGCGAAGGGCTTGTGCTCGGGCTCGAGCAGGGGAGCTACTTCAACCGGTACATCCGGCAGGTCCTGCCGGACGCACGGATCGTCGAGCTGTGGTCGGAAAGCCAGTTCTTCGAGGGGCCTCCCGAGCGAATGGATGCGCTGGTGACGACCGCAGAGGGTGGCTCCGCGTGGACGCTGATACATCCCGAGTTCGCAGTCACCGATCCGCAGGACGATGCGACGTCGGCGTCGATCGCGTTCCTTCTGGCCCGGCCGGATGCCCAGATGTCCGCCCAGATCGAAACGTGGCTGCAACTCAAGCGCAACGACGGCACACTGAAGCGGCTCTACGAATATTGGATTCTGGGGCGCGGCGCCAAGCGCTCCGAGCCGCGCTGGAGCGTTGTCCGCAACGTCCTGTCGTGGACGGATTGAGAGAGAGGGAGGTAGTTGGAATGCGGGTACGGAACCGATCGGGCGAACGGGTCGCGTTCGCTGCAGTTGTGCTGGTGTTTGCGCTGGGGGGAACGCAGGCCAAGTCGGACGTGCTCGGTTGCCGGATGTTGCCCGGCACGTACGTTACGACCATTACCGACATCGAGGGCGTGTTCGCCTCGCGCGGGATCGTAACGTTCTTCCCGAGCGGGATTCTGATCACGACGGACTCGCGTCAGGGCGGCCAGACCGGCGTGTATGATCCGTTCTCCGCCGGCCAGGGAGCCTGGTCGTGCAGCGAAGGCGGCGGCGGCTCCGTTCGCTTTTCCGGACTGTCCCTAACGTTCACGATGCCGCCGGGAAGTTCCGGATCAAAGTTCGGGCGCGTTGACTATACCGGAACGATCGACCCGAACACCGCGCAGATATCGGGAGAACTCTCGCTACGCCTGTCGGAAGCACAGGATCTCGAGGGCGCAGACCCGCTCGGCAACCAGGGCGAGGTGCTGGAGACCTTCAACTTCGTCGGCAGCAGAGTGGTCGCTCCGTAGCGACGCGAACCTCGTCCCGAGCCGAGGGCCCGTCATTCCAGAAACAGTGTCTTCGCATCGGCATCGTATCCCACACCGACGCGCCGCAGCTCTCGGTTGAACTCCATTCCGGCCTTGGATTCAAATGACGTCGGATGGAGCTGGTAGAACTGGATCGGGCCGGGCTCGAAAGGCGCCTCGTACAAGCGGACGTTCTCCAGTGTCGCCATCTCCTCGGCCTTCTTCAACCCGACGAACCTGCACACCGGAACGGCCTTCAAGACCGCGCTGCCATCCTCGTTGTAAGAGATGTTGTCGCCGTAAAGCCACGAATAGAAGTCCTCGCGGTTGTTCGGGGCATAGGCGCCTGTCGGTTCGTGGTTCTCACTCTTGTAGGCGTTGAAGTACGCGACACCCATCACCTCCGCCTCCCCGTCGCCGTCAATATCGAAGACCTCGAAGCATTGGGGCAGATTCCGGAAGTTCGGGATCCCGGACAGCCCGTCCGACGATGACGGCATGGAATTGCGAAATTCGCTCATCTGACCGGAATCCATCCGGGTGCAGCCATGGGAGGCCGGCCCTCGGCTCACGAGCCATAGTTGCTGATAGGGCTTGCCCGGATCGACTTCGCCGGCGACAGATCGCCACTCCTTGGGCAGAAAGCTGGTACTCGCCGGAGTGCGCACACCGGCGTTGTGGAAGGCATTGTAGTAGATTCCGCCGGCCGGCTGGTAAGCCAGCAAGGGGATGAACCCGTATCCCGGGTTGGACGACAGGTAGTCGACCATTCCGGTCATGCCGCGTCCGTTCCCCCTCTCGATCAGGGGCCACACGCCGGTCACTCCGAAATCCGGAAGTTTGCCGTACCTGGTGTTCTGGTAGGCCTGGGCCGTACCGACCGGATAGATCGCCGTGAACTCGGTCGCGACGACGGCGTTGTCGCGGACCGTGTAGTGGCCGGCGGTTGCAGCGTTCAGGAGCACGATCGCGGCGTCGCGAAATTCGGGCGACGCCGGCCCGGCAGACGCTTGGCCCAGCGCCTTGTCCAGAGCTTCGCCTGTCGGGCCGTCCAGCGCGAAGAGATTCATGCGGCCGGGCAGCAAGGCATTTGCCGCGTCAAGGCGCCCGGCGTTGCCGGAAAGGTCAGCGGAGGCGATTTGCGAATGCCAGTTCGCGAGGACCCGATCGAGCGGCATCTGCAGCCGGAATATGCGACCGGGATTGAGCGTCTCCATGATCTCGACGGAGACCTCGCGGTATTCGTCCGGCGAAAGGGAGTTGCGCTCGGACAGTATCGTGTCCACCCCCGCATCTTTCAGTCGCGAGACGTAGCGCTCGAACCCCTTGTTGGTGGTGAGCTTTATGACGCCCTTGTCGACGAGTTGCCGGATGGTGGTCCGCCGCAGTTCGAGATCGTCGAGATATCGATCGATCTCGGCGTCGCCGAGCACGATCGTGAACCGCGACTGATTGCCCCGCGAAAGTTCGATATGGACGCGGGACGGATCCTGGGTCTTCGGCGCAAACCCGGCATAGAACGAGGGCTCGTACCAATAGAACCAGATGCCCGGAGCAGGTTGCGAGCCGTCCCATACGATGCGGCTTTGAGCCAGAGCGAAGGTTGACGGCATCGATAGCGCGGCGACGGCTGCGCCGCAGACCGCAACCGTCCGTGCGAAACGCTTGAAACGCATCATTCCGGAACATCCTTTAGCGATATGGATTCCGACATTGCAGGTGGGGTCCCGTCGAGCCGCGACAGTGCCGGGAGGTTCGCCACTTCGTCCGAACCGATGAACGGCCGCGTCTGGAAGAGCCACAGCTTGCCGTCTGCGAAGCCGTATTCGATATCCCAGGGTCTGGGCGCGCCGGACGAATTCAGCGTCGGCTCCAGCGAGGCTTCGATCTTCAGGGCCGCGGACACGAGCTTGTTGATCTCTTCGTCGCTCAACACGTGCTCCCGTCCGGTGGAAGGCACCAACTCGACACCGCCTTCGGGCTTCAACAGGCGACGCGTCGGCGACTTGAACATCGTGACCAGATCTATGCCGTAACTCGACCAGAGAAGCGTTTCCGCCGGCGTGCCGTCCACGGCCCCGCCGACACCCTCGGAAGTGGCCATGAGGACCGCGTCGGGGCTGCCGGAATTGATGTCCGCGGTGATCGCGACGCCCGACTTCTCGGAGGGGATCGACTCCAGGATGATCACCGACGGCAGGACCCATTCCGGATCGTCGATCAGCGTCTGCCGCCATGAAAACGACCTGTATCGGAACGGAGATGCCCAGACCTCCTTGATCCCCGCGTAGATGTCTTCGAGCGACACGAGGTTGAAGATCGTCAGGTTCAGGCCCGCGCCGTTGAAGCTCTCCATATCCTCGACGTTCGTATCGCTCCTCACGAAACACCCGACCGATCTCGAAGTATCGGTGGGATCGATCAGGCCCTGCTTGTCCAGTTCATCGGCGATCTCTTTCTTGAGACCGTCGTCCAGTTCGGTCGCCAGAATCGACTCGACGATGATATCGAGCCTCGGCTTGATCCAGTCCGACAGTTCCGTCTCGCTGGCGCCACCGGGAATCATCTTGCCGAAGAACTCCGCGTAGGTCGCGCGGACGAATTCGGGCAAGGGTTGGCCGGGCTTGGCGATCTTCTTGCCGGCCAGGCGATCGGGCACGGCCACGCGGGCCCGCTGGTAGTGCTGGTAGTAGACTCCGAACGGCAGCACGACCCCCCGCGCGACGTTCTCCGGGAACAGATGCTTCAGCTCTCCCAGGAAAGCCGCCTTGGGACCGCTCGACGTGCCCGAGTCCTTGCGCCGGAGACTTTGGAGCGGCACGGGCTTCGTCTGCGACAGGTCGAGCCGGGTCTTGTCGATATGGAGCTTTCCGCTACCGCCCCTTTCAGACAAGTCACCGTCGTCGGAGCGGGCGATGTTGGCCGTGTACTCGGCGTAGACATCACTTTCCAACTCGGTCATCGAGGCCGCGTCCTTGACGACGACGCGGCCTTTCGGCGTAACGGCGTAGAAAACCTGATTGCCGGCGAGCGTCGCGATCGCGTCGAACGGCGCCTTCGCCGCAACGGAATTGGGAATGCCCAGAGCGCGGGCGAGCAGCTGGACGTGACTGACGACGTTGCCTTCACCCTGCGTGACAATTCCGGCGGTGGGCTGAAGATCCTCCGGCGTCGACTCGAGAGCCACCAGGTCCGATCTCGAATACCTGCCGGACTCCGGATTGAGCAGCAGCGGCCCGATCGCCAATCCGGGATTGAGCGCACGCACGCCGCCCGTGACGGTCGATCCGGCAATGTCGTGGCGCACGGCACCGCGGCCGGTCGCGAAATCGGAGACACGCTGATGAGCGTCAGCGTAAAGCAGCAGAGGTGAACCGCGAAGGATGTCGTCGGGCAGGCGCGCGACCTCGGGCATCAGATGAAGCCACTGGGACCAGACCTCGGAGAACGCAAGGACAGCGCTGTTCTGCGCCCACTCCACCACGCGCTGCGCAAGTTCCATCCTGTGCCGCAACTCAGCGCGCGATACAGAGCCGTCCCCGAACCCTCCTTCGAGCAACACGAACTGGAGGTTCGTCGAGGCCGAAGCCCGCTCGCGGGAAGACAACAATCCGGTGCCGTAGGCGGTGTCCACGAGCGCCCGCATCATGGCAATCGTTTGCCCGATCGACATCGCGCCGTTGTCGCGCAGGCTGGAGCCTTCGCTCTGCACGACGGCCGAAGCGATGATGTTGAGATCGATCGCGCGGCGCCTGTCGGCCGGGGTCAACGACCCGTCGGCAACCGCCTCGCGCGAGAGGCGCATCATCTCACCCAGGGCCGCCAGGGCTTCCACGCCTTCGCCCTTTGCCGCCCTCGCCGACATCGTGGCCAGCAATTCGCGGAGCCGATCGTTGTCGATCGCCTCGATGTCCTCGTCGAGTGCTGCCACGTCTAGCGACGTAAGGGCCTGGATCTCCGCAATCAGGGCATCGGTCAATTCGGCGGTGCGAGCGTTCGCCGGTTTCTTGCGGTAGTCCTGCAGGAGGGGGACAAGAGATGCCGAAACCTGATTGTGCACGGCGTCGCGGTACGGCTTGAACTTGGGATCGATGCCTTGGATGCGCGACGCCATGTTGCGCACTTCCTGCATCTTGCCGAAGCCGCCGCGCGCGAAATATCGCTTCTGCAGCTCATAGGCGAGCAGAAAGTCCCTGAAATCGTTGTAGTCGTCTCGCGACAGGAAACGCTCGTAGAACTCGGGCTGGGCGACGATTTCGTATTCCGCGCCCGAAAGGCCGCCATACCTGCGCATCTCCGAGAGCTTGTTGTCGGGCACAGTGTCGACGATGTAGCGCTCGAGTATGTATCCGCGTACCAGGTCATCGTGGCTGGCGATCCGATCCCATTCATAGAGATCACGCGAGAAGATATTCGCGACGTAGACGCCGTCCTTTTCGAGATCCGCCCCCCATTCCGCCTTGTACGCTGCGCAAAAGAGCGTCTGGTCCCCGCATATGTTCTGAAGCTGTCCGCTCTTGGTGAGCAGCGGCGCGCTGCGACCGTCCCGGCAGACACACGTATTCGGACCGAAGGGGCCTTTGATCTTCTGAAGGCTGATACTCCAGGCTTTGTCCAGGCGTTCGGTCTCGTCCGGGGACAGCTTGCGGGCTTCGAAGCCATTGGCAGAAGTCCACAACGAGGCCAGGGAGATTGTCGAGACGAAGCAGATCGCCGTCACACCAGGAATTTTGCTAGTCAACATTGTCGTCTCGATCCCAGCGAGTTGGTGGCACCATCAAGCCAACAGGTCGGTGACGCGCTGACCGCCGGCTGACGTCTGGCAGTTGCGGAACAGTCGGAGTGCCAAGTGACCTCGCGCCGGCTAATGAACCAGAGGAGCCTAGAACGGCTGCCGTCCGGCAGGCAAGCCGAACGGGGCCAGGCTGAAGCCCCGACGCGGAGCGCCCGGGGATCCGATCGGTCGCAGCGAGCGGATTACCCGAGCGGCCGGCTCACCACGCACGAACCCGCTTCTGGGGCGGCAGCCACATCGGGTCGCCTTCCTTGATGCCGAAAGCCTCGTAGAAGCCGTCGACGTGCCGAAGCGCTGCTGTCGCGCGGTAGTTGTTGGGCGGGTGCTCGTTGGTGGTGACCTGGCTCGTGATGTAGGCGTCGGTGGTCTTCTCCGTCCAGAGCTGCGTCCAGGCGATGAAGCAGCGCTGCTGGGGCGTGAAGCCGTCGATCTTGACGTTCTGCTCGGGATGCTCCTTCAGCCAGGACGAAAGCGCGTCATAGGCGAAGTTGATGCCGCCAACGTCAGCCATGTTCTCGCCGACGGTCTGGGCTCCGCGGACGTTGAGTCCCGGCAGCACCTCGTAGGCGTCGGCCTGTTCGATCAGCTTCTGCGCCTCGGCGCTGAACGCGGCCTCGTCCTGAGGCGTCCACCAGTTGCGCAGATTGCCGACCGCGTCGTAGTTGCGGCCCTGGCTGTCGAAGCCATGCGTCATCTCGTGGCCGAGGAACGCACCCAGCCGGCAAAACCAGACCGGAGCGTCCATGTCGGGCTCGAAAACAGGCGGCTGGAGAAACGCGGCGGGCACTTGGAAACCGTTTTCCGCCGGTGCGTAGGCGGCATTGATGACTTCCGGCAGGGTCGACGGGGCGCTGAACGGATCGTGCTTCACCGGGCCTGCGAAGTCGTCCACCTGCCGTTGCCATCCAAAGCGCGCGATGTTCGCCAGGTTTGCCACCGGATCGCTGCCGATCTCCACCTTGGAATAGTCGATCCACTCGTCCGGGTATCCGACTTTGTAGGAGAGCGTTTCGGCCTTCTTCATCGCCTCGGCGCGCGTAGCATCGGTCAGCCATGCACGGGAGGGGATGCGGGCCAGGAAGGCGGCGCGCACGAGGCCGATCACCTCCGCCGCGCGTTCGCGTTCAGACTCGGAGAAATAGGTGTCGACGTAGACATACCCCAGCGGCTGGCCGAGGCTCTCGGTCAGCAGCGCCAGCGCCTTCTCTTCGCGGGTCGGCTCGGTCTCCACGCCTGTCATCGCCACCCGGAACGCCTGGTCCGGAACGTCGAATCCGGTGCCCAGCACCGCGGAGAACCGGCGGATCAGCCGGTAGGACAGGTAGTCGCGGATGTCCTGCATGTCATGCTCGCGCAGGACCCGCGACAGCACGGGGAAATAGCGGGGCATGTAAAGCACGATGGTGCCCGGCTTTGAGAAGCCGAGATTTTCGATGAACAGCGTCAGGTCGAGTTCGGGAATCTGCGATTGAAGCGCATCGAGGCTCATCGGGAGGTAGCGGTTGCGCGGATCGATCCGCTCGGCCGGCGTCGGCTCGCCGGCGTGTATCTCCGCCTCGAGCGCGTCGACCATTCTGGCAAGTTCCGCCTCGCGCCCGGGCGCGTATCCCGCCACCTCCAGCGTGCCGGCGATATAGGTCCGGTAGGCTTGCCGCTGCGGCGAGTGCTCGGGCTGGTCGTAGACCGACGCCAGCAGCCGCGTCAGTGCAAGCCCGCCGCCCAGCGCGAACAGGGCGTAGCGCGTGTTGTCGGCTGCGTCCGGACTTGGAACGATCGCCGCAAGCGGTGGGAAACCAACCGTTTCGGTCCAGTGTACAAGATAGCGCACAAGATCATCGTTGTTGTCGATCCCGGCGATGGCGTCGAGTTCGGCGCGGATCGGCTCGATGCCGGCAACGTCTCGTGCGCCGGTGTCCATATATGCGGCGTAGAAGGCGCCGACCTGCTGGGCGGGACTTCCCTTCGGCGCCGTCGCGGCGGCTTCCGCGGCCTTGGCCAGCGTCTCGCGCATCTCTCCGTTCAGCCGCTCCTGCATCACCGCAGCCATGCCGAAAGCGGCGAGCTTCGGCGGCCGTTCGACCCGGTCGAGCCAGCCGCCCGCGGCGAAGCGCTGGAAATCCACTCGAGGATCCGCGGTGAGGTCCATGTTCTCGACCGAGAATTCCAGCGCATCGGGACCACTCAGCGGGACCTCGGCGCCTTGCGCGGCCGCCTCGGCCGGCATCGTCGCCAGCACTGCGGCACAAAAGACCAGTTGCCTTCCCGTCAGCTTATTCATGGTTCCACCCTCTGCACTTGTTCGGGTTTCACGGGTCGTGCGCCGTTGCGGCAGCAAGGATCGAGATCCCGAAGAATATCCAGTCGTTCAGGATGTGAGTGCCCGCCGAGACCAACAGGTTCTTGGTCATCAAATAGGGAAGCAGCAGCACGATCCGGGCCACACCGACGCCCATTAGCGTCTGGAGCACGTTCCAGTGGTAGGTCGGAAGGTGTTCGGCAGCGAACAACAGCGCCACGATCAAGGTCGCGATTGCGATAGCGGTTTTGCGGCCGATGCCACCCCGCCCGCAAAGCCAGTACATGAGTGCCAGGAACGGCAGGGTCGACATGACCTCTTCGCCGAAGAGCTGGATTCCCGTCAATGCGAAGAAGGCCAGGCGGTCGCTGCCCGCCATATGGCCGACGCCGGCGATCGCGGAGTTCGCGGTCGTGTCCATCACCCTCACCGTGATCTGGCCGACGAGCAGGGTGACCGCGATGTTCAGCAGGGCAAATCCGATCATCCACAGGGCATCGACGCCTCTCAGCGGTCGGAACAGCGCCCTCCAGTGCCCACCCGCCACGATAGCGAGGGCGGCCAGGGGAATTGCCGAGTATAGGAACGCCAACAAGAACCGCGCGGGCAGCCCGCTCGCAAATCGCGGCCCCTGGGTGAGCACAAAGAAGCCTACGGCAACGCCGATCAGCACCAGCAGCCAGCCGCCGGTCGGGATCTCTACCGGGCGGCCGCGGTAGTAGGGAAAGTCGTCGCCCGGCCGCTCGAGCCAGTTGTGCCGCTCCGTGTCGGCAGGTAACGACGGCACACCGCTCATTCGGATACCTCGTTGGAGTCCGCACGCGCGCCCGACCGGAAACCGGCGGCAGGCGCAAGCGCGCCCGCGCTATCGGAACCGCACCAGGCCGCCCTTGCCTCCGGCGCTGAAGGTCAACAGGCTGTCCTTGAGGATGGCGCTGCCGGTCGCGCCGTTCGTACAGTGGATAGTCGTGCTCATCGAGCTGCGGCTGCCGGGCATTTCATCGAACGAGCCGGTGCAGACGAAGCCGTCCGTGGTCGCGTTCAGAATCAGTGCGTAGCTACGGCCGTTCTTCGAGGTTATCTGGCCGATCAACGGCCCCCCGAGGGTGACGTTGCCGACACCGCTCATACTGAATGAGCCTCCGCCGCCTTCCGCCGTGCTGCCGCCCTGCTCGCGCAGATATCGCGCAACCGCATCGTCGGAATGACCGCGTTGAGAGGTCAAACAGCTTTCGCCGGACTGAATCCTCTTGCCGCGCGGGTTGTACAGCATTGTGCACCCCGAGGCCCAGCGGACCTCGATCTCTCCGGTGCTGCGCACCGCAAGTTCGGGCGTCGTAGTGCCGCCGCTGCCGCCGCCTACCGTGCCGCCGCCGCCGGTCTCGCGCAGGTAGTGGCCGCTCACCCAGCCGCGGATGCGCCCGTCGCGGGTCTCGACCTCGCACCAGCGGGTACTGCCGTTCGTTCGGCAACCGAGATTACGAAAGACCTGGCCGTTTTGCGCACGCGCGATTACGGCGTTCCCCGTGCCGGGCCCGTCTCGCACGTTCAGCGTGTCACCGGCCGGCACGCCGGCCACGATCCAGAAGTCGGGGCCGTCGGCGGTCGCGAAGCTCTCCCTCGCCGTGACTTGAATCACCAACGCGACCGCTGCGATCCAGAACGCCGACGTCGCCATCCTGCGAACGGAATGCATGTTCATGGTCTCGCTCCACTCGTCGCCCCTCGCCGAACCAACACTAGGCCGAGGTGAAATTCCGGCAATCCGGATTGCGAGCGTGATCTGTCCGAATTGCGCAGTACGAGCGCCTAAAACCGCGCGCCGAGGCGAATATCAACATCGGCTTCATTGACGGCCTCCGTTTCCGACAGCACAATTGTTTAACGGCTAAGTTCGGCTTGATCTGAAACGCAGCGATCATCGTCGCGGTCAGGATGGTCAGGATCATGCGACTGACGACGCGAGACTGTTCCCGGCGCAGCGCGAGGGCCGATTGGCAGCCCCCGCACCTGTTCAGTCACGTCGAGCGGTTCGACTTCACGAACCGTCGCGAACATCTGGTCGTCCGTTCGCTCCCCGTTGGCCCGCGTAGGTTTCAGGTCGTCGAAATCACGTCCTCCGGCCATGAGTCGATGACTGTGGAGTTCAGCCGGACCGCGATCGTCTTCCCGACGTCGGGGGTGTTCCGATGCACGGTCGGCAACACGAAGCTTCAGGCGGCGCGCGGCGACGTCGCGATGTTCGGACCTATACGGCGCAAGACGACGGTCGATCCGGACGGAACAGGAATCTATAGATCCCTGTCGATCATTTTGCCCGGCTCAACCGACCATGGGATTTATGGAACGCACCCGAGCAGCGGGCTCGCCGACAAGGAATGGACGCTTCGGCGGGAAGCAAGAGCCTCGGCTCCCCTTGTCGCTTTTCTCGAGTACATGTTCGCGGATCTCGCATCCGATGCGCCGGCGCTCGCATCGAGCCGCGCATTCGCCGCCGCCGAGATTCTATTGAGCGAATATCTCGGCCAGCTCTTGCCGGGTCAGGTTCTGCAGGACATCGACAACACGGCGAGGTCAAAGAAGCTGGTGAATGTGGCGCGCGAATTCATGGTCGCGCACTATGCCGACCCGATTTCGGTTCCGGACATCGCCAAGGCCTGCGACGCAGGTGTCCGGAATTTGCAGGCGAGTTTCAAGTCGGTCGTCGGTCTGTCGCCGCGCCAGGTTCTGACTTCAATCAGGCTGGAGCGTGCTCGGAACGTACTCGAGCGTGCGGCCGATGGAGCCTCGGTCGCCGACGCGGCCTTGGGCGCCGGCTTCTTCCATCTTGGCCGTTTTTCGAGGGCGTACCGCGACGCCTATGGCGAGTTGCCGTCCGAAACCTTGCGCAAGTCCAGATGAGATTGCAATCGGTCGCGACACCAAAGTGGAGGTCGGCAGGTCGAGCGATGTTTCGGGACCGGACCGATTGGGCTGTGCCCGAGCGACATGCAGAGAGTTCATTTCGAGGGAGGAGACCACCGATGAAGAGACCGTTTGTCATAGCCTTCACCGCGATAGCACTCGCCGGATGCCAGGGCGACACGACCGGCACGTCGCCTGTGGCGACGGCGACGAATACCGCGGACCTGTCCGATCTGGTCGGTGCCAGGGGCTCGTCGGGGGAGATGGCGCTGCAGTCGCGCGGCTATGAGCTTGCCCGCACCCAGGGACTGACCGCCTTCTGGTGGAATAGCGCGTCGGGTAACTGCGCCCGCGTGGTCACCGGCGAAGGGCGCTATCAATCGGTCGATACCGTTGCGGCGGCGGAGTGCGGCAAGTCGGGCGGCACATCGGCCACGGCGACGACCGCCGTCGGCGGGCCGCCGCCGGATATCGCGGACATGGTCGGCGCCAAGGGCGGCCAGGCGGAGATGGGGCTCGGTTCACGTGGTTACCAGCTTGCCCGAACACAGGGTCTGACCGCCTTCTGGTGGAACGCATCGACTGGCGTCTGCGCGCAGATCGTGACTGCGGACGGCCGCTACAAGTCGATCAATTCCGTCGCACCGAGCAATTGCGGCACATAGCGCCGGGCTGACCTGTTCCCCCGAATTGCCCGCGTTTTGAGGTTGGCGTGCTTCCCTGATTGAGCTTGCCCCACCCTTGGATCGCCCCGAGCGGGGGTTCTCCGGGGCGATACTCCCGGGGCGATACTCATCGCGGCGATACCGTTTCCGAGCGGTTCAGGAGCGCGATCGGGGACTTGTTGCCGGTGGCGCCGCGGGGTCGCATTTCTCGGGCTGCCCGCCGGGTGGGCGCGGGGCGGACCGGCGACCGACGCCGCCGCCTATGCCGGCAGGATGACGACGTTCGTGTCGACCGGCGAGCGCGAATAGAGGTGGATCATGTCCTGGCTGAGAAGGCCGATACAGCCACTCGACACGCCTTCGCCGATCGTCTGGGGGAAGACGGTGCTGTAGATCGTGCAGAGCGTGTATTTGCCGTCCTGGTAGAGGTAGAGGACGCGGGCGCCGAGCGGATTGTCGAGGCCGGGCTGCATGCCGCCGGCATACTTCTTGAGCTCGGGATCGCGCCCGATCTGATCCGGCGTCGGCGTCCAGATCGGCCATTCGGCCTTGCGCCCGACATAGGCGTTGCCGTTCCACAGAAACTCTGGACGGGGGACGTTGGCGCCATACCGGGTGGCATAGCCGTCCTCCTCGATGCGGTAAACGTAGTAATTGCCGGGGTCGATGACGATCGTGCCGGGCGCTTCGTCGGTCTCGTAGCGCATCGTCCGGCGATAGTATTTGGGATCGATCCTGTCGAGATCGACCGCGGGGATCGGAAACTGCTCGTCGGGCACCGGTCCATAGGCCAATGCCGCCTCGGCGCGGGTCATGCCGCCGGAGGTCGAGCAACCGGCCAGCCCCATCGCGCACAGACCGGCGGATCCGGCCAGAAACGACCGGCGGCTGAGAAGCCCCGACCGCGGCCCGGGCAGATCCAACTCATCAATATGTCCCGCCGACATCGGCAATCCCGCCTTTCAGGATCACAATTCTCGTAACCCCATGACCTGTTGCCCGACGTGCGGACATTCCAGCATCCAGAGCCGGCTGAGAATTATTACGTTCCGAACCACCGATCAAGCCCGGCCCTGAGCGCCACACAATGGAAATGTCCGCGACCGGGATCAGCGCATCGCAATTCAATCGGCTGCTTCGTCCGCCTTGCTGCCGTTGATGCGAAGTGCAACGAACGACCATTTCCGACCCACGTCAGAGGCTTAGCATCGCTCCGGCAAGACAGCCGAACTCGAAACTGGGCCGCCAGCGGCCGGCGAGAGCCGGCCTCGGTTCGAGCCCGCAGATGGTCAACAGGTGCACGTCAAACAACGGTTGTCTCACGGAAGATCTTCCGGCGGCGTCGACGCGGTGGAGAAACGTTCGGAGTCGAGCGCTGGCGGAGCAGTAAGAACCGGGTTCCCACGTTCTCTGGCCGGGCCGACCGGGAAAAGCGCCGCAAATCCAGATCGAATCCGCCGCGGAGGACGGGACAGGCTTCACGCTTGGAAATGATGGCGATCTTTCTGGATGAAGGATCCATTTGTCTGTAGGCGGCACGCCTGCCGAGAACTATTGGTGCTTGCACCGAACCCTGGGTTGATCGCCTAGCCCGACAGTCCGGCCGAAGTCGCGGCGATTCGGCCCGCGATCGAGCCGAGCCCAATGGCCGTTAGCAGGCCGTTGCCGGAGAGATAGCCTTCGATCCGGCTGCCCGACACGCTGCACGCCGCGCCGCCGCCGGCGAAAAAGTTGACGAACGGGGTACCGTCGGTCCGGAGGACGCGGGCGGATCGGTCGATGGCGAGCCCGCCCTGGGTGTGGAACAGTGCGCCGGTCACCCTGACCGCATAGTAGGGCGGCTCCAACGAGGGCTTTCTCGTGAAATCCCGCCCGTAGGGGTCCTGTTCTTCACCGCGATGAAAACCCTCGACTGTGGCAAGCGTCTCGTCCAGGGCCGCAGGCGGTACCTTCATCCGCGATGAGAGTGCCGCCGCCGTGTCGGCGCTCAGGATCGCCCCGGCCTTGTCCGCTTCCTGATAGTCCGGGAAGGTGAGGCCGAGTTTGTGCAACCGCTCGTCATAGACGTCCCATGCGATACCGCCCGGCTGCCGCAACACATCGATGGCCTGCTCGGAATAGCCGCGATGCTCATTAGAGAAGCGCTCGCCCTTCGCATTGATCTGGATGCCGCCCTCCATCATCAGCGCCCAGGTGATCAGGATCCCGTGCGGATGGGCGAGCGAGCCGTGGCCCTGACAGGCGCCCATATGCCGGGTCGCCGCGCCTAGCCCCTCGCCCCACAGCACGGCATCGCCCTCGTTGCCGGGATGACCGTAGTAGAGTGCGTCCGCCATCCGGGGGATGTGCTGCCGCACCAGATCACGGTTCCCGCCATAGCCGTTGCAGGCAAGTATCAGCGCGCCGCAGCCGATCCTCTCCGTTGTCCCGTCAGGGCGTTCGATCCCGATGCCGGCAATGATTCCGTCCTGCCCGACGAAGAGCGTCGTCGCGTGCGCGTCCGTCACGATCGGGATCCCCACCGCCTCGACGGCCGACGACAGCCGGGCCATCAGTCCTGCGCCGGTCTTCTCCGGCACGGCGTGCATCCGGTGGACGGAGTGTCCGGGGTAGAGGAAGTCGGTCAGCACCAGCCATTCGAGGCCGTGGCAGTCGGCGAGCCATTCGAGCGCCGGGCCGATTTCCGCCGCCACGGCTTGGACGACGGCCGAGTCGGCCTCGTTCTGGGCCTTCTTCTGGATGTCGGCAGCGAATAGATCCGCCGAATCTGAAATACCAAGCGCCTGCTGGAACCGCGTTCCCGCCGCCGGGATGAAGCCCGACGACATGGAGGTCGATCCGGATGGGCTATGATCGCGCTCGACAACGATGACATCGGCGCCCGCATCGGCCGCACGCAACGCGGCAACTAGGCCGCAGGCGCCTGAACCGATGATCAAAACGTCGCAGGACGTCTCGAAGGAAATTCCGTCGACATTTTCGATGCGCGGCGCCAAGGCTCAAGCCTCTTCGATGAGGCGGCCGGCCCCGGCGCAGCTACGGACAGACACGATGCTCGATAGATCGGCGAGCGCCGTGCGGTGCACCTCGTCGCGGAACGCACCGCAGCCATCCGACAGCACCGTGACGTTGAAGTCGCGCACGTGGGCGTCACGCACGGTCGAGGCGACCCCGCCGTTCGTGACGATCCCGCAGACGAGAAGGGTCTCGATACCGGCGCGCCGCAGGACGTATTCGAGCCGGCTCATATAGAAGGCCGAATAGGCGATCTTCTCGACCGTCAGGTCGGCCGGCTGCAGGGTATCGACGAGCCGGTGACCCCAGGCGCCCGGCTCGAAATCACCCTTGGCGAGGAACGGTCGCAGCGTCTTCAGATGCGGCGAAATGAGGGGCTCTCCCCCCTTGCCGGGCACCAGCGTGAACTGCGTCGACACGATCCAGCCGCCCTTTGCGCGCAGCGCGTCGGCGACGGGCTTGATTCTCTCGGGCAGCGCCGCGATCTCGCCCGCCGTCCGGCCGGCGCGGCCATAGGCGCCGTCGGGATGAAGGAAGTCGTTCTGCAGGTCGACGATCAGCAGACCGGTGCGTGCGGCGTCGAACGGGACATCAGCCATCGGTCGACTCTCCCTGCCGGGTGATGACGACATTGCCGAAGCGGTCGACACGCCCGACGAGGCCCGGATCGATGAAGATCGTGGTATCGGGCTGCTCGAGCAGCGCCGGCCCGGCGATCTCCGCGCCTTCCGGCAGGTCGAGCCGCTCGTAGACCGGCGCATCGACATCGACGCTATCGACGCGCACGCGCCGCGAACCGATGCGGCAGCTTTCGAGCATCCCGCCCGACGGCGGCGCGAACACGGCCATGTCGAAAGCCGGCCGCCGTCCAATCACCGCTACGCGGTAGTTCATCACGCGGATCGGAATGCCGCTCAGCAACCGGCCGAATGCACGGCGATAGGCCGCTTCGAAGGCTTCGCAGATTGCCTCGCTCGTCAGCCCGTCCGATGGCATCTCGATGTGCGCGGTAACCGTGTGGGTCTGGCCGAGATAGAGCATATCCAGCTCGTAGATCCGGTCTATCCGCTCGAAGGCGACACCGGCGCGCGCGAGCAGCAATTCGGTCTCGGCGGCGACCGCCTCCATCTCCATCCCGAGCGCTGTCGCATCGACGGCGTCGAGCAGCCGGTTCACCGTCTGCACGCGGTCGTGGCGCATGTCGGCCACGACACAGCCGAGCGCCGATGTGACACCTGGATAGCGCGGCACCAGCGCTGAGCGCAGGCCGACGTCCTTCATCAGCGCGCCGGTATGCAGCGCGCCGCCGCCGCCGAACGGCATCGCGGCGAACTTGTCGGGATCGTAGCCACGCTCGATCGAGACGAGGCGGATGGCGCCCGCCATCTTGGCATTGGCGACCTTGAGGATCGCTTCGGCGGCTTCCATGACGTCGATGCTGAGCGGTGCGGCGATCTCGCGGTCGATCGCGGCGCGCGCCGCCTCGACATCGAGCGCATCGAGCTTGCCGCCGATCGGACGAGCGGCATTGATGCGGCCGAGCACGAGGTTGGCGTCGGTCACGGTCGGGCGGTCGTTGCCGAGGCCGTAGCAGACCGGGCCGGGATTCGATCCCGCCGATTCCGGGCCGACCTGCAGAATGCCGCCCTCGTCGACATGGGCGATCGAGCCGCCGCCGGCGCCGATCGTCGTGATCTCGATCATCGGCGTGCGCACGACCATGCCGAAGTCGATCGCCGTCTGCGCGGCGAGCGCCGCCTCGCCGCCGGCGATCAGCGACACGTCGAAGGAGGTGCCGCCCATGTCGCAGGTGATGACGTTGGCGAAGCCGGCCGCCGCTGAAATCGCTTTCGCCGCGATGACGCCCGCCGCCGGTCCCGACAGCGCCGTGCGCACGGGATAGCACTTGGCGGTCTCCACCGACATCACGCCGCCGTTAGACTGGACGATCAGCACGTCGCCCGAGAAACCGCGCTTGTCGAGCGCCGTCTCCAGCCGATCCAGATAGCTCGAGACGACCGGCTGCAGATAGGCGTTGAGTGTCGCCGTCGACAGGCGTTCGAACTCGCGGATCTCCGGAACGATCTCCGTTGCCGCGGTGACGTAGGCGTTCGGCCAGACCGAGCGCACGGCCTCGACGGCGATCGCCTCGTTGTCGTTGTTGGCGTAGCTGTTGATAAAGAACACGCAGACCGACTCGCAGCCGGACGCCTTCAGTGCCTCGGCGCGTTCGGCAACCTCGCGCGGATCGACCTTCGCCAGGACGTTGCCGTCGGCGAGCACCCGCTCGCTCACCTCGAGACGCCTGTCGCGCGGCACCACGGGAGTGAACATCCCCCACAGGCCCCAGGTGGTCGGCCGGTCGCGGCGACGCATCTCGAGAACGTCGCGAAAGCCTTCGGTGGTGATGACGCCAGTCGGCGCGCCCTTGCGCTCGAGCAGCGCGTTGGTGCCCACCGTCGTTCCGTGTACCACCGTGGCGATGTCGGCAAAATCCTCGGCGACCGCGGAAATGCCCTCGACGAAGCCGATCGACTGATCGCCTCGGGTCGACGGCACCTTGGCCGTCGTGACCCGCCCCGTCGCCTCGTCCCACAGGAAGATGTCGGTGAAGGTACCGCCGACGTCGACACCGATCGCGTAGCGCTTCCCGCTCATGCCGCCGCACTCGCCCGCCGCAGCGTCGCGGTCGCGGCCTCGTCGACCTGGCCGTCGCTATCGATGACGACGCCGTAGTCGTCGCGCGCCGCCTCGCGCGAGACGAAGCCCAGACGGACGTCGCGCGCAACCTCGCGCAGATCGCGCAGCATGGGGGGGCCGTATCCGCCGCCGCCCGGTGTCTCCAGTCGCACGCGTTCGCCGCGCATCAGCTTCACGCCCACCATCTTCGACGTCATCGGCGGCGACTTCCCACCTTCGCTCGTGTCGTAGACGAACCGGTTCAGCGCTGCCGGCTTGCCGCCCACCACGCCGGGCGGCGGAAAACGGCCGCGCTCACCAAACAGGAAGACGTCGGCGTCCTTTTCCATGAGCTCGATCTCGTAGATCGCGCCGAGACCGCCACGATTGCGCCCGGGTCCACCCGAATCCGGCCGGAGCGCCCATTGGGTGAACCGCACGGGATAGGCCGCCTCGAGGATTTCGAGCGGCGGGATTGTCGCCGTCGAGATCGGAGCGTTGCCGTGGTTCAGTCCATCCCCCTTCGGATGACCGCCGTGACCGCCGCCGAAGAACGAGAACATCACCCAGCGCCGCCCATCGCCGCGATGGCCGGCGAGCGACAGCGCGTTGATCGTTCCGTAGGCGCAGCCGTTCGAGCGCTCCGGTGCGATCTCGGCGACCGCCTGGAAGACGACGTCGATCAGCCGCAGGATCGTTTCGGTGTAGCCGCCGACAGGCTTCGGCGCTTCGACCGCTAGGATCGAATCTTCGGGAATGACGAACTCGACCGGTTCGAGCACGCCCGCATTGGCGGGCACATCGCCGAAGACGTGCTTCAGCGCGACATAGCAGGCGGCGACCGTGGTTGCCCGCGAGATATTCAAGGGTCCGGCGCAGGCGGGCGCCGAGCGGGAAAAATCCATCTTCATGCACTCGCCGTCGATCGTCAGGTCGAGCGCGATCTTGAGCGGTTCGTCGACGATGCCGTCATTGTCGAGGAAGTCCTCCGCCGAGACGGTGCCGTCCGGAAGGTCGCGGATCTGCGCCCGCATCTGCCGCGCGGCTCGGATCTTGAGTTCGCCGAGCGCCTCGGCGACCGTCTCCACGCCGTACTCGTCGAGCAGTTCCTGCATGCGGCGAACGCCCAGATCGAGCGCATTGATCTGGCCGTTGAGGTCACCGTAGAGCGACGTCGGCAATCGCGAGTTCGCCGACAGGATGTCGATCACGTCCTGGCGAAGCTCGCCCTTGTCGAACAGCTTCACCGGCGGGATCAGCATGCCTTCCTGGAAGCACTCGGTCGCGACGGGGTTGTAGTTGCCCGGAACGTTGCCGCCGACGTCGTGCCAGTGTCCGACCGAGGCGAGATAGCAGAATACCTCGCCGTTCGCGAAGAGCGGCCGCACGAGGCGGAAATCGGAGAGGTGCGTGCCGCCGGCGTATGGGTCGTTGAAGATCCACACGTCGCCGTCGCGCGGACCGCCCTGTGCGGCGGCCTTCTCGATCACCGCCTTGACCGCGAAGGCCATCACGCCGACGAAGATCGGCAGGCCCGACTTCCCCTGCACCAGCGTGTCGCCGCTCGACGCCTCGTAGATGCCGTGCGAGGCGTCGTGCGCTTCGGCGATGATCGGGTTGAAGGCCGAGCGGAACAGCGTTGCGTCCATCTCATCGGCGATCTGTTCGAGCCGGCCCTTCAGGATCGCAAGCGTGATCGGGTCGATCGCCATCACTGCTGATCCTCGTCGTAGAGGCGCGCTTCCTCGAGCAGTTCGGGCGTTCCGACGATACGGTTGATCCCGGAGAAATCGACCATGTTGTTGCGGAACGGCTCATTGGTGCCGTTGGCGACGAGGCTCGAATAATAGCCTTCGAGCGTCGCCGCGATCGCGCGCACAGCACCGCCCGGGAAGATGACGAGCGCGAAGCCGAGCGCCTCGAGATCGGCTGCGTTCATCGACGGCGTCTTACCGCCCTCGACCATGTTGGCCATCAGCGGCGCCTTGGCTCCGAGCTTCGCAACGGTCTCCGTCATGTCCTCGACGCTCTTCGGCGCCTCGACGAACAACACGTCCGCGCCGGCCTCCGCGTAAGCTCCGGCGCGGTCGACACCGGCCGCAAGTCCCTCGACCGCGACCGCGTCGGTGCGGGCGATGATCAGCGTGTCCTCCGAGGCGCGGGCATCGAGGGCGGCCTTGATCTTGCCGACCATCTCTCCGACGGAGACCAGCGTCTTGCCGTCGAGATGACCGCAGCGTTTCGGCAGCGTCTGATCCTCGAGCTGGATCGCGTTCGCTCCCGCCCGCTCGAACTGGCGCACGGTGCGCTTGACGTTGATCGCGTTGCCGAAGCCGGTATCGGCGTCGACGATGATCGGAACGGCGATCCGGTCGCAGATGGCGGCGATGGTGTCGGCGACCTCGTTCATCGACACGAGGCCGACATCGGGGCGGCCGAAGCGCGTATAGGCGATGCTGGCGCCCGACAGATAGACGGCCTCGGCCCCGGCAGTCTCCGCGACGAGGCCGGAGAGGCCGTCGTAGATGCCCGGCGCGACGAGGATCTTGCCATTGCCGATGCGCGTCTTGAGACGCGTCATGAGCGGAACTCCTTCTGTGTACTCTCACCCGTCTTCAATTTCGCAAACCGCTTCTCGAGGTGTGGCACGAGGCCGCCGTCGTCGATCAGTTCGAGCAGGAACGGGGGAAGCGGGTCGAGCGCGATCGCGGTCTGCCGCGTGACGTTGACGAGGCGCGCGCCGAAAACGTCGAGTGCGACCCTGTCGCCGGCAGCGACCTCGTCTCCGATCTGCGCCGTGAACACGGGCAGGCCGACGTTAATCGCGTTGCGATGGAAGATGCCGCCGAAGGATGGCGCGACGACGCCGGCGATGCCGAGTGCCTTCAAGGCCTGCGCGGCCTGCTCGCGCGACGAGCCCATGCCGAAGTTCTTGCCGGCGACGATGACGTCTCCCTGCCCGACGCTGCCCGCGAATGCGGGGTCCACGGCTTCGAGGCAATGGGCCGCGAGTATTTCGAGCGGCGCGGCCATGTACTGGCCGGGCGCGAGCTGGTCCGTGTCGATGTCGTCGCCGAAGACGAAGGCCCGGCCTTCCGTGATCCCTTCGCTCATGCGCGGCCTCCCTCGGCGAGCATCGGCCGCGGATCGGTGATGTGTCCGGCCACGGCCGAGGCGGCGACCGTGAAGGGCGAGGCGAGATAGACCCTGGAGGTGGTGGCACCCATGCGGCCTTTGAAGTTGCGAGCCGTCGAGGAGATGCAGGTCACGTCTTCTCCCAGACGGGCCAAGCCGTAGCCGGCGCAGATGCCGCAGGCGTTGGGGAGGATCTTGGCCCCTGCGTCCTCCAGTGCGGCCATGATGCCCTCCGCTTCGGCACGATCCTGGTCTCGCCGGGAGGCAGGTGCGATCAGCAGTTCAACGCCCGATGCCACGGTGCGGCCGCTCAGGATCTGCGCGGCCCGTTCGAGGTCGACATATTTCGCGCCTGTGCAGGCGCCGACATAGGCGACGTCGATCGCCGTTTCGGGATAGTCGCCGACATCGACGGCGTTGGCCGGCGAATGGGGCGCGGCGACCTGCGGCTCGAGCATCGCCGCGTCGAAGACATGGTGTTCGGCGATCACCGCGTTGGGATCGCCCTGCCACGTGGCAATATCGCCGGGCTCGCCGCCCGCCGTACGTATATAGTCGGCTGTTGTGGCGTCGGGCGCGATCAATCCGGTCTGGGCGCCAAGTTCCGCTGCCATGTTCGACAGCGTCATGCGCTCCTGCATGCCCAGCGCCTCGATCGCCTCGCCCGTATACTGCACCGCCTGGTATTTGCCGCCGTCCATGCCGAGCCGCCCGCACAAGGCCAGCATGATGTCCTTGGCGGTGACGCCTTCGCCGAGCCTGCCGCGCCATTCGATCAGGATCGTATCCGGCACGCGGATCCAGATCTCTCCCGTCGCGAGCACCCCGGCCATCTCGGTCGCTCCGACGCCGAACATGTAGGCGCCGAAGGCCCCGCCCGTCGGCGAATGGCTGTCGCCGCCGACGACGAACATGCCGGGCCCCAGATGACCCCGCTCCGGCAGCACGACGTGGCAGATCCCGACCGAGTCGTAGAAAGCGACCTGCTTCTCCTTGGCCCAACGGCGCGTCAGATCGAGGATGTCGCGCCCCGCGTCGTCGTCGCCGGGCACGAAGTGATCGGAGATCAGCACCACCTTCGAGCGGTCGAACAGGCCGACGCCAAGGCGCTTCAGGATCGGTTCGACGCGGCGCGGCCCGCCCGAGTCGTGAATCATCGCCAGGTCGACCTTGGCGGTCACGATCTCGCCGGGCTTCACGGCGGACCGGCCCGCCGCTTTGGCGATGATCTTCTCTGCAAGTGTCATCGGCATCGTTCAGATTCCCAGATAGGAGCGCTGCAGCTGCGGATCGCGGATCAGCTCGGCTGCTGGCCCCGACAGGCTGATGGCGCCGTTCTCCAGGACGAAGGCCCGCGTCGCGATCTCCAGCGACTGGCGCACGTTCTGCTCCACTAGAAGGATCGTCAGGCCCTCCTCGTTCAGTTTCCCGATCAGCGAGAACATCTCCTCGACCAGCACCGGCGACAGCCCGAGCGAGGGCTCGTCGAGGATGAGTAGTTTCGGCTCCGACATCATGCCGCGCCCAATCGCGAGCATCTGCTGCTCACCGCCGGACAGCGTTCCGGCCCTCTGCTCCATACGTTCCTGAAGCCGCGGGAACGTTTCGAGGACACGTTCCAGGTTGCTCCTGCGCCGTTCTCTCCCACGCCGGTACCCGCCGAGCTCGAGGTTCTCCTTGACCGACAGGTTGGGAAAGACGTGGCGCCCCTCCGGCACCTGGACAAGGCCCGCCTCGACGATCCGCGCCGGGTCCGCCTCGACGAGGCCGGTGCCGTCGAACGTGATCCGCCCTGCCGTCGGCCGCACGAGGCCCGACAGGCACGCGTTGAAGGTGGTCTTGCCGGCGCCGTTCGATCCAAGCAGGGCGACGATCTCGGCTTGTGCGATCGACAGGTCGATGCCGCGCAGGATCTCCGCCTCGCCGTAGCCGGCATGAAGGCCCGAGACCTCAAGCACGGGTAGCCTCCCTGGAGATCCCGGCCGCCATGCCGTGGCCCAGATAGGCCTCGATCACGGCCGGATCGCGGGCGATCTCCGCAGGCGGCCCGCTTGCAATGATCTCACCCTGATTCAGCACCCAGGTGTGTTCGGACAGGTTCATCACCGCCTGCATCACGTGCTCGATCAGAACGATGGTGACGCCTGCGTCACGGATCGCCCGGATGATCGGGATGACGTCACGCACCTCGCTCGGATTGAGGCCGGCCATCACCTCGTCGAGCAGGATCAGTTTCGGGTCGGTCGCGAGCGCCTTGGCGACTTCGAGCCGCTTGCGGCCTGCGACCGTCAGAGAGGCTGCGTCCTGGTCGAGGCGATCGGCGAGGCCGATCTGGCGTGCGACCTCTTCCGCCTTCGCCAGCGCCTCGCGGCGGGCGGCCCGGTGCAGATGCGCACCGACCGCGATGTTGTCGCGCACGGTCTGGTCGGCGAATGGCTGTACGATCTGGAATGTCCGCACCATCCCGAGGTACGCGATTTGTTCCGGCGGCTGGCCGGTGATATCGGCCCCGTCGAATTCGACGCGGCCGGCGTCGGGCACGTGGAAGCCGGTGATGAGCGCGAACAGCGTCGTCTTGCCGGCTCCGTTCGGCCCGATCAGCGACACGATCCGCCCTGCCTCGATGTCGAGCGACGCATCACGGACCGCCTGCAGCCCGCCGAAGGATTTCGACACGCCTTTGACCGACAGGATCATGCCGGCCTCGCGCGCAGGAGCCTACGGGCGGAAATGCGGCCGAGCCCGGCAAGCCCGCGCGGCAGGAACATCACGATGAAGATCAGCACGACGCCGTAGATCGCAAGCGATATTCCCGGCGCGTCGCCGAAGATGTCGCGGGTGAATTCAGAGAGGGCGTGCAGAACGATCGCACCGAGGAGCGGGCCGAACAGCGTACCCATGCCGCCGACGATCGGCACCAGAAGCGATTCGATCGAGACCGCCGGCCCGTAGGCGATGCCGGGATCGAGATAGAGGTAGTACTGAGCATAGAAAACGCCGGCGAGCCCCGAGATCGTGCCCGACAGGACGATACCGCCGAACTTGATGCGAAGTGCAGGAACACCGAGCGCGCGGGCGGCGTCCTCGTTGTCGCGAACCGCCATCAAACGCGCACCGAAGCGTGAGTTTCCGAGCCACCAGGTGGCCAGGAAGGCAGCGAACGTCATCGCCCAGATCAGCCAGACATAGCCGCTCTTTTCCGCGAACTGCAGGTTCGCGACCCCGGGCTCGAGCGGGATCAGGATACCGACACCTGCGCCGGTGAAGGGCACCGTGTTGGAGAGGATGCGCAACACCTCGGCGAAGGCAAGCGTGACGAGTGCGAAGTAGGAGCCGCGCAACCCGTAGCGAAAACTGACGGCTCCGACGAACGCGGCGACCATGCCCGACATCGCGGCTCCCGCCACGAGCCCGATCCAGGGGTTCACCCCGAGCTGCACCTGTAGAACCGCGACGGTGTAGGCCCCGGTGCCGAAGAAGGCGGCGTGCCCGAAGGAGAACTGCCCCCCGTATCCGCCCAGGATGTTCCAAGCCTGGCCGAGCAGCGCCGCGTAGAGAACCATGATCAGGCTGTTGAGCCAGACGTCCGAACCGACGACGAACGGCACGGCACCGATCGCGGCGAAGACCAGGACAAGCGCTGCAAGGCTCTTCATGCCGTTCACGCCTTCTGCCCGAGCAGGCCGGTCGGCCGGAACAGCAGGATCAGAATGAAGATCGCGAATATGCCGATCTGCCCAAGACTTTCGCCAAGGAACAGGCCGCCGAGTGATTCGACGATGCCGATGATGAATCCGCCAATGAGCGCGCCGATGAACGATCCCATGCCGCCGAGAACGACGATGGTGAAGGCGATCAGCACGAAGCCGTGGCCGACCTGCGGGGTCACGTAGTAGCTCGGCATCAGAAGGCAGGCGGCGATGCCGAGGCACCCGATGCCGAGGCCGAAGCTCATCGCGTAGACATGGTCGACATCGATTCCGACGAGGCGGGCACCTTTGCGCTCCTTCGCCACCGCCCGGATAGCCTTGCCGAGGTCAGTACGGGTCATCAGCACCCACAATGCGGCCGCCGTCACCAGGGCGCCGAAGAACGCGATTACCTTCGGCAGCGGCAGAAAAGCTCCGAGAAACTCGACCGTCTCAAACGACCACGGCGTATCGACGATGCGGGTATCCGACCGAAAGAAGTAGAGAGCCAGGTTCTCGATCACGATCGACAGGCCGAGTGTCACGAGAAGAATGTTCTCGTCGCGATCGTGGCTCGCCTTGCCAATCACATAGCGCTGGAGCACGTAGCCTAGCGCGAACATCGCGAACGGCATGACGATCAGCGCTTGATATGGCCCGATGCCGAATCCGACCGCGAGGAAATAAACGCCGTAGAGCGCCAGCATCAGCAGGCTGCCGTGCGCGAAGTTGATGATGTGCAGGACGCCGTAGATCAACGTCAGGCCGAGCGCCACCAGGGCGTAGAGCGCACCCGTGGTAATTCCGTTGAGAAGCGACGGCAGAAGAATCGAGAAATCCGGCATAGGTCCTGGTCAAGGTCACAGTCTATAGGACTGGCGGGCCCCGGCGCCCGCCAGTCCAGGGATGCGTCCGTCCGTCGGTTCAGGAGGGCATTGGGAAGACGGGATCGGCCGACGCGAACTCCTGAGGGAAGATCACCTGGATATCGCCGTTCAGGACCTGCGTGTTCACCGGCTGACCTCCCTCGTTCTGGCCGCCGACGATCTTGGTCGGACCGTAGGGCATGCCGTGCTTGTCCCAGGTCGAGCTGGCGAGCGCGGCAATGACTTTGTCCTTGTCGGTCGATCCAGCGCGTTCGATCGCGTCCGCCAGGAAAGCGACGGCGTTGTAGGTCAGGAACACCTCATACGTGTAGATCAGTCCCTTCGCCTCGGCCTCAGCCTTGCGCTTCAGCGCGATATCCGACTTCGGATTGAACCAGTGATTGCAGTCCATGATGTAGTCGGCAGCATCCGGGAACTCCTTGACGAACTTGTAGCTCGAGGCGGCGCCGCCGAGGACCGAGTAGATGCCCTTCGGACGCACCTTCTGCTGCTGCATCGTGCGGGCGAGCAGCACGTATTCGTTGTAGTAGTTGGCTGGAACCACCAGATCCGGGTTCTTCGCCTTGATCTGCAAGACGATATTGGTGAAGTCGCGCGTCGGATTGGCGTGCTTGATGACGTCGACCACCTCGATGCCGATATTCGGCAGCTCCTTCTGCAGCAGTCCGGCGGTGCCGGTGCCGAACAGCGACTCCTCGTGGATGATCATCGCGGACTTTGCTGGAGAACCTGCAGCCTTGTTGATCTTGTCGAGGTTGTCGACGGCGAACTTGGCTATCACGCCGTAGCCGGGGCTGAACCGGAACGTATTCGGCAGCCCGCGCTTGATGATCTCGTCTGAGACGCCGACATCGACGACGTGTGGCGTGTTGCTCTTCGCCGCTTCCTGGGTGGTCGCAAGCGAGATCGCCGAGGAGTAGCCGGCAACGATACCGTCGATGCCGCCTTCGACCATCTTCGCGACTTCGGCCGCGCCGATGTCGGGCTTGCCCTGGCTGTCGGCGAGCACCGCTTCGAGCTTGGCGCCGCCCATCGACTTGATGCCACCGGCGGCGTTGATGTCGGCGATCGCCATCTCGCCGCCCGAGCGGCACTGGGTGCCTGAGAAGGCGATAAAGCCCGTGACCGGGTGGATAAGTCCGATTTTCACGGTCGGCGTCTGTGCTCTCAGCACCGCCGGGAAGCCGCTCACGCCCGTCACCAGCGCCGTCGCGCCGGCGGCCGCCATGAATTCGCGCTTGTTCAGTCCGTTCTTCTTCCGCTTGTCTACCATCGTTTCTCTCCAGTCCCTTCTGGTTGGTGCGTTACGGTCTCTTGTTGTGGAGCACGGCCTCCGATGCCTCGGCCGGTTGGGCCGCCCAGCGCATTCCCTCGTCGCGATGAACCCGTTGCAGGTTCATCTCGAAGCGATACCTGTCGGGCCGGTAGAGCACCCGGATGTACTCGACGGGCCTGTCGTCCATATCGAGCACGAGGCGCCTGACCTCGAGCATCGGCGCGCCGGGGTCGATGCCGAGCGCCCTTGCGACGACCGGATCGGCGAGCGTCGCGCTCACCGTCTGCCGAGCGGATGCGACCCGGACGCCCGCTCGTTCCAGGAGCGTCAGCAGGGCATAGCGGCTGAGATCCTCGCGCTCGAAACCTCGGCCGATATCCTTCGGAAGCCAAGTGACGAGATAGGACATCGTCTCGCCGTCGAGACTGCGCACACGCACTGAGCGCTGGACCAGCTCGCCGTGAGCGACCCGGAGCGCATTGGCGACATCCTCGTTGGCCGGAACGTAGTCGAATTCCAGAACCCGCGCCTCCGTGGAGATGCCCATCAGCGAGATGTTCTCGAGCCACCCCTCGAAAGAGGCCGTCACCGGCGGCGCCGGCGGACGGTGCACGACCCGCGTGCCGCGGCCACGTTCGCGCACGACGAGGCCGGCCGCGGCCATCTCGTTGAGCGCCCGTTTGGCCGTGATCCGTGAAACCCCGAAGCTCTCCGCCAGATCCTGCTCGCCCGGGACGAAGTCGCCTGCGCCGAGTTGGCCCGAGTAGATGAGATTTCGAAGGATCACATAGATCTGGTGGTAGAGCGGCACCCGGGACGTCGGGTCGATCCGACTCCACGTTGGACGCAGCTCACGCGCCGCGTTTGCCTGTCCCCGAGCTGCCGTCAGTGTCACCGTCGCCGCTCCCCCACCATTGCCCTTCGGAATGAAGGCTGCTTGTAATGGTATATAAATATACTATTAGCTCAAAGCGCGGAAACGCAAGGGGCTGCGCTCTTGCGGCGACGGAGGATTTGGATGCCGGTTATCGAATTGACGCTGATCGAGGGATATGACGCCGACACGCGCATGCGTCTTGGGGAACGCCTCACCGATGCCGTGCGCAGCGTCATCGCCGCACCGCTGGACGGCGTGACCGTGGCGATCCACGAGGTGAAGGCCGAAAGCTATATGCGCGGGCGCAAGAACAGGCGGCCCGGCAACCCGCTTCCTGATCCGATCGAGTTGGTCCGCGCGTTCCTCGCCACGATGGAGGCCCGAGATCTCGATCGAGCCAGGGAATTCCTGTCGGACGACTTCCGCATGACCTTTCCCGGCGGCGCCCAATTCACGAGACTCGAACAGCTGATCGAGTGGGCGAGAAGCCGCTATCGCTTCGTCCGCAAGACTTATGACCGCTTCGATGTCACTGCCGACGCAGGCGGCCCGATCGTTTATTGCTTCGGAACCCTTGCCGGCGAGTGGCTCGACGGCACCGCTTTCAGCGGCGTCCGCTTCATAGACCGATTCACGGTCCGCGATGGATTCTTCGCCGACCAGATGGTCTGGAACGATCTGGCGGAAGCCAGCCGGCACGGATAGCGGCCCGCCGTCGGCGAATCCTCGAACGCCAGCCTAGCGTGAGCACAACTCCCAAATCGGCTTTCTAGCGTTTTCCGGGATGCCTGGACCTCGATCTCGACCGACTCACTATAGGAAAAATTCAATACCAGCCCCGCTCGAACAGTTCTCCCTGCTCTGCCGGCGGCGCGACGATCCGTCCGCGACTTGCCGGCGTGAAGCCGAACTCGGCAGAGATCTTGAGCATGATCTCGGTTTGGCGGTTGGCGATCGCGACATAGGGCGACTGCACGGGATAGCCACTCGGCGACTTCACCCTCGAGCCGTATTTCTGGATGGCCTCGATGGCCTCGACCCACATGGCGTAGGCGTTGCAGTAGGCGGCTAGCGCAGCGCGGTCGAGATGGGTGAGCAGGTTGAGCTTGGAGAGCTCGCCGGCGCCTTCGGCTGGCAGCGCCTTCTCGACAGTGGCGCGTACGGGTCGATCGCCGAACTCGCCGACTCCGAGAAGCTGAACCGATCCTATGTCAGCCGCGTCCTGCGCCTTACCCTGCTCGCGCCCGACATCGTCGAGGCGATACTCGATGGACGACAGTTAGAGAAGGCAACGCTGAAGGCGCTGTTGGAGCCATTTCCGATGGCGTGGGAACGGCAGAAAACGGCGTACCAATGTCTAAATTCAACGAGCCAGCTGAAACCGGCCTAAGTAATGGTCGGGCCGGTACGTCTGGACTACGTGCAATAACGAGCCGCTGTGGCCCCCCGCTCACGGCTCGAGCATCCGATACCCCACGCCCGGCTCGTTCATGATGTAGCGCGGGTTCGCAGGATCGTCGCCGAGCTTGCGGCGAAGCTGGCGGACGAAGACGCGCAGATACTGCGTATCGTGTTCGTGCGCCTTGCCCCACACCTCGCGCAGCAGCATCTGGTGGGTGACGATACGCCCGGCATTGCGGGCGAGCATCCACAGGACGTCGAATTCCTTGCGAGTGAGCTTGAGTGGCTGGCCGTCCTGCCGGACCGCGTGCGCCGCAACGTCGACGCGGAGGTCGCCGATCTCCACCACCGCTTGGCCGGCTTCGCCCGCCGGCGAGCGATCCCGCAAAAGGCTCCTTATCCGAGCGAGCAGCTCCTGGATGCCGAACGGCTTCACGACGTAGTCCTGCGCGCCGGCGTCGAGGACGGCGACCTTCTCCGTTTCCTCACCGCGGATCGACAGGACGAGGATCGGTATCCGCGACCACTCGCGCAGCTTCGAGATGACCTCCTTGCCATCCATGTCGGGAAGGCCGAGATCAAGTATCATCAGATCAGGCTCCTCGGTCGCAGACTTCTGCACGCCCTCGCGCCCGCTGGCCGCCTCCACGACTTCGTAGCCGTGCGCCTCGAGCGCGACGCGCAGGAAGCGTCGGATCTGGCTCTCGTCGTCGACGACGAGGATGCGCGCGAGCGAGCTCAAACCGCCTCCTTCGTCTCGACGGCCAGGGGCAACCGGACCTCTATCCGCGTACCCGACCCATCGGGACGGGCTGGCTCGGCGCGGATGCTGCCGCCGTGTGCGTCCACGACGCCCTTGCAGATCGCCAGGCCGAGGCCGGTTCCAGCGCGCTGTCCGTCGATCGCGCGTACCCGATGGAACATGTCGAAGACGCGGTTCCTGTCCTGACGCGGTATGCCCGGTCCCTCGTCGCCGACGGAAAAGAGCATCTCTCCGCTGCCCGGCGAGGCCGCAACGGTGACGACGGAGCCCGCGGGCGCGTATTTCGCGGCGTTGTCGAGGAGGTTCGCAAAGACCTGCTGCATGAGAATTGGATCGACGTCGATTGAAGGTAGATCTGCGGCAATATCGAGGACCAGCCGGTGGCCGTCGAGCGCCGAACCGAGCTGGCGGACTGCGCCGCCCACCAGCTCCCGCACGTCGCTTGGCTGCCGGTTCAGGTCGAGCGCGCCGTAACCCAGGCGCGTCATATCCAAGAGATTTTGCACGTAGCGATTGAGTCTGTCGCCTTCCTCCTTGATGGTCACGGCGAGCTGGCGCCGGCCGCGGGACCCGAGTGCTTCGTCCGCTTCTATCAGCGAACTCGCCGCGCCGATGATCGAGACGAGCGGCGTGCGCAGGTCGTGGCTGACGGAGGAGAGAAGCGCCGAACGCAACCGCTCGGTCTCCGAAACGAACCGCGACTGCTCGAGGTCCGCGACAAGCCGGGTGCGCTCGATGGCGATCGCGATCTGATCTGCAAGCGCATCAAGAAGGCGTCGATCGTCCGGTGAGAAGGGCGGCTTGTCAGGCAGTGTGACCGCCAAGACGCCATGAGTACCGTGGACAGTCTTGAGCGGTAGGAACAGCCATTTCGAGGACGGAAGCGTTGTAGATGTCCAGCCGGCCGGCTCACCGTGCTCCCAAGCCCAGAGTGCCGCGGAATAATCGCGCACGTCGAGATCGTCGCGCGGGGGAAACGCGCCGACGATCTCGAGCCGCCCCTCGGAGTTCGCCGCATAGACGAGCGCCTCGCAGCGCAGGATCAGGCCGACATTGCTGACGGCCGTCCAGACCACGTCGTCGAAGGAACCCGCGCTCGCGAGTTTTCGGCTGAACTCGTAGAGAAGGCCCGTCCGGCGCGCGATTGCCCGCTGCGCGGTCATCTGGTTGCGCAGCCGTGCCGTGACGTTCCCGGCGAGTACCGAGGTCGCGTAGAAGAGGGCGAGCGTCAGGATATCGTCCTGATCGTGCACGAAGAGGGTGTGATAGGGCTCAGTGAAGAAGAAGTTGTAGATCAGGAAGCTGACGGTCGCCGCATAGAGCGACGGCCAAAGGCCGAACCGCGTCGCGGTTATCAACACGCCTGACAGGAAGACGAGCGACAGGCCGGCCACCGGCAGGAAGCGGTCGATGACGAAGGCAGCCGCGATGGTGACGGCGACGATGAGGGTGGCGAACAGATAGGCCCTCGGATCGCGTTCAACACGGATGCCGGCGGAGCGGATCGCCTCTCGGCGCGCTTCCTCCTGGTCCGGCGTAATCACCGAAATCTCGAAGTCCGCCCCCTTTCGGATCAGCGTCTCCCCGACGCTCTCGCGGGTGAAGAACGCGAGGCCCCGGCGCGGCCGCGGCCGGCCGACGAGAATACGGCTGACGTTGCGCGATCGTGCGAACGCCAGAAGCTCATCAGCGATATGGGTCTCGGCGTGGACGTTCGCGACCTCGGCTCCGAGCGCCTCGGCGAGCCGCAGCGTGTCGGCGATCTCGTTCTTGGCGGCATCCGGCAGCGACTCGCTCGACGACGATACGACGTTGACGGCGATCCACGACGAACGGGCCCGGTCGGCCATCCGCTTTGCCGCCCGCACCAGCGTCTTGGCGACCGGCGCTTCGTTGACGCAGACCATGATGCGTTCCTGCGTCGGCCAGGGCCCCTCGATCGCATGGGACTTCATGTGCGCGATCATCTGCGCGTCGACGCGGTCGGCCGCGACGCGCATGGCGAGTTCCCGGAGCGCGGTCAGATTGCCCTTGGAGAAGAAGTTCTGGATCGCGCGGGCGATCTGGTCGTGAAGATAGACCTTGCCCTGGCGCAGGCGCTCGATCAGCTCCTCGGGTGGCAGGTCGACGAGCTCGATTTCGTCGGCGAGTTCCAGCACCTTGTCCGGCAGCGTCTCGCGCACGCGCACGCCCGAGACCCGGGCGACGATGTCGTTGAGGCTTTCCAAGTGCTGGATATTGAGAGTGGTGTAGACGTCGATGCCAGAGGCGAGAACGTCCTCGACATCCTGCCATCGCTTCTCGTGCCGGCTTTCGGAGACGTTCGTATGGGCGAGTTCGTCGATCAGTGCCAACTGCGGTCGGCGCGCAATCAACGCGTCGAGGTCCATCTCATGCAGGATGCGGCCACGGTAGAACTGCGGCCGGCGGGGTAGCACCTCGAGACCGCGCATCACTGCCTCGGTCTCGGCACGGCCGTGGGTCTCGACGACGGCGACCACGACGTCGACGCCGGCGGCTGCCTTCTGGCGGGCCGCCTCGAGCATTGCGTACGTCTTGCCCACCCCCGGCGCTGCGCCGAGGAAGATCTTGAGCCGCCCGCGCCCCTCCTTGGTCGCCTCGGCGAGCAGTGCTTCCGGCTCGGGACGGCCTTCACCGTTGGGCGTCGACGCCATCCGTGTGCCTCAGGTCGTTCATTGGGCAGGAGACCTTCCGTCGAGCGCGAGGTTCAGCCATAGCACGTTGACAGTCCGCTTGCCGAAGATGCCGAACAGCGGCTGCTCCACATTCGCTTCGACCACTTCGCGAATCTCGCGCGGCGACAGACCTCGGGCCTTGGCAACACGGGAAACCTGCAGATAGGCGCTTTCCGGCGAGATGTCCGGATCGAGTCCGCTTCCCGACGCCGTGACGAGGTCGATCGGGATGCGGTCGCTGTCCGTTGTCGCGGCGATCGCCCGGGCCCGCTCCGCGACAGCCTCGACCAGCGTGCGGTTGGTCGGGCCCAGATTGGTTCCGCCCGAGTTCGCCGCATCGTAGCCGCCGCCTGCCGCCGAGGGGCGGCCGTGGAAGTACTCGGGCCGAGAGAAGGTCTGGCCGACATGCTCCGAGCCGACCGCTACCCCGTCGCGCACGACCAAACTCCCGTTGGCCTGAATCGGGAATAGCGCCTGCCCGAGTCCCGTGATCGCCAAAGGATAGGCGACGCCGGTCAGGATCGTCATGAAGGCCAGAAGAACGAGAGTGGGCCTGATCTGTGAAGGCATGATCGTGAAACTCCCTATGCGATCCCGAGGGCCGCGATGATCATGTCGACCGCCTTGATCCCGACGAACGGCACAATCAGTCCGCCCAGCCCGTAGATGGTGAGGTTCCGCCGCAGGAGATCGCCCGCGGTTGCTGGCTGGTAGCGGACACCGCGCAGGGCAAGCGGGATCAGGGCGACTATGATCAGCGCATTGAAGATCACGGCGGAGAGAATGGCACTGGCCGGGCTCGCAAGCTGCATGACGTTGAGCGCGTTCAGGCCCGGATAGGCGGCGACGAACAGGGCCGGCAGGATCGCGAAATATTTGGCAACGTCATTGGCGATCGAGAATGTCGTGAGCGCGCCGCGGCTGATCAGCAGTTGCTTGCCGACGAGGACGATCTCGATGAGCTTGGTCGGATCGCTGTCGAGGTCGATCAGGTTGCCTGCTTCCTTGGCCGCCGGCGTTCCGGCGTTCATCGCCACGCCGATATCGGCCTGGGCGAGCGCGGGCGCATCGTTGGAGCCGTCGCCGCACATCGCCACGAGCTTGCCATCGGCCTGTTCGGCGCGAATCAGCTCTAGCTTCTTCTCCGGCGTCGCCTCTGCGAGGAAGTCGTCGACACCCGATTCCGCCGCGATCGCAGCCGCGGTCAGCGGGTTGTCGCCGGTGATCATCACGGTGCGGATGCCCATGCGCCGCAATTCGGCGAAGCGCTCGCGGATGCCCGGTTTGATCACGTCCTTCAGATGGATGACGCCGAAGATGTGCTTTCCGCGCGCGACGACCAGCGGCGTGCCGCCGGACTTGGCTATCCCCTCGACTATGCGCGTGAGGTCGGGGCTCGCCCCGACATCCGCATGGCGCAGCACCGCGTCCACGGCACCCTTGCGCAGCTCTGTGCCGTCGGCGAGGTCGGCGCCGGAAAGGCGTGTCTGCGCGCTGAACGGCACGAAGACCGAGACTCTGTCTTTCAACACATCCGCCTCCCGGCCGAGTGTCTTGCGCGCAAGATCAACGATCGACTTGCCCTCCGGTGTTTCGTCGGAAAATGAGGCCAGAAGTGCCGTCTCGACGAGCTCGCGGGCCGGCACGCCCGGCAGCGGCAGGAAGGTGTCCGCCATGCGGTTGCCGAAGGTGATGGTGCCCGTCTTGTCTAGGAGTAGCGTATCGACGTCGCCGGCGGCCTCGACGGCGCGACCCGACTTGGCAATGACGTTCGCCTTCACCAGGCGGTCCATGCCGGCGATGCCGATCGCCGAAAGCAGGCCACCGATCGTCGTCGGGATCAGCGTGACCAGAAGCGCCACCAGGAAGGCCACCGGGATCGATATTCCCGAGTACAGGGCGAAGGGCTCGAGCGTCGCGACCACCAGCACGAAAATGATGGTCATGCCGACGAGAAGGATGTTGAGCGCGATCTCGTTCGGCGTCTTCTGGCGCTCGGCGCCCTCCACCATCGCAATCATGCGATCAAGGAAGCTCTTTCCCGGCTCTGCAGTGACCTTGACGATCAGCGAGTCCGAGACGAGCCGCGTGCCGCCGGTGACCGCCGACCGGTCACCGCCCGATTCCCGGATCACCGGAGCGGATTCGCCGGTGATCGCCGACTCGTCGACCGAGGCGATGCCCTCGATCACCTCGCCGTCGGCGGGGATGAGCTCGCCGGCGACGACCACAACAAGGTCCCCGACGCGCAGATCGCGACTCGAGACGAGTTCGTAGTCGGCGGGTCTGTCGGCCGCTCCTTCGAGACGCTTGCACTCGGTCTCCGCCTGTGTCGCGCGGAGGCTGTCGGCCCGGGCCTTGCCCCGACCCTCGGCGATCGCCTCAGCGAAATTGGCGAACAGCACGGTGATCCAGAGCCAGGCGGCGAGCTGTCCGACGAGTCCGGCCTGTTCCTGCTCCACGACGATGTCGCGCAGGAACAGGAGCGTCGTGAGCAGCGCCACCACGCCGGTGACGAACATGACCGGATTGCGCGCGAGCGAGCGCGGCTCGAGCTTGGCGATCGCCGACCGGCCAGCAGCCGCCGCAAGGCCCGCGTCGAACAGGGAGAAATCCTGCCTCTTTCTTCTCATCGCAGCATCCTCAGAATGTCTGGCCGGCGATCATCGCTGTATGTTCGGCGATCGGACCGAGCGCGATCGCCGGGAAGAAGGTGAGACCGCCGAGGATCAGGACGACGACCATCAGCAGCGTCACGAAAAGCGGCCCGTGGGTCGGGAAGGTGCCGGCCGACGGCGGCGCCGGCGTCTTCGCCGCCAGTGCGCCGGCCACCACAAGCATCGGCACGATGAAGGTGTAGCGCCCAAGCAGCATTGCGATCCCCTGCAGCGTCAGATGGAACGGGAGGCTGGCGCCGAAGCCCGCGAAAGCCGAACCGTTGTTGCCGGTCGCCGACGAATAGGCATAGAGGATCTCGGACAATCCGTGCGGACCAGGGTCCTGCACAGCCACGAGGGCCTGCGGTACGATCGCCGCGAGCGCGCCGAAGACGAGGATGCCGACCGGCATCGACAGGAAGGCGAGCACGGCGAGCTTCACTTCTTTCGCTTCGATCTTCTTGCCGAGGTATTCGGGGGTACGGCCAACCATGAGCCCGGCCAGGAAGACCGTCAGCACCACGAACAGCAGCATCCCGTAGAAGCCGGCGCCGACGCCGCCGAATACGACCTCTCCCACTTGCATATTGAGGAGCAATGCGAGCCCCGCCAGCGGGGTGTAGCTGTCGTGCATGGAGTTGACCGAGCCGTTCGACGCGGCCGTTGTCGCCTCCGCCCACAGCGCGGACAGGCCGGCACCGAAGCGGACCTCCTTGCCCTCCATGTTACCGGCCGCCTGGTCGATCGGCAGCGCGTCGAGCAGCGCGTTGCCGTAGAGTTCGAACCCGTAGACGACGGCGAGACCGAGGACGAACAGGATGCCCATCGCCGTGAAGACTGCGACGCCCTGGCGCATGTCCCTCACCATTCGGCCGAACAGGAAGCAGAAGGCGGCCGGGATCAGAAGGATGTAGATCAGCTCGAGCAGGTTCGAGATCTGCGTCGGGTTCTCCAGCGGATGGGCGGAATTGACGTTGAAGAAGCCGCCGCCGTTGGTGCCGAGCTGCTTGATCGCGATCTGCGAGGCCGCGGGCCCCACCGCGATGAGTTGCTGCGCGCCCTCGAGCGTCGTCACCGGAACGTAGGCGGACAGCGTCTGCGGCACGCCCTGCCAGACGAGCAGGAGCGCGGCGAGGATCGACAGCGGCAGCAGCACGTAGAGGACGGCGCGGGTCATATCGACCCAGAAGTTGCCTATCGTCCGGGCATTCCGCGCCGCGAAGCCGCGGATGACGGCGACCGCGACTGCCATGCCGGTTGCCGCGGAGACGAAGTTTTGGACGGTCAGCCCAGCCATCTGGCTGAAATAGGAAAGCGTCGTCTCGCCGCCGTAGGCCTGCCAGTTGGTGTTGGTGACGAAGCTGACCGCGGTGTTGAACGCGAGGGCCGGCGACATCGGCGCGAGTCCCTCCGGGTTCCACGGCAGCACATGCTGAACGCGCAGAACCGCGTAGAGGATCAGGAAGCCGGCCAGATTGAAGACGAGCACGGCGAGCGCGTAGATCGTCCAGTGCTGATCTTTTTTTGCCGCGGGGCCTGCGGCGGCATATACGGCCCGCTCGGCCGGAGCGAGCAACGGCGACAGTAGGGTTCGCTCGCCCCCGAATACGCGAGCCATGTAGCCGCCGAGCGGCCAGGCGAGCAAGATAAGGATCATGCCGTAGAGCGCGAACTGGAGGAGATCCTGAGCCATGGGAAAACCTCAGAACCGTTCGGGCCGCAGGAGCGCGATCGTCAGGTAGACGAGCAGTCCGGCGGCGACGCCGCCGGCGAGGAGATAGTCGATCGCCATTGCCGCCTCACAGCCGCTCGCAGGCCGGAATGGCCGCGATGAAGGCCAGGAAGCCGCAGACGGCGAGGCCAATATAGATTAGGTCGAGCATGAGCCGAGTCCTCTCGTGGAGTTCGGCTCGTTAAGTGGGGTCGGCAGGCGTAAGCGGGCTATGGTGAAGGCAGCCGCAGGGCGTAAGAGACGCATAAAGTCCGAAGGCTGCGATATCACAGGTCATCCGGCGGCTTGGCAGTCAGCGCGGCACCCCACTTAGGCATGCCGGCCGCTGACGTTGCCCCCAGTTTGCCCTCACTCATGACTGGACTCTGTTCTCGTTGTGGTCCCTCCGGGACCGGGTTGCAAACTCGTTCGGGGTAAGGCCACCGAGGCTCGTATGAGGCCGGCAGGCGTTA